>NZ_DASQYZ010000498.1:0-62538 GCF_035638955.1 Oligoflexus sp. | reverse complement strand
CAGCCCCACTGGAAATAGAGAGACACTCTTTCGCATCTCCAGTGCGTTTAGCGAAGCTCAAAAAGCTAAAATCCGTTCGGGTCTGGACGTTGCCATGCGCGCGGTTGGTTCGCACTTCAACGAGAAATATGTGAACAAGCGCTCCCAGAGTCCATTTCAGGAATGCGTGAAGAAACATACGAGGTCTTATATCGAGCCGATCAATGCTGCGATCAAGGGCCAGGATGCTGCATTCTACGCGGATATCGCCATGAGCGGCGTGACGCTTCTGCAGAACTTTCATGAGTTCAGGGATATCCCGGTTGATATTTCTCCGATCAACTTCCCGGTCACCGATACCGTTGTGGTGGCTCAAGCTTATCTTGGGCAGGATTCCACGCACGTGGGAGCCACACAGAATATGAACTTCAAGATCAATGTTCACGCCCTGGACCTTGCCTTTATCGATGCGCAAAGCCTCGGCGGCACTGTTGTTCATGAGTGGTTGCATCGGCTGGGTTTCGATCATCCTCAAGATGATACGGGTACGCTGGTGGAGATTGCTGGGCAGTGTGTGCATTATGATTATGATGTGGGTCCGTCGGCAGGTTTGCTTGGCGGGTTGGACATTATTCGGTAAGAGTGAGCTCAAAAACCCAGCAAGCCGTAGGCCTGCTGGGTTCTTTTTAGAATAAGAATCTCAATCCTACTGAAACTTGCGCCCGTCGATGTAGTTAGGGAATTCCAGGGTCACTTCATTCCCCTCAACGGTGTATTTGAATTTTTCCATATCAATCCGCTGACCCATCACACCATCGTGCGGCATCAAACGTGGGTTTGGTTGCGCCATGAACTCAGATTGTTCGGCTGGTACAAAAACCGTGCTGACGGTGCTTTCCATAGCTACACCATCATCCAGCTTAATCATGAATTCCAGAAAGGTATCCTTCCCTGGATTCCTTTGAAACTGGTAGTACTGGTACCAGCCAACAACCAGGTATTCACCTTTTTTCAGGGTCGTTTTATAGGTTCCGGGAACCAAGGTCTTATAGCGATGACCGCTGGCGAATTCCACTTTCAAAGCCTTGATGATTTCGCTTTGGGTCATCCATAGGTCGGCGTTGGTCGTCGCGAAGGCGAAAAAATTCACGCTATCAACTGGAATGGTCGCTTCTGTTGGGACTTTATGGTCGCCAATCAATGAGATTGGATTTTCCTGTACCATCTCGTTGGCTTTGCTCTTAGCCTTTTTGCTGCCATGACAGCCCAGAGCAAGTATGACCAGAGCAACTGAATAAAGCGCTGATTTCATGGGCATAGTGTGGTGTCTCGCATGAGGGTGAATATAATGAATTGGCTTGAATCTGTTCGTGCGACAGATGTACTCATAATGCAGAGAGTAATCAAGCCATATCTACATATTTCCTTCAGCAATTTTGATCAAATGATGACGTTGGAAAAAAAGATGCTAGCTGTTGTTACTTTTCAGCCACAGCTGTAAATGCCAACACGCCCACGCAAATAAAATTTCTCAACGAATCTCTAAACATGGCTTGGCTTCTGGTTTGCAGGTCAAAGGTGGGACTTATGGAATGACAAGGAACCAGCCATGCAAACAAAAATTCTTACCTTCGCAGCTCTTATGATCTCACTTAGCCAGACAGCCTGTATTACAACGATCCACACCAAACCACATCACCATCCTAGACGCGTGGTTCATACTTCGCATTCGCATCACGTTCATGTACCTGCACCAAGGGCACGGCCAACTATCGTAACGGTCCGCCGTTACTAATCCAGCTTTCAATCTGCCGAAGCGTTTGATGCAGCACGTCTGCATCTTCGGCTTTCACAAACGCGCAGGCTTCAGCCAAGCGTACATCCTGGGTCACCGCAAGAGCAATCAAAGCATTCCGCCGCAAACCCTCGCGTTTGGCCCGCGTTAACGGAGTTCCCCCCATCCATGCTTCGTAGCGTTTTTGATCCATGGTCGCGAGATCAAAGAGATCGGGATTGATAAGGTCAGGTCGGGTGGGTTCATCTGTGAGCAGGGCTTTGCGATTGTAAGGGCAAGCCAACTGACAAAGATCACAGCCAAAGACATAGGTAGGAAGATAAGGCCAGAATTCATAGGGAATTGTGCCACGATGCTCGATGGTCCAGTAAGCCAAACACTTGCGGGCATCGAGTTTATAGGCAGTATCCAGGGCTCCGGTCGGACAGTTGACCTGGCACCGACGGCATGTGCCGCAGCCACCATCTTCATTTCTCTGATTGGGATCAACCGTTGCCACGGGATCGCTTAAAGTCAGGGGCTGACTTAAAAGGATTTCTCCGATGAGCATAAGGCTGCCATGATCAGGATGAATAAAGCAGGTATTCTTGCCAATAAATCCACGCATGGTACGCGCCGCTAATGCCCGCTCCAGCAGAGGAGCACTATCTATCGTTACGCGTCCTTCCAGCCCTGGATTCTTTTCCTGCAAAACGGAAAGAATGCGCGTAGCCTTCAGCTTCATCGACTTATGATAATCACGCAAACGAGCATACTGCGCGACACGATACCTTCCCTGCAATGCCGCGTTGAGTTTATCCCCTTGAAAATAAGGCAACGCAAAAACCAAAGCCTGTACCGAATCCGGCAGAAGCCCACGCGGATCTTCCCGCAGTTGCTTATTGTTTTCAAGAAACTGCATCCCCGCATGCTGACCTTCACTCAGCCACTGCTCAAATAACTGAAAGCGTGGCTCAGGCCCGAGGTCCACCAGTCCCAAGAGCAGCAGACCCTGATCACTGCAAAGTTTTTGCAGCTCCTCGCGTTTCATTTCACCCGGCTCCGCAGCATGGCTTCCACATCCGCAAACTTCGCGGATTGCCCCCACCACAGTTTTTGGCACAAAAGCGCCTGACCGATCAACATCGGCAGACCATCCTGAGTCCGCAGCCCTTTAAGTCTTAAATAATCAAGCAACGCCGAAGTTTTCCCGTAGACGAGATCAACGAACGCCCCCTGGAAAGCGCCCAATCCAGGCAAAAGAAAATCCAGCCGATCCCCATGCAGAGGTGCGCTCGTGGTCTGCAGCAAAAGATTTTTAGGATAACGTCGACAAACCGCGTCCAGGTTCGCAGCAGTGAGATCAAGAAACTCCACACGGCCCTGCGGTTTCACCCAAGCGGCATCCCGGTCCGCAGTACGGCGCAGGATGACCAGCGGACGGGTACTTACTTTCAAAAAATGCTCATAGAGGGCCAAAGCCGCCCCACCATTGCCCAGAAACACAACCGCATCATGATCGTCCAGATTACGATTCAATTGCGCAAGGCCGAGCAAAAAGCCTTCGGCATCCGTGGAAGTCGCCTGCCAGAACTTTTCTCCGCGATAAAGTGTATTCACAGAAGCCAAACCCGAGCCAGGAAACACCTGCGCCGCCTGCTCCTTGAAAGGAACGGTGACGTTAAACCCTAACGCCCCGACATCCCACATGGTCTGAAAGAAATCAGCCCCAGGAAACTGCCGCGACTGACTGTCGAAACAGAGATAAACGCAGTCGACACCGAGCTGCGCGGCCGCATAATTATGAATGAGTGGCGATAGGCTATGGCTGATCCCGCTGCCCAGTATTCCAAGGCAGCGGCTGCTGGATTGAATCATGCGGTCTTCCCCGTGAGCGCCGGGCGTCAGGATCAGGCTGGAGGCAGCTCCGTCTGCTGTTGACGCATCTCGTGCATGGGAAGGTTATGCTCGATGAATTGAATATTGACGAGAATATTTTCGGGGGAACCACCCAAACTCTTCATCTGAGTGACCTTGCCCCGGATCGGCGCCGTAGCCACGCCATCTTGTGCGCGGAGGTTGCCCAGATCCAGGTGCAGCTGGCTACCCTTACGTAAGCCCCGGTCCGCAACCACTAAAGTGGCGCGATCTGACGTCAGCGAGCGTAGATAACCCTGACGCGGCAGTTCGGACTCGCGTTCCGTGGTGTAAGCGATTTTCATGAAGAGCTGGTCGGTCCGGGTTTCTTCCAATGGGGGAATCAGCTCACGTTGGCGGCGAACAAACCACACGAAAAGCGGAACAAGGGCAAGAATCACCGCAAAGCCCAGAAGTAAGGCGAAGACGCCGAGTCCACCGCTGGGGTCTGTACTTGAAAGTTCTAGAGCCATGCCCTAACCAATCTGTCCCTCGCTTGTCACACGGCTTGGATCGCCGTGCTATACTTGTGATAGGCAATTGCGCCTGTTATCAGGTGATGTTACATATCAGGGCAATCTTTTGCGCGCCTTTGGAAACGATTATAAAACACAATTCTCCTAAGCGCAAAGATACTAAATCTGCAGCAAAGGATATTTTTTTGAAAGTTTTGCGCAGCCCTTCAAACCCTAAACCTCACACGTTTCCCATGGAAGCGAGCGCCATTACCATTGGCAACTTCGATGGTTGCCATCGCGGTCATCAGGAGCTCATCGCCAAGGTGCGTGCCCGGGCCAACGGTCAGGGATATTCAAGTCTATGCTTAACCTTCGATCCCAATCCTAAACAATTTTTCAAGCCGGATCGCCAGGTTGGTAAACTTTTTCAATCCCAACAGAAACTGCGAGCTCTCGCTGAGCTTGGACTCGACTATACCGTAATCCAGGAATTCAACCAGCACTTTAGCCAGCTGAAACCTTATGAATTTTACCAAATGCTTCTTAAACAAAGCTTAAGAGCCCGCGCCATCGTCGTGGGTCATGATTTTCGCTTTGGCAAAGGCCGTGAAGGAACAACCGAGGTCTTGCAAAAACTTGCCGAAGCGGACGGCTGTGTCGTGGACGTTGTGGAACCCCAAGACTGGAAGGGTCAGGTGATCAGCAGCAGCGCCATCCGCAGTTATCTGCAGGAACGCGAACTCCAGAAAGCCCGCGATCTTTTGGGTCGACCCTATTTGCTCGAGGGACCCGTCGTGAGCGGGAAAAAACTCGGCCGACAACTTGGTTTTCCCACCGCTAATATTTTGACCCAGGACCAGCTGCTGCCAGGACTGGGCGTCTATGCGGGTTTTGTTGTCGTCAACAAGGAACCCAGCATTTTCAAAATCCCTGCGGAACGCAAGCCCTGCATTTTAAATATTGGGAAAAGACCGACTGTTCCCGGCGCGGAGCCGTCGGTGACCACAGAGGTCCATATCCTGACGGATGGTATTGGTCCAGATGCTTTGTATGATGAGACGCTGGGCGTGTACCTGACGCATTTTGTGCGGATGGAACAAAAATTTGATTCGCTCGATGAACTCAAAAATCAGATAGCAGCTGATTGCCGTCAGGCACGATCGATGCTGGCAACATTATAAAACGAGGGGGCTCAACCCCCTCGCCTTCCTAGCCTACCATTAGCGATGATTCGCGCTAATTTCCGTAAAGACGGGATTGGCATAAGTCTTGGCCGTCCAATCACTGACGTCGAAACTCAAACGTCGGATCTCCCTGTCGCCGGTGTATCTCGATTCAAAAATCAATGTCACGCGACTGCCGTTGACTGACAGAATCTGTCCGTTCACCGTGGTGACATCAAAATCCTGAGGCTTGGGAATCGTCTCCTGGTCAAAATATGAGCAGGGCTCCGCAACCACGCCTGTCCAGGGTTCCGTGCCGGTTTCACGCGTGGGAATGAGAGGCAGACTGAAGCCATCGCTCAAACGCACCAGCACCATAAGGTTGTTCGACTGCGTTCGGTTCTTACAAAACCAGGCGTCGTAGCCGCTTAAGAGCATATAGGCGCCATCAGCCGTGGTGGATACGCTTCCCAGGGTCAAAGGCTGATTTTTGCGATAAAGCTCCAGCGAGAAATCCACGGGCGTGGTATCGAAAGCCTGAAACTGTGAGGCTTCCTGCACGATACCGACATTCGTCTGATATTCCTTGGACTCGGTGGTGAAGGTTCCCAGTTTGGTTTTCAGCCGCACGGCATCCAGAGATTGTGGATAGATAAGACCCTGGGCCGACGCCGCACTGGGCAAGGCCGCATCAGCCGATTTTAAAGTCAAACTGCCCGTCTGCAGATCCCAGGTCAGGCCAGCCGAACGTTTACGATATTGCACCGTGACCACCCCCGACGCATCGGCCTTACGCGTAAAGACATAAACATCCGAGCCGCTCACTGCAAACTGAGCCCCATACTCGCCGCTGATCTCAGCCTCTTTCGTCAGGCCGAGCGACGCCGTAAAGGAATAAATAAAGACAGTATCAGCGCCAGCCTTGCGCTCGGTATAAGCGAAAAACCGTTGACCGGATGGTGCCAGGGTCAATTCCCGCAGACGGGCCTCACTGGTCAGTTCCAAAGAAGTTTTCTGCGTCGAATCAAAAGAATTGAGGAGCAGTTCATTTTTGGCTCCGGAGCGCCAGGTCAGGATCCAGGCTCCGTCGTCACTCAGGCTGGTTCCCAGCTCGTCGGTCAGCGGTTCAATGGGAATGCCTTCCGAGAGCGCTGTGAGTTTCGTCGCGGCGCTTTCGTTGTAAACATAGACCCGATAGACCCCGGCCACGCGGCGGGACAGGAAAACCGCTTTTTGGCCATCCGTGCTGGCCTGCGGGGCGAAATCTACTTTGGCGGGGTCCTCGACAACAGCCGTCGTCCCCGTCGCCGTGTTATTATCGTTATCGGAACTACTGCTTCCACAGCTGATGAGCCACAAGGCCAAAGGCCCAATCCAAGGTCGCATAAGACTTTGATTCCTCCGATGATGGGAAAACGCCAACAGGTAGTTTATTCCTATGGGCAAGCTGGGCTTGACGGGCTATGCTCAAAGGGTGGAGCCCTCTCTGCCCAGTTCAATGGCACGTCCTCAAAGGACATATCCCTAGCGCGGCACCGATTATAACCATGAACGCAGAAAAATTGCGAAAGTTAAACCACAAAAGCCAGGATGACCGTTATTTTAACCGGGAATTAAGCTGGTTGGCTTTTAATTTTCGAGTCCTTGAAGAAAGCCGTCGTTCCCGTACGCCACTTTTGGATCGCTTCCGGTTTGTGGCCATCTGCTACTCCAATCTCGACGAATTCTTTATGGTTCGAGTGGCGAGCAAAAAGCGCTCACTGCGGCAGGGTTCACTGCCAGGTGATAGCCCCGATCAGCTGTCGATTCCCGAAACTCTGACCCGAATTCACGAGGGCACCAAGCGCCTGATCGAGGATATCGGCGACATTTGGAATAACGAGCTGATACCGGATCTCAAGGCGCAGAACATCCGTCTGGAGAAGCTGGAAAACCTGGATCCCGTGGCACAGAAAAATCTGGCCCAGTATTACAAGGAAACCGTGCTGCCCGTCCTGACGCCTTTGGCTGTGGACCCCGCGCATCCTTTCCCATTTTTGACCAATCGCCGTCTTTACCTGATCGTGGTTTTTAAATCCGAAAAAGAGGATGCGGTGCTGCCGCCGATCGCTTTCGTGGAAGTCCCTGGTGTTCTGCCTCGACTTCTGCCCGTAAACACGGACCCCAATGATCGCGTGTTTGTCACGATGGAAGACCTGATTGCAACCCATCTCGGCACGCTATTTTTTGGAATGCCCTTTACGTCGGCTTATCCCATCCGCGTAACGCGTAACCTTGATTTCAAGCTGACGGAAAGTCAGGTCGTTGACCTCCTGAGTTCGATTCAAACCGAAGTCAAGGCTCGCGATCAGGCCGAGGCCGTCCGCCTGGAATATGGCGCTGATCTCCTGCCCGAGCTGCGTGGGTATCTTGAACTGCGCCTGGGTTTAAGCGCCGAAGACAGCTATGCCCTCAATTTTCCGATGTCCCTGATGGAACTTGGCCTTCATGATATTCCGCGCGATGATCTGAAATTCCCCTCATTCAATCCACGCCTTCCCCCCAGGATGAACAGTCAGCGGAGCATTTTTGGTTTGATACGGGAAGAGGATATGCTGCTGCATCATCCCTTCGAAAGTTTTTATGCCGTGATTGAGCTCCTGCACACGGCCGCCTGGGATCCGGATGTGCTGGCTATCAAGCAAACCCTGTATCGAACCTCAGGGGATTCCCCGATTATCGATGCCCTGATTTTGGCTGCCGAACAGGGCAAGCAGGTCACCGCCGTGGTGGAATTGAAGGCGCGATTTGATGAACACAATAACATCACCTGGGCAAGGCGCATGGAGCGCGCCGGCGTGCATGTCGTCTATGGTTTCGTGGGTCTCAAAACACACTGCAAGATGACTTTGATCGTGCGCCGGGAAGATAATCAACTGCACCGTTACGTGCACCTTTCCACGGGCAATTATAATTCCACCACCGCCCGGCATTATGTCGACATCGGATATATTACCGCACGTCCCGCCTTTGGTGAGGACGCGAGTCTGCTCTTCAACATGCTCACCGGCTTTAATATTCTGAGCCGTGAGACGGAAGCCTTCAAACCCGTACCCTCGCCTCTGCAGAAATTGATCGTGGCGCCCCTTTACTTGCGCGATGAATTGATCCGCCTGATTGATCGCGAGATCCAGGCGCATGCGGAAACCGGCGACGGGCTGATCTTTGCGAAAATGAACTCGCTGGTGGATGGGGCCCTGATTGAAAAACTCTACGAGGCCTCGCAATCGGGAGTCAGAATACGCCTGATCGTGCGCGGCATCTGCTGTCTGCGGCCGGGCACCCTGGGCTTGAGCGAAAACATCGAAGTGATTTCCATCATCGGACGGTTTCTGGAGCACAGCCGCATCTTTTATTTCCGCAACAAGGGCGTGGATGATGTTTACCTGGGTTCGGCCGATTGGATGCCGCGCAATATGGATAGAAGAATCGAGGTGATTTTCCCCATTGATGATGTCAAGGCTCGCACCCGCATCATCGAGGAAATTATCCCCACTTATTGGGCGGATACCGAAAACGCCTGGCAGCTGCTCAGTGATGGGGCTTATACCATGCGGCATCTGCTGGAAGGGCCAAAATGGGACTCTCAACAAAAGTTTATTGAAATTGCCAGGCAACAAGGTATCAAATCACTTCCATATGACAAAGCCATACGGCATGATTTGAAGCGTAAAGGACGGCCCATTGTGAAGAAGGTCTCCAGCCGTAAAACCTTGAAGTCTGAGGACTAAGGCCATTCCAATCCGACCAAGTTTTCAACCCAAGTATCCACTGGCTGTGATTGATCTCGGCAGCAACACCTTTCATTTGGCCATTACCTCACTCGATGAAGCTGGCCAAATCCATGTTATTGATAGCCAAAAGGAAAACATGCGGATGGCCGAAGCCATCGAAGAGGGCATGATTCCGGAAAAGCAATTCGAACGCGCCACAGAAGCTCTGCTAGCCATGAAGAGCATCGGGCAAAGTTATAAGGGCGAGTTTCGGGTCGTGGCCACCCAGGCCATCCGAGCCGCGCATAACCGTCTGGCTTTTATCGACCATATTCAGCGGACCACAGGACTCAAAATGGAGATCATCGACGGTGTCGAGGAAGCTCGCCTGTCGTTCCTTGGTGTTTCACAGAGCTTGAGCTTTGGAACTGAAAATCTGCTGTCGGTTGATATCGGTGGGGCATCCACGGAAATCGCCGTCGGTCGAGGTGCGGACTGCACGTATTTGAGTTCCTTGAAAATGGGGGCTCTGCTCCTTTCGAAGACCTATTTTTTTGATAAGGGACATACGCCTGATCAACTGGAAGAATTACGGCAGTATGTCGAAGCTCGCCTGACTCCGATTCAGGTGGATCTCTTCGGCGCCAGCGTTCAAAATGCCTCGGCCACGTCGGGAACAGCCAAAGCACTGGCCCGCATGATTCATCAGGATCGCACCAAGGGGAACCTGGATGATCCACACGGCTTCCGTTTCACGGCTGCTGAGCTGTATGCCGTCGAACAGGAACTCGGCAAGCTTTTACATCCAGACCGCATTGCGGTGCGTTGGGGACTTGATAGCAAACGGGCGGATATTGTTTTATCCGGCTGCGTGATTCTTGCGACCCTGACCCGACTCCTGCAAATTCCCAACTGGATTGTTTCCACCAGTGGTTTGCGCGAAGGCGTCGCACTCGATACCTATGAACGAAAAGGACTTTTGCCGCGCGCCCATTGGCAGGATCTGCGTTGGCAGAGTGTGGTGGGTTTCGCCGGAAAGCTGCGATTGGATCCGGCCTTTGCCGCGCAAACCAGTGATCTGGCCGTGCGGATTTTTGATGAGTTGATCCCTTTCCCGGCGTTTACGGAGATGTCGAACGACGCGCGACTGGATCGCGATCTTTTGCTGGCGGCGGCGTATCTTTTGGAAGCCGGCAAGTTCATCAACTTTACGAGCTATCATCGGCATTCCTATTATCTGATCACCGAGTCGAACCTTCTGGGTTACACGCAGGAAGAAAAGAACCTGATAGCCTTGATCAATCGCTACGCGCGAAAAAGTCCGGCCAAATCCAGCAAATCGGATAGCCTGCCGTATCTGGATCGCAACCTGTCGCGCGTGAATCTTTTAAGCTCATGTCTGCGGATTGCGCGTTGTCTTTTGCGCACCCGCCAGATGAAAATTCAGACACTCAAAATCACCAAACAGGGCGGCACCTACACGCTGCGCATGACCACCACCCATGGCAGTCGCATGGATGCGGAAAAGCTGGCGCTGAAGAAGGAAGCCAAAAATCTGGAAAAGGCCCTGGACTGCGGTTTTGATTTCCAGATTGAGACGGCCGGGAGCAAACCTTGAATTATCCTAAAAAGTCCCCCTATAAAACCTATCGTCATGGTCTGCCCACGGTTTTGGGAGCGGATTTCTTTAAGAAGCACAAACTCCTTGTCATTCGTGGCGAGGCGGATTTTCTGGTGACAGAAACCGCTCGCAGCCTCCGCATGATTTATGAAGCCAAGTCCTGGGCGATTGAACGCTGGGACGCGCCGCAGGTGCATGCCGAGCGTTTTCTGCAGGCCACGGCAGCGGCTTCACTCTTTGATCCGGAAACCCTGACCTTTATCAACCAGGCGCAGGGCAAAGGTGATTTGGGGAATCATCTGGCGGCTGTGCGCCAGGCCAAGGATATTCAGAACCCTGTCTGCCTGCTGTGGCGAGGTGGGGATATCCCGGCCAAATTTCAGAAGGAACTCGATCGGCTGCAGGCTTTTGTTTTGAGCTGTGATGATCCTGCGCCCTGGGAATTTCGGGATTTTGTGGTCGATCGCGCCCAGCATTACCAGATGAAAATCGCCGGCGATGCCGCCGATCTTTTATTGGAAGCTGTGGGACAGGATCTTTTCAAACTTGATAATGAATTGAATCGGGTAAGCCTGACCCTTGGCGTGCCGGGACAGATGGCGATTGTCACAGCTGAAGCGCTGCGGCCTTTGCTCGGATTTTTGCGGGAAGATCATATCTTCAAGCTGGATCAGTTTCTTTGCCAGGAGGCCTACGGTCGGGCGCTGCTCCTGCTCAAGGATCTCCTCGATCGCGGAGAAAAGGCTCTGGGACTGCTCGCAATCCTGGCCATGCATTGTCGCAAGGCTCTGCAGATTCAAGCCGGTGTGCGCGCCGGACAAAATCCGGCTGAGATGGCGAGGACTTTGCGTCTGCCACCTTCAGTCATTCAATCGTATATGGGTTATGTGCAGCGGCGACCGCCCCAAGGATTTGCCAAGGCCTTACGGCTTTGTCATGAGGCGGATCGGCGTTTGAAAAGTCGCGGCGTAGGGGAAGAAATCTGGCTCAATCAGATTGTGTGGGAACTCCGGACTCACGCCCGACCTTATAAAGGTTAAGCCCGAGCCGCGGGCTTCAGTCCCGCACGGTGAGAATTTCGACATTGCCATCACTGCGAATGGCCAGAGTATGTTCGAACTGGGCCGAGAGCGATCCATCCAGGGTCACCGCGGTCCAGCCATCTTTTTTCACTTTGGTGCGCCAGTCACCTTCATTGATCATCGGCTCAATCGTAAAAACCATGCCGGCTTCCAAACGCACGCCACGTCCAGCTTCCCCATAGTGAAAGATCTGCGGATCTTCATGAAAGTTTTTGCCAATCCCATGACCGACGAAATCCCGCACGACGGAAAAGCCGTTGGCATGCGCATGCTTTTCAATGGCGGCTCCAATATCACCCACTCGCGCACCAGGACGGACCGTGGCGATGGCAAGATCCAGGCATTCCTTGGTGATTTTCACGAGCTTTTTGGTCTTCTCGCTGCAGTTGCCGACCAGATAGGTTCGTGAAGCATCGCCGTGATAACCGTCCACAATAGGCGTGACATCGATATTGATGATGTCGCCGTCCTTGAGCCGCGTTTTCGCGGAAGGAATGCCGTGACAGACGACATCATTCACCGACGTACAGATGGATTTGGGGTAGCCTTTATAATTTAAAGGCGCCGAGATCGCGCCGCGCGCAACCGTATATTCATGGCAAATGTCATTCAGTTCCAGGGTCGTCACCCCTGGTTTGACATGAGCTTCGATCATATCGAGAAGTTCAGCGGCCAAGCGTCCGCTTTTTTTCATCGTTTCGATTTCCTGATCGCTTTTTAAATAGATCACGTGTCACCTCTTAAAGACCAATAAGCTGCCGAAACCAATCGGGATTTCGTACGGCAATCTCGCCTTTCGCCTGCGGTTTGCTCAGCTTTGCCTCCAGGCATACCCGATGCTGCATTAAAACCGAGAAAGGCTCCAGCTTATACACCAGATCATGGATCTTTTCCAGAAGCGTGAAATCCGGGGTCTTTTGAGTCAGCGAAAGAGCGTAAGCTTCCAGGGCTTGATCCAGATTTTGATCCTGCCAGGTCCAGGGCCATGATCGGGCGCTGGCCTTGCTATGCAGAAGATCCGTCAGATCACCGTCAGGCCACGATGTCATGATTCCCGTGAGTAGACCATCGGGAGTGCCGTCCCCTTCGTTGATAAAGCGCAGCTTAATACCCAGCGCCCGAAAGCTGTCATCCAGAACTTTACGCAACAGAGTGGAACCTTCGTGATCGCGGGCCAGGATTTTGACTTCCAGAAGTTTACCGGCAGGATCCCGACGGAAACCGTCCTCCTCCAGTCGCCGATAGCCCAGCTCATTCAACATTGCATCGGACTTTGCGGGATCGTAGGCAGGCACCAGCAGATTGCGCTTGTAGCCAGGATGCGCCCGAAGAACGGGTCCTGATATCAAATCCCCCATCGATCCGGCTCCCGAGCGCAGGAGGGCCCCACGCGGGGTCAGGTGGGTAATCGCGCGACGGAATTTTGCATCACGCGTCGTGGCTCCTTGCGGATTCCAGGCAATGACGGTCATGATCGGGGTATCAAGCGGACGCTCACAGGAAAGATTTTGGGTGATAGGTTTTTTTGAATCCGCACCGGGCATTTCCTCGCCAAATTCAAAGGCCAGGAGCCGCTCACTGCTTGCGGTTCGAGCCTTGGTATCGGCTGCCAGCAGAATATTATTGCGTCCTTCTCCGCTGCGATCATGCAGCAAAAGTCCAGCCGTCGCGGTTTCCGCGCGCCAGTTGCCGGCGCATTGCACGCCCAAGGCGTTGTTGGTTTTCTTGCGGAGCGGATGATTATTCAGGACATAGGGCCCAAATCCTGGTTTTTGCGACCATTGAATCGTAAGGGTGCGATCCTTGCTCGCCAGCGTGAAGGCGGGGACGGCCCATACGAAGCGTCCCTGAGTCAACTGTTGTGGCTGCAAAGTCTCTCGCACGAAAGCTTCCACATCAGGCATGTTGACCGCCGATTGATCCCACCAGGTGAGACCAGGACGCATGGTCAGGCTCCAGGCCTTGTCGGACGCTTCCAATTTCTCGAGCAGCAAAGGCTCCGAACGTTTGTTCTGCAAATTAAGCCGCGTCAAACTCGGGCAAACCAGACTTTCCATGATGGCGTCATTGCTCAGAATGGCCTTTTGTGCTTCATTCAGTGGAAGGGGCCAACCAGTCACTAAAATGGGGGCTGGTTTTTCTGCAGCAGCGGCTGAGCTGAGAACGGCGAGGGCCGGCAAAAGTGCCAGAATGCGGGCTTGGGCCTTGGATATCATGATGTCTCGCTTTGAGATCGATTGGATTGGGGGTCACCATGTCGGTTCCGTACGAGTTCGATATTGCCATAATTGGCGGCGGTATCACAGGCCTTTCTGCGGCATTTCACCTTCAAAAGCTCGGCTTTTCAAGGCTTTGCCTCTTCAGCAAGGAAGCTGATCACAGCACCACCGCCCACGCGGCCGGCTTTATTTCCGGGGGAATGGCAGACAATTTCACAAGGTTATCGCACCCGCGCGGGATCGCCACCGCAAAACAGATATGGGATTTTTGCGACCATGCCTATGACTCGCTGGTGGAATACCTGCAAAAAGCCGGGATTCCGCATCAAAACGGCGAACGTTTACGCTGGATGATTTCGGAAGCCGAGGTGGCCGAAGCTCAAAAAGCTGTGCAGCAGCTTCACGCGGAAGGTCTCGCCGCCTCATGGCAGGCAACTAGCCCTTCAACATCAGGGGTTTCAAGTCCAAGATTGCTGGGCACGCAAAATGAGGGGCAGCGCGCGACGGCCGTCTCGTTGCCAGCCCTGCTGCATCAGCTCAGGGCCGACACCCGCGTGACGACCTTTGGCGAAGCGCAATCATTTCAAAGTACTGGCGACGGAATTGAGGTCACTCATGCCGGTGGAAAAGTGCGCGCGGAGTTCCTGATCTGCGCCCAACATTTAAGTATCGCGGATCTGCTGCCGAATCTGGCTGAGGCTTTGGTACCGTTCGCGGATCAGTGGAGTGAATACCAGCTCCACGATCAATCGAAGGTGCTTCCCTGGAAGCCGGGTACGGTTTTCAGCTGGCAGCATAGCCACATTTGGGGTGTGGTGACGGGTCCCGGCACTCTGCGTATCGGTGGTGGTCGGTATCTTCGGGCCATGGCCGGGATCGAAGCCAAGGTTGCCAGTTACGAACAGAAGATTATGCGGCACCTTGCCGAAGCCTGGAATGGACTCTGGCCTGAACTGGCGATTGAACCGAGCGGCACCGGATTTGGAATACGCGATTGTCGACCTTGCGATGAATTGCCTTTGATTGGACCCATGTTTGGTGAAGGTCGGGTGCTGGTGGCAACCGGATATATGGGTCAAGGATTGAGTCTTGGGTTTACTGCCGGACGATGTCTGGCCGAACTGATAGCCGATCAACCGACAAAACTTCCGCGTCTTCTGTGGCCGGAACGCTTGCGGAGTCTGCCTGCTGATAAAGGAGAGGAATCATGAGCACGGATCAAAAACCTTCAGCACGCATAGTACGTTGCCCATGCTGCGGCCAGAGCGCGCGCTATGATCAAACCAATGCCTTCCGTCCGTTCTGCAGTCAACGCTGCAAAACCAACGACGTGGCAGCCTGGGCCGAGGAATCCTATCGAATTCCCGCCAAGGAATCTGCACCGGCTGATTACGACAGTGAAGAACACGAGTGAATCACTCGGTGGTGAGAACTTCGAGATAGAGCTCAAGCTCATCAGAATGGACCGTGTCACTATCCAAACGGTTCTGCAGGTCCTCACACTTTTCTTTCAGCTCAGCAAGGATCACTTCACGATAAGGGCCGCGCTCTTCGGCCTTAAGAGTTCCCTGCTCCAGCAAGGTCTCCACAACTTTATCGATGTGTTGCATTTGCCTCTGCAGAACTTCAATGCGGAGAAGGCGCAATTCCTGAATACTGGCAAGAGTCGCATCATCAATGGGGCACTCAAAAACAACAACAGCCATGGTAGCTCCTTCAGAGACTGACCCCAGACTTGGGATCTCATCTCCGAAAGTGCAACAAGCGCGCCATGGTGGACAAGGGTTTCAGCCGAGAACGACGTCTTTGATTTCAGGAATCTTTTCGCGGAGGATAGGAACGATGCCGTTGAAAAGGGTAATCTGCGATGAGGGACAGCCGGAGCAGCCACCGTAAAGTCGCAGAGTTACAATTCCATCATCCACATCAAGCAGTTCGCAGCCACCGGCATGAAGTTCCAGCTGCGGATTGATATCTTTCTCAATGATTTCTTTGATTTGCTCAATCATATCGATTTTTCTCCTGAAGCCGAAGGCTTCTTCAGCTCTAATTTAAATCGGAATTTTTCGCAAGCAAGGCGAGCTCTTTTTGCAGACCTCGAATTGCGGCTTCGCCCATGGCCAGAACCGCCTCCTGGCTATTGCCCGCGGTATGCGCCGTTCCCACGAAATTTTCCTGTGAATAAAGGTCTTTATCCACCAGCGGCTCGCTTTGATAGACGTCGAGTCCAACGCCGGCCAGCTCGCCTTTTTGTAGGGCTTCCTTGACCTTTTCCTGGTCGAGGACCTCGCCACGACTGGTGTTGACGATATATACGGCCGGTTTAATCAACGCCAGCTCATTCGCTCCAAACATCTTAAGGGTTTGCGGCGTCAGGGGCACGTGAAAAGTCAAAAGGTCAGCAACCTTAAGAAGTTCCTGGTATTTCACCTGTTTGGCACCGACCTTTTCGGCTTCCTCTGTCTTGTCGAGGATATCATGAATCAGAATTTGACAGCCGAAGGGCTGCAGAAGCTCGGCAACGCGGGTCCCGATGTGACCAAAACCTACAATACCAACCGTCATGGACCCGAGATTACGGCCCCCATTTTTCCACCAAATGCCTTGTGACAAGAGCCGCGATCCCAAACCAATGTTGCGACACATGGCCAGCATGAGGCCGAGCGTATGCTCGCCGACGGCATCACGGTTGACACCACCTTCCCAGGCGATACGAATACCGAGGCGTGAACAGGCTTCGACATCAACGTTATCGAGACCTACACCGTATTTGGCGACGACACGCAAGGACGGAAGCGCACTCAGAAGAGCGGCATCAGCCAGCTCACGTCCAACCAGCCACGCTTCAGCCTCCTGCAGAACCTGCATGAGCTTGTCGCGGCTATCAGCGCGCTTGTCCTCGACATAGATGATTTTACGGTAGGGAAACGCGGCTTCCAGACGACGCCTGAGCTGAGGCACCTTGAGAAAACTGGAAGCGGTCACAACTATCACAGGACAGCCATGAGTTGATCAATCGTCAGCGCGCCGAAGACACCGAACAGATAAAAACAGGAGTAATAAAACAGCGGCATCGCGCGCTGATTTTCCTTGGTACGGAGCAGGACAAACGCCAGCCACACAAAATAAAGTGTGAGCACGATCGACAGCGATCCATACACCCAGCCTGCAGCGCCAAAGACCCAAAGGGACAGTACGGTCGGAATCAGTGTGAGGGTATAGAGAAAGATCTGCCGGCGGGTTACTTCCAAACCTTTGACCGTGGGCAACATAGGAATTTTCGCGCGCGCATAGTCATCTTTGTACTTGATGGCCAGCGACCAAAAATGCGGCGGCGTCCAAAGGAAAATAATCATGAACAGGGCCCAGGCTGGCCAAGCCAGATCACCCGTGACAGCTGCCCAACCGATCAAGGGTCCTACGCAACCGGCGGCACCACCCAGAACAATGTTCTGAACCGTGCGACGCTTGAGGTACATCGTATAAACAACGACATAGAAAAAATTGGCAGCCAGGGAAAGCCAGGCAGCCAACGGCGTAGCCCAAATCCAAAGAATGGCAAAGGAGGCGATACCGCACACCGTACCAAATGTTGCAGCCTTGGCCGTACTGACCTTGCCCGAGGGAATCGGCCGGCTGCGGGTTCTTTTCATATGCTGATCAATATCGGAATCAACAAGATGATTGAAAACAGCTGCCGAACCAGAAGCTAAAAAAGTTCCAATCAGCGAAGACAGCGCGACGGCAAGGCTGGGCAGACCCTGTTGCGCCATAAAAAGCGTGGGAACCACAGTCACCACCACCAGCATGGAGATGGTTGGTTTCATCATCTGGTAGTAACTCTGCCAGTCGATCGGCTCGGCCGTTACAGGCATAGTGAGCGAATCGGACTTGGTCTTCTGATCCATGGGATTAATTCCTTGTGCTCTTGGCTCATGCCTGCAGGGGAATTCCCGGATTCCCCAGCAGAACACTGGAGAAAGGACACAGGCAAATGGAGACCGGCTCTTTAGATACGCCAGTCTTTGGAAGTCTTCAATAGGGCGTTGCTACGTCAATCCAGATAGGAAAGTAGACGCAAACAAAAAAGAGAATGGGGAAGAGGATCATAATCGCCAGCAGTTGAAGCCAACCCGCTGCTTCCAATCGCTTATTCTTCTCTAGATCCTGACTCGACATGGGTCACCTCCAACTTGTCTGGAACACTAAGCCTCTGTTGCATGCATGCTTCAATCGAACCCACCTTTTATCATGGAGTTTATGCTCACAAAAGCGGTTTTGCAGCGGGCAAACCGCGAAGCCAACGATACACCTCCCAGTTCCGCCAAACGTTCTTGGTGTAACCACTTGTCTCGGCGAAGCTCAGCGCCTCGATCCATACCATGGGGTCATCGGCCTGGCGGCGCTGCAGCCAGGCGTCCACCACATATTCACCGGCATTGTAAGCCGCGAAGGCTTGATGCCACTGGCCTTTATAGCGTCGACCTAGCTCAGCAAGATAGGCAGAGCCAAGCGCAATGTTCAGCTCGGGTCGTTTGAGATCCGTCTGCGCATCATTCAGCCGCAGCCCCAGCCGCGAGGCCTGCCTCTGCGCGGTCGTGCTCATGAGCTGCATCAGTCCCAAAGCTTCCGCCGGCGACATCGCATCGGCTTCAAAACTGCTTTCCTGGCGGGAAATAGCCAAAGAAATTTCCTGATCAATATAGCTTTGCGTCGCGGATCGCTGATAGATCTCGAGATACGGTCTTGGGAAATATACCAGCACCTGCTCCGGATACAGATCCCAAAAGCCTTTGGTCTGGTTGCTCATCTGCGTCGTCATGGAAATGGCCTGCAAATAGTTGCCAGCCATGTGAAGGAGCCTTGAAACATAAAGGCTCGCTTCCACATCATTCATCAATGTCCCGCGGCTGCTGACGTAACGGAAGAGTTCAGTGGCAATCGGATCGAGCCAGACCGTGACCTTGGCCGCCAGCATAAGTTCCAGGCGGGCCACCCGCTTCTCGGCTTCGCGATCAGCACGATAGGCTTCCCAGGGTATATCATCGCGATCGCGCAGTTTGTTTTCCAAGCGTTGCACGGATCCGAAAAATTCGCTGGCGCCATAATCCTTATCGAGGCGTGGGAGACCGACGATCGTATAGAAACTTAAAGGATGGTCGTCCTGCAGTTTTTCAAAATAATTTTCAGCCTCGCTGCGCAGGTTGGATTCGTAAAGGGCGCGTCCAATCCAATAATAATAGCGAGGTTTAAGCTGATCATCCTTCACTTCATTTAAAAGGGTTTGCCAAACCCGAATGGCCCGCGCCCTATCTTTCATCGCATAAGCGAACCAGGCTTCCGACCAATCAAGCCTTTGCCGCCACTCCGCAGAAATTCCAGGAATGTCCTGACCCATGCGCGTCAGGGACAGGGCCGCCGTAAGATCCTTTTCTTCATAGGCAATGCGCGAAGCCAGAATATTATAGGCTTCCGCTTTCAGATTATTCAGATCTTCAGACTGCTTGGCACTCAAACCGACCAATTGAATCTGGGCCTGATTCAGCTGATTCAAACCCTCATGAACAGCGATCTTGGCATTTTGATAGTCGCCCTGTAGGGACTTGTTGCGGGCCACCCAGAACCAGGTGTCGACGCGCTTACGCCAGAGCTCAAAGGGGCTCCAACCCAGGGCAGCGTTCAATGTTTCCGGTTGTCCCAAAAGGTCGGCCAGTTGCTGATAAGCCGTCGTCGTTTCTTCCCGTTGGCCCAAACTTTTGCGAGCTTTAACAATACGCTCGGCTGCATTCACCGCATAAGGCCAGGTGACGAGATTCAAACGCAAGCCGGGCAGTGCCTGGTCGAATTTGCTGATCGCGGCCTGATACTCCATGCGGCACACGGCCTGTAAACCGTCCCAATAAAGTTTGAGGTCAGGACCCAGGGTTTTATACCAGGCGTTCCAACTGTCAGGCTGTTCGCGTCGGCAGGAAGTCTTGGCGGCTTTTTCCAGCAGAGGATCATCCTTGATATCGCGTGGGGACGCGGGCAAGGCGGCCAGGCCCTTGGCGCTGACATCACCCTGAATGTCCTTAATTTTTTGAGTCAAACGCGTGATATCGGTGAGGCCCTGCTTTTTAAGCCAGGGCGCGTCCTGACCTTCACTGGTCTGAGCCCAGAGCAATCGAGCCAGAAGGTCCGCTTGCACCGGTTCGGCGACCAGTCGTTCCTGAGCTTTCACCCATCGAGGCAAAGCCATGGCCGCCATGGCTCCTGTGTCATGCTCCAAAACAAAAAGCCATTGTTTGGCTGCTGTTTCCCAGGCGTTTTGTTCTTCCGATTGCACCGCTTCCATAGCTGAAAGAATATCCTGGACCGCTTCCTGAGCGCCCTCCTGATCCTTCACCACGGCACGCAAACGGCGATATTGTTCCTTCATGGGACTTGTGGTCGGCTTAAAACCGGCTGCTTCGATGGTCACCAAAGGCTCATGGGTGACCCCGGCGCAGCCTGTGAGAAGGCTGACACAGAGCAGACTTCGCAATATCAATTTCATAGGGATCCTTGAACCTCTGTTCCTTTAAAGCTCACCGTACCGTCGAGGATTTGTCCGCCGGCGTCGTGCACAGCGGCCTTGACTTTCGCATGATAGCGCGGTTCGGCGAAGATTGCCATGACACCGCCACCACCGGCTCCACAGATACGGGAGAACATCGCTCCGGCGCCTTGGGCCGCTGCGCTGATACGCTTGGTTTCGGCTGTTTCAACATCCGACCACATGCGGGTACGGAGTTGCCATTCCTGCGCCGACAGTTGGAAGACTTCACTCCAGTGTCCCGCCAGGACAGCCTTGGCAACGGATTCGGAAATACTGCCGATCTCATTTAAGATGCCAAGGATGGTTTGATCACCTTCAAAGGCCCGACGGAAAATGGCCCAATTGTTGGTGCCCGAGGCGCGTGATACACCGCTGTAACAAAGCAGCAGCAGTTCCTGCAGCGACTGCGCCTTGCTATCCTGAAGGGTCTGCACGTCGATGGATCCAGGTGGATAACTGATGATATTGATGCCACCGCGCAGACCACCCCAATAATCCTGACAGCCGGTCGGCACACGAATCAGGCCTGTTTCCAGATCCTGTACGGTTCGGACCAATTGATGATCGGTAAGCTTTAAAGGCTGACCAATATCCTGGCGAGCCTTGAGCAAAGCCGAGGCGAAGGCGATGCCTAAACAGGATGAACCGCCAAGGCCCGCACCGGCTGGTGATTTGGCCTGCACACGAATACTGAGCGGCGCCCAATCCTTTTGCCAAAAATAGCCGAGCAATTTTTCCAGCCAGGGCAAAGAACCGGCTTGAATCACATCATCGAACGCACCTTCGACCTTGCGGCCTTGATCCTCGCTCAATATTCTGAAGACGCCTTGTGACTTTTCAATTTCCACGCGTGCATGCAGCGTAATACCGAAATTCACCGTTTGCCGATGCTGAAGAATTTGAGTCAAAGGAGTGATATCAAGCGTGCCTCCTGCAATATCCACACGCGTAGGACTGAGTGCCTGGATCACCATTCCTTCTCTCCCTTCATGACAAGTGCGCTCGCTGCTTTCTAGCAGACTTCATGGCCTCATGCTAAACTATACAGAAAGCAGGGTGTAGCGCCCAAGCTGAAAAGGAGAAAGAGCGATGAGTCGCCGCACGGATTTTCTGCAGATGCGTCGCCGTCTCTGCATCTGGGATCTCGAACCGAAACGGGCCGACGCGCTCAAACTCAATCTGGAACGGTCCTTGCGCTTTCTGCCCCAGCTCGATCTGGTACGACTCAAAGCCCTGGATGACCCCAACCTTTTGCCCTGCGATCTTCTGGTCGTCTTTGCTACGCACCTCGGGGAAGAGGAGCTCATACAGTGGTTGACGGGCTTTGAAAAACGCATGGCACAGCAGCAAACCGGAATCTGGATTCCTGCGCTGATCATGAATGCCAGTGAAATGAATCGGGTTGTCGAAGTCCTAGAACAGACCTTGAACTCAAACTGGTATTTTGACTTACTCCATCCTGACCATCTTAGTAGTCTTCCCGTCCGTGTGGCAAACTTACTACGGATGCACGACCACTTGCACGAGCTGCTGCGCTATGAGAAAGAAATAAAGCGCATGCAATCGGATATCAGTCTTATCGAAGCTGAATTGAAGGCTTTGCGCTAACGTATTTCAGCGAGGTCCCTGTGAGCTATATTCCTCCGGAACAACTGCATGGGCCCGCGCTAATCGTTCAGTACGTCATCGATCTGCGCGCCAAGGGCCATTTTCTGCCTTACGATGAGCACCGCGTGATCAACAAATGGATCAAGGCGGCCGGGGACGCTGACACGCTTCTGCTGATTCTGGCTGATCTTTTGCCGGATTTTTATGCGAAGGGCCAAAACCGCACGCATCCGCCCTCATTAAGCCGACTCGACAAGAAGATCACGCAAATTCTCGATACCCGTCGGCATCGGGAGCATTTTGTCATTGAATCGTAAACTGCGCGGAGCTTGAATCATGGCGTCCCAGCTGCTCAACCTCACCGATGAAACGCTGAAAACATGGCTGCAGGAAAAGAAAACGCCCCTGCTGGTGGCTTTCTGGGCTCCGTGGTCGGGACCCTGCACGGTTCTGGAAAGTGTGCTGAAGGAAATTGCCTCCGATTACAACAAGCGCCTGACCGTTTCCCGTTTGAACGTCGATGAAAACGCGCACGCTCCTGCTGAGTATGGCATCAAATCCATTCCCCACATTTTGATCTTCGAGCAGGGCAAAGTCGTCGCGACAATCGCCGGTCCCCAGCCTAAAACCAAAATACTCGAGACCATTGAAAGACGACTCTCGAGTTGAGCGGAACTTTGCGTTATGCTTCCGGCCATTCGCACCGTGGAAAAGGAATTCCCGCGCATGGCCAAAAAACCGACCAAGACCCAACGTGAATTACGCAACAGAGGTTCCATTGAACGCAGCTTTCTGAAGCAGGGGCTGAAGCTCCTCGGCGTCGATGAAGTGGGACGCGGATGCATCGCTGGTCCCGTGTACGCTGCCTGTGTGAGCCTGGATTACGATGCCGTCAAAGACCTCGATACCCCAACCCGCATGCTCATCCGCGATTCCAAGACTCTCAGCACGATGCAAAGACAGAAGGTTGTTCCGATCCTGCACATGATTTGCCGGGAGTGGGCCGTTGGCTCATCGACAGTGACTGAGATTGAAGAGCTCGGCATTGTACCGGCGACGTTTCAAGCCATGCTGCGGGCTTTCGAGGCGATGAAAGATGCTCACGATCTTTTGCTGATCGACGGCAGGCAACTCAATCCCATGCTTCCCATTCGGCAGGAGGCCATCATTGGCGGCGACGGCTTGTGCTTTGCGATTGCTGCGGCCTCGATTCTGGCCAAGGAAGCCCGCGATGATTATATGCGGCAGGAGGCTTTGAATTTTCCGCACTATGACTTTCATGAAAATGTCGGCTACGGCACAAAAAGTCACTTAACAGCGATGGAAGCGCGTGGCATCACGCCTTTGCATCGGCGCAATTTCGCTCCGGTCACACGCTATGCGGAGCTTGGCCATTACTTTACAGCCACGGTATAAACGCGCCCAACGCGGGGAGGCCATGGTCTCGGCCTGGCTCTCCCAGCATGGCTTTCAGATCGTGGCCACCAACTTCCGCCGCAAGGCCCTCGAACTCGACCTGGTGGCCGCCAAAGGCCATGAGCTCCTCATCATTGAAGTGAAAACCCGTGGCAAAGCCGTGGACGATTGGCAGCAGCTCATTCCACCGCGCAAGCTGTCTGCGCTCTGGCGTGGTTCACATCGATTTCTTTGGGAACATCCGGAGTACTGTGATTATACCGTGCACCTGGGACTGGCGCTGGTGGCTGAGGGAGCTCGTCCGTCGATTGCGTGGATGCGCTTGCCGGGGCCAGGTCATTAACATCAGGCCGATGCGGCCAAAGAGAAAAACCCCAGAAGCTTTGCAACTTCCAAGGTCGACTTCTCAAAACTTAAGGATGCCTTTGACGAATCAGGCTTCCGCAGGAGCTTCCGCTTTTTTGCCGACGAAACGACTACGGATACGGGCGGCTTTACCAGCCAAACCGCGGAGATAGTAAAGGCGCGAGCGACGGACGATACCGGCAGCCACGACTTCAACTTTGGAGATCATAGGAGAATAAGCTGGGAATACGCGTTCCACGCCTACGCTGTTTGCGCCGATTTTGCGCACGGTGAAGGATGATTCGATGCCACCCTTCTTATAAGCGATCACCACGCCTTCAAAAGGCTGGATACGGAATTTGCCTGCTTCCGTTCCTTCCTGGATTTTGTAGTACACCTTTACAGTGTCACCAGGACGGAATTTAGGCAAAGCGGTATCTTGCTTAGGAAATTTTTTGCTTTCGAAGTTGCTGATGATAGAGTTTTTCATCGAATTTGACCTATTCCAGTTTGGAAGCCTTAAAGTGCTACCCTGACTCGTCTTTCAGGAATGAGCTTTACTACACGAAGACCGACAACCGGTCAAGGCTTGGTTTCCGCATGAACTGCCATTAAAACGCACTATATCGCGAGTCCCAGAGTGGACCGAATGATATCCTGCTTGGCATCCTGCATGGCATCATACAGTTCTTCACGATCCGCTGTTGAAATTCTTTGACGCATCAAAGGCAGGATACGATCCTCAATCAGCGCCACGTGACGACCCATGGCATCACGCAGATCTGTCACCTGATCCGGTTTGGGGTTGTTGTCAAAACCCAGGGCATTCAGCTGCAGGCGAAGATTCACCAGATCTGTCTCCAAACGCTGCAAGACAGTATCCTGTTTGGGAGAAACGGCCGCAAGCTCAGGCAAAAGATACTCTAATTCCAGAGTCAAATGCGCTTTCAGATGACGTGCGATCTGTGCCCAATTCTGATAAGCCGATGGCCCATCAATAAAAGCGCTGACATCACTCTGGCGTTCTTTGAGCTCATTCTTAAGGAGCTGCAATACATCCATGAAGATAACCCTCCCACAGCATTACAGGGATAAACCCGGCCCGATGGCTTTTTTGCCGAATCGTTCCATACTGGTATCAAGATGATGAAATGATGAGGGCTGGTATAGACCATCAAAGAAAACGATTCAAGCACGAGTGCGCGAGAACTCTAAATTTACGTCGCGGAAAGTGGCAAATGATTGGTCAGGATCTCATCAAAACCAGCACTGACAGCGGCTTTGGCATCTTCCTCACGAGGCGGAAGATAAGCGATCAAACGGGCTCCTCGCTTATGATAAGCCTCAGCGAATAGTTTTGTAAAAAGATCACGACCTGCAAAATAGCGAGGAATCGAATACGTTCGTCCGGAACGGATCCCACCCAAAAAGGGCACGCTGGAAAACACGGAAAGGCCGGCACGATAACATTCCGATTCACGCGCAAGAGTTTTGGCCTGGGGAAAAAGCTGGTGCAGATAGCGTTCAGCGCGTGAGCTCCAGCATAAAAAGCGGGCCTGCTCGTTGAGCCACGATTCAGCTTTTTTTCGCTTGGCCCATTGATGCAGACCCAGCAGTGTAGGCCCCGCGGACTCGGGTTTGATGTCAAAGGTCCAGCTGAAACCTGCATAGGATTCGATAAAATCTTCGAAGGTAAGCAGCTGTTGTCCCTGCGGACTCTGCAGGGAGAGCAATTCGCGTAGACTGGTTTTTTCCACGACCAGGGAAGTGGCGAAGGTACGGGTTAAATGGGGATCGTGATGCAAAACAAGGTGCCCATCTGCCGTGGTACGGAGATCCGTTTCCAGATGAGTAAAGCCAGCCTGTATGGCAGCATCAAAGGCCTCGCGGGTGTTTTCGAGAGCCTCGGCATGATAGCCTCGATGACTTATCCATACGACCGGGTCTTGTTGCATGCCCTTCCTCCCTGCTAGGATCCTGTTGGCCGAATACACTTTTTAAGCGAGAGCACATCAACCATGGATGCCTCAATACATATAAGTCCCCAAGCCCTGACTGCTGCCTTGGAGCTGCAGGCGCATACGCCCCGTTATCGCGACCTGCCTTTGCGACTCTATCTGGATGGCAAAGGTTGTGATGGTTTTTACTATGGCGTGACGTTCGACAAGCACAGTCCGGACGACCTCGTCTTCCCCCAGGAAGGCGGGCTGCTCCTGATCATCGACCGTCCGGCCTTTGAATTCTGCCAGGGTTCCACCATCGAGTGGATTGATGACGAAAGAGGCACAGGCTTTCTCGTTGAAAATCCCCATCAATGGAAGTTTCGCGGAAAATTTTTCAAAAGAAAAGCCTGGATCGAAAAACTGGAGGGGCGTCATTCACCGGATTCGGGGGAAACGTTACAAAGCTGATAGCCGCCACCGTAGACGTTGCGGATTTCCAGCTGGGAACCTTGCAGGTAGCGCCTGAGGCGAGAGATATGACTGGCCATGGATCGCGGGGAAACACGCACGTCTCGCCAGACGGCCATGACCAGATCCTCGTGACTCAGGCAGTGATTAGGATTTTTCAAGAGGTGCCTCAGGATTTGCCCTTCCTTGGGCTTGAGCCGCATCCACTCCCCTTCCGGCAAAAGCTTCAGGCGATGACCGGCGGTATCCAAAACCAGATCCTCGAGTTGCACCACATACGATGAACCCCGCGGACCGTCGAAGTTCAAAATTTCCTGAACGGCGAACGGCAGCTGCGTGCGATCTTCCTCGCTGTAAATAATCGCGTCCGCCGCGGCCGGGGCAAAGCCTTCCACAGTACCAAGGTAAAGTCTCGGCACGGATTCGTAGCGCAGGCCCAGCAGATTCTCGAGGTTGATCAGCTCATCAGCGAAATCAGCACTGCGCACGATCAAAAGGTCCGGCAGGCGTCCCCTCAATGGAGCCAGGCGCAGAAAATTGCGCAAGGAGGCAAAGGCCCGAACCGCAAAATCACCCTGGAGCAATGCGGGTGTGCTTTCTTCGGGGCGCCGGGGACGTTCCAAAATCCAAATGACCGCCATGTGTCTTCCTTCTTATAGACTCATCTTACAAAGGCTGTAACGGGATGTGTAGTTGGCCGGAGATTTCATCAGCATCAGATTCTCCTTCGAAGGATCATGATAGAAAGCCGCGTGGAATGACGTTCCTTCCTTGAAGACCCCGCGATACCCGCGATGCACCACTTCGGTCGGCTCGATTTTATAAACGGCGACAGTCAGTTCGTGATCGAGCCACTGCGGAAGAAACAGGTAATCGGCCTTGGGATCAGCGCTCAGAAGAGGCCTTGCCACATGCACCTTGCTGATCGGCACGCTCAGTTGATTCTGTTTCGTAAAGGGCGGGACTTTGCTCAAACGCAGGATTTCAATGCTGGCATTGGTCCAGAGCAGGGTATCGCCTTTCACGTAACTCAGCAGGTTGTTGACATTGCCTTCCTGAAAAGCCCAACTTTCAATAGGAGCTTTATCGCCTAAATCAATGGAGTGATGATCCTTGCCGTCACGCCAGCGAGCGGTCAGAAAGCTTGGTTCCTTGACCTTTTCCGAGGTCCCGCGATCGAGCCAGAAGATTTGCGTGCCGCCCTGGGCATCGGCAAAGAGCTGCGCCTGGCCGATCACCTGCGTGGCAGGTTCCGCGCGAGGTTTGGCACCGCCTTTGCCATCGAGCTGCACTTCGAGTTGCAGAAAAGGTTGATCATCGAGCGATTCATCATCCTTACCTTCACGAATCAGGGTGCGCAGTTTACCGCCCGAGATTTGCCAATCGGTAAGATCCCAGGGTGTTTTGGTGTCCACAGGAAATTGTTGCAGGACGGCATTGCTTTGCAGATCACGCACCTGAATAGTCGGCTTGCCGCGATCCATGGTTTTTAGGGCAAAAACGGCTTTTTGCTGCCAGATTCCGGCGCCAAGGAGGATACTGTCCTGCGAAACGGGCAGTGGCACCAGCGTCTCTTCATCCATACTGGAGATGCTGCGGAACGGCAGATGATACATGGTTCGCACACCGCGGCGCGTGGTCACTTCCAGAATCATGGACGGTCCCAGTTCAGGCACGATATGCACGCGATCGATGCGCAGATCATCCTTACGAAGGGGAAGGTCCGCGCACGAGACGGATTTGGCATCCTGCAGGGCATCCCAATCGGACTTGGGCTTACCCGTGCCCCAGCTGCAGGCGGTCAAAAGATAGAAAGGCGCCACGAAAATGGCCAGGTTTCTCATCATAAATGCCTACCAGTCCCTCAAGATTTTCATCAATTGGTCGATGCGTGTTTTGTAAGATTCGGAATGAGTGCAAGGGGTATTGTATGCGATTTTTGCTTTATCCCAAAATACTTTTCTCCCTGGGGTTGATACCCTGGTTGAGCGCCTGTCAGACGGTTGTCCACCTCGAAGGGGTGACTCCGGTCAAGCTTCCGTATCTGAAAAATACCGCCAATGAATGCTACTATCTTGATGAGTTCATGCCGGTGCCGGACAATCTCGTCACTGGTCTTTCAGGCGCCCTTAAACTGCGGTATTATTCTTTCAAATTTGCCAATTACAAAGATTGGAATGAACGGGAAATCGTTCTTTCATTTTATTCTCGCGACGATAAATGCTGGTCACTCTTCGAAGAATTCTACGTTGTGAAGTGAATGACCAAAGGCCCTGCCCTCGTACGTGATTCGTATTCAAGCTACAATATTATTGTCGAACTGCAACTGAGGAGCCCTTCGGTGCCATTCATGCCACGCGCCATCGCTTTGGTTGTCCTTTCGCTCGCCCCTGCGGCTTGTCAGACGATGCCACTGTTTGAAATGCCCAAGGTCGCAGCGCCGGCAGCCCCTGTTCCGCTTGTTCCGGCTCCGTCTCCGCTCCTCGATCAGGCCAACCAGTATGCCCGGGATGGGCTTTACCGTGAGGCGGTGGCTGCCTTTCGCAAACATTTGTCTGACCGCCCCAAGGACGCCGCGGCTCACCGCACCCTGGGGATTGTTTACGTAAAAACTGGTGCCTATAAGCTGGCGATTCAGCATCTGCAGGAAGCCTTGCCGACCTATCCGGATAATGGGGAATTGAATTATTATCTGGCGGAAGCCTACCGCACGCAGACCCGTTATGGGGATGCGATTTTTCATTACAAAAAAACGCTGCAGACCGAGCCGAAGAATTTGAATGCTCTCAAGGCTTTGGCCTGGAGCTACTATTCAATTCGTTATTATGCTGAGGCTCTAAAAACGGCCAAAACGCTGAAAAAACTGGATCCGAATGATTTTCAGATCTCGATTATCAATGCCCGAATTCTTAATAAAATCGGGATGAATGACAAGGCCTTGGCTATCCTGCATAAGACGGAAGCCCTATCGAGTCCCCAGGAGCTGCCTTTCCTGAACAGCGTAAAGGGCGACATCCTCCTCGACCAGGGATCCCGCGTGGAAGCCGAGCAGGCTTACCGCAAGGCCCTTCAGGATCAACCCCTGCTTGCCGGCGCGCTCACCGGGCTGGCCAAGAAGTTTATCAAGGATCAACAGAATCTCGATACAGCCGTCACCTACCTGGAACGCGCCCTGCGCCTTCGGCCGAATCTGATGGAAGCTTATTTTCTGCTGGGCCAGGCTTACGAGAAGAAGGATCCCAAGAAGTCTTTGGAAAACTACCGCTCGTTCGCCAAGGAAGCCGCCATGGATCCTGAATTTCAGCAGGAATTGGTGTTCGCTCGGGAGAAGATTGCGGCAGTGGAAAGCAAGGACGAGACGGCGAATGGGAATAATCGGGTCGAGGATTTGGAAGACGCTCTCTAGTCCGAACTCGCGTGTCAAGGTGCTGTAAATTCGCGACAAAAATCGAAAGAGAACAGCACCTTGCGTTATGACAAAACCAAAGTTAGCGGTTTCTCAGAACATGAACTTCCGTTGAGTTGGTCCCGGTGCTGCTTTTCTTGAAAGCGACGACTTCCAGCCCAAAAATCGACCGGTCCATATCTGCCACTGCAAATGAAAAGCGATCATCGGTCTCTTCCAAAAGCGTGCCCCTCTGAAAAATCATTTTACTAAAAGCAGAAGCTCCATCCAACACATGGACCTCCGTTGACTTGGAGCCTGTCCGCTGTTTAGCAACGGCCACTATGTCAGGGCGACCATCAAGATTCCAATCCCCCACTTCCAAATCAAACATGCGATCGGTCTTATGAAGCGCTGTGCCTGTTTGAAGAATGAAGTTCTTAAAATTTGTAGCACCGCTTAAAACATGGACTTCCGTGGTTCCCGTACCAGTCCCATCTTTTTTCATAGCAAACAAATCGCTTTTCCCGTCCCGATTCCAGTCGGCAAAACCAAATTCCCAATTGGCATCTGTCATATGCAGAGCGGTTCCGGTTTGAAGGATAAACGAACGATAATTACTGGCCCAACTTAGAATATGAACTTCTGTTGAGGATGTACCCGTGCTGTTTTTGATCATGGCAGCTACATCAGAACGTCCGTCTCCATCCCAATCAGTCAATTTGAATTCGACGTTTTCACCTGTCTCATGCAAGCCTGTGCCTGTATTCAAAACAAAACTACGATAATTTGAGGCTCCAGACAGGACATGAACTTCGGTAGACTGGCTGCCCGTTCCACTCTTCTTGATCGCAAAAAGATCTGGCAACTGATCGCCGTCATAATTACCTAACAGCAGTTCAAAATTATTGCCTGTTTCATGCAATCCGGTTCCTGTCTGCACATTGAAAGGCAGGAGGCCTTCATAAAGAAACCGAATGCCAAGAATATCGCCCGCGCTGAGGATGCCACCATTGACCCAGGTTGGGTTGCAATAGTTCATAATAGATGCCGGGTCCCAGGTTCCGATGATGAAATCGCCGTTGGATCCTTGAGGTCGGTCTGCGCAAAGCAGCCGATCTGTATCGGGCCGATTTTGTTCATGAGCCAGACCAATGGCATGCCCAAACTCGTGAATCGCAATGTTTTCAATACAATATTGCCGCTTGCTCTGGCAATCCTGGCCCCAATTGTTGAACGTAAAGTTGAGAACCATCCCATTCACAAGCCCATTAAGCTGTCGGCCTAAACCTTTGGTGTGAGGGCCTTCATCGTTAACTGCAATGCGGATGCCCTTCGAAGAGGCGTTGCAAGTCCCCCAGCCTGTAAAGCGAAGAGGAGAGCGCGAATATTCTACATCGACTCGGTTTCTGACCCATGCTCGCTCTGTCGCTGATGCGGCACTTTCCCAACAAACAGGTATTTCTGTTCCATCCCAGCGCAACTGCGAATGGGGATATGACGAAGGCGCTGAGGTTTGAGTCAGAGATGCATCGTTGTCACAACCAATGAGGGCAGCGAGACCAAGGAAGGGAATGAGAGGCAGGAAAAATGATCTTGAAGAAAGAATATTCATGATAACCCCTGTGATAATGGAGAAATGCAAAAGCAGTTAACCCTTTGCATCTCTGAATCACAGGTACAGACCATTTGTGAGTTCGATTATTGCGAAACGCCCAAAACAACCTGGCAATATTGCTTCTTATTCTGGGTCACACCAGCTTCATTTCTTCCTTCTGATAACTCAACAAACTACGACGTGCGTCAAACAGGTTCTTATACGAATCATACCGGACCTTCAGGCGGTCGGATTCACGGCGAGCTTCCACGAGCTTATCGAGGAAATCCGTATATTCCGGGTCCGTTTCCGTCAGGCGTTTCAGGCGGGCTTCGCTGACCTTGCCATCGTCGAGCCGCAGTGCGATTTTGGCCCGCATGGTGGGTTTCATGAGTTCGTAGTGCTCGGCAGTTTTTTTGGCCTCCACATAAGCCAGACCGACTTTGTTAGCAATATGAACAATTTCTTCCAAACCCAGCTTATCCCAGGATTTTCCGTCCTGGTTCGGCGAATTGGCTTTATCCCCGGATTTCATACCTTTTTTACCTTTGTAGCCCATGTCGTGAGAAGGGCTCAGGAAAATGTATCTGTAACTTTTGACTTCGTCAAATATGCCCTTAAGAAAATTCCAAATTTTCCGATATGTCAGAAAGGGTGGATAATTCCAGGCATAATATGTCATGATGGAAGAGATAGGAAAAGGAAAATCCTATGAACACCGTTGAGCTACAAAGTCCTCTCGATTTCTTTCGCGATCAGGTCACGAATGCGGCCCAATCGCTTAAGCTCCATCTTAATGACGACATCGAATTCTACCTCGTCAATCTCCTCTGTGAGTTTATCAATCCCGCACAATTAAATATCGATGAAGATATGACTGTGTTGGATACCCCACTGGCTTTCATGCTTAAAAAAGCCGTGGAGTCGAGTCCCGACGTCCAACTGAAAGTCTATAAACGCCTCGGTGATACCAGCCTCTACTTTGCCGGCTATTTCCAGGATTTCTTTGCCCGCAAAACCTTTGACGTCGGCTACTACATTAACATGGGTGCCGCCGCTTACAATCAAACTTCCACACTGATGCGTACGCATAAAAATGACAGTCACTTTTCCAAGGTTTATTTGAGCATGGCGCAGGATTTCCGCTCGCTCGTCAATGTGGTGGCGGAAGTGTCTGAATCCACCCCATTGGCCCGTAAACGCGATTTGCTGACCACCTACGAACGCTGGCAGCACACTCAATCGGATTCGCTGCGCAAGATTCTGGAAGACGAGGGCATCGTGCCTGTTCCCCTCAACACCAAAGATCCCCAATGATACGTCCAACGTTCAGCCATTTGATTCAGCGCATCGAGGATGAGCTGGCCTCCGTCTATGGCTTTGCCATCGAAATGTCCGCATCCGATTGCCTGACGCAATCCGCCGAGGCCGCTGCGGTCGCCTCCGACAACCGGGCTGCTCTTATTCTGCGCTCCCGGCCGGGCCAGGACGAGCTCGAGCTGGGCCTCTATTTCCGTCCAGAATTGATTCAATCCATCGAACAGGGCAATGCCCTGGAACGGCTCGATAGCAGGAACCTGGACGCCTTCTGCGTGGCGGTCGAGGAAGTCAGCCACTTCCATCTCGTCATCAGCCGAGCTCAGGCCAACCAAGGCATTAGCCTTTTGGAACTCGAATGGCAAGGCGAGGTCGACAAACTCCTGATCGCTGGCAGTGTGCTTGAACAGCAGACCGGCGACCCCCATCTGCCGCAACTCACGCGCATGATATTCGATCATTCGCACTGCTACACCCAGAAGCAGCAGGATCTTTATGAGGAGGCCCATCGCCTCGCAGCCCGCTATTGCTATAAGCTTCTCCCTTTGCTCCAGGACGCACCCAGCCGCAAGCGTACGGAGAAACTCCGCGATGCCTGCCGCACGACCTATGATTTAGTCTGGGGTGAAAAGCTCCGGGCTATTGACAATTTATAGAATACTCCCCACTCCCCACTTCACTCGCAATTTCATCTAAGGATTCCGATTGTATGGAGCATTTTGTCTGGGATTTTCCTAAGGAAATTTTCAAAATTGGCAGTTGGGGTCCGCGTTGGTACGGACTGATGTTTGCCATCGGATTTCTGATGGGACATTCCATCATGCAAAAGATTTTTAAAAAAGAGGGGCGTAAACAGGAAGATTTATCATCGCTTCTGTATCACATTATGATTGGCACGATTGTCGGCGCTCGCCTCGGCCACTGCTTGTTCTATGCTCCCGATCAATACCTCCATAACCCGATCAGCATACTCTTCGTGTGGGAAGGTGGACTCGCCAGTCACGGCGGTGCGATAGGAGTTTTGTTGGCCGTTTGGCTCTACAACCGAAAACACAAAGACCAAGGTTATGTTTGGCTGGCCGATCGCCTGTCCATTGCTGTGGCTCTGACAGCAGGTTGCATACGATTAGGCAACTTTTTTAACTCTGAGATTGTTGGAAAACCCAGCAATTTGCCCTGGGCTATCATCTTCGCACAAAATGGTGAAACGTTTCCAAGACACCCTGCCATGCTCTATGAGGCTTTCAGTTATCTCCTGCTTGCTGCTGTGCTTTACAAAATTTATGACAAGACCGCGGCTCGCAAAGCCGGTCAGATGATAGGCCTGATGTTGGTTTGGATTTTTAGCAGCCGATTTCTCATTGAGTTTGTCAAAGAAAACCAGATGCCGTTTGAAAGTGGATTGAGCCTGAATATGGGGCAGCTCCTGAGCCTGCCCTTCATCATTCTGGGTCTTGCCGCCATCTCGGGCTGGGGCCCGCGTTTTTTACAAATAAAAAAGGGCCCATAAGGGCCCCACGCTAACGTCCCGCGCAAGCGGGACCTGGTCTTTTACGAACGCTTATCCAAAGGCGCATAGTGACGAACCGTTTCACCCGTATAGATCTGGCGAGGACGGCCGATCTTGGTCGCGGGCGACTCGTTCATTTCCTTCCACTGAGCCAGCCAGCCTGGCAAACGACCCAGAGCAAACATCACGGTGAACATGTTGGTAGGAATGTTCAGCGCTTTGTAGATGATGCCGGAATAGAAATCGACGTTCGGATACAGCTTTCTTTCCACAAAATAAGGATCCTTGAGAGCCTCTTCTTCAAGACCTTTGGCGATGTCGAGCAGAGGATCCTTGATCTTCAGTTTGGTCAGAATCGTATCGCAAGCCTGCTTGATGATCTTGGCGCGGGGATCGAAGTTCTTATACACGCGGTGACCGAAGCCCATCAGACGGAAGTTGTCGTTCTTATCCTTGGCCTTCAGAATGAACTTCTTATAGCCGCCGCCGTCAGCCTGGATTTCCTGCAGCATTTCGATCACAGCCTGGTTTGCGCCGCCGTGCAGAGGTCCCCAGAGAGCGTTGACGCCCGAAGAGATGGCTGCATAGACGTTGGCCTGGGACGAACCGACCAAGCGAACGGTCGAAGTCGAGCAGTTCTGCTCATGATCAGCATGCAAAATCAGGAGAATATTCAGGGCCTTGGCGACTTCTGGATCAGGATTCTGACCATACATCTGGGCCATGAAATCGGTGCAGTATTCATTGCTGGATTTCGCATCGATCAAAGACTGGCCCTGGCTCGCGCGATAGTTATAGGCTGCGAAGTTCTTCACCTGAGCCATGGTTTGCGCGATCACGTTATCCACCTGATCGGGCTTCAATTCAGGATCCAAATATTCAGGATAGTAAGCTGACATTGCCGACAGCACAGAAGCCAGGACGCCCATAGGATGCGCCGTCTTGGGGAAATGCTGAATCATCTGCTTGAGTTCAGGCTTGGTGGCGCTGAAGCTGGCCAGCTTTTCGTTGAACCACTTGAGGCGCGAAGCGTTGGGGAGTTCACCGTAAACCAGCAGGTAGGCAACTTCCACGAACGTTGACTTTTCTGCCAACTCTTCAATGGGATAGCCGCGGTAGCGCAGGATCCCAGTCTCACCGTCAAGGAACGTAATGGCGGAAACACACGAAGCTGTGTTCATGAAACCGTTGTCCAGAGTGACCAGACCGGTGTCCTGACGAAGCTTGTTGATATCCAGGGCTAGTTCGCCTTCCGAGCCTTCCAAAACCGGGAGTTCGAGAGTCTTACCGTCGTAGTGGAGTTCCGCCTTGTTCTTGGTCATAGGTAAATTTCTCGCTACTGTCATGTATTCTCTCCGATCGAATCGCAAATGGCCTGAGTAACTTCCAGCATCTGGGTTATCGGCAGCGGAGGAATAGAATTAAATGTTATCAACACCACAGTTTTTTACTTTTCTGGCTGTTCCGGCTGGTCGTCTTGTCCGCTCGGGGAAACTTGCCTCCGCAGAGTTTCCCAAAAGCAGTATGCGGGTCCAGTCCAAAATTCAGTCAGCGGTTCTATATACCGCAGCATCGATCGCCTTTAAAGACCTAAGGGAACGTCCTGACGAGTCCGTCTCAGCCAAGCTGCGCTGTCAACAAACCCTCCCTGAAGCAACTCCGTCTCCAATTCCTGGAGACGAATCTCAGCACCCGGTTCGGCCTGCATAAATATCAAATCAAGCCGAGCCATCGGATAATCTCGAAGCACAAGAGCCAGCTTCAAGCGGTGCAAACGATACTGGGCGTTTTGCGACTCGAGGGCAACCAACCGATTGAGGTATATGTAGCGGACTTCGACACGGTCAGCACTCTGGATTGCACCTTGCAGCTGGTATAGCACATACCATCGAGAACTGCCAAGCCAGGCCCCAACTCCCAGCACGAGAAGCAGCAGGACTGTAGCCACGCGAGCCTGCTTCTGCCTTAAGGGCATCAAACGATTTGGAATATAGCGGAGCCAAATATAAGCAAAAATAACCCCGAAGGCCAGACCGCCCAAATGCGCGGAATTGTCGATCTGTGGGATGAGGAAACCGAGTATGATATTCGCAATAGCCATAACCGTATAGGCACCGGCCCGCGGGCGTCGCCCGGTCATGGCTTCAATTCGAGATTGAACCACGCGTTCCAGATAGAGACCAAATCCAAGCAGTCCAAATAAAGCCCCCGATGCGCCGACACTCACCGAGGGTCCAGCCAGAACGCTTGCGATATTACCGGTCATCCCGGATGCCAGGTAGAGGATGAGGAACGACCGTGAACCGAGCAGATATTCGAATTGATAGGAAACGACGTAAAGCCCGTACGTGTTGAAGGCAAAGTGAATGAGCCCACCATGAATAAACAGCGGCGTCAGCAGACGCCAGTATTCACCCAAAGCCAGCAGAGTATTATCCTTGGCACCCAGTTTTAAGAGAACATCGGTATTGCTGCTGAGGAGAGCCATTTGAAAGTTCGACCAGGCAAGGCCGGAAAGATAGAGGGTCACGAGGAACATAATGGAGTTGATGACAATGATGCGGCCCGTCCAGGTTCCCAATAACAGGGCCGCCCCTCGCGGTTGCGGCACAAGGGGTATCAGGGGAGCCCGGCTTTTCTCATCATCATCCGGTCGGTCGTGCACGTCGCCTGCTTATAAGATGGTATAGTCAGCCTGAGGCGCATGCATGTCCAGCCAACGCGCGCCGCGGAAATCCCGATTCGGATGATCGCTTGAGAGAAGCCAGATAGGCGCTGCTGTTCCATGCTCACTCGGCAGGAACAAAAGGACCTGAGTCACTTCAAGCTCAGAGGACGTATCCCGCAGGACTTCAGCTGAAAGCCGCAGCACCTGTCCCTCTTGCATGGCGAGATGAACGTGATCGCTGCGCAAAATCAATTTGTCATGTTTACCTGTTTTGGTTTCACTTTCAAATTTTATTCTGAAGTCCTTGTCACCGAGCTTTTCAATCCGGGCGATACGAAAGAGCCCGCCGATCCTTTCGACCTTGGACATGGGATCAGCTTGCGTCTGTCCACTGAACATACAAAACAGCAAGAGGGATAGGATCGGGAAGAGCCGAAACCGATAAGTTGTCATAATAAGCCCTCTCATAAAAGTTAACATTCAGGCTTCCTCTGCGCATTTTAGCAGGCTGCCGTCCAGAATCCATGTAGAAAGATTTTTGATCTCGTCGTGAAGCGAACGGTCGGTGTCCATTTCCGGAGCCAGGGCCCGGACGCCGTCATAGATCTTCTTGAGCCGCGGGTTGGGCTGCAAGGGCGCCAGCAGGTCAATCCCCTGACAAGCGGCCAGAAGTTCAATGGCCAGGATGTTCGCTATATTCTTCAAAATACGCCGCGCCTTGAGCGCCGCGATTGGCCCCATGCTCACGTGATCTTCCTTATCCGCAGACGTTGGAATGCTGTCCACCGAAGCCGGATGGGACAGGATCTTGTTTTCCGAAACCAGGGCAGCCGCCACCACATGGGGAATCATGTAACCGCTATTAAGTCCGCTTTCACGGGTTAAAAATGCGGGCAAACCACTCAGATTGGGGTTGGTCAACTTTTCCGTACGGCGCTCAGAAATACTGCCGATTTCGGCCATCGCAATAGCCAGAAAATCCATAGCCAGGGCCATGGGCTGGCCGTGGAAATTGCCGCCGCTGAGGATTTCACCCGTTTCGAAACAAAGCGGGTTATCCGTGACGCTATTGAGTTCGGTGTTGATCTGTTTTTCCACAAACTCCAGAGTATCGTAGGTCGCGCCATGAACCTGAGGCACACAGCGGAAACTATAGGGATCCTGCACACGCGAGCAATCCGCATGGCTTTCCACGATCGGATCGTGTTCCTTGAAGAGAGCCCGAATGCGTTCTGCGCTATGCTTCTGCCCACTATGAGGACGAATCTCATGGATGCGAGGATCAAACGCCTTGAGCGTGCCGCGCAGGGCATCCAAACTCAGAGCCGCAATCACATCGGCTGATTCGGTTAAAATTTTGGCTTCTTCGAGCGCAATCGCGGCTTCCACAGTCATGAACTGCGTGCCATTGATGAGCGAAAGGCCTTCCTTGGGCCCGAGGCGCACGGGTTTAACTCCCGCTTTTTCCAAAGCGGCCTTGGCCGGCATGACTTCGCCCTTATACAGAACGCGGCCTTCACCGATTAAACCCAAAGCCAGATGAGCCAGCGGAGCCAGATCACCCGATGCTCCCACGCTGCCCTGTGACGGAATCATGGGCAGGATATCGTGTTTCAAAAATTCAAGAATGGTATCGAGACAACCTTCCGAGACTCCAGAATAACCAAGACTGAAGGTATGCGCACGCAACAGAAGCAAACCGCGAACGACGGAAGGTTCTACATATTCGCCGACACCGCAGGCATGCGAACGCACCAGGTTATCCTGCAGCTGATTCAGTTTGCTCGATTCAATGCGAACGTCCGACAAATAGCCGAAGCCGGTATTGATACCGTAAAAGGTTTCACCGGAATCCAAAGCGGTTTGCACCAGCTGCCGATAGCGTTTCACGCGTTCGCGACTGGCTGTGGGCAAAGCAAATTGCAACGAACCGCTGATGACCTGCTGATAAAGCGAGGCTGTGGTCAGGCGATCCTGACCCAATTGAAAACTCATGCTTCGCCTCGCAAAATTCGAAGGGCTTGCTTACGGTCCGGGGCACCATAGAAATAGGTTCCGGCCACCAGGAAGTTGGCTCCGGCGTTCACCACGCTATCCACGGTTTCGGCGTTGATACCACCATCAACCTGAATATAAACCTGCTCGACGCGACCACGCGCTTCCAGCATTTTTTTCACCGCACGGATGCGTTCCAAACTTTCCGGAATAAAACTTTGTCCGCCAAAGCCTGGATTCACCGACATGACGTTGATCAGGTCCACGTAGGGGACCAGAGGTTCCACGAGCGACAGGGAGGTTCCCGGATTCACGGCGATACCGGCCTTGGCGCCTTTCGCATGAATCGCTTGAATCAAACGATGCGGATGGACAGCGGCCTCGACATGAAACACCAGAATATCTGCACCAGCCTCGACATAATCAAGGGCCACCTGATCCGGATTCGAAACCATGATGTGGACATCCAAAGGAATGCGCGAAGATTTTTTCAAGGCGCGAACCAAAGGGATGCCATAGGTCAGGTTCGGCACGAAGTGGCCGTCCATGACGTCCACATGGTGCATATCAGCGCCTGCGGTTTCCGCAAGAGCCAGGTCTTCACCAAAACGCAAGGGATCCGCCGCCAGCAGGGACGGGGCCACCAGAATACGCTTATTCGCCATCATCAGCTCCTTCGGCAAGCAGACGGTGACGCTTGGCGACTTTTTTCTTCACTAGAGATTGCTTCAGACGGCTCATTCGATTGATAAAGACGATGCCATCAATATGATCGATCTCGTGCTGCACACAGATCGCAAACAGGCCGGTGGCGTGAACCTCGAAGGTCTCGCCCTTTTCATTCTGGGCTTTCACCCAGACTTCCGCGGCCCGATCGACAAATTCAAAGATTTCGGGGAAGCTCAAACAGCCTTCCTGCCAACGAATTTTACCAGAAGTCTTGGTAATGACAGGATTTACGAAGGTATAACGCACATCATGCCAGGGCTCCTTCTTTTCCTCCTGGTCACTGTAGCGACTGCCCGACCAGGGGATAAAGATGGTCAAAAGCCGCTTGGCAACACCGACCTGGTTTGCGGCCAGGCCGATTCCGCCGGCATGGTCCATCGTTTCATGCATATCCTGCACAAATTGTTGGAATTCGGCGTTAAATTCTGTGACTTCGGTGGACTTTGTCTCCAGCACTTTGGCTGGCCACTCGACAACCTTTAAAGTGGTCATGATATCCGGACTCCTGCTTGTCGATTGCTCGACGAATCTCAATTTTGGCGAGGATATTGATAAACCTGGTGCGCCTTCTGTAGGCTGCACGCATACAAATAGCAATAACTAAGCAGGAAGGTCCAGGAACTTTGATGGGCAGAAGTTCCAGGGCTGTCGGGGCGGGCCTTCGCAGGGATTTCCTTAGAAACGGCGCTCTTTTTCGGCCTCGGCGTCGCTCAAAGCATTGCGAGCCAGAGACTTGGCATCGTACCATGTCCTTTCGACTTGACCCCCAATTGCGGCCACAAGCCCATAGGGGACAAACGAATTGGTCGCATAGATGAAGAGCATTTGGCCTTTGATAGGCACGGATAGGAGAAAGACCCAGATCGCTCCAACACCAAGGAACCGTAGAACTTTCTTGCCAAAATCCTTCATAAAACAACCTCGCGTTGGATCGCTGTGTGCGAACCAACGCGAGAGATGAAAAGTTAGCGAAGATCGGGTCTCCAGCTCTTAACTGGCCAGAGACTTGCTTTCCCGCCGGGTGCTCAGCTTTTCGACCTTGGCGTCGGTGACGCAGACATCAGCGAACATGATTTGGAATACTTCAGTATATTCCTTCACGAAGTGCGCCTTCAAGTTGCGTCTGATAGAAACTGGCAACTCCTGGAAAACGGCCTTGTTCTTTTCCGGAATGATGACCTCTGTCATCCCTTCCCGGGTGGCAGCCAGCATCTTTTCCTTGAGTCCACCGATCGGCAGCACTTTGCCATGAATCGTAATTTCGCCGGTCATAGCCACTTGCTGCTTGGGCGGTGTTTTCAAGAAAGCCGAGATGATCGAGGTTGCCATGGCAATCCCTGCGGAGGGACCGTCTTTGGGAACCGCACCGGCTGGCACGTGAATGTGCAGCTCGTTCTTTTCGATCATTTCCGGATCGATACCGAATTCCCCGAGGCGGGCTCGGATGAAGCTCAAAGCGGCCACAGCCGATTCCTTCATCACGTCACCGAGCTGGCCGGTCAGGACCAGAGCGTGCTTGCCCGTAAAGATCAAGCTCGACTCGATCGCCATCACTTCACCACCGTACTGGGTGTAAGCCAGGCCCAACGAGACGCCGATATGCGGCTCTTTGTGGTAGAAGTTATCATCAAAGCGCTGAGCGCCGAGATGTCTTTGGATGATGGTCGGGGTCAGGCGGATGCCTTCCCGCTTCATCGCTTCACCGTCATCAGATTCTGCATACTGACGCGCGATCTTGCGGCAAACCGAGGCGATCTTCTTTTCCAGACCGCGCAAACCACTCTCACGGGTGTAGCCGTTGATGATGGTCGTCACGCAGTTTTTCGTGAAGGAAACATTGGCTTGATCCAGACCGGCTTCTTTCAGCTGCTTGGGAATCAGATACTGATTGGCGATCTGCAGTTTCTCTTCTTCCGAGTAGCCAGTCACCTCGATGATTTCGAGACGATCCCGCAGAGGAGCCGGAATGGTGTCGAGCGTGTTGGCGTTGGCGATAAACATCACATCCGACAGGTCGAACGGTATGCCGAGGTAATGATCGACAAAGCTTCGATTTTGTTCAGGATCCAGGACCTCGAGCAGAGCCGATGACGGGTCGCCGCGATGATCGGACGCCATCTTATCGATTTCGTCGAGCATCACCACGGGATTGCTGCTGCCGCAGTTTTTCATGGCGGTGATGATACGGCCTGGGAAAGCACCGACGTACGTTTTACGATGACCGCGGATATCGGCCTCATCACGCACACCACCCAGAGCGATACGAGCGAATTCACGGCCCAGGGATTTGGCTATGGATTTGCCCAAGCTGGTCTTGCCCACACCGGGAGGCCCAAAGAAACAGATGATGGGGCTCTTGGCTTCGGGGTTCAGCTTTTTGACGGCTAGATATTCGATGATACGGTCTTTGACTTGCTCGAGACCGTAGTGATCAGCATCGAGGATGAGCTTCGATTTATGCAGATCGAGGGCTTCTGTCGTTTTCTTGCCCCAGGGCAAAGCCAGGATCGTTTCAATGTGAGTGCGTGTGAGGGCGGCTTCGCTGGTGTCCTGATGCATGCGTTCGAGGCGCTTCAACTGACGGGCGATTTCTTCTTTGGCTTCCTTGTTTAAGGGAAGCTCTTCCATGCGCTGCCAGTACCCATCGATTTCGTCCTTGCCATCCGAATCACCGAGCTCGGATTTGATCACACGCATCTGCTCACGCAGGTAGTGCTCTCTTTGCATGCGGCCGATTTCGTCTTTGGCATTAGACTGGATGCGAACCTGCATCTGGTAAACTTCGATTTCGCGAGAGAGGCAGTTATACACACGCTTCAGGCGATCAAGGGGATGGGCTACAGCCAGGATGGTTTGCGCTTCGTTCACCTTGAGGCCCAGATTGGAAGCCACAAGGTCGGCGAGGCGACCTGGTTCATTGACATCTTCCAGGATCATCAGAATATCAGGTGACAGGATCTTGCCCAGCGTTACCACTTTTTCGAGGCTCTCGCGCACGGCGCGGATGAGAGCTTCCACTTCACTGGTGGTATTGGCAATCCGTGGTTCCTGCACGTTCTGCACGATCACTTTTGGATAAGGATCGGTTTGAATGAGTTGACTCACCATCGCCTTGTGCAGACCTTGCACGAGAACTTTCATGCGGCCGTCCGGAAGTTTCCGGGTGCGCATGATGGAACAAACGGTTCCGATATCATAGACATCGAAAGGCGGTTCCAGGTGAGCTTCCAATCCTTCGCCTTCATGTCCTACGACTTTGAAAGCTGAAAGAAAGATCTTCCTCTGTTTGGTTAAGGCGCTTTCCACTGCATTGACGCACAGGTCCTCGTTGATGAAGACCGGGACAATCATGTTGGGAAATACCACGATATCCTTCAGAGGCAGCAGTGGCATCTCACTGTTTGCAACTGCAAGCTTACCTTGATTCGTCTCCGACATGCCTTCACTCCCGCTTGATGAGGACTTTACTTCTCTGACCCTGTATTTTTGTTCGGCTCTCGCCGCGAAAACATGAGTTCTGCCGTTTTTTCCGGCGTTTTATGGATTTGGTTCGACCGTGAGGTCTACTCTTTTATCTTAATGATAATCCATAAGTCGCCTGCCTGACCGTCGACAATGTCACCGAGCCCTTGAAGCTGGATGGCTTTGCATCCTTCGGTATCAGGTCCTAAAACCAGTTCTCTTTCGATCTTTTCGCGTTTTTCTTCGTGGCCCTGCGCGGAGTGGGTGCGGATCGTGCGCGTGAGTTTGACCACTGTGCGAAACGTTGCGGCGAGTTGGGTCCGCGTTACAAATATCGGTATTTCAAGGTCCAGCTTCTTGTGCTTTTGGCACCAGGTTTCGAAGCTCATCTCATCGTAGTGAACAGCGGAACAAAATTTCTGGAGCGCCTGCTCGTCGTCATTCTGTTCGAGAGGTGCAGGAGGACAGAGGTAAGGTTTATCATCTCGCTTGCGCGTCACCTCACGTCCTCCCTGCTCTTGTTAGCCTGGCCCAGCCTTGCTCGGAACCAGGACACTCACCATGGAAGGACGAATCAGTCGCCCGTTCAAGGTATAGCCACGTTGAAATTCATCTTTCACAGTTTCCTGCTCCACACCGTCATCGTCGATTCTTTGAATCGCCTGATGAAGGTTGGGATCAAAAGGCTTGCCTACCGATTCAACAGCTTTCAAGCCGTTGTTTTCCAGAACATGGGTCAGCTGCTTATGCACCATACGAATGCCTTCGACGATCGCATTGCCTGCTTCTGCGCCACCTGCTAGCGTGGCTTTTTCAAAACTATCGAGCACCGGCAAAAGGTCCTGGAGAAGCTTCTCCGATGCATATTTGAGCAGGTCCTGACGCTCGCGTTCCTGGCGCCGCCGCATGTTGTCCATTTCGGCCAGCGTTCGCAGATACTTGTCCTTGGCGTCCTGAACCTCTTCTTCGAGGCTGCGGATTTTCTCGTCTTGCAAATCCGCTCCCTCGTCAGAGTCTACAGCCGAGGCACCGGCGTGTGCCGCTCCTTCAGTAGCGGTCTGATCCTTGGTTTGATTGGATTCTGGGTTTTTATTGTTCTCAGTTTGCATATCAACGTTCATATAAGGCTTAATGACTCCCTGCTTGCATTGACACGACATGAATTTTTACAACGCAAGCACCTTTACTGCAAGACCTTGTAGTCTTCTGAGGATTTTCAGTCCTTTGTGGGCCCTTTGTTGGCGGGGGCAGGTATGTTCTGGCGCCTTAATCCTATTTTAATGTGACCCAGTGGGTGTTGAAAAGTAGGCAAGGGTTGCCGGGCGCCTTGTCCCTTGCGATATCCAGCGATGGACGTTGACAGGGCCGATCCGCATGCGTTAAATCTTTCTCACCCAAAATCGCAGTGTTTCTCGGGCCATGACCGAGATCTTTGCGGATCGCATCAGCATTCGAATTCTGAGTTGCCCATGGAAAATCCTATTGACCAGCTGCCCCCGGATCCTGAACCTACGCAATCCGCGTCCGATCGAAGCCTTCCTTCGGAGACGACTAAACGCTTGTCTGCGTTGTCTCGCCGAGGAATACACATCGATGATGCAGATCTCATCACCAGACTTGATCAATATTCGATCGAGGATGTTGTTGAACTGAAAATCTCTCGATTCTTCGATCAAATTGGAACCTTCTACCCAGATGATGTCTATGATTTGATCATGTCCAAAGTGGAAAAGCCCCTGCTTGTACAAATTCTCCGCCGCGTTGGTGGAAATCAGGTACAGGCTGCCAAGATTCTGGGCATTAACCGCAACACACTGCGAAAGAAGATCAAGCAATACGGTCTTTGAGATGATCAAAAGCCTTCCTTCTCGGGAAGGCCTCTCTTCCTCCCTACCCTTCGTAATCGCTGACAGAGCCTTCCTGGAACAGATTCTGAAATGAAACATAATTAGGCTGGTAGGCAAGCTTGATGGTCTTGGTCGCGCCGTGACGGTTTTTGGCGATCAAAAGTTCAGCAATGCCGGTCATTTCCGAGGCTGGGTTATAATACTCGTCGCGATAGATAAACATAATCATGTCCGCATCCTGTTCCATGGAACCGGATTCGCGAAGATCGGAGAGTTTTGGTCTCTTATCGGGACGTGAGTCAGGACCACGGTTCAGCTGCGCGAGGGCCAGCACGGGCACCTTCAGCTCCTTGGCAAGGTTTTTCAGGCCCATGGAGATTTCCGAAATCTCCCGTTCACGACTATCCGGGCGATCGGCACCCATGGTCATCAGCTGCAGATAGTCGATCACAATCATGTCGAGACCGTTTTCCTTGTGATAACGGCGACAGCGCGAACGCAGTTCCATGAGACTGATGCCTGGAGTTTCATCAATGCCCATATGGTTCTTGTGCTCATAAATGCGGCGGGCGCCTTCCATCAGGCGATCCTGCTCTTCATCACTCAAATCGCCTTTACGCAGGCGTGAGGAGTCCACACGGGCCACGGACGAGAGCACGCGAGCCATGAGCTGCTCTTTACTCATCTCAAGAGTGAAGATGGCGACTTTCTTTCCTGACAGCGCGGCGTTGGTGGCTAGATTCAAAACCAAAGCGGTTTTTCCCATCGCTGGGCGCGCGGCAAGGATCACAAGGTCACTCGGCTGCATACCGCCCGTGAGCGTGTCCAGATCGTTAAATCCGGTCGTCACACCTGTCACCACACCTTCGAGTTCGAGTTTCCTCTGAATCTCGTCGATGGTCGATTCCAGGACCACATCGGCGGAAATAATGCCCTTACGGTCATATTCCGACGAAATCTGCAGAAACTGCTTTTCGACGCTTTCAATAAAGCTTTCGATTTTGCCTTCGTAGTTTTCGGCGCGCGAAACGACATCCTGGCAAACTTTGATTACGCTGCGACGATAGTACATGTTGCGCACGATACGGGCATAATGCTCGAGGTTTTGCGCAACCGGGCAATTTTCGGTCAAATCAATCAAATAAGCTGGGCCAAGATCACGAATCTGATTTTGCCTGAGCTTTTCTGCAACGGTCACAATATCCGCGGATTCACCTGCAGCCGATAGCTCCAGAATGGATTCGTAGATCTTTTGATGAGAATCGATGAAAAAATGCTTCGCTGCGAGCATGCCCTCAATAAGGGTCAAGCTTTCGGCATCGCTTAGGATCGCGCCGAGTACAGCTTTTTCTGCATCGATTGAATGAGGCAGAGATTGTCCTGACGCCATTGGGGAGTCTCAGTGAGGTCTGAATTCCATAGGTTCATCGCGGAACCTATGGAATTATCAACTGGGTTATTGCGGGGCAACGACCCAAACTTTGAACTTCGCGACCACTTCAGGATGCACGCGAACTTCGGCGGCGTAAACACCAACTTTTTTAATTTCCTCAGTCAGCTTGATGTCTTTTTTGCTGACTTTTACACCTTCCTGCGCCAGCAGCTCTTCCAGCTCGGCGGTGGTGACAGAACCGAAAATTTTCTCATCTTCGCCAACCTGTTTGGTGACTGTGACGGAAATTTTTTCGATCAAACCGGCTTGCTTCTTGGCTTCACCCAGGAGCACGGCTTTTTTCTTTTCCAGAAGGCGGATCTGGTGATTCAGCGCAGCCTGGTTGCCTTCGTTCGCAACCACGCCCAATCCGCGAGGGATCAGGAAGTTACGGGCAAAACCGTTCTTCACTTTAACGAGATCACCGATACGACCAAGGTTTTCGACGTTTTGGCTAAGAATCAATCTCATGGATTACTTCTCCTCAGGCTGTCTTAGAGCAGCCGCGGCAGCCTTGGCGAGTTCGACTTTACGAGTAGCAATGTCCACTTCGTTGTCGATCTTCACAACCATAAAGCGCAGAACGTTGTCGTCGATGCGCAGAAGGCGTTCGCACTCAGCGATGTTTTCTGGAGTACTGGCGGCATCATAAAACATATAATGCCCACGGAAATGTTTACGGATCGGATAAGCCAAACGCTTGGAGCCCCAATCGTTGCGCTGGATCAGCTCGCCGCCGCCGCGCTTCAGGATTTCTTCGTAACCAGTGAAAACCTTTTGTTTTTCTGTGTCTGGTAGATCAGCCTTGGCAACCAAGGTAAATTCGTATTCACGTAGCAAAACACTACCTCCCTTATGGATTGAGCAGCCAATCATTATGATCAGCAAGAGAGCTCTTAAACTATATCTTCATCAACCAGGGTTCCGGATCAGACCCTGCAAACGAATCAAAGCTTCGTTCACCATCTCTGTTTCCACCTGAATGAGTTCATCCAAGGTGAAATTGCCGAGCACCCAGTTCGAAACATCACCAACCCCATGGGGACGACCGATACCGAGCTTCACACGGGCGAAGTTCTCGGCGCCGCTTTCCGCCATGATGCTGCGAATTCCATTATGACCGCCATGGCCACCGCCGGTCCGGGCTTTCACCTTGCCAAACGGCACATCGATGTCATCGTGCAACACGATCACATCCTCGATGGCGATCTTATAGAAGCGCAGAGCCTGCATCACGGAACGGCCGCTGAGGTTCATGAACGTCTGGGGCTTAAGCAACAGACTGTCCGTACCACAGACCGGCGCGCGTGCAACATCGGCATCAAACTTACGACCCTGCCAACTGCCGCCAGCACGGGATAGAATTTGATCAAGGATCAAAAACCCAGCGTTGTGCCGGGTCTTCTGGTACTTGTCGCCTGGATTTCCCAGCCCTACGATGAGCTTCAACAGCGCCCTCGGACTTAGGCGTACATCAGGTCCACATGCAAGGCCACGCGCTTGATCGGATCGAGTTGAATTTCGACCACTTTCACCAGGCGGGTTTCGCCTTTGAATGTTAATTCAAATTGCTTGCCGTTCTTGTACGCTTTTCCCAGCCATTTGGGGTCGAATTCAAGCATGATGCTTTGACCTTTGTCAAGCAGTACGCCAGGAATGCGGCCGCTCTTGCGCAGCTTGCGGATATGGCTTTTTCCTGTGACTTCACGAGGGGAAGCCTCAATCTTTATGAGTTCTTCAGACATTTCAAATCTCCTAAAAGCAACACTTCCGCGCCCGTTTTCGGGTCGAACTGCATCATTTTGGCTGCAAAAAGGTGCGCAGACCAAGCTTGAGCATAGGGTTATATAGGGAACGCCCGGGACTGGCAAGTCCCTTGTCAATCCCGTAAAGCGTGTGAACCGATCGCGCATTTCTTCAAACGAAAAGACTGCTGATCGAGCCCGCAGTATGAATGCGACGGATGGCTTTGGCCAACAATTCCCCAACACTCAATTGAGTAATTTTCGAGCATTCCCGAGCGGCTCGGCTCAGAGGAATACTATCGGTTACGACCAGTTCCTTAAGGACCGAGTTGGAAATGCGCTCAATGGCGGGGCCACTCAGAACAGCGTGCGTAATCGCCGCACTAACCGATTTGGCGCCATTATCCATCAGCGCCTCGGCCGCTTTGCAGAGAGACCCGCCGGTATCGCAGATATCATCGACGAGCAGGCAGTCTTTATCCCGCACATCACCGATGACGTTCATCACTTCACTTTCATTGGGACGATCGCGGCGCTTGTCAACAATGGCGAGGCCGCAATTATAATATTTCGCCATGGCGCGTGCGCGTTCGGTACCGCCGGCATCCGGCGAGACCACGAGCAGATTATCGCGACCTTCAAAGTAAGGCCCGAAGATCGGCTTGGCGAAAAGGTGATCGACAGGAATATTGAAAAAGCCCTGAATTGCCGAAGTGTGCAGTTCCATCACCAGCATGCGATCGATACCCGAGGCGGTATACAGATCGGCAACCAGCTTGGCCGTAATGGGGGTGCGCGGCGCACTTTTACGCTCCTGCCGGGCATAACCAAAATAAGGAAGGACCATGGTGATACGTTTCGCGGAAGCACGGCGGCAGGCATCGATCATGATCAAAGATTCAATAATATGTTCATTGGCGGGGGCGCAGCCGGGTTGAATAATGAAGACGTCACGACCACGGACATTGTCCTGAATCTCAACGCGGGTTTCTCCATCCGAGAAACGATCGACGCGGGCATGGCCCAACTCGATATCCAAATGCCCGCAAATCTTTTCCGCCAATTCCCTGTTAGCATTGCCCGAGAAAACGATCATGTCATTATCCATAGCGTTAGCCTCTGCGAAATACGTTGCCATGGCGCAGATTGCGCTGGGTTATGTAAACGGATGCAAATAGGAGTGGAAGCTGCGGCGATGAAAAGGATGTGTGGCTGGGGCGGTAGGATTCGAACCTACGGATGCTGGAATCAAAATCCAGAGACTTACCACTTGTCGACGCCCCAGTTTGAACTGGTTGAGCCATCCTTGATGGGCCCTAACACTACCCCAGGCTTAAATAATTCGTCAAGAGCTTAGTCTAAAATTTTTCACTCATCGCGCCGGCGGAAGATAGCGATCCTGACGTTGATCACGCGACCAGATCAGTCCTTGATCAGGCTCCCAGTCCAGGATCCAGAGGCCTTTCAGATCGGCGGCCGGGTCGAGAAGTTTCTGCGCCACAGAATCAGTTACATATTTTTGGAGACCGCGTTTCAAGTCGCGGCCCGCAAAGCTACTGTTCATCGCGTTTTGGATCAAGAGCTGTTCCAGCCTCGGCGCCAGCTCCAAGCGGATATCACGCTCATTGAGACGCTGATTCAGCTGCGCCAGCTCTTTGTGCAGCATGCGATGAAAGTGCACCCTGGCCAGGGATTTAAAGGGCACGATCTCATCGATGCGGTTGACCAACTCAGGACGCAAATGCTCGCTGAGTTGCAGTCGAATTTCCTGCTCCCGTTCCGATTCCTGGACGTGACCGGCTGCCACCTGGAGGTTGGAGGTCATGATGATAAAGCAGTGACGGAAATCGGCGAGACGACCACGCGCATCCGTGAGGCGTCCGTCATCGAAAATCTGCAGCATGATATCCAGAACCCGCGGGTGAGCCTTTTCGATTTCGTCGAAGAGGACGATCGAATACGGCTTGTTACGAACCGCATCAGTCAAGAGCCCGCCGCCTTCATAGCCAGCATATCCAGGAGGCGCACCGATAAGGCGAGCAACGTTATGGGCTTCCATATATTCAGACATATCGATGCGAATCAAATTCTGCTCGCTCAAAAAAAGAGCGGAGGAAAGAGCTTTGGCCGTTTCGGTTTTGCCCACACCGGTCGGTCCTAAAAAGAGAAACACGCCCGAGGGGCGCTTCGGATCGCTCAGGCCCAGACGCGAGCGGCGTACGGCTTTGGCCACGGCCGTCAAGGCTTCGTCCTGACCGAAGACGCGATCGTTGAGCTGCGATTCCAAGTGGGCGAGGCTATGTTTTTCATCGGCCAGCATTTCGCCGACGGGAATTCCGGTCCAAAGCGAGAGAACCCGGGCGATTTCCTGGCGATCGACAGCGCGACCCAGAAAACCATGGATTTTTTCCTGCTCTTCCAAATGTTTTTTAGCCTGTTCGAAGGCTTCCTTGGCTTTAGGCAGCTCATGGTATTGCAGGCTTGCAGCCGTTTCAAAGTCGCTGCGATCCTTGGTGGCTTGCCAGAGTGAAGTCAATTCCTCGACCCGCACTTCAAGCGTTCGCATCAGCTCAAGGTCTTTTTGATGCTTCTTCCAGATACCTTCGATGGCTGTACTTTCTTCGGTGATTTTTTCCAGTTTGACTTTGACCTGGGTCAGGCCTTTGCTTACCCCACCCTGCTTTTCCAGGGCCTGCTGCTCCACTCTTAACTGAGCAGCTTGCGCCAGGAGTTGTTCCAGCTCAGCAGGAATGCTTTGCATCTGCAGTTTGATGCGTGCAGCCGCTTCATCGACCAGGTCGATGGCTTTATCAGGTAAATTTCTATGCGGCAGATAAAGAATGGAAAGGTCGACGGCTGCCTGCAAAGCTTCATCCCGAATGGGAATACCATGGTGAATTTCATAGGAGGTTTGGAGACCACGCAGAATGGAAAGCGTCGTGTCGCGAGTCGGCTGCTCGACCATGACGGGTTGAAAGCGTCTTTCCAGGGCGGCATCTTTTTCAAAGTACTTCCGAAATTCAACCAGCGTGGTCGCCCCAATGCAACGGAGCTGGCCACGGGCTAGCGCTGGTTTCAAAAGATTCGCGGCATCCGCGCTGCCTTCGCTCTGCCCGGCGCCAAGAATGGTATGAATCTCGTCAATGAAGAGGATCACTCGATCGCCGAGGGTTTCGAGAGCGCGGATGATTTGTTTCAATCGTTCTTCAAATTCACCACGGTATTTGGTGCCCGCGAGAAGCGCCCCTAAATCCAGACTGAGGACGCGAACGCCTTTAAGGGATTCAGGGACCTTGTCCTCGACAATACGCAGGGCGATCCCTTCGGCAATCGCGGTCTTGCCGACGCCAGGTTCACCAAGAAGAATGGGGTTATTCTTTTTCTTTCGACTCAGGATTTCCAAAACGCGGCGAATTTCTGAATCACGGCCGATGACCGGGTCGATCGCGCCACGACTGGCCTGTTCGGTAAAGTCATTCGTGAAATCTCGCAGACGTTTATCCAGCTCCGCCTCGAGTTTACGACTGGAATCGGCTTCTTTTTTAGGTTCGGTTTTGGGCGTCGAGGGCTGCTGATTTTTGACGACCTTCTGGGAAGGAGGCGCTTTAGCGTTGGGGACCTGCCAGACCTGAAAGTCCTTGGCCTTATCATCTTGCGTGGAGCGCTCGGTTTGTTGCATGACCGACGAGGATTGGACCAAAAGTGGCCATAGGTCCTGGTTGCTGATCAGCCGATTTTTGACGATCGCTTCCACCTGATTCAAAACCTGGTTCAGCCTCGGGCCGAAACCCACGGCGACCCGGCCGAATTTTTTTGGGTAGAGCTGCAAAAAGTCTTCAAGTGCTTTTTCAAGTCGGGCATGTGCTTCGGCATCGAGCATATGAAAGTCACGTCGCAGCATGGCCAACGCCACGTGCTCGATTTCCATGAAGTCATGCCCCAGGCCCTTGGCATAGCGTAGGCCGAAGTGCAGCACAGTTTGGGCTTCAAAGCTGTAAAGGGAAACATCCACGACCCACTCCCTCTTTTTCTTTTGGGGGCAGGTGTTGTGTCGGCAGAATGAAGAGGTGGACTTAGCCTTCGCGACTGGCGTCAACGAACTTAAGACGGAGATCGTGCAGAACTTCCTGTGTAAGCTTATCTTCCTCGGCCGAGAGATTGCCGGCCGTTTTTTTGGCAAGAAGTTCGATAATCTCAATATTTTGCCGTGCTAACATAAGGTTACGGTTGACCTTTTCAGGACCAAAACCCATGTAGGAAAGAGCGGCTGAACAGAAACCCAGAATCAAGGCCGAGAAATCAACTTCGGTACCGTTTGCCATATGCGCACCTCGCTGCTCTTCTTATAGTACGAAATCGAGAAAGGCATCAAGCTTGGCCACGGGTATAGGTCCGCGCCGCTTCAGGAAAGCCGCAGTTAACTCTTTAAATTAAATATCATTGCAGGTATAAAGTTGTGCTCGCGGTCTGCGGACGTGGTGGAATGGTAGACACGCTGGTCTTAGAAGCCAGTGCCTTTGGTGTGAGAGTTCAAGTCTCTCCGTCCGCATTATATTGAAATTACAAAGAATTTTTCCAGTATCTATGGGTGAAATGGTGTTAGTACCGTTTGCTGATCGTGGTCATATTGACCAGCCCTAGCTCGTAGCGGGAGTTATCTCGGCAAAGTTGGAAATTATCCAGGACATAACGTTAAGTAAAGAAGAATAGAGTCAAAAAGTCTGGACGAAAACCTGGCTTTGACACGGAAATGATGGAACCTCGTCTTAGTGCAAGCCTCTTCAGCTTCTCACTGCAAACTCTTCCAGGCTTGAAATTCAAGTGGTCGAATTTTGAACCGAGCGATATTCCCATCGTGAAGGCTTACGATCTCCAATTCTATCAGCTTAAACAATTCTGCCTGGTCAGCTTCTGAAAATTTTTTTTCTTCTATAAGATCTTGAACTCGATGCACCACTTGAGGCCCAGCTACTTTCTCCAAGATCACGGTACGGATGATCTCCTGAATATCGGAGCGGTATTTCAACTTCAGCAGGTTGGGTTCTCCCATCGCCTGCTGCAGAGCAGAGTAGCGCTGCGCTGAGCGTGTGTACGCCCAAAGATATAGGTCCCGAAAGAGGCCCACATCGTTCTTTTCGTAAACTCCAAGAAGGGATTTGATATAGGCCTCTCTGTTTACGTCTATGAAGGAAAGCGGCCTAAAGTTTTTCTTAATCAGCGGAATATTGGCCACAAGACGCGCGGTTCGTTTGTTTACATCCTCAAACGCCTGCAAATAGGAAAGCTGCACCAAAGAAAAGAACGACTGCTCAAATGGATCTTCGATGAGGTTCAGCTTCTCAATAAATATCTCAAAGCATTCCTTGAGAAGGTGTGGATTTTCTAGCGGCAAATAGTTTGTTCCGCTCACTCCAACTGCGATTTGGCGAATACGACCAGAGGCACTGGGGTCCCCTAAAAGGTTTTCTGATAGGAGTGCATGAATACTACAGACTTCGTGAGAAGTGATTTTTTCTTCATCAACCGATTCGACAATGTATTCAATGGCCCCTTTATGGTTCAAGATCATTTGCGCTTCAGCAGCATCTTTGCCTGAAGCGCTTTCACCATGTTCTATGAGGCGCTTGGTCTCCAAGAGAGAATAAGTATTTCCTTCAAGACGACTTGAATTCCACGATAAGTCAATCAAAAGTCTATTCAATATATTGCGTGCGTAGGTTCCTGCCGGCTGCTCTTTAATTTCGGCAGTGCCCGTGTTTGCGAGTTCGGCGCGCTGAGTGCTCGTAAGGTAGAAAGTTCGATTTGGTTCATATAATCGTAAGAAATCCTGGTTGTATCCGACTGGTTTGCGAGCTTGTAGCGATTGGGAGATATGTTTCAACAATCCCTCGCTTTCGCGCGAGAGCGGAATGTCTTTGAAGGTCTGTGGGTCTTCATGTAGTTTCGGGAGGTCAGCCTCGGTGGTGGTTAAAGCTCGATAGACCCGTGCGCGCGCCGCTCCATGTGCTTCGAGAATTCCTCGCTCAACAAGCCCGTTGAGCACACGCCGTATAGCTTTTCGATCACCTTCGTCCGATTTTGACATCCCGGCTACGTGAGCGATCTCGGGAACACTTATTTCTTTCTTTTCTTTCAGAAGCGCTATGACAAGCGATTCAAGCTCGTCTTTTTTCTTGGCCACGTTCGCTCCTCGACGTCACAATTATCGGGACAATTTTTGTCCCAATCATCTTAATGTGAGGAATCATAGCCTTTTTTTGTCCCAATTTCCAGTATTGGGACAATATCTGTCCCGATATTTAGAAAACTGTCCCAATTCCCGTATGGAGCTACGAAGGCTCAGACATGCATGCAAAGCAATGATGGGTTTAGGGACTCTTCGATTGAAAGTCTCTTCCGTCCGCACGATTCTTTTTTCCCCTAATCGCTTCTGGTAGCTTTTTGCAAGTTTACCAAGACTAAAAATCGACAGTAAGTCCTTCTTATCAGTGCAAATACTTAGACTCTTGATGTTTAAATTGAGTTGGTCCATACTCAGAAACTCTGAAAGTCAGACGACAGGTTTTGGGACCAAAGAACTTATCCACAGGTGCTTGTGGATATCTCCCACCACGGACCAAGGGGTACCCGGTCTAACTCACTGATAAACTGAATAAAAAAAAATCCACAGGATAATTCAATTCCTGTGGATAAGTCTTATTTGAAGCTGCGATTTAGCGAGCCAAAGCTGCCTTAGCGCTGCTGACAAGATCTGCAAAAGCTGCGGGTTGATTCAGTGCCAAATCAGCAAGGACACTGCGGTCCAAAGTGATGTTAGCCTTTTTCAAACCATGGATGAATTCAGAATAACGAAGGCCGGCAGCGCGGACAGCGGCGTTGATACGCACGATCCACAGCTTACGGAACTCGCGTTTTTTCACGCGACGGTCACGGTAAGCGTACACAAGGCTGCGACGCACAACGTGAATCGAGTTCCGGAACCGGTTTTTACGGGCTCCACGGAAGCCTTTTGCCAGGGCGAATATTTTCTTTCTACGACGTCTTGCTTTAAAACCGCGTTTGGCGCGTGCCATAATATATATCCTTTAGAGAGAAGGTCGGGTTACGTGAGTCTTGACCAATCAACGGTACGGCAAACAGGCCAGAATGAGGCCAACGTTTGACTTGTGCACATAGGCAGCGGTCCGGAGATTGTTCAGACGCTTGCGACTCTTCTTGGTCAGGATGTGGCGCTTGTACGCCTGGGCGCGCTTGATTTTGCCAGACGAAAGCACTGTAAAACGCTTCGCCGCGGCTCGCTTGGTCTTCATTTTTGGCATGGAAGTCTTCCTTTTCTTTGGAGCCCACGAACTGCTTCTGCAGTCACGTCAGGCGAAAGTTGGGGCCGTCCCCCGAGTGGACCTTATGGGTCAAACGGAACCCCAGTGTGTATCACTTCCCATGCGGTGGTGCAACGGATAATCAGCGAATCAGTTGCTGGACTTCTGCCCCCGGGCTGGCCCTGGGATGACAAATGCCAATTTGGCTTCCTCAAGTAAACGAGGATGCTCGGCCTGAAGTTTGGTCCAGGAATCCTTGGTCACGATGAGGGTCTTGTCGCCTTCAGCCACGGCATCGATCTCGACAGGCTTGGCACCGACATAGGACTTCAGTTCGCCGGAGTTTTTAAAGAACCAGCGACCGGTCATCTGCTTTTTATAAGCCGACTTCGCCACATCCTTGGGACTGTACAGCAGTTCCCCATCGGTGCTGCGAATCTCAGTCTGTAAAAACGGTGTCTTCAAGCCGCTGATCTGCACGACCACCGCACTGCCATCACTGGCAGCGGCCTTGGGGTCCTCGCCCGCAAATTCACTGACGCCAAGGTCAAGGGCCCTGGGCAGGCTGCTATCAAGTTCAACCCGCACGCGACCGTCCGTGAAATAGGTCGTGTTATAAACATAAGCAGTCTTGGTCAGTTCGCTGGCTAAAGCCGCCGAAGCTCCTTCGCTGAGCCCCTTCTGGGTCCGAATTTTCGCGAGAGCTGTTAGGACATATCCCAGGCCATCTTCCGTGGCTATTTTCTCAGCACCTTCGAAGCCTTTCTGAGAAAAATCCACCAAAGCCTCGCCATAGAATCGAATTCGCATCGTCGAGTAATTCAATTCAAAGCGATCAATCTGCTCGGTCACCGGCTGGGCATGGCCCACAGATGTCAGCCCCAAACCCGCGGCCAAAAGCAAACTCAGATGGCAAACCCTGCGATCCATAGGCTCTCCTTACGCTTGAAGCTTCGCGTTAGATCAATCCAGAGATGAGCTGAACAACGGAAGGTGTCCCACAAATGATATCACCCTGCTCCAGGTCATAGCGAGCCCCCGTCGAATTGTTAAAGTTCCGGATGATACCGCCGGCCTCTTCAACGAGCAGAGCTCCCGCCGCCAGGTCCCAGGGACGCAGACCGGATTCCCAATAGCCGTCGTATACCCCTTCGGCAACCAGGGCCAGATCCAGGGCAGCGGCCCCATCGCGTCGAATACTCTGACAAGTTTGAGCTACCGCGTTGAAAAATTCTATATCTTTTCGCAGGTTGTCGCCTCGCTGGTAGGCAAACCCCGTGACCAGAAAGGCGTCCTGAGGGGGACGGTCGGGACCGACCCGAATCGACTTTTCGTTGACCCAGGCGCCGCGACCGCGTTCGGTCACATAGGTCTTGCCGCGAATGGGATCGTGTACGGCACCCGCCATCAAACGGATGCGACCGTCCTTGTCAAACTCACCCCGGCCAATGGAAACACAAAAGAAGGGGTAATTATTGGCAAAGTTGGTGGTGCCATCGAGCGGATCCACGATCCAGATCGAGGTTCCGGGTGTCCGATCCTCGGAGGACAGGCCAGCTTCCTCGGAATACACCTTATCCTTGGGCTTTTTCTGCTGCAGCGTATCGAGGATGACCTTCTCACTGGCAAGGTCAGCATCGGTGACAAGGGTCTTGTCAGATTTTTGACGCACGCGAACATCGGAACCAAAGCGTCGGGTGAGTTCAGCGCCCGCGCGGCAACTCAGGTCATGCAAAAAGGCCATCTCTTCCGTATATCTCGCTTCCATAAGGGCTTCCATTCCATGAGATTCGTCTTCTGGATCCAGTCCAGTTTCTGTATGATCATTATAGTGGCACGGTCGTCCGCTTTGCGCGAGGTTTACTCGTACAGTCTGGCACCGGATCCCAAGATCCTTGAATCCTGACACATTTTCCGCTTGGCGACCGACACCTTGCGCCCTTAAATTTAAAGCCCAATCTGCCGAAAAGTAAGTGGGTCTCTCGAAAGGAATATAACGTGGAAGCTATGAATTTCTCTGAAATTGCGTTGGTCGCCGCCATAGGCGTGGCCTTCGGATATGCATTTTTTGTGGTTGTTCGATTTTTACTGCCTCGCAAGCAGCGAGCGGATGTTTCCGAGCAGCGTGATCTGGTCATCCAAAAGGCCCAGCAGCGTAAAGACCTGGTGATTGCCGAAGCTAAAAAACGTGCTGAAGAAAAAGCCGTGCAGATGCAGGAAGAACTGGAGATGACCATCGAGGAGGAACGCCTGGCCCTCGAAGCCACGGACGCCGACCTGGGTGTGCAGGATCAGTTTGTTCAGCATGAAGAGGAGCGCATTCAAAAGCTGGAAACCACGTTTCAAAATCATCAGAAGAAAGTCAGCGAACTGCAAAAGGCCCTATCGGAAGTGCAAACTTCAGTCGTGCAGATCAAAACCAGTCTGCAGGATGATCTGGCCCGCGTGGCTGACTGTGATCGCGCTGCCACTCAGCACATGATCACCGATTCGCTGCTGAATGAACGTCGACTGGACAGTCAGAAGCGCATCAAGGACCTTGTGGACGATCTGGCGAGCCATTCCAAAAAAGGCGCCGAACGCGTGCTGAGCCGCATCATGTCACGCTATCAGCCCGACTTTATCTGGCCGAAAAGTACCAATCACGTGGAAGTGATCAACCCTCGCCTGTTTGAAACTCTGCAAAATAATCAACAGCTGATTACCGACCTGACCGCTCTCACCGAAGGTGTGGAGATCACACTCGCCCCCGCTACGCACGACGGCCTTCCCGCCATTATCCGCCTGGGTGGTGGCTACGGCATTTTCAAGGAAGCCGCTCGCCTGACCCTCGAAGAGCTCCTGCCAAAGGGACCCAACAACTGGACAAAGTGTGACAAGACCTTCTTGAAACACCGCCGAACCCTGGAAAATCAAGCCTTGAAACTCGGCCGCCAGGCCGTCACGGAACTGGGCCTGACCGATATTCATGATGAGATTCAAAAGATGGTTGGCGCCCTGAACTGGCGAACGAGTTACCGGCAGAATCAGTTTTACCATTCCCTCGAAGTCGCGAAACTTGCGGGCGTCCTGGCCGGCGAATTGGGCGTTGATCCCATGATAGCCAAACGCTGTGGCCTTTTGCACGATATCGGCAAGGGCATCGACTATCGCATCGAAGGCAGCCATGCCGTGATCAGCGGCGACTATGCCGACCGTTTCGGCGAAAAGCGTTTGATCTGCGATACGGTGATGTCGCATCACAACGATCTCGTCCTGGAAACGCCAATGAGCTATGTTTTGAAATCTGCTGATACCCTGTCCGGCGCTCGTCCTGGCGCTCGTATCAACCTTGAGGAAGGCTATCAGGAGCGCCTGCAGGCCATGGAAGAAGCGATCAAATCCTTCCCAGGCATTCAGAAGGTAGCCATCATGAATGGCGGCCGCGAAGTGCACATCGGCGTCAATCATAAAAAGATCCGTGAAGAGGAATTGCAGGGTTTTGCAGCCGCGATCGCTCGGAAAATCGAAGAGGAAGTGGCCTTCCCAGGACAGATCAAGGTGCTCGTGACACGACGCTTTGAAGCCTCTGCAGTCGCCTGATCTTCATGTTATAATCAATTCCAGCAAGGGGGCTCTCCTGCCCCCTTTTTTGTTTGGAGTTGGGCATGCCGCACAAATCCCGCCGCCAGATCAATGATATTCAGGAAAAGGTGATGATTTACTTGAAACTGCAAAGGTTTCAAGCCGCGGAAGAGCTTTTGCGCAGCGCCATGGAAGAACACGGACCCCTGGCGAACCTTTTGAACCTGATGGGACTTTGCAGCCATCGGCAGTCCAAATTTCCCGAGGCCATCGAATACTTTGAAAAAGCCAAGGCCGCCAACCCTCGCTTCATTGAAGCCGCTCTGAACCTCGCGGTCACCATGTCTGACCTTGGCTTCTATGAAGCCTCGCAAAAGGTTTACGGCGAACTCCAAGGGCACATGGGGGACGGCCAAACGTTGCCGGATCTTGTGCTGGGACGCCTCGCCAACCTGCATAACAAAACCGCGCAGGGTTATGAGCACGCGGGTCTTTATGAGCAAGCGTCACAGGAATACGCCAAGGCCCTGCAGATCTATCCACGCATGCCGGACATTCGTCTGCGGCTGGCCAAAGTCTATATTCGCATGAATTCCTATCACCAGAGTCGTGAACAGCTCATGGTGCTTTTGGATGAAAATCCTAATCACCCCGAATGTCTGAATCTGCTGGGAACCATCGCTTTTCGCATGGGCGACTGGGATGGGGCGCAGAGCTTTTGGCAAAAAACGCAAAACGTCAACCCCAACGACCGCACGTCGCGGACTTACCTGCGCAGCAGTTCCAAAAATCCTCCTGGGGCGGCGATTTAAAGTCAATCCTCTCCCACCTTTTGCCGATGGAGAGGCAGGGAGACAATCCGGATGGAAAAAAGTCCACATAACTTTCCAAGTGGCCTTGTGGGTCTGGTCGCTGACGATCATGACCTGATTCGGAAGTCTATTGCCAAAGCGCTGTTAAAACTGGGTTTTTCGGAAATCATCGAATGTCACAATGGTCGTGATGCGAAAACCATTCTGGATTCGCAGGTCGTGGACCTTGTGATCTGCGATCTGGACCTGAATTTCATTTCGGGTTTCGAAGTCCTGGATCACCTGCGCAATCTCGATACCGGATCTGATACCCCATTTATGATCGTCACAGGCGCTGCGGATAAAGACGATATTGTGAAGGCTGCCAATAAAGGCGCTGAAGAATACATGGTCAAGCCCTTCACACCCGAAGAGCTGGAAGCCAAGATCATCAAGATGCTCAATCAGTATCACACGCCCGGCCCCATTCTCGGACGCCTGCGCGAAGCCGAGCGCATGCTCATCGCGGGAAAATTTGTTGAAGCCGAAGCCGCGCTCGATGAACTGGCGAAGCTTAAAGATACGCCTCGCGTCCGTCATCTCCAGGCGGTGGCGCTGGTCAAGCGGCATAAGACGGCGGAAGCCACGGCTCTCTTGCAGGCCAACATCAAATCCACACCCAACTTTCTGAAAAACTTCGTCACGCTGGCCAACATCTATATTGAAGCCAAAGATTACAAGAACGCGATTCATGCGCTGACGTTGGAACTGGAAATGAATCCCAAGCAGCCCTTAAGGCAAATCAAACTCGCCAATATGCTGCTCAAGGAAGGCAACGCGCACGCAGCCATTGAACACTACCGTCTGGCTTTGCTTGAGAACAATAAGAATCCGGAAGCTCTCTACGGCATGGGCATGGCCTATGCGATGGCTGAGAATCTGGAAAAGTCGATCTACTATTTCAAACGGTATCGACGCAATCATCCGAAAGATAGCCGGCCTTTGAAGGCCATCGTGCAGTTTGCGGAAAAAACCGGACAGCTGCGCGTCGCCGAGGTCGCCTTGATCGATGAAAAAAAATCTCATCCCGAACGGCTCGATACGTATTTGATTCTGGCCGAGTTTTATTTCAAGCATGAAAAGGAAGAGCTGGCCTACAGCACGCTGGAAGGTGCGATCAAGCGCAAGCCTGATTTTACGCAGGCCCACGTAGCCATGGCTCAATACTACCTTCAGCAAAAAGATCCCGACAGCGCGGTGCGCGTTTATCAGCGCTATGCAAATATTTCCAAGGACCCTCTGGCCTTCATGCTGCTGGCTCAGCTCTATCTGCAGCTTAAAAAATATGCGCAGGCCATGGCCACGCTGCACCAGGGTATGGACCACAAGCTTGATTTGCAGAAGGTTTTTCCCCTGCTGATGATTTCGACCTTCCGCACCAAGCAGATGGGCAAGGCCTGGTACATCCGCGAGCGCATGAAACAGCTCAATCCCAAGGAAGAAATCCCTGCCCCCATTGCCGAAATTGATCAGCTTCTGCTGGCCCGACGTCGCGTCAAACGCGGCTTTAAAAAGGTTTCCTAGCGCTTCCCCATGATCCCGAATATGATCGCTGCCGTGGAGGATACGGCCATGGATCAGTTGCGTGCGCAGATTGGAAATTATCTCGATTGGTTGGAAAGTCGTGGTTTAACGGGAACCGTTGTATGCCGCGCTCCGGCTGATATGTCAGAGCAAACGGGAGGCAAGGAGTCCGAGGCCACTCAGGCACCCGCCGAACCGAACCGCCCTCGACCTCCGCATCGGATTGATGATGAAATCAAGGCCGATGCCCGATCGGCAGCCGCCTTGCGATCCGCTGCGACGGGGCATGTCCAGGACCCTCCCAGGACGGCCGCTCAGGTTGGGATCGATTCCAGCCCGTCTGCTGGGGAGGCGGCGCCTCAGCGCGAAGCCGGATTGCCTTGGAAGGTTGGTTTTTACAGTTCGAGCGATCTGACCGAAGAGGAATTCATCATGGTGTCCAAGATCGCCCTGGCTCTGGGCTTGCCAGCGGAGGATTTTAAAATCTGGGCAGAAGACAGTCTGGTTCGCGTTCCCGTGGACCTTTTGCGTTGTGCGTATATCGTCGCGCTGGGACCTGGCAGCGGCCAGACTTTGCTCGCTCTCGGCCAGTCGGTGTCCATGAATACGATTCAAACCGCTCTGCAGGGATCACCTTTGCTCACCATACCCCATCCTCGGGCCATGCTCCGCGAACCTCTTTTGAAGGGCGGGGCCTGGACGGCTTTACAGAAATTAAGATCCATCATGCCGTAAGAGTCAGCATGGAACGGACGTGACATCCTCTCGGGAATGAATTCCCGAGCATCCCTTGCATCAGGCAATTTGCCCAAGGCTCAGCGTCTCACGTCCGAGACGGAGAATGTTCCTCGCAGCATTCACGTCCCGGTCATGGACCGCTCCGCACGTGCAGGACCACTCTCTTATACCAAGGCCACTCAGTCCACTCGGCCCTGTCTTTTGAAGGCAGACCGGGCAGGTGACCGTGGAATTTCGCTCATTGATTTCGAGCATCCGTCCTCCCCGCCTCAGGGACTTGTATGAGAGGAAGGTTTTTATCTGATGCCAGGCGGCGTCATGGACGCCTTTGGCCATTCGGGTTCTGACAAGCTTTGCGGACGAGGCATTGCCAAAAAATATCGTCTGATATAGCCTTGCCAGCTCAAAGGACTTTTTATGATTCCAGTCCTGACGGGAGTTCCTGATCTTTGCATGAATCTTTTTGATCTGACGCTTTTTTCGGTGCCTCTGGGCTTTCGCAAGTGCTTCAGCATATTGCCTTGTGATGCTAT
>NZ_DASQYZ010000497.1:0-63646 GCF_035638955.1 Oligoflexus sp. | reverse complement strand
ACTTTGCCTTGATTCGCTTAAGGCCAGCGGCTCGATTGGGTGCTCGGATGGGGCAGTATAAGCTTTTGCGCAAAATTGCCGAAGGCGGCATCGGGGAAATTTATTTGGCCCGACATGCTTTTTTAAAGCGTCCTACAGCCATTAAGATTTTAAAACCCGATAGCAACGACCCGGAATCGCTGAGCCGTTTCGAAACGGAAGTGCGTGCAACCAGCCAGCTCAGTCCACCCGAATACAGTTGCCATTTATGATTTTGGTCGGACTGCTGACCGTAGCTTTTACTATGCAATGGAATTTCTGCCTGGCATCAGTCTGGCCAAGCTGATCGAAATTGAAAAGCATTTACCTTGCCATCGGGCAATCCATCTGCTTTTGCAATTCTGTGCTTCCCTGAAAGAGGCCCACTCGCTCGGCTTAATTCACCGGGACATCAAACCCCTTAACATCATGGTCTGCCGGATCGGTGGGGAGTATGATGTTGTCAAGGTGGTGGATTTTGGATTGGTCAAAAGCATCAAGAACCTGCTGCCATCAGAAACCCTGGACCTGCTCCCCAACGCGCTGCGCGGTACCCCAGCCTATATCGCTCCCGAACTTCTGGCCCAACCATTGGCTGCCAACGCACGCAGTGATATCTATTCGGTTGGGGTGCTGGCCTATAAGATGTTCAGCGGCCGGAATCTATTCGAAGTGTCCAGTGAGGCCGGTCTTCTTTATGATATCCTGTATACCAATCCTTGCGATCTAGCCCAGCTCAGACCCGATCTTCCCGACTCTCTCGTTAAGCTGGTCATGCGCTGCATTCACAAAAATCCGCAGATCCGCCCTGCAGGAATGGACGTTTTAGGTCTTGAATTGGCTGCTGTCGAGCATAGACCCGCGTGGTGCCAGGCTGATGCAAAGCAATGGTGGGGCTTACGGGATGAGCTTCTCTTGCCAGCTGAATAGCAAATCCGGTTCGAGGGTGTTGCAAAATACATGAAAAGCCTCAAGCTCCCGATCCAAATGATTGGTAAATCTCGTGAGTTTGTGGGGATTGTCACCTATTTTGCAACACCCTCGAAGCTGTCTCTCGGTCCACCTTGTGCGTGAGGGGCATGTTCGTAGTGTCAGGGATACGAATTACAAAGCGGCATCCTTGGCCTTTTTCGCTCAAAACCTCGACCTGACCATCCAGCTCCTCAACGGCTGTCAGCAGCGCGCCCATACCCACACCTCGACCCGAAATTTCCGAAACCTCGGTTGAAGTCGAAAAGCCTGGTAGAAAAATGGCTCTGGATTGTTCCTGCTCCGATGCTTTGTCGAAGGCCTCGGGTGTGAAGAGTCCTTTTTCCAACGCCACCTCGCGAATCCGGTCCATATCGAGCCCCTGACCATCATCCTGCACGGTGATGACCAGCAGATGCGGCTGCCTTTCCATTGTGATGTCAATGCGGGCACGCGGATTTTTTGAGGCTCGATTCTCAGGTGCCTCAATGCCGTGATCGATAGCATTGCGAAGCAGATGGGAAATGTTATTGATCACGGAACTTAATTTTTCCGGATTCACTAAGGTTTCACCACCGCTGACATGGATGTCCACGTCCTTACCGAGCTTGGTCGCCAGCCTGGTGGTGTGCGAGAGCATGGCGCCAAAGAGCGAGCGAATGGGCACGAGCTTGGCTTCCTGCACCCAGATTTCAAAGACCCGCTGAATGTCATCGGGGGTGCGCATCGACTTCAGGATGCTGCGCAAATGATCAAAGGTTTTAAAAGTGACGAAGACACCATGGGCCCCATCCATCACAGCATCCAGACCAATGAGATCCTGATACGTTAGCATGAAGAGTTTGATCCTGTTCGCCACCTCGTGGAGGTGCTCACTGCCGATCTCATCCAGATCTTCGACGCGATGAATATAGTGGGCCACATCATCGAGACCATACGTGGCAAAATTGCCTTTCAGCGTATGGAGTATCATGCGCAGACGGGTGGTATCACCCTGGGCCAAGGACTCTTCTGCAATGCGAAGGTCACGGACGGAATCGGCCATGAAACTTTGGAAACCGAGTTTATCCTGCATAATTCGAAGCAAGGTCTGGTTGATTTGCGCATCCCGTTCCGCATTGACCAGCCCCGTGACATCGGTGATGGTAAAGAGAATGGCATGTACGGAGTCCTTTTCATCGCGCACGATGGAGCCTTGCAGGGAAATCACCCGTTTGCCAAGCGAAATGCGACTGTGGATTTGGCTGAGACTCACCTCATCGGGGAGCATTCCCGAAAAAATCTGCGACACCGCAAGGCTAAAATGGGCGCGTTCGCGCTCGCTAAACTCGAGAATATTCTGCAGCTTTTGTCCCACGGCGATCGGCTTGCCGATAATCTCCTGACAGGAGCGGGTAAAACCTTCCTTGATGGCCAGATCTGGTCCAACCAAAAGAAAACCAGCCTTGACGTTATCCAGGATGATGCGGATGGTCTGGGTGCGGTCCTTCACCTTGAGTTCAAGTTCATCATTCAGCTGTCTGATTTCAAACTCAGCATCCTTGAGCCGGTGAAAGGCGCGCGAGAAGCGTTTCGAGATCAGAATGGCCTGAAACAGGATGAAAAGGAAAAGCCCGATATGCGATAAGGTGGTGGTCTTGATGAGCTGATGGTTCTTCAGAATATCGTTTAAAATGGTCAGCATGAAGGCGCCGAAGCCAGCCGCAATCAAGAGTGAGCCATCGCGTTGGTCAGGCTTGGCTTGCGCAATGCATTTCACGACATAAATGGAGGCCAGCATAATCACGATCTCAAAGGGTATCAGGAGCACCCCGTGATAACGGAGCGGAAGAACACCAACCACGACCGTATATACGAGCGAAGTACCGACGAAAAATTGGGCGCCTTTGCGGGCAAAGCTTTTGTGAAACAGGATATAGATGAAGTGGCAACACGTGGCCGCGGGAATGCTGATGCCCCAGTATTCCATGCGATACTGCCAGTAAAAATCGGGCTGGTCAAACATCTCATAGAGCAATAGACCTTCTGAGCGGAAGATGGTCCGGATACCGATCCACAGGCAGAACAGGCCAAACAGCAAAGGATCCAGCCTTTCGCGGCGCAGCGCGTAAAGACTGAAGTGATAGAAGGCCATGATAAAGATCGCGCCCACAACAAACGAGTCACGGATCTTGGCGGCCTGGTGCTTTTCAAAAAGCTGCGGGGCGTGGCCTATGGCGATGGGCGTGGATGAGCTCATGAATTCATAGTTTGAATAAGCGGAGAGCTGCACGACGATGTCGAGGACACGAACATCATCCTTTAAAACATGCGTAATGGGCTTGAGTGAGGGCCGCTCGGACTGCACATCAGCGCCCACCTGACCCTGCCTGGAGATCTGCTGACCGTTGATCCAGATTCGACTGGCTGAGCGAAGTTCGGGGAAAAATATCGTGTAACGATAAGCAGGCTCAGGCAGCCGCAGCTGGATGCGGAACGTGCCGTGACGCAGGGTTGGCAGTTGATGATCACGGGGTACAATGGCAATCAGCGAGAGATTGCGTGGTGCAGCCTTCGCTTGAACCTCGTCCGGAGTCAGGATCTCGCCGGGATAAAAATCCCAGGCATCATGAATATCGTAGATGGCATTGGCGAACGGAAAGAGGCGTAAATCCACCTGAGCCATGGCATCAGACGCACGCATTTCTCTCCCAAAGAAGAGTGCGATCATTGCGATCATAATGCCAAAGGTACGATTCATTCTCCGCATCCTGTGCCAAATTCTTAAATGGTATCGGCAAGATAGCGGAAAAACTTATAGGCAAATACGAAGAATTTATCCACCCGCGTTAGTTGACTTTAACGCGGGAATTTTGGATTGGACCAAACGTGGTATCAGCCTTCGCCTTCGGCCTGGGCCCCTTGAATCCATTCGCGCATGGCAGGAAGTGCCGCGATGGTTTGCACGTATTTTTCGATGGCTCCGGTCAGCGGAATGGAATACGTCGTCAGACGTGTCGTGACTGGTGCAAACATGGCATCCGCAATACTGAAGGAACCGAACAGAAAAGGTCCTCCTGAGCGGGCCAGACAGTCGTTCCAGATTTCAAACACGCGTTTCAGATCGCCCTGTGTATCATCGGACAAAGCCGGTGTGGCAAAGCGTTTGTTGACATTCATCGACATCTGCTGGCGCATGGCCGCGAAACCGGAATGCATTTCTGCACTGACGCTGCGAGCCAAGGCACGCTCTTCAATTTTCGCCGGCCAGAGCTTTTTTTCCGGGAAAAGATCATTCAAATATTCAGCGATGGCCAAGGAATCCCAGATGCGGACTTCACCATGGAGAAGGACTGGAATTCGGCCCGATGGCGAATATTGCCGGATACGTTCCCGAGTCGAAACCTGATTCAAGGCAATCACAACTTCCTTGAAAGGAATGTTCATTTGTTTGAGAAGCAACCAGGGGCGCAGTGACCACGAGGAAAAAGTCTTGGAACCCACTACCAAAGTCATATCCATGTCCAGCTCTCCTATAGTTGGCTTGGATTTAATAGGGTAAAGCCGGCTTTGTCCAGCAGGGACGCGGGATTTTTTGTCCTCCGTTGCGATGTAGGATTGACCCGTCATTGTTCATGCTGAAGCGTAATTTGTTGACCGCGTCGGAATAGCTTTTTCCGTATTATACAAAAGTTTGGGATACATGCCGTTCCGTGAACCCGGGTATCGCGTAAATCGAAATCTTTATTGAGGGTTTTGGCTTGTTCATCACGGCACGAATATACGCATTTTCCCCATGATATCGATTGACCTCATGGCCGAAAAATTATATTCCCCGTGGGTCATTTTGACAAAACCGGACAGAGTAGTATCAGGGGAACAGGTCATGAGATCACAACGATTTTTGATGCCGGCTTGCCTTCTATTGATCGCAAGTTCAGCACGAGCGCAGATCGAAACAGCTCCAGTTCAGTCCACTTACTTGGAATACTTGCGATACCAGCAGTATGTCCACAGTGCCTCCGAGAACACCCAACTGGGTCAGGAAACTCTTTTCGATGCCCTCGTGGGATACCGACTGAACGAAGACACGGCTGTGAAATTCCGCCTTGATATCGATCCCAACCGCGGATCGGTCGACAATAAAACCTCCCGTCTTAACCTCCGTCTCCTGCATCACTACGAGCAATTTGATTTCCAAGCTGACCTTGCCCTGAATGGCGATGACGAGGGTCGCGGCGCCACGACTGTGGGCATGGACAATACTTCGAAGTATTCCTGGATTTCTTATACTCCTGTTGAAGCCTTGAAAGTCATTTTCTATCCCTATAACTTCGGCACCGAAATCGGTCGCGAATTCCGCACCTGGGACGTCGCTCGCGTGTTCTTTGTCGAAGGCACACCCGCTTATATTTCGAACCTGCCGATCGAAAATGAAACCATTGGCACCAAAACGGTTCCGGGCTTTGAACTGCAGTGGAAACCTACCGAATCCCTGTTGACCTATGTAGGCGTGGGTTCCGCAGGATTCTTCTATCCCGCAACTCCTGGCTTCACCATCGAGGAAAACGCGGCATCAGAACGCTGGAAAGTGAAGGAAGACCGCGCTTATAAAGCTGGCGTTCACTTCCGCACGGCTGATACCAACGCGATCTTTGAATATGCTTCTCATACCAATGGCGCGGAAGGTGGGTCCATGCTGGACGCAGCCTGGTCACTCCAATTGAACCAGAATTTTGGCCCTATTTCGGCCAATATTGAAAGAACCTGGACCAAAGCTTCGACCAATGCCTATCGCCTTAATGACGATATGACATGGTTCCATGACATCGCTCCTTTCCGTCCTGTTTACTCGGACTACTACGGCGCACGTCAGGACTGGCTGGGCAAAACCGATGCTGCAACCATGGTTAAAGCTGGCTATACTTTCGGCGCTATTACACCATTTTTGGCTTATAAATTTATCGGTCAGTACTTTATCGACCGCGAACGCGAATCGGCTCAACGTCTCAGAACAGCAGATGAAACCGCATCGCACGGTGGTCTGAAAATGTTGGTGGTCGGAGCTGACTACCGCGCTGGCAAGTTCAACTTCCGTCCCGAAGTTGAGTTCATGCAGGCGAAAAATGCAGTCTTCGGCAACCGGACCGATGTTCGCGAAGACCGCATTTTGAGTGAACTGAACAAAGAAGATACTGTGGTAAAACTGACGGCATCCTACTTTTACTGAGACATTGCGAATAGCCGAATAAGGGGCTCCCTATGAAAACGATTCGAGTTATGAGTTTAGCTCTTGCTCTCGTCTGCTCCCCGATTCTGACCAGCTGTTCCGATGACAGTAAGAATCGTTCAGGACAGACCGAGCAGGTTAAGTCCATCGAAGACCTGCTTGCCGCTGTGCAAACCGTTGAGCAGGATATGGCCCAGGGCTTTCTGCTGAAAAGTGCGACCGAGCGTGATCGGTCGGAGTTGAAGCAGAACCTCTTTGACCTTAAGATTTCAACCTATCGCCTGAAGAGCAATCCGTACGATGCGGACGCTCTGTCCCAGCTTTATCAAGCCTTCCTTGTCTACGATAAGCTGAACCTTTTGGAAGATGACCGCGCCCGTCTCGGCGGTCTGGATCAGCAGCTGCGTACCACTCTGGATTCGATTGCCACCTTGCAGGGCAAGACTCTCGATGGTATTGAGCGCGCTCTCTTCGTTAAAGTCTTCAATTATGAAATCGCCCCCTTCACGGCGACCAAAATCTGGCGCATCGACGGCACACGTGACAAGAAATATGCGATTGGTGATGGCAAGACCTCGGCCTGGCTGATGTCACCACGCCTGGATCTGACACAGGTTGGCAGTCCCGCGTTTATGGTGGATCAGGCGATCAACGATCGCGGTTTGCCGTTCCTTGATGGTGTCATGTATCTCGTGTCGCAGGACTATGTGTCAGGTGATCCCGAGAAAGCGACCTGGGAATCGATCAAGATTTCGTCGATGCCCGATGGCAGCAGCTATAACTATCGTAAGAGTGAAGCTGTGAGTTTGAAAGCTTATGAAGGCAAGAAGATTGTCGTGGCTTTCAAATTGGATGGTGAGAAGCTGAAGTTTATGCCCGCCAATGCTAAATCCGCCTGGCAGATCGCCAGTTTCAGTCTGCTCGGAACCGGTAAGGTGACCTATGAGCCCTTGAGCTTGGCTGGCGGCGGCGCCGGTAATGGCAACGGTGACTCGGGTGAGCCCAGCGGCCCAGCCCGTGATTTGCCTTTGCCTTACGTCAAGAGCTTCCGCAATTCTGCATTCACGAACTTTACGATTGCCCCTGCTCAGCAGCCAACCGGCTGGACCATCTTCAAGTATGCGTCCGGCGATTCCTGCTGTTCCAAAGTCGGCGGCAGTAACACAACAAGCTGGCTCCTCAGCCCTCGCTATGACCTGAGCAAGGTGCAGAACCCACAGTTCTTCTTCCGCCAGGCTATCAACAAGGCTCCCGAGAACGCTTCTGTCATCAGTGTGCTGATCACGACCGACGAATCGGTTGCGGATCTTTCGAAAGTGAATTGGGAGCAGGTTACCTTTACCAAGGCACCGAACTACAATCCCAAGTACGTGTTCGAAGATACTGAGAAGGTTGATCTGAGCCGTTATGCAGGCAAAAAGATTGTCATCGCCTTCAAATATCAGCAGGGTGAGACCACCAGCTGGCCAACCTGGGAAATCGATTCGCTGCAGATTCTGGGCAACGGAACGTTGAGCTTTGATCCCGTTACGGTGGATACGCTTGGCAGCGCAACGCCGACCCCGACTCCCACTCCAACGCCGAATCCTGAGCCGACTGTTCCCAGCCTCTATAAGAAAGTGTTCAAGGACACGGGTCTGACGGAATTTAACGTCGAAACGGTTGGCACTGCCGCCAACGGTTGGAACGTGTTTACGATTCCCGGTCGCACCACGCCTTGCTGCCTGAAAGTGGCGGGCAGTGAAACCACCAGCTGGCTCGCCAGTCCCCGATTTGATTTGACCGACGTGCAGAAGCCTCAGTTCTGGTTCCGTCATACAATCAACAAGGCCCCGGCCACGGCTGACATCATCACCATCTGGGTGACGACCGATGACACCATCAGCAGCCTGGCGACCGCTCAGTGGGAGCAGGTTCCTGTGACCAAGGTTCCGACTTACAGTCCCAAGTTCGTGTTTGAAAATTCTGAGGTCTTTGACCTGAGCAAATACGCGGGCAAGAAGATTGTGATTGGTTTCCGGTACCAGATGCCTGTCGCGACGGACTACCCATCGTGGCAAGTGGACTCATTGCAGCTCGAAGGCAACGGCACCTTGAAAATGGAGCCGGTGGTTTTGACTCCACCGGCCGGCTGAAAAAGGGTCAACCATGAAACTGAACAAACATCTGACGGCGCTCGTTCTGATGTTCGGATCCCTGTCCTGTGTGGACGACGCGGATCCGCGTGAAGACGCGCCCATATTGATCGATACCAGTGATCGTTTTCTTCGGTCCAACCTGGCGGGAAATCTGATCACCACGGCGATGCAAAAAGAGCTGGACGTGGACATCGTCTTCTATCCCAGCGACTTTCTGCCTTCGAACGGCTATGCGATTCTTGGCAAAAATCTGACGGAAGAAGAGATCGATCAGCAGCTGCTGCCGATCTATCCATCGGGTGACAAGGACACGTTCCGCGTGGGCACCCTGCGCGGCTCGGAAATTCGCGACTTTATTCTGAATCGTAGTAACAAATACTATCGCGTCGACGTTCAGGTCGCGGGTGTGGAATACGATATTCAGTACGAAGGCGGTCTGCCGACCATCTATCAGGTGACCAGACCCCATGGTCTGCCCCTGGAAGAGCGGGCCAACTACCGCGTGGCCATCAGCAATGAAGCTTTCTTCAGTCCGTTTCCAGGCTATCGCTATGGCAACAGCTTTGAAAACAATTTCCAGTTTGAACCCGGTGATTATTCAGCCAAGGATACTTTGAAAAAGTATCTGCAGAAAATGAAGAGTCTGCCCCTTCTGAATGAAGAACGTGCAACGATCCGCATGAACAACAAGGGCGGCGTTGAAGGCGTTCTGTCCATTCCCGAACTTCAAGGTGAAGCGCATCTCTCCCCCTATCGTGGCAAAACAGTCACGACCGAGGGTGTGATTACCGCTGTGGCCGAGATTGAAGAGGGTGGGACCGAGCTCTACATTCAAACGCTGAACGATGATAGCAAGCCTCTGACGTCGAATGCCATCAACGTGTACCTGCCGGGTTCGCGATCCGATCTGGAAGCTCGGGTCAAGATTCAGGTCACAGGTACGGTTTATGAAGTCATGACAGCACAGGGGTTGACCCGGACCGCCATTCGTGAAGTTTCCAATCTCACGATTCTCGACCGAGGTGTGACTTTACCGGAAACGGTGAAAATCGGTCCCGATCAGCTTCAGGTGCCGAATGCGGTGGTGTCGAGCTATCGCGGCAACATCAACCAAAAGCCTACGCTCAATCTTGCCGATGGTTTGGACTTCTGGGAAAGCCTGGAAGGCATGCTGATTGAAATCATTCGTCCTGAAGTCGTGGGTTTCCGCGGCGGCAAGGAAAAGTATGATGACAGCAAGCGTTATCTTACCCTTTATGTTCGTCCTGAAGGTTCCAGTCCGGCTGAGCAGCTGTCGGGTGCCAATGGACTCCTTCTGAACCCGCTGGTGAATGACTACAACCCCGAAGTGATTCGTATTTCAAGCAGCGAACTGGCTCCGCGCGTGAGCCCTGACTATGTCTTTAATATTGGCGATAAGTTCTCCTACAACCTCCAGGGTATTCTGAGTTTCCAAACGAATACCTTCGGTGACGGTGAATTTGCCATGTTTGTGACGGGTCAGTTTTCGTCGACCTCGAGCGTGAAATCGCTGGCCGAGAAACCCAAGGCTCGTTTTGTCGGCGATCAGGATCATGTGACCATAGGCACGTTTAACGTTGAGAACCTTGCTGGTATTCTGGACGAACGCATCAAGCGACTCGGCCAGGCGATCAGCACCAATCTGCGTTGCCCGGATGTGCTCAACCTGCCTGAGATTCAGGATAACAACGGTGTCGACTTCGGTGAAGGATCCGCGGCGGATATTACACTGAGTTCCATCATCAAAAGTATAAACTGCCCTGGTTCGGACTATCGGCCTTTAAACATTGATCCCGTGCCCAACTCGGATGGCGGCGAGCCAGGTGGCAACATTCGTGTGTCGATGATCTACAACGCCGCGCGCGTGCAGTTTGAGCAAATCGGTAATGCCGGTCCCATGGATGAGACCTTTGTTCTGCCAGGCGGTCGCCTGAACCAGAATCCAGGTCGTCTCTTCCCGAACGATCCCGCTTTCACCCGCACAAGAAAGCCTTTGGTAGCGGAATTTTCATTCAAGGGTCAAAGGTTTTACGTCATTGGCGTTCACTTGAACTCCAAGCTCGGTGATTCCAGTCCCTGGTCGATTGAACAGCCGGTGATCTTCCGCTCCGATTTCGATCGTGCCAAGCTCACGGGCCGCATCAACCGCTTTATCGCGGATCTGATGGCTCAGGATCGTGATGCCAAAGTCATGGTGCTCGGTGACTTCAATGCCTACTGGCATGAACCTTCGATGAAGATTCTGGCCGGTGACTTCATGCAGAACCTGATGACTTACGGCGACCTGGTACCTAAGAATCAATGGTACACGGCTAATTATGATGGCAACGCTTCGGCGATCGACCATGTTATGGCGAGCAAGGCCTTGCTGAATTTTGAACCGGAATTGGATATCGTGCACTTGAACTCAGACTACATGGACAAGATTTCGGACCATGATGCTCTGGTCGCACGGTTCCGCTTCTAATCCAAAGGTCTCTACAACGGGCTGGCGTTCCCATTCGATGGAATGTCCAGCCCTGTTTTTTTGCTTCGAGCTTAACCGACTGCCTGGGTTGAAATCGCGTCGATATCCGGTATGAGGCGGGCTTTCTTCAGATAGAGATGAAAGGTGGTCCCGTGCGCTGACGGATTGATCTCGGCTGAGACGCTTTCCACCTGAATCCGACCGCCATATTTTTCCACGAATGATTTAACGATCGGCATGCCAAAGCCTGTGCCTTTTTCCCCAGCTGTCCCGGGGCGGGTGGTCTGGCGTGTGGGATCAAAGATGGCTCCCGCAATTTCCTCGGACATGCCCACGCCAGTATCTGTGATGGAAACGTGCACCAGATCCTCTTCCACGCGGGCCAGGACGTGTACGGTGGAGCCTGGAAACGAGAATTTCAAGGCGTTGGAGACGAGGTTATTGAAGACGTGATTGCTCAAGGAAACAGGATCAGCCAGGACGCCAATGCCGCCAGGCAGTTCGTTTTCGATTTCGAGGCAAATCTGCTTTTCACTCAGGCGATCGCGGAAGATCAGGTTCAGGTCGTCGAACATACGATCCAGGTTGACCGGAGTTATCGTAATGCTGCGCTTGCCCGAGTCCACCGCTTCCATCTCACGCACGTTGCACAGAATGTCGGCCATGAGTTGAGCCGCGCGCGAGAGTGTTTTGTATTTGGCCTGCTTTTTTTCATCGGGAATGCGGTTGTTGGCGAACAATTCGAGAAGGCCTGTGATCAGCACAAGAGGGTTGGATAAATCATGGCATAGGACGCGGAGCAAGGTGGCCTTGGTTTCCGCGGTTTTGGTCAGTGCCTGAGTCTTTTCATCCACAGAGTTCTGGAGCTCCAGCTTGTGGTTTTCAATGGTTTGGATTTTGTCCTGAATCTCATTGTTTTTGGTATTGATGCTTTGGACCATCACATCGAGCTCGTCTTCGGTGGACTGGCTGCGGGCCAATTTCAGCGGCTGCGACTGATCATTGGATTCCAGATATTTGGCGATGTGGATGAGATGCCGGGTGATGCGTTTGCGGAGCAGGAACACGACATAGACGGCCAGAAGCAGTGTTTTAAGAATGTTGGTGATCAGAATGTTCAAGGACAGGCCGTAGGTCCTGGAGATGACGGCTTTGAGAGTGAGACTGATCGTCAACGTGCCGATGGTTACAGGCCGCTGCTCGTGATTATTGTAGGTGACTTCCACCTGGCGGGTCATGTAACGCGAGCCCGATTTTTCACCCAGAGACGCAAAGAAATCGGAGTCTTTGGATTTAATTTCAACATAAGCTACGTCGGGAAGGCTTTTGATGCCGGCCAGGATCAATCGAGCCTGATCTTCATCAATTTGCCAGAGCGAAGCAGCGACAGCCGGAATGTAGCTGCTTTCTATCAATTCAAAACGGGATTTCACACGATCCACGTCCTTACTGTACTCGATATAGATTTGAATCACGCTGGCAAAAACCGCGATGAGGCCACTGACCACAAAAATGTAGACAGCGGTTCGGTTGCCCAGGCTCTTCAAAATCTTTGCACGCATGCCGGTTCCAATTCAAATCTGATAAAACTCCACACCTACTGTTCGGTGTAAGTTATGGAATTTTGAGCAAGCTGGCGGAAATCAGTAGAGGGGGGATTCTAGGTGGCGTTGCAATACGAAGATAGTAAAGAAAATTTAAGCGGTTTTTCGAAAAAACCAAGGCTTTCAAAAGGCTGTCTGGAGAATTCGATCGGACCTGGTTGCCAACGGCTGTTTGATGAATTCGCGGTGTATGGGAACCCAAGCCGTGCTGCGGCATGGGTTCCGATTGAGACTTGTGATTAAAGGCTTTTGGTCGCCGAGCGGAGCGGTGAGCTCTGATAAAGGCTCAAGGCCTTGGGCATGTGCTGGCCCAATTCCTTGGCGCGGCGCGCGGGATCGGGGTGGGTGGAGAGGATTTCGGGAGGGCGGCTGCCGCCTCCCATGGCTCCCATACGTTCCCAAAGACCCACAGCTTCCCGCGGATCGTAGCCGGCTTTAGCCATGTACTCAAGCCCCACACGATCGGCTTCGGATTCGTGATAGCGGCTGAACGGCAAGGCGATGCCGAATTGGGCTCCAACACCGAGCAGACCGGCTATCGTATTTTTATATTTGGAATCGGAAAAAGTCAGAGTCGTTGCCGCAAGGCCCATCTGCATGACCATTTGCTGGCTCATGCGTTCACCGGAATGACGAAGCACGGCGTGAGCGACTTCATGGCCCATCACAGCAGCGAGAGCGGCGTTGTTTTTCGCTACTGGAATGATGCCGGTATAAACAGCAACCTTGCCCCCGGGCAGACAGAAGGCATTCACAGTCTGCGGCTCATCAATGACTGTGAATTCCCAATCATAATCCACGCCACTGGCCTGGGCGATGCGACGACCGATTTCGGCCACTTCTTTATTGAGTGCGGCATTTTTTGAGACTTTGGACTTACTGAGCGTCTCCTGATAAGCCTGAGCCCCGAGCTGTGTCATCTGGCTCTCGGGAACCAGACTCAGTTGGGTGCGGCCAGTTTCAGGGGACGTGACGCACGCGATCGCTGTCCCCAGGAACGCGGCCGTCACGAAACCAAAAACGAGGTGTTTGCGCATAGTGTGTTTCCTTGCTCGATCAAATTTTTTGCAACAGCGCAGATCCCCAGGTCAAACCGCTGCCGACTACGGCCAGAACCATCAGATCACCGGGTTTAAAGCGATCCCAATGCATCGACAGCACCGAGGGCGCGCCCGCTGCACCCTGGTTGCCCAAGGCTGCAACGTTGTGCAGATGCTTGTCTTCGCTGAAACCAAGTCGTTCTGCAGCCGATGTTACCATGCGGAGGTTCGCCTGGTGACCCGTGAAATAAGTGATATCTTTCGGCGTCAAGCGATTGCGTTCCAATAGACTGTGCGTCGTTTCCAGCGTCTTGGAAATGGCAAACTTCTGCACCGCTTTGCCGTTTTGCGAGAAGCATTCGCCGTCGGGAATCTTCACAAGATCGTACCCGCTCGGATCCGATACAATGATCGTATCGATCAGCTTGAGCGCGCCTGGCTTGGCTACTCCTGAAATAATGGCCGCTGAGCAGCCATCACCAAATAGAATGCAGGAATTGCGATCCGTGAAATTCATCCGGAGCGAATAGCGTTCCGGATTGAATACAGCGATCTTATTATGAGCACCTGACAGGATCAGACTGCGAGCCAGATGCAGATTCAGCACAAAGGAACTGCAGGCTGAGTTGGCATCAAAGGTCAGACAACTCAAGCCGAGGCGATTGGCAATCGTACTGGCGTTCGCAGGGATATCAAAATCCGGAATCGACGTGCCGCAGATCAAGGCATCAATCGCTGCCGGTTTCAGTTCGGGATAACGGCTCCGCAGCAAGGCCCAGGCGGGTTCCGACATCGTGGCGATGCTCATCACCCGACCTTCGTCCCGGAGCTGGTTCAACGTTTTCTCACCGCGACGCAAGGCCCTTATATCGTCCAGCTGCAGGACGCTGCGCCTCGCTTCAATACCGGTTCGTTCCACAACCCAGGAGGATTCCGAACCGATGTCGAGCTCTTCAAAAAACGAGTTATCGACCACAGTATCTGGATGATAATGTCCCAGGGCGTGGATATATACGGCTGAATCTGTCATCGGTTACCGTCCTTTTATCAGTTGGTATACATCCCGCCGTTCACATGCAGAGTCGAGCCTGTAATATACGAGGCGCCATCCGATGCGAGAAAGCAGACGCAAGCGGCAACTTCATCAGGATTGCCGAGACGTTTCAGCGGCACCTTGCCCAGAATCGATTCCTTGGCTTGCTCCGGCAAGGCATCGGTCATGTCCGTTTTGATGAAACCAGGGGCCACGCAGTTGGCCAGAATGCCAAAGCTCGCGAGGTCAGCGGCGATACTCTTGGTAAACGCCGTGATTGCACCTTTGGAAGCGGCGTACATGCTCTGTCCCGCGTTACCTGTATGCCCCACCACTGAGGTCAAGTTGATAATGCGACCGGACTTTTGCTTCATCATGTGCTTGGACACAGATTTGACCAGGTTGAAAACTGATTTAAGATTCACATCGAGGATCTGATCAAAGTCGCTGGGCTTGGCGAATGTGATCAGCTGATCGATACTCATACCGGCGTTGTTCACCAAAACATCGATGCGACCAAAGGCTTCCTTCACTTTTTTCGCGAGTTCTTTGCATTGTTCTTCGCTACTGAGATCGGCCTGAAATATTTTCGAGCCAGGCATTTGATCCGCAGCTTCTTTCGCGAGATGTTCCTGCGAACGGTAATGGATGGCAACCAAAAAGCCCTGTTTCGATAGAGCTTCGGCGCAAGCGCGGCCGATACCACGAGATGCTCCAGTCACAAGAGCTACCTTTTGTTCCATAATGACATCCTTCAGATGAGTCAAAAGTCAAAAAATCCCCATTTTTTGCAAGGATTAGGTACCATTTTTCTCACTGTTGGACAACAGGGATACATAAAGCCCGCGACTCACAGGCTTTTCAGTTGGTTGGATTGTGCGCAATGAAATTAGGAAAAGCCGCTCTCAGGAAGCGGATTTCTGGCGGCTGGAGGGCGGCTGGAGGGCGACGACCATGTTCTTGCCATCCTCCTTGGCACGCAAAAGGCTCGTGTCTGCGGTTCGCGTCAGCTCTTCAACATTTTGCATGTTCTTGGCAGTCCCTTCAAAGGTGGCGATGCCAAGGGAAAGCGTGACCTGAACACTGTGATGGCCGTTATCGAAGGTACGTTCGGCGACCTTGGCCCGGAGGCGATCCGCTACGATCCAGGCACCCTGCAGATCCGTTTCGGGCAGCACGATGATAAATTCATCGCCGCCGTACCGGGCCGCATAGTCGATATCCAGGCGAATGGAATCGCTGATCTCCTGGCCGATCTGGGCGATGACATACGACCCCGTGAGATGATCATAGGCATCATTCACACGTTTGAAATTGTCGATGTCGAGCATGATCATGGACAGGGATTTTTGATAGCGTTCGGCACGCTTGAATTCATTGCGAATCTGCCGAGCCATGAAACGCATGTTGTAGAGTCCGGTCAGTTCATCGGTCAGCGACAGCTTTTTCAAGCGTTCGTTGGCCCTTTGCAGCTTGGCATTCACATCACTCAGTTCTTTCATGGTCGCTCGAATGCGCAGAGCGGATTTGACCAAAGCTTTGATCTGAAAGATCACCTGGGCTTTGCTGCCAAAGGCATCGGCGCCATAGAAAAGGCTTTTTTCGATCGATTCCGGATCCTGGCTGGCGGTGATCATGACGATCCCGATATAGTCCTTGAGTGGCCGTGTTCGAAGCACCTTGCAGATATCATAGCCCGAGATGCCGGGCAGGTTGATATCCAGAATCACCACATCAGGCTTCAGCTGTTCGATGATGCCCAAAGCCTCTTCGCCGGAGAGCAGGGTTTCGAGTTGAAAGCTTCGTCCCAGGCACTTCTTATAGGTCAGCACGTCGGCGGGATTGTCCTCGACGATCAGAACCACTGGTTTTTCTTTGCTGTTCATAGGAGTCTGGGTTCTCCACCAAGCGCTATTTCAACTTTAGCCAATTTTACGAATCGTACCCTTGGCTGGCTGCCCTTCCAATCCATCGGAAATGATGAACATCCCTTGAATGATGGCGGCCGTGCTTTTCCAGATACTGTCCAGATTGTTGCTGGCGTCCGGGTGAAAACCCTCATGAGCCGCGCGGTTACGGAAATCCTGGAATACGTGCAGCTCTTTGCAAAAATGCAGCAACTCATCCGGGGTCATGCTGGAGACTGGGAACAATTTGCCCAGCCCGTAGCGACAGTCCTGGCGCGAGAAGCAGATGAAAAAGATGGCAAAGGCCTTGAGGCCGTCCAGGGTGAAACGCTTGCCGGGTCTGAACTGGCAGATCGCCCGCAGCATTTTGCGCAATTTGAAGCGGCTAAAGAAGGGAATGGTATTAATGATGGGCAGATGCTCGATATAGCCTTCGAAATCATCCATCGCTGATGGAATCGGACGGGCATAGCCGATGACATCGAGTTTGCGCTGCAGGATGCCCTGTCTGATCAGGTCGCTGCAATGCTGCTCGAACTTTTCCCGAAAGCTGAGTTCCAAAGCTTTGTACTGCATATCGATGGCGGGGCTCAGGTCGATGGTGCCAAGGTTATTGCCGGCCTGCTCCACCTGCAGATGAAAGAACTGAGCCGTCCGCAAGGCGCGTTTGACTTCACTGGACAGCTGCTCGTAACGATCGATTTTCTGCGCCAGCATCTTATCGAGATCGATCGTGGTGGGCTGCTGCGGAAGATTGGGATTGGCCGTCGTCGGCTTGATATGGTCCTCGACCACGAGGAGGCCTGAGATGGCATCACGGAGTTCGATCAGCATGCTGTCACGCATGGTCCGGTAGTTCAGATCGTTCAGGGCGGAGCGAAGTTCCGCCTGCAGATGGCTGACATCCAGCTCATGCAGCAGCTGCGTGATCTCGAGTTGAAGGTTGGCACTGACGTTAGGACGGGTCAGGAAGGCGACCAATTCCTGGGACGCGCGCACGGTCCCAATGCCTTGCAACGCATAAATCACCGAGCGTAAAACGGGTTCTTCGGAACTGCGGATGAAATCCAGGAGTTTCAACGCGGCAGCATCCGAACCGTGAAAGCGGCCGAGCGTATCGATGAAGCAGATCTGAAATAAATCGGGAGCCTGACGGGCTTTGGTCGAAAGCGATTCGATCCGTTCTGGCCCAGGATTTTTCCACGCAGCGATCAGCGCGGTCCAGATGTCGTCGCCCTTGGGATCGGGCAGTTTTTTATCGTGATAGGCAATGGCAAAAAAGGTATGACGGCTGGCGTCCTGAGGTGGAAATTCCTTTTCCCAAAGCCCCAGGCCTTTGACGTCGCCCGACTTGTCCTTGTTGAAAGCCGCGAGCATCTGCTGACGTTCCTCGAACACTTTCCCAAACACACTGGCGTCACCGACTTCGGCATTGAGCAAGGCCGAGTAGCGAGGCAGGAGGCTGGCCAGATTTTCGACGGCGTTGGGCACGGATTGCAGCAGTTTTTTCAGGTGCTCCAGAACTTTCAGCTGAGCCGTGTAATCCAGGAAAGGGCCGACCACATTCAAGGCCAGGATTACCACGTTGACCTTGGTATTGGCCAGGAGCATATCCTGCAGAATTTTGGGTTGCACACCGGCGAAGAATTCCCAGCTCTGCTCCGCGATCCCGGGGAAGTTCTTGTCTGCGAGTTGTTCAAAGAGCCAGCCCAGAATCGGCGCTTCGATATGATGGCGGTCCCAGATACTGGGCCAGTTTTCAACGATCGTTTTTTCATCGGTTGGCGCCGGCTTGCGTTTCACCAATTCATTCAGAATGGCGAGTTCCTTTTCCCAGCGCTTGCCTTCCTGATTCGCATTCATGAATTGCGACCAGATCCCGCTAAAAGATTGATTGACCTTCTGGGTTTTGGCCCAGTGCGGGTCATAGCGGAAAACATAGGCCAGAAAATAAGGCAGCGTTTTTTCCGCGACGGACGAGGCATGATAGCTGCCTTCAATACCCTGTTTTGCCAGCTTGAGCACGCGCTCGGAATGCACGCCGAACTGCAAGGCGCGGAAGCACAGCAAGGAAATGAACGCGGCGGACATATCCTCCAAGCCGTCCATATCCACAAGCTTTTGAATCAGAGGAAAACCGCCGCCGAACCAGGCGAGGTCCAAAAGCGTATAGCGCATGCGCTGCGGCGTCAGCGACGAAAGGCTGAGGGGCAGCGTACGATGCCACATGATGCAGTCGGTGCGTAACGCCCACTCCCAAAGCGCGGCAGAGGCCACGTTCTGATCCCAACGCATCAGTTGGCTTGTCAGATAGTCTTCAAAAGCCAGACGCTGCTTGGCGCTGGTGGTGCGAAGAATGGCAATATGTTCATCGGGATTGAGCTTGAGTTTGAGCAGGTCTGCGCTGAGCGAGATCGGCATCCACATATTTTTTTCACGCATCGTCTGCAGAATGCGCAAGCGATCCGCAGCGTGAGCGCTATGAAGATAGCTGTCGACCAATTGGGCTTCTTCCATCGGAGAACTCCCTGTCCGTGACGTCACCGAATACTATACAGTGTGGCTGCATCCATCTTATCATGAAAATACAGCTCCATTAAGGGTGGCATATGGAATTCCCGCATCGCAAGCGACTGTGGATTGGCCTGCTCATGAGCTGCCTGGCTCTGCCGGCTTTGGCCGCAGCAAAAAAGCCCAACAGGGTTCTGCCATTTGACCAACTTAGACATTTTCAGGTTGCCCTGGAACACGGCCTTTACGCGGTCCATCGCGATAAGGATCTGGTTTTAACCAGTGCGCGAGCCACGAAGTTTTTTCTGCTGTCCCACTATGATGAAAAAGCCAAGGAACAGGATTTGGGCTTTGGCAGTTTGCATAATCCGACCGATAAAAGCGAACGAATGCCCTTTCCTGAGAAAGAAAAGGAAAAGCGGATCCGCGGGATCGTGCCGTTCGGCCCTCATTGGTTTTTTCTGGATGCGGGCTTCCGGCAGTTCGCACTCTGGCATCAGGAAGAAAAAATCTGGCTCCGTCCGGCGGATGTGATTCTGGATCTGGTCCGTCCGCCCCGCGATCCGCGAGGGGAACCGACACGCAGCGAAGTTGCCGATCTGCGGCGTGGCTTCACACGCGCCTTTGGCAAAGTTCAACAGGATAATAATGAACTGTTTGGGGGACTTACGGCCATTCCCACCTTTTGGAAGGATGGTGACGGCAGTCAGTTTCTGTTGCTGCTGCGCGTTCCAGAGACACCGCTCATGACAGTTCGCTGTCGTGGTCGTAATATGAACAGCTGCCAGGCCATGCGAGCCTGCTTTGTGCATGGTTTACCGGGGCATCTGGTTGAGGAACTTTACGGATTGGCTGTGGATCCTGTGCGCAAGGAATTGCTCATCGGCAGCCCAGGCGAACAAAGGATTATGCGCTTCAAAGCGCCCAGCTGCTATCATATTGCTCATTTAAAAGACGATGACGATATTGGTTTGCCGGAGCAGCTGAAGGATCTGAGCAATATGTTCATCGACAGTGAGCGCAATCTTTGGCTGACAACGCTTCGCCCCGACCTTTACAAGAGCGGGTCCCTGTTCCGTTATGATGCCTCGGTTTGGGCAGCGGAAACAAAGGCGGGACCTTAATTTGAAGGTCTGCTGAAGAAATCAGGAGACGATAATGATCTGCGTTTAACCGCAGGTCCATTTGAAATTTCTCAAGCGAATGAATGATTTGCACATGAATTTAACCTTGCATTGATCAATGAGATCTGCTCTACTGAGACCATAATTCAAAGCAAAAGTGAATCCAGCCAGGTAAGCTGCGAGACGAGTGTAGACCTTTGCGGTCTTGTGGTGTGGGGGCGAAGGATGGGGGGACTTCAGGTCGAGCTCTTTCTCGAGGAGAGAAAGGGCACGGCCTGCAGGTGAGCAGGGCCTTGCGTGCCGCGCTGCACTAAAAAGTGGCGCCCACGTTGATGCCGATCACCGCGCCGCGCAGCTGCCGGTAGTTGCTGTTGCCTCGCGGGTAAGGGCAGTTCTCTGCATTATTCAGGCAACGTCTCCAGGGCCAGCCCACGGAGATATTGGCGGAACCAAGTGGCGTGAGAATGTTACCAGCGAGACCATAGGACAGGTAGTTTTTGGTCCAGAGGTACTGTGGGTGACGTATCAGATCGTCAAGCTGATAGGGTTCATTGTCATACAGCTCGGGCGGCTTGATTTCCGTATCCGGTGGCGTTTGGGCAAAATTCTCCCGAATCAAACGTTCTTCCGTCGGCGAAAAGAAGCTATTGTTCGCATCCAGAAAAGTCGTCAACGCGAAAGCATCCTGAATCAATTGATAGCGAAATTCCAGACGCTGCGTGGCACGACGTGAGCCGCCGTCGAAGATATCGGTTTGTTCAATCGCGCCGGTTTTATCGTTACGACTGGTGGCAATCAGAACAGGACCAAGGCTGTTTTCCCGAAAGCCACGGTTGGTATCCGGCCCGCCACTCAAAAGACGCTCGGTGTTGGGCAAAACGTTGGGAGCATCACGTCTTCTGATATTGTTATAGCTGGTATAGCTCGTGCCCACCGCGACCACAAAGTTTTCGAAGATCTGCTGATAGACGTTATAGCCGATCGACCACTTATTATATTTGATATCACCGCCAAAGACAAAATCCGCGACGCTGAACTCGGTGGCCAGGCGAAAGCCTTTGGTGGGCCAGCCGAGATTATTCCGACCGTCTGTGATATGACGGAGGCCGATTTCCCGAACCTGCAGGCTGCCTGATTCAATCAGCGTGGCCCGTTTAACGCCTTCTTCCGCTTCAACATGCACCTCTTTATAAAGCGTAAACAAGGATACATCGGTACGCGGGGTGAAACCTCGGATGCGGTGACTCGCTATGGCTTCCGCAGCGCGACTCACCTCCCACGAGGTGTCGCGCGCCAGTCCCTTATGGTTGAAGGTCAAGGTTCCATCCACGGGATAATCGAGAAGCCAGGGCTCAATATAACCGACTCCAACATAACGACCGAGCAGGGTTTTGTCGGCCAACGGCGTCTGGGTCTTTTCCTCATTCAAGGAACCTTTGCTGAAGATTTTTCGACCCCGGCCCCCGATGTTGTTGTAAGCGCTTTCTATGGAAAACCGCATACCGTCGTTCAAGCTCCATCCCGGACCGAAGCTGACCGTGCCGGATCGTGCTTCCCGGATAATAACGGTATAGGCCACGGTGTTGGTCTTGTCCGTGGCGTTGCTTTCGCTGGGCGTGATACTGACGGAACTAAAAAGACCTAAATCAACCAGGGCCTGACGGCTTTCCTCGATCTGAGCCGGATCAAACCAATCACCATTTTTAAAGCGCAGCTCCCTCGTCACGATATCAGAATCCGTTTTGACGAGACCCTTAACGGAAATTTCCCCAAATTTGGCGCGAGGACCTTCCTGAATATTGAGCAGAACCTTGGTTTCAATATCACGAAACTGACGATTTTGAATCAGCTCAATATTCATCTGCACCTGCAGATAACCCTGATTTCGATAAGCCGTTCGCAGGGTTTTTTCAAAGTCGATGAGCTGCTGCCAAGCCAGAGGATCTTTTTCATCAACGAGCAGCATGTCTTCAATATCAGTGTTCCGAAGCGCCTGATTGCCGGTGACCACCAGGCCATCGAACAGGCGACGCTTGCCTTCTTTCACGACATAAACGAGTTTGACTTCACCCGTACTGGGGTTTTTGATCACGCGTGGATCGAAGACCTTGGCATCCCAAAAGCCCCGCTCCTTATAAACGCCTTGGAGTGTTTCCCGGGCTTTTTGAGTCAGATCCTGGCTGAAGATCGGCTGGTTGCTGAGTCCTGCACTCAGGCCCATCGCTTCCGTGGCTTCCTCCTGGGCCAGGGCATTGAGCCCTTCGAACTGCACCTCGGTGACCATATACTCGGGGCCTGGCTTCACATCAAATTGATATTCAATGGTTTCAGGATCCGGATTGCGCTGCGGTTGCTGCCGAATCTCCACATCGTCATAACCCTGCGCCTTATACTGACGGGTGATCTCAGAAGCCATGGCATCGGGATCGGTGATCGAAGGATCAATGGAATTCAAATCATCCCCGAAAACAGCTGAAACGAGTCCAGCCGATTTGATAGGGCTATTAATCTTGACCAGAATTTTTTTGCCGAGGCTGCCGAGGATTTTAAGGGTCGCTGTATTGTTTTGGGAGTTGAAGACGATATCCGGGCTTTGGATACGCTGCTGATTGTAACCGGCATCCACCAGAGATTCTTCCAGTTGCGTCAGCAGGCCGCGAATTTCTTCAGCATCGCAATACATGCCTATTTTATAGGGGTTTTGGACGCCATTGGGCAGACGAAAGCTAAAGTCAATATGAGCGATGGTACAGGGAAAGTCTTCATCGATGGCGGCCTCATAAAGAACGCCGCCACGATGAGGTCGCTTGGCAATCTGCACTTTGGCCAGATAATAACCCTGCTCCTTGAGCACTTTGAAAATCTCGTCGCTCAGCTGTTTGCGCAGCTCCTGCGAGTCGCTCAGGCCGATATATTTGTTGAGTTTGTTTTCCACTTCAAGACGAATACTGCGGGTCAAGCTATAGATGCGGATATCGTTGATGGTATCTGTCGTCACGACTTTGATGAGGATACGGTCCGTACCATCCTCTGCCGTAACTTCTGCCATCGGTTCAGCCAGACTGATAGCTTTGAGCAGATTGCTGAGATCCTCGGGTGATTGAATGTCGGGAAAGTTTTTTCGCAACTCCTCAGCATTCAGACGCAAGGGTCGACTGCTCGGGACGAATTCCCAGGGCTTGGCCATGCCAGGAAGGGTGACAAGGCTGCATATAAGGCTGAGGCTCATGAGGATAAGAAAACGCAAAGACCTCTCCTTAATCAAAGCCAAAACGGAATTTTAGATCAAAACCCGAGTCGGCAGGAAGGTTCTTCTGCTCATTTGTTTGCTTGTTGCTGGTTTGGTCCAAACTTCCGGATACCGTAATGCCTTCGTGGAGAATGTATTCCAGCGATATCTTGGTATTGGCAGCGTCGTCGACCTGAAGGACGGCGCTGAGATTTTCGCCCAGACGGATGGGAAAGTTAATACGGGTAACCGGTCTTTGGCCGGACTCCGGCAGATAGGAGTCAAAATACACTTCACGGATGACAGTCTGCCCCGACATGTCAAAGAGTTTTTCGATCGGTTCCTCGGCAAAGGCTGCAAAGAAACTCACCAGCTCGTTGATCGAGGCCCGTTCCGCTGTGGTTTTATTGGCCTGATCAGGAATCCGCCCCGTACTGATCAAAATCAGAATATCAAGATTGCTGATCGGCGAACCATCATCGCGGTTCGGCGGATCGACGGTCAGCTGCACGCGCGGCGCCTGCAAATTGCCACTGACCAGCACTTCGACTTTATAAGGGCTGACTGTGGTTTCACCGATAATATCGAGCCGCGGATTCGGCGGTGAAACAAGTTCATCAAAGGAAATCACAGCCTGATTGATCTTAAAGGTTCGTCGGTAGTTGAACGTCCCGCGATCGGCAATGATCTGACCCAGGAGCAAGGGCTGCATGTCGGTGCCGCGGACCCGCATATCGGCGGAAAGCACGGCTTCCAGACTCTTGTTTTTTATGGTGATGGATTTGTCAGCCACAATGCCAACATCGAGGTTGACGAAGGGTGTTTGCTCAGACGCGGCCACAGCCGAGGAATTGAGTTTGGTTTCATAAAGCGAAGTGACGATCTGCTTTCTGAGGTCAAAGTTTCCAATCGATTGCAGGCGGTCAATTTCAAGGCTGCCGGACAGGTTCAAAGGCAGTTTGTGACCCGTCACAGCCAGGTTGCCACTTAAGGTCAGATCCGCGGACTTCAGCACGGGAATGTTCAGGCGATTGAATTCCATGCGATCGAGATCGATGTTCAGGCGCGACGTGTCAGCGCCGGTATCATTGAAGTTCAATTGACCCGACATGGTCATGCTGCCTTCACGACCTTTGGTGGCTCGGAACTTATTGACCACGACGCGATCGTCTTTGATTTCAACGTCCAAGGAAATCCCTGTCAGCGCAGGGCCATAGTCGATGAGGCCGACAGAGACCGGTTGCCAATCTTTAACGTTGAAGGGATCGAGTCGTTTTTCCTTGAGCTTGATGGACAGATCCGGTTTGCTGATCGAACCGCGCAGATAGCCATCGATAAGGACTTCACCGCGCGCGGTCTCCACCACGTTACTGAAGTTTTTGAGCAGATCAAGTTTGACGGAGCCATGCACGGACAGATCAAGCTGATCCGGCAAACGATTATTGCCAGCTTCAAAGCTCAGGTCAAAGTATTCACCTTGAAGTTTAAGCGGCCTTTTATCCGGCAGGGTCCAACCCTGGGGACTTATTTTCAGCTTGATAGGTTCATCGCTGTTAAGCTCCACCGACGATGTGCGACTGCCGAGGTTGCGGAAGAGTTTGGATCGAACGCGGCTCAAGACGAGCTCCCCTTTGGAGCCCCAGAAATCAGTCAACTCACCGCGCATGGTCCATTCCGCGGTCAGATAAGCAAAGTTGCGAGGATCTTCGGCAAAAAATTCGCCGAGCAGAGCCCGGATATCCATCTGGTTGAAGTAGAAATACCAATCGTAGGGCAGCGAGGCCTTGCCGAAATCAATGTTCAGGCGTCCCACCAGGGCATTACCGGAGTGTCTGAGTTCGGGAATGTGGAGCTGCCAGCCATCGACAAAACCAGCCAGGCTAAAGGACGAGATGGGAATGCCCCAGACATAGGGCTGTTCCAGAGCGCCTTCCACTTTGCCCTGCAAATGGTCAATCGGACCTTCGAGATCGGCTTCCAACTGGATCTGGCCGCCGAATTTTTGTTCGGTAAAAAATTTGCCGATGTAAGGGAGACTGGTGAGGTGATTCACTTCCTGAGCCACTTCATTCGTGCGATAGGTGTTGAGATTTTGATTGATGGTTTTGACGGTCAGGCGAACCTTATCAGCCGGTCGGATGCCCAATTCGTGCAGAATATGGCTATTCGGCCCCGAGCCACTGCGTCTGACGATATCCAGCGTGGCCCGTGCTTCCAGTTGATCCAGGCGTGCATACGCCTTATCAAGCGACCAGGTTTTTTCATCGCTGCTGATGGTCCCTGCCGCTTCACTGAGGAGCTCCTCTTCGCTCAGAACGAGCTTGCTCATACTAAAATCAAGATGACCCCGCCAGGCAAAAGGTTGCAGGAGCGGACCACTGATCGTCCCCCGCAGCGAGGGAAAACCAAGGCTGAGGTTATCGACTTGAAAGCTTTCCTTCAGGCCTTGCGCAAGGAACTCAGCAGGAATCTTTTGGGCGTCCACGCTGGCCTTGAAGGCGAACGGCGCCCCGATTTTCATTTCGAATCCATCGACGGCGACCTTGCCCTGTTCGGCGAGACTCACGTGCAGATCGTCCACATGCAGAAGGCTGCTGTTGATATCGAGTTGATAGGTCGCGGCCATCTGCTTGAGATCAAAACCACCGACCACAACGTTCTGACCGCTGACCTTGCCGCCGATGCCGAGATGATCATAAGGACCACGGATACGAGTCTCGACCTGGGCGATACCCTTGGTGGGCAGCTTGAGGAAGTGTTCCAGGATCGGCGTGTCGAGGCCCGGGGAATCGATGGTGAAATCCATGCCTTTCTGGGTTGAAAAGAAAAATTTACCACCCAATCGAACGGGAGAACCGCCTTCGTTCGGCAGGTCGCGATCCGTGGGCACCGACTTCCAGCATTGACCGTCGCCTTTGCTGATGGTGAGGGCGCTGGCGTTAATATGCAGAGCCGTTTGGAAGAGGCAGGTCGGAGGTTCCATAAAACGCTTGGGCAGGTCGGCAACGAAGGGCAGCGAAATTTGCGAGAAACGGGCTGGTCCACTGATCTTCATCGCAAACGGCAGCGCTTCCCCTTCCAATTTGACTTCCGGTGAATCCAGGGTGGCGCCGAAGGCTTCAAAGTCATCGATGCCCAGCACCGACATCAGGTCGGTAAAAGCCAAATTCTTAGGCTGAATGTTGAAGCGGTAAGGGACAGACTTGGTAAAGCCAATGAAGCCTGAGCCCGCGGCCAATTCCTGCGTGCCTTTTCTCACATGCGCTTCTTCAAAAGCCATGCCTTCGCCCGTGATATTGAAATCCAACTGAGAATCGAGCAGTTTGAAACCAAAGATGCGGGCGGAATCGGATTGGCCTTTGCCATCGAGTCGCCAGGACAGTTCGCGGGCATCGAGAGGGATATGCAGCTGGAGTTCGGTGTTGCCGAAGACCCGTCCTTCCGTCTCATCAATGGCCAGGTAGCGACCGAGGATGCCGATGTTGGCCCGCGTCACCTGATTATCAATACGGACGAGCAGACCTTTCAACTGCCTGGCTTTTTTATCCTGAAGGGCGCCGGTGCGTTTGATCAGTTCCGTTTCATAAACGAGTCGAACCTGACCCGAGGACTGCAGATCATCCGATTCGATCATGAATTTCTGCGACAGCATCTGATCCTTGTCCTGCTTGAGGTTGAGATCAAGACTCAGATCCCGCAAGATATCAGCGCCTTCAATGCCGAGATTGCCGCGTTTCAGCTGCACGGCCAGATCAAATTTTTGCCAGGTGCTGAAGGTGAAATCAACATTCAATCCCTCCAGCTGCAGCGAGAGAAGATCAGGTGCGTTGGGTTTGCTATCAGGAATTTTCACATTGATCGTGGCATTGCCGATGCGCACATGTTTCAAAGGCATGGGAAATTCGAGGGGCCACTTGGGCGGTTCCGAGGGTTTATTCCAATCCGGAAATTGATCGGTCTTGACCAGTTGCTCAATCGGCGGCAACGGAAGACTGATACGCGGTTCATTGATTTCCAGATCAAAAACCTCAGGCTTGCTGAGCACCAAGGCCAGCAGCGAGACACGCAGCTGCAGATGAGCCAGCTGAGCCAGGGTTTCATCCGTGCCATCCGGTTTTTGATAGCGAACTTCAACGCCATAGATATCAAAACCGGGTGGGACAAACTTGGCATTAATCGCTTCGAATTTAACGGAGAGATGCGTGTACTGCTCAAGTTTTTCGTTGATGGCGTTGCGAATCAGGCCATGCACATAGGGATTATCGATCAACAAATTGCCAATGTAGGCCAGTGCCAAGAGCACACCGACGGCGATAATCAGCTTTTTGAAAGCTTGAAACACAGTTGCTTCGATTATGAAAGCAGCTCGGGAATGGGTCCGGAGCTGTTGGTGTTGTTAGATCCTGGCCATGGATCAGGATTCCTCCGGATCATGACCTCCGCTTGACTTATAGTAAAGAGAATTCAAATCCAAGGTTGGAGGCTGTCCTCCGCCAGATTTCCCAGCCTGGGCAGGTGCCTGCTTGCGACGGCCTGGTATGGGTTTGGCCGGTTTCGGCATCTCCGTACCTGCATCCTCCATCAGACCTTTCGACCACCCGAAATATTGAACGGCCGATTGCACGGTTTCAGCGGTAATGACCCGCTGATCGCGCAGAAAAGCTTCCATAAGAGCGCCTTCAAGCAGGCTCTCAAGCCACGCAAAACTCATCGGCGCCTGGGCCATCAGATAATTATGCGCGTCGGCCCCGACGACTTTGGCTGGCAATCCTATCTGATCCAGCCGCCAGTTCAAGTAGGGAATGATGTCATTGCGCGCAAGACCCGGCATGTCGGCGAGCAGCGCCAATCGATGCTGGCAGCCTTCGGTCATCTGGATCACCTGGCTCAGACGTGGATTGCCGATCAGCACAAAGTTCACGTGATTCGCTGCGATCGACTGCACTTGGATCAGAGCCAGAATCTCATCAAGAGCTTCGGGTTCCTTGAGTTTATGCGCATCATCAATAATGACGGTCAGAATTTTTCCATGCAGACGGGATTGCTGCAAACGGGCCAATACATTGCGATTGGTGCTGGTCGCAGGATCCAGGCCTAGATATTGGGCGAGTTTCGGCAGGAGCCAGCCACTGCTCTGTTCGGTTTGCAGCAGCGAAAAGAAGGCCACATCGTGCCGGTCCTGATCGATATTGTGATAGAGCCAACGGCCAAAGGTGCTTTTGCCGTGACCCGGTGGCGTTGTGAGGACAAAGAGTGAGGCTGCTCGTTGCAACGACAGCAAGAGGCGCGAGCAAATGATTTGAGTGGGTTCCTGCCAATAAAGGCGGTCCAGGGCGATGGGCTCGTTCCATGGCAGGTTCTTCCAGCCCCAGAAAGCGAGAAATTTTTTGCTATCCATATCCGCCCCTCAGCTCGCAGCTTTATTCCATTTGTTTTGAAATTCTTCGATCAACGGCACCTGATGCGACACGGCTTTTTGAAACTTTTCCTTGTGACCTTCTGCATAAAGACAGCGGGCCAGGAATGCCGAAGCCTGCTTACGCCCATAGTCCTCGCGGACCAGAGCTTCCAGCAGCGGAATACAATCTTTTATCTGATTCAACATGAGATGAGCCTGAATCTGATCGGAAAAGAGCATGCGAGGATTGCCATGATTTTTCCGGGTCGCCGCAATGATTTTCAGCGCGGTTTCCGGCATGGCGGCTCGCAGATAGAATTCGACGAGGTTGACGATAATGCCGATATTGCGTGGATGTTCCTTCAAAGATGTCAGAAGAAGTTTTTCCACCGTTTTGAAATCGGATTGTTTCATGAGAATCTGCGCCATGCAGGGCGTGACGAGTGGCTGCAGATCCGGATCATCCTTAAGATTACCGATCAATTTGGAAAAGAGCAGATACTGCTTTTCCAAAAAGAGGCGGCGCGCTTGGTAGAGTTTGCGCAAGCTGCCCTGACTCCAACGCCGGATCAACCACTCGAAGCTGCCGATAAACGCGGCAGGATTCAGCGGAGCTTCCACGAGTTCAGGAGCCCCAATGTCTTTGATCAGAGCCGTTTCCAGTCGGTGATCCGGATGCGCGACCACGATCGTCGGTGTGATGATGGCGATGGGTTCGACGATCTGAGCACGCAAAACGAAACTCGCGGGAAGTTCGGGTGTATCGTGAATGATCAGCACCGAACAACGACCACTGGAAATCGCTTTGAAGGCTTCGACGATTTTGGCGGTTTTGACCGGAAATGCCCAGTTACGCCTTTCGAGGCGCGACGTGACCTCCTCGGAAAATGAGGCAGGATTTGCCGAAAGCAAAGCAATTTTTTGATTGTCCCAAGATGCCTGCTGCATCTGCACCATGGTGAACCCTGTCTATTTATGAGAGAGCGCGCGCTTTGTCCTATTATACCATTGGCCGGGCCCAGCTTGTGAGTGTTGACAGAGGAGAGTGTGGCCGCTAAAAGTGTGGACGCATCCGCAAAAAACCCATTTGAGGAAAACATATCATGAAAGTACTGCTAGTTGGCTCAGGCGCTCGCGAGCACGCTCTGGCTTGGAAATTACGTCAATCCAAGCTGGTTGATGACCTCCTCATCTGGCCAGGCTCCGCGGCGATGGACGCGCTCGGATCCCGATTGCCGATGGGTTTGGATGCTGGAATGGCTGATGTAGCTCGCCTGGCGCGGAATCAGGGTGTTGATTTTGTTGTGGTGGGACCCGAGCAGCCCCTGGCGGATGGTTTCGCGGATGCCTGTGCCGAACTTAAACTGCCATGCTTTGGACCGGTCGCCGCTGCGGCTCAACTGGAATCCTCAAAAGCCTTTGCCAAGGATGTGATGCAGGCTGCGGGCATCCCAACCGCGGCGTTTGCTGTGGTCCAGGGTGAGACCGCCTGCCGGCAGAAGGCCGAACAATTTTTAGCCAACTCGGGTGGCGCGGTCATCAAGGCCAGTGGTTTGGCCTCCGGGAAGGGTGTTTTTGTCTGCCAAAAACAGGCCGACATTGATGAAGGAATAGAACGCCTGTATCGATCAGGGATGGCCAAGTCGGCTGAAACCGTCGTGATCGAAGAGGTTCTGGTCGGACGCGAATGCTCATTCTTTGTTTTCCTTGGAGAAGGGCAACCAACGCCCCTCGGTTTTGCGGTGGATCATAAACGTTTGAAGGACGGTGATCAGGGACCGAATACCGGTGGGATGGGATGCTATACGCCTGTTCCCTGGCTGCCAGCGGACGCCGGCGACACCGTGATGAAAAAAGTCGTGCAGCCTTTGCTGGTTGAATTGAAAAAACGAGGCATGACCTATAACGGCTGTCTTTATGTAGGACTCATGTGGAGTGATAAAGGTCCTTCCGTTGTGGAATTCAATGTTCGCCTTGGGGATCCCGAAGCCGAGGTGCTGGCCGTTCATGATCAACGGGATTGGGCGCAATTGATTGCGGCCAAGGTCGGCCTTTTGGATGACAATCGCGAATTTGAATCCGCCGCTGCGCAGAATGCAGGCGCCTCGGTTTGCGTGGTGCTGGCCTCGCCTTGCTATCCGTATGGTGAAGGCGTGCCGCAAAAATTTGAAGTGCCGCGGGAAGTCTTTCAAAATAAGGGCGACGTGGCTCAGGTCTTTGCTGCAGCGGTTCGCGAAGAGCAGGGCCGTCTTTTAACGGGACGCGGTCGTATTCTTACAGTTGTCTCGCATGGCAAGGATTTTGTGGAAGCCCGGCGCCATGCCTATGCCACCATCAAAAAAATTGCGGCACACTGGAGCGGAGTCCAGTATCGTCATGATATTGGGTCCGTTCTGGTGGAGGGTTAAGCTTTTGCAAAAGGTTCTCATTCTGCTGGGCGCTGCGGATGATCTGAGTCTGACGGAACAGGGCCAGCACATTCTGCGGGATTTTCGCGTCAGCTATCAAATTCGTGTGGCCTCGGCGCAGGTGGCTCCGGATTACGTCAAGGACATTGTGACTTCATTTCAAAGCGAAGGTGGTCAGGTGATCGTGTGTCTGGCGTCACCTCAGGATCGGTTGGCTTCGCTGGTATCATCCCTCTGTCAACGGCCTGTTCTTCATGTCGCCGCGAGTGAGTCTCCCGTTTCCCTCGAACAGCTGCCTGGTCCCCTGCCGATCGCAACGCTGGGAATCGGTTCGTCAGGCTTTGCGCAAGCGTCCCTCTTCATTCTTCAAATTCTTGCGCTGCAGGATTCTGAGCTTTATCAGAATGGGCTGCGGCATCGGCACAGCCTCGCCGCGCGTATGATCGCTGCGGATCAAAAGCATCGGGTGACCTTTGATGTCTAAAAAAACTCAAGCCATATTCGAAAATTTTCCGTGGCACCTGGTTCTGGCCAGTTCTTCGCCGCGGCGTCAGGAGCTTTTACGCTATTTGGGTCTGCCTTTTACCATTGCTGTGCCTGCCATTGAAGAAAAGCGGCGTCTTCACGAATCGCCGCTCGATTATGTGCAGAGGAACTCGCGCGAAAAAGCGCAGATCGTTTATCAGACGTTAGCGCACGATAAACCCTGGGCTGTCATTGGTTCGGATACGATTGGTGTGCTTGATGACGAGGTGTTGGAAAAACCTTTGGACGCCGCTGATGCGAAGCGTATGCTCGAACGCATGTCAGGACGCTCGCACAAGGTTTTAACGGGTCTAGCTGTCGTATTTGGACAAGGCCCATGGGCGAGTGCCCATGGGCCTGGCCCATCGGCAGGCGTCGAACAGCGGGTAATTGAAACGGATGTGTTCTTCAAAAAACTCACCGCCCAGGAAATCTCGTACTATGTGGGAACCGGTGAGCCTTTGGATAAGGCCGGTTCCTATGGAATTCAAGGTATTGGTGGATTTCTGGTGGAAAAGATCAGCGGATCCTATTCCAATGTGGTGGGTTTGCCGCTCGTGGAACTGACAGAAATTCTACGCTGTTTACCGTCGCCCTTCTGAAGTGTCTAACATTTGATCACCGCCCCGTCCCTCTTTTCCAATAAAATCAACATGTTCAATATGCGCCGTTATGGCAAGCCCCTTGCAAGAAGGGGCTTGTGGAACTGTTGCTCTTATTCTGGAACGGAAGGACCCCTGTTATGACAAAGAAAAAAAATACCAATCCTATAGTAGCCAAGCCCCCTGTGCCGTCGGCTCCTAAAAAAGCTGCTGCCCGGAAGCCCAAAGCCAAAGCCTCGGCTGATAGTCAAATGAAGAAAACCATTCTCAGCGCGCCCCGGTCTATTAAGTTGGAAGCTGCCAGCAGTTTCATGCGGACCACTGCGTTTACACTTCAAAACAAGGTAAGAACTGCCATGACCGAACTGAGCAAAGTGGAAAGAATCAACAAGACTCCCAGTGCCCGTCTCGGTCTGAGCTATTCATCGTCGGTCCACCCGACATCGAGCGAATCGTTCTTTTCCAAGCCTTTTAACCGCTTCAAAATCGCCTTCCTTACCGTGGTGGTGATCGGTGGCATCAGCGGTTACTACTATTCCGATCGCGTCGTGGATGGTTTTAAAAGCCTTGGTGATGCTGTGACGAATGTTTCGAGTGAGAAAACCTGGGTTGATGGCATGTTGACCCAAACCAATGGCGTTCCAGAAGGTGATACGAAGGAAGGCACGCTTATGCCGCCGCGTATGATGGAAGAAACCGTAGTGCCGGTCGCGGATGAAGCGCCTGTCGCCAACGCGGCCCCAGCCAGTGATGTTATTCCAACAGAACCTACGGCGACTCCTGCGCCTGAAGGCGCCCTTGCTCCCGCTGCTGTCCCAGCTGCTGGAACGGCTTCCAAAGTGATTGCCGAACCCAAGGCACCCAAAGCGGCAAAAGCTGTCAAGAAAAGCAAGGCTGGCAAAGCCAAACAGGTGAAGACCAAAGCCAAGTCCAAGACTAAAGTGGTTCGTAAGTAAGCCAGCCTCCAGGGGTCACCTTGTGGCCCCATTTCCTCTCAATTTCGTCCTCGCCTGACATTTCTCCCACTTTCCTGAAGTCTCCTCATGTATAATCATGGCACTCGATGCCCTGACACTGAATCGGAATCAGCTGTAGGCTGGATCTCAAGGAGGCTCCATTGGAAATGCAAACCAAACGCACGGACCGCTGGAAAACTCTCCTGAGGCTGGCGTGGCCGCTTATCATCGCCAATAGCTTTTGGAACCTGCAGCTGACGATTGATCGAGTTTTTCTCGGGCAGTATTCCACCGAAGCGCTGGCTGCCGCCATGGCTGTGATGGGCGTCTTCTGGACTCCCATGGCACTTCTGCAGCAAACAGCCGCTTATTTAATGACTTTTGTGGCCCAATATTTCGGAGCCAAGGAAACCCGGATGATTGGTCCTGCCGTTTGGCAGGCTCTGTATTTAAGTGTGGCCGGCGGCCTGCTTTTCCTTGGATTGATTCCCATGGCCGACACTCTTTTCACCATGATTGGCCACTCGAGTCAGGTGCGACCGCTCGAAGTTGAATACTTTCAAGCCATCTGTTATTCGGCCTTGCCCACGGCGCTGGTCGCCGCATGCAGCAGCTTTTTTTCGGGGCTGGGTAACACACGGACGGTGATGTGGATCAACTGCGTGGGTCTGATTGCGAATGTGATCCTCGATTACGTTATGATCTTCGGAAAATTCGGTTTTCCCGCCTGGGGTGTGGCAGGAGCTGGATATGCAACGGCTTTGGCGACCTGGTGTTCGGCGATCTATGCCCTTTATCTCGTGTTCCAGAAAAAGCACGAACAGGATTTTGCGGTACGATCCGGTTGGCAGGTGAACTGGAGTTTAATGAAGCGTTATCTCCGCTTCGGATTGCCGAGTGGGCTACAATGGGCTTTGGAAGGGCTGGCTTTTACCGTGTTTCTGATCTTTGTCGGGCGGATGACCAATGGCGATGCGGCCCTGGCCAGCAGTGGCATCGTCGTCACGGTGATGATGCTGGCCGTACTCCCACCCATGGGTGTGGCGCAGGCTGTGTCCATTCAATTAGGGCAATACCTGGGCGATAAAAAAGCCGATCTTGCCGAAGCCTGTACCTGGAGCGGCCTGCAGCTGTCCCTGATGTATATTTTCACAGTCGGGTTGACATTTCTTTTGTTCCCGCACTTCTACCTGAATTGGTTTCACAATCCCACTCAGCAGGATCTTTGGAATCAAGTCAGCATCATTGTGCCCTATCTCCTGATGTATGTCGCCCTTTTTACCTGCTTCGACAGTATGAACCTGATTTTTTCCTTCGCCCTTAAAGGCGCAGGTGACACGCGGTTTGTGACTCTGGTAGCCTTGACCGTTCCCTGGCCTTTGATGGTAGCTCCCACCTGGTTCATAAAGGACTGGGATGGTGCGGTCTACTGGGCCTGGGGTGCTGCCAGTTTTTATATCATTTTCCAATCCTTTATCTTTTTAGCAAGGTTCAAAGGTGGAAAATGGAAGAGCATGAGCGTGATTCACGGCTGAAGGAATGATGGGCTAATGGCAAATATTTTAAACAAGGTCTTTGAACTTTTTTATCAATCCTCGGCCAAGCAGGATTTGTCCTACATCCTGGCCCAGGCGCGACCCCAATCCAGCCTTGAACAAAGGCTGGATTGGATGGAAATGCTGATGACCTGGCTGCGATCCCCAATCAAGCCGGGTGAAGCCGAACAGCCACCGGGTTACGCACCTGTGGTCCGCATGAAATTCCTGCTGCAGCTCCTCGAACGTCACCCGGAGTGGAAAACGCCGGTGGCCCAGGTATGGGCCAGTTTTTTTAACAAGACGCATGGATTTAATCTTTTCGCTTATGTCGGACTTTTGGAAGGCAAAGGCTTTGTCGATCAGGTAACGGACCTGATGGTGGAGCGCCTCCTGCCCCTATCCAAAGAGGACGATGACCTGACTGGGCTGATCACGCGGGTCTTTGAGCATGAAACCGATGCGGATTGGGTGAACGCTTTACCCGAATCGACCTTGATGGAGGTGCGCGCGCTCATCGAAGGTGCCTCGCCCCTGGGGCCCGGGCTTTGGAAGCCGCTGTTTGGTGATCTGATCGATGCCCTGCATATTCTGGCCATTCAAATTGCAGCCATGGGCACGTCGCAGTCCCTTTGGATCCGACTCGGAACCCATTCACCGTCCGCCCTCGCTTTTGTTCGCCTGCAGGATGCTGTACGGACTCTGGCTGATTATCTGCGATCTGACCGAGTGATCGCAGCCGAAGTGTTGCCGTTTTTCGAGCAGGTGCAACAAGATATTACCCAGTCCTATTCTTCGTTGAATCAGGTCATTGAATGCCTGCAGAAAACCGGCGTGAACATGGGGCTGATCTTTCGGTTGCAGCACCAGACTTTGCTTTTACAAAGGCTGCAGGTGCTGATCGATTGCCTGCAGTCGAGGTATTCCGGTCCGGAGATGGCAGGCCTGAAGCTGCTCCTTTCTGAATTGATTCACGCGGCGGCCAGTCATCGCAATGTGTCCTCGCTTTTTCAAGGCAACATTCAGCTGCTGGCCTTGCGTGTGGTGGAGCATGCAGGAACTTCAGGGGAACATTATATTACCCGCACCCGCAAGGAATACTGGCACATGCTGCGCTCGGCGGCAGGTGGTGGCATCCTTACGGTGGGAACGAGCTGGCTCAAATACGCGGTTGCACGCTCGAAAGCTCCAGCTTTTATTGAAGCGTTAGCCCATTGGCTCAATTTCTCCAGCAGTTTTCTTTTGATGCAAGCCTTGCATTTTACCCTGGCCACCAAACAGCCCTCGATGACAGCGTCCGCTCTCGCTAAGAAACTGTCCATGGGCAAGGGTTCGGACAAGGGTTTGGCGCTGGCCTCAGAAATACGAATGATCGTGCGTTCGCAGCTGGCCGCCGCGGTGGGAAATATTGGATTGGCCATCCCCACAGCGTTTTTGGTCGCGTGGATCGTCATGAAGTTGAATGGAAAGCCGCTTTTTACCATGGATTTTGCCACCTATTCCGTGGAGTCCCTGCATCCTTTCAAAAGTCTGACTCTGCTTTATGCCGCCATGACTGGCGTTTTGCTCTGGGTGTCCAGCCTGATCGCGGGTTGGGTGGAAAACTGGGTGGCCTTCCAAAAGATACCCGATCGGTTGCGGGATAATCGTCGGCTCAAGGTGGCTTTTGGCGCTCATTCCGGGGGGTATTGCGCTGATTTTTTAACCCGGAATATTTCTGGAATCGCAGGCAATATCACATTGGGATTTTTACTGGCCATGCTGCCTTTTGTCGGCCGCATTATGGGTTTGCCGATGGACGTGCGACATGTGACGCTGTCGTCGGCGCAGCTGGCGATTTCAGTTTATTCGGGGGTGGATCATCTTTCACGATCAGCCATTGCCTGGGCGGCGTTGGGAATAATTTGTACCGGACTGCTGAATTTTGGGGTTAGCTTCTGGCTGGCGCTGTCTGTGGCCACACGCGCGCAGAGGGTTCGAAAGACGGTGAAAAGAGCCGTTTTGAAGCAGTTTTTCCATCTGTTCCGCACGCAGCCGCTCAGCTTTTTCGTGCCGACCGCGAAGAGTGTGGAAGAAAATTCCACGCCCTGATTATGGCTCGGTCTTCAGGGCGGCATCGATGGTCAGCACCGCAATATCGATGTTGTCGTCGGGGTTGTCATCGAGATTTTTATATTTCCATTTGATGACGATCGTCTTATCACCGATCTTGATTTCGGCTTCGCCGTAAACCCAGAGGCGCATCAAAATACGGCGAACCACCTCCGGATCAATCTGAATGGGATGCTTGAGTATGGCTTGAATCTCTTCCGTAATTTCCTCGATCAAACCGCCAATTCCTGTGCCTCCCGACATGCCGCCGGAGACAGCCGGAGTTGAGATCATAAACGCGCAGACAATCGCCCACAGATATCGCATTCTATACCTCATCATTCCGGGACATGACCCTGGTTGCCACATAGCTGGCTGCGATCATGACATCACCTTCGTTGGTTCGGGCGATGTGATCACATTCCATATAGCAATCAAGGATTTTGTTTTTGATACGCTCAAAGCTGTCATTGTTTACATTATAGACCATATACCGTTTGATTGTCTGGTCATTTGGCGGCAGTTCGGCGATATATTTCGCAGCCTCGCTGCCAATTCGTTTGCTCTCCACATAGAGCACGCTTTGATTAATATTCACGCGGTAAACGCCTGGGGTTTTTTCCACCAGCACGCCTTCCTCGATCATCATCTCAAATTCGGAAAGTCCAAATGCACCCAGCAGCGACTCCACACGTGATTTGGTCGCGCCGATCGTGAGCCCCAAAGCCATGATCCAGAAGCTTTCCCGGCCAATGAGCCGAGCCATGATATCCTGGCCCGCCAGCGAGGATTTATCGGTCACCCTTTTATAGAAGGCTTTGATGGATTCATTTTCTTCAAAGTAGGCGACCGTCTCATCCAGGGTCGAAACCAGATTGAGGATGGCCATGGCATTTTCAACTGACGGTATCGACTCTCTCTGCAGGATGCGTCGCAGAGTTGGATACGGCACTCCAGAAAGACGCGTGAGGAGTTGAATTGTCCGGCGCGAACTGCTGGAAAGCCATCGTTCGATGTAATCGACCAAAAGATCCGCTTTAGACATGATTCCCACCACCATTATTTTTGCGAAGCTGCCTGCCGTGTGCATTGGGTCAACGCCATGGAGAAGGCCGGAGCAAAAATTCATCTCATTTGGTATTCAGAGAACTTACCTGATTGATAAAACGAAGGGAAGTTGAAGTCTTCTTATTCGACACCAATTGCATTTCCAAGAATGGTTCTCTTCAAAAAAGATTATTCGGAGATTTTACAAATCTTTTTTCTTCCAGGCTCGCCGTCATATATACTTCCATACGTAGTTAATTGTGATTAACCGAGGGGGTAGAGCGTGGTTCTCAAACTCAGTATGATGGCTATGGCCTGGCTTTTGACCGGATCGATCCTGGCCGCAAACGTTGTCACATTAAAAAAGGAAGCGTTCACCCTCACCTATGACTGCGATCAGCGCAGTGCCTTGCGCTATGACTACACACTTAACAAAGACACAGGCTCCGCATCGCGGCCCAATTCCTACTATCCTGATCCCGATCTTCCTGTCGGCTGTGAGGGACAGTTCAGCGGGCGTGCTTATGCCAGCGTTGTCGCAGGCTGGGATCGTGGTCATCTGGTGACGTCCAATCATATGGACCGCAGCGCCAACTCCATGAAGCAGGCCAATTACATGAGTAACATCGCACCTCAGGCGTCAGGCTTCAATCAGGGCATCTGGGTCGATGCGGAAAATGTTGCGGAATGTTATCGCGATGTCGCGCCGGTCCGCGTGGTGGGCGGATTGGTTTATGACGACCCGTCGAATGATTTTTTTCTGGAGTCGCATGGGATCGCCACGCCGGAATATTTCTGGAAAGTGATTCTGACCTCTGAACCCAAGACCGGTGCCCAGAAGGCGATTGCATGGCTGATTCCCAATACGGATGACGTGGGGGAATTGGATGAGTACATTCTGAGTATCGAAGAGTTGGAAGATCGGGTGGGAGTCTCGCAGGTGGATATCAGCGTCAGCGCTGCCGTTAAAGCGATGAAACCAACCCGCACCTGGAGTCTGCCGGGGAATTGCAATCCGAGTTAACGCGTCTCAACGTTTTTGCCGACCCGGGTTTTACCAGCCCGGGCTTCAATTTCCTTATGAAGCGCAGCGCGACCACCCAGGGCAAATACAAGTTCTGCAGCCACAAACAGTGGGCCGATAATCAGTCCCATCAGATCATCCACAAATGCAGGTTTTTTGCCTTCCCAAATATGTCCAACCGTTTGAAAAATCCAACCCACAACAAAAAACCCAATGCCCCATGTCAGCCAGGTGCTGGTGGAATCCATGGCCAGAGGTGCCGCCAGTTTCAGCATGCTCACCAGAATGATGCACATGAAAAGCCCGAGGGGAATGTCGAGCGACAGATAATAAAGACCCACTACAATCGAGGCAAAAAGGGCTGGAGTGACAGCAATCACTGTATCCGTCATCCAAAGAGGACGTGAAAGAAGCAGGACGACCCCGAACAGAATCATGGGAATTCCGATAAAATGCGTTCCAATGTTGCGGCGATCACGATGATAAGAGGCATAGGTGGCGAGTTGATCCGTCAGGTTTCTCATAATTTTAAACCCCCATGTGGTTGTGCCTTCTGAAGCGCAGGGCGCCTTGAAGAGGAATCTCGTGGTGCTGTCGATCCAGTGTTGCTGTTACGCTCTTAACATTCCCTTTCCAGACTGCCCATTTAAAATTTCGTGAAAATACCTGTTGCATTTCCGCTCTTAACCAAGCAATTTAGGCGCGGCCAAAGAAAGGAATTGAGCTTGAACCAACTTCCAGCCTCGATCGGGCTTTATCTTCATATCCCGTTTTGCACGCGAATCTGCCATTACTGCGACTTTGTGAAGACAGCGCGTTTTACGGCGAACGATCCGACGTCGTATTTGCAAATTCTCCAGCAATATGCAGAGACGTGGCTTCCCCTCATCGCGCAGGAATCGCCGGGAGGACTTGAGGTTCGAACCTTATTCTTCGGCGGCGGCACACCTTCGCTGCTGGATGCGGCCTATCAACCTTTGATGGAAAGTCTGCGTCCCTGGTTGCGCAAAGACGCTGAAATCTCGCTGGAAGCGAACCCTGAGCATGTGACCCAGGAACGACTCGCGATCTGGGCCGGCCTTGGTATCAACCGTCTTTCGCTCGGTGCGCAATCATTTCAAGCGCGCGGTTTGAAGTTTCTTACGCGGGAACACAGCCCCGAGAAGGCACGGGATGCGGTCCGGATGGCAACGGCGATCATTCCCAATGTGAATATTGATTTGATTTATGGTTGGCAGGATCAGGACCTGAGTGACTGGGAGCGGGATTTGGCCGAGGCCACAGCGCTGGACATTCAGCACTTGAGCCTTTATACCCTCACCTACGAAGGGCGTACACCCATGGCCCGCATGCATCGGCGCGGAGTTCTGGAAGCGCTGCCCGATGATCGGCTGGAGTCCATGTATCTTATGGCTTGTCAGACGCTGCGGGATCAGGGTTGGGCCCATGAGGAAGTTTCCAACTGGCATAAGCCAGGCTTTGCGAGTGTTCATAACAGTATCTATTGGCACTCGGGAAGCTATTTGGGCTTGGGTAATGGTTCTCATAGCTTTTTGGACGGGTATGGAGGACCCTGGGGAACACGATGGTCTCAGGATCCGAATCTGCGCTGGCTTCAGGAAGGTCAAAAAATCCTGAACGATGCCTCGTCTCTGGATGCTATCTTTAATATGCCGGGAGTGCATAGGGAGACCGCGCGAGCCGCGCCCGAGTGGCTTTTGGAAGTGGTTTCCTCTGGTATACGCACCATTCAGGGAATCAATGTTAATGCAATATGCGTGAAAACTGGATATAATTTCCGGCCGAGACCCTCCATCGAACAGGCCCTCCGACAAGGACTCATGTGTCTTGGCCCTGATGGGTCCCTGACTCTCAGGGAAGAGGAATGGTATCGGGAAACCGGATGGGCACTGGAGGCCTCTCTCTCCTTTGTTGCTCCCTAAGCCTATAATAAAGGTACAGAAACCGAAGCCTATGCGGACGGGTTTCCCGACTGTCGATATTGAACAGGGCCGCCCGGCGATCGCGGCCATCAGATAAGTGAAGGAGTAGTCATGGAGCCAATGAAAAAACTGCAGGAGATGCGCCGCGAGACGGGCGAAAAACAGACCACAGGTCTGGATGATAAAATCATCGAAGCCTTCTTGCGAACGGATAAGCAACTCGCAGAAGCGGTCGAGGGTGCTTATGCTGAATTTGTGAAGCTGAAAGTCGAGTTCGGCAACAAACTGCAGATGAAAGAAACCGAGCTGATTGACTACCTTCAAAGTGATTTTGTGAACTTCTATGAAGCCGACGCGGTCAATCCCTATGTGGCGCTCTATGCAGCCGGTCCCTGGGTGATTACCTCGCACGGTGCGGTGCTGCATGATTCCGGTGGCTACGGCATGCTGGGTTTTGGGCAGTCACCTCCCAAAATTCTCGAAGCCATGAGCCGGCACCATGTGATGGCCAACATCATGACCGCCAACTTCAGCCAGAAGCGCTTGACCGATCGTTTGAACCGCGAAATCGGTCACAACCGTTCGGATAAGAAGCCGGTATTTTCCCGCTATCTCTGTTTGAACAGTGGTTCCGAAGCGGTGACTGTTGCCGCTCGCCTGGCCGACCTTAAGGCCAAGAATTTGACCGATCCCGGCGCCCGTTATGCGGGTCGCAAGATCTATATGCTGTCGATGAAGGGCAGTTTCCACGGTCGTACCGAACGCCCGGCCCAGGCCTCGGATTCCTCGGCCAAGAATTATCAAAAGCTCGCGACCTTCCGCGAGCAAAAGCTGATGACGGTGGAGCCCAATAACATCGACCAGCTGCGCGAAGCTTTTGCGGAAGCCGAGAAAAAAGGCATCTTCATTGAAATGACGCTGATTGAACCCGTGATGGGCGAAGGCAACCCCGGTGTGGGCATTACGCGCGCGTTTTATGACGAGGCGCGACGCCTGACCAAGGAACACGGTTCGCTCTTTATGGTCGATTCCATCCAGGCTGGCTTGCGCGCGCAAGGCTCGCTCAGCATCTGTGATTATCCTGGCTTTGAAAACTGCGAAGCGCCGGACATGGAAACGTATTCGAAAGCCGTGAATGCCGGGCAGTACCCCCTGTCGATTCTCGCCTTGAACAGCCATGCGGCCGAACTTTATCAGCGCGGCATCTATGGCAATACGATGACCACCAACCCACGCGCCCTGGATGTAGCCTGTGCGGTTCTGGACTCCGTCACACCCGAGCTGCGAAAAAATATCCGCGAGCGCGGCAAGGAATTTTTGGATCGCTTCCGTCAGCTGCGTGAAGAGTTTCCCAATGTCGTGACTGATGCCACGGGCACCGGCCTTCTTTGTGCTCTGCACCTGAATCCCGAAGGCTATAAAGTGGTCGGGAAAAAAGGTGTCGAAACCTGGCTGCGTGAGCAGGGTATTGGTGTGATTCACGGCGGCAAGAACGCCCTCCGTTTCACTCCGCATTTTCTGATCACATCGGCCGAGATTGATCTGGTGATTGCCAAGATCCGTGAAGCGCTCAAGCGCGGCCCCATCTACAGCTAAGAATAAGGCCTTTCTTACCAAGAGTAAGAGAGGCCTTTAAGCTCCTGACCGCATTCCTTTTTTCGACCCTTCATCAGAACACTTCCCACCCAACCGATAAGAATTCATGCCCAGGGGGAAGTTGCCTTGCGATCCATACTACTAGGATTGTTCATTGGTCTCGCGGCCTGCAGTGAAAACCGCAGTGGCCCCAGTGCGCCCGATGAATGCAGTGGTGAGACTTGTCTGGAACCTTTCAGCAACAGTGACCAATCGTCGACTCTGCAGCTGGAACAAACCTATACTCATTCGCATGATATTCTGGTGAGCTGGGATGAAATTCCTGGGATCACCGAATACACCCTGGATCTGGCTGAAGATGAGGCCTGCCTTCTTCCCAAAAAGACCCTGTCTGTTACCGGTCTCTCTGTCCATCTCATCGATCTGGAAGAGGGCGTCTGGTATCTGTGCCTGAAATCATCGCAAGGCTTGCCGGTTGGCAGCAAAAGTCAGCTGCTGGTCGTGGATCGTCAAGGACCCGCACTTGATGGAGCCTTGGAGCAAAATTTGACCTCGGGAGGTCAGCCCGCGCTTGCGATTCAGGATCGTACGGAAACCCAATGCCGTTGGACCACCAATGATGATCGACTCAAGATTGTGCAGCCGGGCACTCTCCTGAGTACCTTTACCATTGAAGCTTCTGGCACTTATCCCGCGACTTTGATTTGTGAAGATCTCGCGAACAATAGCAGTATTTTTAGCTTAACCTTGAATGTTGCGGTTGGAGCGGCAGCCCTGGGTCCAGCACCTGCGGATGTCGTTTCGTTGGCGGCCACGCCTGCTGTGAACTCTGTGAGTTTGAGTTGGGCCGATGGCGGCGGTGCCCAGTCCTATCTTGTGCTCGCGTCTTCGTCACCCATCACGGCCACACCGTTGAATGGGATGTTTTACAGCGTGGGATCGCTGCTGGGTGGTGCGACGGTCAAGGCTGTCAGCAATGCCACAACTTTGGTCGATACCAGTCTTCCTGGGAATACGACTCGTTATTACAAAGTGTTTGCGGCATCGACCACAGGTCGTTATGCAGCTGGCGTTGCGGTGACCGCCACGCCTATTGCCAATAAGGTTTTGAAGAGCAGCTTCACCCGTAATGGTCTTCTCGCCTACTCGGAAGTTCTTGGAGTTCGGACATCTGGCAATTACAGCTACGTGTGTCGAGGGGTGGCGGGCCTTTCCATTGTGAATGTCAGCAGTCCGGCTAATCCTACTCAGACGGGCTTTATTAGTATGGGAAATACTTCTACATCGGGCTGGTGCTCAGATGTTAAAATCGTCGGCAATTATGCGTATGTGGCCAACTGGGATAAAGGCCTTATCGTTGTTGATGTCACCAATCCCGCAGCGCCTGTGATGAAGGACTCGTTTCCCTTAACCAACGCCTCTGTGGTTTATGTCGAAGGCAACTTCGCCTATGTTGCCGTCGAAGATAATGCCCGCGGTGGCGGCCTCGCTATCATTAACATCAGTAACCCTGATGACATCACTCAAAGCAGTTTTACGCCTAGTAGCGGCCACGGGGCCGGCATCTACAAAATAGGCAACTTTGTTTACCTCACGCATCGCGATACAGGAACGTTCAAAGGCCTTAAGATTTACGACGTGACCACTCCGGTTTCACCTTCTCTCGTGCGCACCATCTCGCGTCCCTCGATGGAGGATATTGATGTCCGGGATAATCACGCTTACATAACAGTCGGGTCAGCTGGTTTGGAAATTTTTGACGTGAGCACACCGGGCAACCCCATCAGTCGGTCCACTATCGCCACGACGGGCAATGGTGTGGTTCTGGGTGTGAGCGTTGTGGATAACCATGCCTTCGTCACCGACTATACATTTAGTAAAATGTATGCGATTGATGTCAGCAACAAGACAGCACCTACTCTTGCCCGCTCGTATTCGGCCAATAACGGAACTCTCTACCTGCATGTGAACGGCGGTTTTGTTTATATGACCGTTGAAAACCGTGGCCTCGAAATCATCGAAGTCTTCCAATTCCTATGAGCCTGGTGCTATCCACAATCCTGCACAAGACGGCCGTGAATTCCATGGATTGCCCCTCTGGTGGGGATTCAGGGCTTGGGCAAACCCATATCCAGGCGCTATCATCAAATATCACTGGTTCATCACCGCAAGCGACCCGAGGTTTGGCCATGATTCATCGGCTTATCGTGCTGCTCCTTTTGCATTTTTCGTTGGCCTGGGCGGCGCCCGTGCCTGCAGCTACCCTCGAAAAAGGAATATTGGACGCCGCGGATTGGGATCCTTTGTTGCAACCCCGGCTGAAGTTACAGGGTGAATGGCGGTTTTATACGGATCGCTTCCTGACCGCTGAAGATATGGCGACCATCGACTCCTTGCCGTTTATTCTGCTGAAAATGCCTGGACCCAGTTGGGAAGAAGCTGGTTATCGCAACCAGGGACATGGGACGCTCGCCATTCGTTTAAGCCAACTGCCTGCAGGGCGCCTGGGTCTTCTCATCGATCAGTTCTTTAATAACTATCGCAGCTTTTTCGCCGTTCCCATCGCCAGCGGCTGGCGCGTGCAGCCCATTATGAATGTGGGGAAAGTGGGAACCGACCGCGAGACCAGTATTCCGCAAAGTCGCAAAAAAGTGGGCTCTCTGCCGGAAGTTCGAGAGGGCTGGCTGCTGATCCATGTCAGTGAATATACGATTGATGCCACGTATCGATCCGTGCCGACCCTGGGTCGATATGCTCCCATGGTTCGCGGAGAAATTACCCACGCGCGCTGGGAAGCCTTCTTTGTCCTGGGCGCATTCTTCATGCTGCTGATGGCCAATCTTGCTCTTTTTCTGCAGCGAACGGATGACCGTGGCAGTCTCCATATCGCAGCTTTCGCCCTGGTCATGGGCCTTCGCTACATTTCCACCGAAGGACTGTGGGGCGAGGCTTTCACAACCCCGAATGTCGCTCTTGCTCTGTTTGGTATGGTCAATATCCTGATGGATCTGCCGCTCGGGCTGCTCTGCATCATGCTGTTTCTGCATCACAGCTTTCCTCAGTACGTGACGCGCTGGATGGTCCGCAGCAATCAGGTTTTTGTTGGAGGCTGTCTCCTGCTCCTGGTGGTCTCATTTCCCAGTGTCCCGCAGGTCCTGATGCTGGCTGTGAATGGCATCTTTTTGCTGATCCCTCCCCTGCTTATGGTGCAAACCATTCGTGCGGCCTGGAAAGGTCAGCGCGGTGCGGGACTGTCAGCCCTTGGCCTTGGCCTCATGATTCTGGCCATGCTCAATGACATCCTGGTGGCTGTTTCCAATGCGTATGATGCGCCCTTTCTCGGGCAGTATGGAATGCTGGCCTTTATCCTGACCCAATCGCAGGTGGTTGGTAAAAATTTCGCGCATGCTTTCCGAACTGCCGAACGATTGAGTCGCGACCTGCGCGTGGAAGTCGAACGCCAGACCCGTGATGCCAAGACCATCCTTTTGAGTGTGCAGCAGGGTCTGATGACGATGAATGCGGATGGGACGATTAACGATGATTATTCCCGTTTTGTCACGCAGATCTTGAATGATAAAACCCCTGAGAGGCAGAATATTCGCAAGATCTTTTTGGACCGGAGTGACCTGAGCCGCGAGGCCAAGGACATGACCATGACCATCCTTGAAACAAGTGTGGGTGAGGATGCGATGAACTTCGAAACCAACGCCGGCAACCTGCCCAAGAGCTTGCGTTTTGAAGGCGGCCGGATTCTTGAGCTGGATTGGCAGCCGGTGGTGAATGAGAAGACGGACCTGGTGGAAAAAATTCTTTTGGCCATCAAGGATGTCACAGCCCTCAAAGTCCTTGAAGCCAAGAACCAAAAGACGCAGCGCGAAATCGATATCATCACCCGCCTTCTGGAAATCTCGACCGAACGTTTTATGCTGTTTTATAAGTCATCGCGTGAATTTCTCGACGAAAGTCGGCGCCTGGCTGGACAGACCAGCGGACACAACGAGGAAACACTGCGTCTGCTCTTTGTGAACATGCATACGATCAAAGGCGCGGCCCGGACCTATCACTTCTCGGAAATCACGCACGCGGCGCACGAGTGCGAACAGTATTACGCGGATGTGCAGAAGGGAATCATGGTCTGGGATCGACAGCGGGCTTTGGCTTTGCTGTCTGACGTCGAGGCACCGGTGGATGAGTACTTTGCCATCAACCGCTACAAGTTGAAGCGGGAACCGGAAGAGAACATGGCCCGCATCGATTTGAAACTGGTGCGCGATCATATCCTGGAATTGCAAAAGCTCAAGCGCATGGATCTGGACGCGGATCTGATGCCTTTTGTGACCCGGGTCAAGGATACCCTCTTTAATATCTATTATTCCGATGCGCGGCAGTTTTTTGGGGACATGACCTCGAAGCTCCCGTCTCTGGCTCGTGATCTGGGCAAGGAGCCACCGCAGGTTGTCATTCGTGGGGCCAAGGTGGGTTTTACGGTTGACGGTGCCGAGGTCCTGCGCAAGACCTTTGTTCACCTTTTGCGCAATGCCGTCGATCACGGCCTGGAAACAGCAGATGTGCGCCGGAGCCAAGGCAAGGGAGCTTCAGGGACCATCTTCATCGATCTGCGCGAACATCCGGATGGGTTTCTGGAAATTGACTTAAGCGACGACGGCGCCGGCCTGCGTTTGGATCGGATCCATGAAAAAGCCAAAACCATGCGGCTTTTCCCGGATGATCGCAAACCGACGGTCGAGGAAATCGCCGACTTTATTTTTATCCCGGGGTTTTCCACGGCCGCGAACGTGTCGGACATATCAGGACGTGGTGTGGGCATGGATGCGGTGCGCAAGGTCCTGGCCGATGTGGGAGGCCGGATCTTTATTCAGCTGAAAGAGCACCCGCACGATCTGAAACCAGTGGCCTTTGCCTTTCGGATGTTTCTGCCGCATGAGCATTGGGCTGAATTGAATCCAGCCCCACAGCCGGCAAAATCAGGTTCCGCTGCTTGATTCTGCTTCGGAGTCTTCCCCGTTCAGGGCCGTGTAAATATTCATGGCCACCTTTTCACTGACGCCTTTCACATGCTGCAGACGCTCAAGGCTGCTGGATTTCAACGCTTCCAGGCTGCCAAATTCCTGCAAAAGACGCAGTTTCAGCGTGGGGCCCACACCGGCAATATCATCCAGGACTGAGGCATGGGAAATCTTCTGCCGTTTCTTGCGATGGTAGGTGATGGCAAACCGGTGCGCCTCGTCACGGACGCGCGTCACGAGACGAAAGACAGGTGTGCCCTCATCAAGTTCGATAGGATCCTCGCGATCCGGCAGAACCAGTCGTTCCTTGGAATAACGCACAGCCGCTGAATCATCCCGCAGACCTTTATCGATCCGGGCCTTGGCCAGGCCGACCAAGGGCAGACCCAATTGTGGGTAGCGTACCAGGACGTCCATGGCGGCACGAACCTGCGGTCGCCCCCCGTCGATGATCAAAAGATCGGGCAGATCATCGTCCCGAATCCCGCGTTCGAGGCGGCGCTCGACCACCTCGCGAATACTGGCGAAGTCATCCGGCGCCCCGGTTACAGTTTTGATTTCATAGCGTCGATAAAAATTCTTGGCGGCTTTGCCATCAATAAAACAAACATCCGAGGCCACGATCGCTGTGCCCTGAAGGTTGGAAATATCGATGCACTCGATACGCCTCGGTAGATTTTTGAGTTCCAGCGTTTCCTGCAAAGCTTCCAACGCCACCTGGCTTTGATCGTTGAGCCGACTGTTCTGCTCCCACTGATGCCGGGCGTTTTTTTCCGTCAGCTCCAGGATGTCACGCTCCTCCTTGCCTCGGACCTTACGAATGACCACAGGCGTTTCCTGATTCTGGCCGATCACCTGGGCCAGCTCCTCGCTGAAGCCTTCCACATCGCGGACCAGAATTAAAGGCGGCACCTGGCGGTTGCCATAGTACTGCAGAATAAAGGATTCCAGGGACTCCTGCAGCGTGCTGGCAGAATCCTTGGTGATAAAAGAATCTCCGCCCAGCAGCGCCCGATGGCGAACCGTGCTGACCTGGAACGATAGAAAACCGGGAGCTTCCATGACGCCGACGATATCGGCATCCACGGTCTGGTCGAGGATGGCGACCTGCGTCTGGGTGATCTTTTCAATGGCCTCGATCTGATCGCGAAACTGAGCGGCCTGCTCATATTTTTCGGCGGCAGCTGCCTCCTTCATTTTTTCTTCCAGGTGCTTTTTCAAGCTGCGCACATTGCCTTCGAGCAGAGAAACTGCGCCACGCATAATACTGATATAAAGATCGCGTTCCACAGGCTTCGTACAGGGCCCAAGGCACATCTTCATATGGTAGTAATTGCAGGGTCTCGTTGCGGCCTTGAATTCATGAGGCGAACACCGGATCAAAGGAAAGATGCGATAGACCTGCTTGAGCAGCATCGAAAGCCGCGATGAACTCCCGAAGGGACCGACATAATGCGCGCCATCCTCCCTGCGGCGGCGGACCTTTTCCAGACGTGGCCAGGGATCAGAAAACTGCACGCGCAGGTAAGGGTACTCCTTGTCATCGCGCAAAAGAATATTGTAACGCGGCGCATGATGCCGGATCAGAGTCCGCTCCAGGAGGAGCGCCTCGATCTCGGTCTTGGTCAGCATCATATCAAAATCCGTGATCTCATGAACCAGAGCCCGGGTTTTGTGGGTATGCTGCCCGCCGCTTTGAAAGTAACTCGAAACACGGTTCCGCAGATTTTTGGCTTTACCTACGTAGATGATGGTCCCTTTTTGGTCCTTCATCAGGTAAACGCCAGAATCCTGGGGCAACTGCTTGAGCTTGTCAGCCAGAAGAGTCATTGATTCGAACCCGTTTCATCCATGTAAACGAGAAGCGTATCTTTCAGTGCCGCAACGGTGTCGCGGATTTCCGCAGCCTTTTCGAATTCCAATTCCGCGGCTGCTTTTTGCATCTCTTTTTGTTTGCGTTGAATCAATTTTTCCAACTCGCGCACCGACTTCACATTGTGCTCGCTGAGCAACTTGTCGGCTGAATCCTTCGGTCTTTTGTGGTCATCGCTGCTGAGACCATAGATTTCACGCAGACTCTGCTGCATTTCCTTCTGGATGGTCGTCGGCGTGATGCCATGATCCAGGTTGTACTGCACCTGGATCCGACGGCGGCGATCGGTTTCATCGATGCATTCACGCATGGCCTGGGTGATGTGATCGGCGAAAAAGATCACCCGTCCTTGGGCATTCCGCGCCGCCCGGCCCACAGTCTGAATGAGCGAAGAGCGTGAGCGCAGAAAGCCCTCTTTATCCGCATCCATGATGGCCACGAGCTGGACCTCGGGGAGGTCAAGGCCCTCGCGCAGCAGGTTGATGCCGATCAGCACATCGATGGTTCCCTTGCGCAGATCCCGCAGGATTTCACTGCGTTCCAGACTGTCGATGTCGGAATGCAGGTACTTCACCTTAATACCAAGATCACGGTAATAGGACGTTAAGTCTTCGGCCATGCGCTTGGTGAGGGTCGTGATGAGAATCCGGGCCCCGGCTGCCGTGACTTTCTTAATTTCTGAGAGCAGATCATCCACTTGATTGGTGATCGGACGGATTTCAATCTGCGGATCGATCAGTCCAGTGGGACGGATGATCTGTTCCGCGTGGCGGCCTCCGGTTTGCTCGAGCTCAAACTTACCCGGCGTGGCCGAGACATGGATGATCTTATCGGTCCGTTCCAGAAATTCGTCGAACTTGAGCGGCCGGTTATCCATGGCCGACGGCAAACGGAAGCCGTAATTGACGAGGTTTTCCTTGCGCGCACGATCACCCCGATACATGGCTCCGACCTGGGGCACGGTGATATGACTTTCGTCGATGATGGTCAGAAACTCTTTCGGAAAGTAATCGAGCAAGGTCGGTGGCGGGGCGCCTGGTGCGGCTCCTGTCAGATATCGGGAGTAGTTTTCAATGCCCGGGCAGAATCCCAGTTCCTCGAGCAGCTCCACATCATGCATGGTCCGCTGTTCGAGCCTCTGGTATTCGACGAGCTTATTTTCCTCTTTCAGTTCCCGCAGGCGGATACCCAGATCGTGAAGGATTTCCCGAACGATGGTCCGCATATCATCCCGTTCGGTGACGTAATGCGAATTAGGATAGATCGAGAGAGAGTCATGCGATCTAAGTTTTTTTCCCGTTAGGACATCGAAGATGGAAATGGCCTCGACCTCATCGCCGAAGAACTCGACGCGAATCCCCTGGTCCTTTTGATGGGACGGAAGGATGTCGACCACATCGCCTCGCACGCGAAAGGTCCCCCGCTGCAGAGCCGTGTCATTGCGTGAGTACTGAATATCGATGAGGCTTCGCAGAAAGGTATTGCGAGCCAGCTCGTCGCCTTTCTTGACGTTCACCACGAGATTGGCGTAACTGGTCGGCGACCCGAGACCATAGATACAGCTGACACTCGCCACAATAATGACATCCTTGCGTTCAAACAACGATTGGGTCGCGGCGTGGCGCATTTTGTCAATGTCATCGTTGATCAGAGCATCCTTAGCTATATAAGTATCGCTCCCGGGGATATAGGCTTCGGGTTGATAGTAGTCATAGTAGCTGATGAAAAAGCCAACGGCGTTGTTGGGAAAGAGCTCGCGGAACTCAGTAAAGAGCTGAGCGGCCAGAGTTTTGTTGGGAGCCATCACCAGCGTGGGCAACCCAAGCTTTTTGATAATATTGGCCATCGTAAAGGTCTTGCCTGACCCGGTAACACCGAGCAGGACATTATGCTTATGACCTTGGCGGAGGTCTTCCGTAATGGAAGCGATGGCGGTCGGCTGATCGCCCTTGGGGACGAGGCCCTCGGTCAAATGGAAGTCCATGCACATCCCTTCTCTTGCCAGACCTGTCTCACGCAGGGTTGCGTGCGGTTTTGGCATTGGGCCGATTCTCGCAAAACTTCTCCGCAAATAAAACTGTTTCTTGTTGGTAGCAAACACGGATCTGATTTAAAATCAGGTCTTCTTTTAGACTAGCACGTCGCGACGGCCGGTTTGTGGCAGGTTTGGAACGGGTTCTTCGGTCGCCAATTTCAGCGAATTTCCGAGCAGTGCTAACCTACTTGCGTCCATAAAAGGATTGGCGCTACATGGAATTTATGATAACTAAGGCGGTCATATGACGATCGCCACTTGCGCGCGAGACGTGGCATTCGCTGCTGGTTTTTCGTAGCAGGAGACTCAGCAGTTTGTGACTGAAGCTATCTTCATCATCGTTTGAGTTTGCATCCGTCGATATTGATCTATCCCGTTAAGGAGGCTGTCGTTGGCTACCGTGATTAAGACTTTCTCACCCTTAGCAAGGCTTTGTCTGTTGCTTGCATTGCTGATTCCCAGTGCATGCGGGCGCGGCAACAAGTTCTGGACCAACTACTGGACGCCCGGTGATACGGTTGACAATGTCGGCTATCATCCGGACCAGCCGATTGAGTTTCCGCACAATCTGCATGCTGGGACCCGTCAGATCCCTTGTCAGTACTGCCACTCCGCGGCACGCCGCTCGGCAACAGCTGGAATCCCCTCTTTGAATACCTGCATGGGCTGCCACCAATATGTTCGCACCGATAAGGATGCTATCAAGTATCTGAAGGCGAAGTGGGACGCGAAAGAGCCTGTGGTCTGGACCAAGGTTCACGATATGCCTGACTTTGTGCGATTCAGCCACCGCCCCCACGTGCAGAAAGGCATCGACTGTGCTGAATGCCACGGTGATGTGAAGAGCATGGTGACTGTGCAGCAGGCCAAGTCGATGCAAATGGGCTGGTGTGTGGAATGTCACCAGAAAAACCAAGCCCCTATCGCATGTTCGACCTGCCATTACTAAAAAAGAACAAATAAAGACTTTTACCGAGGCCCGCGTCCTCGTTTCGAAAGGGAGTTGTTAGATGAGGAGTATCGATAGGGATCTCCGTGGACTGGAAGACAAGCCAGAAGTCTTTGCGACGGAAGATCTGCCATTCGAAAAACCCGCCAAAGAGTTTGTGCCGGGACCGTTCTATATGAACATCGAAGAGGTCATTCCCGAGCTCGGCGAAACTCAAGATCGTGCCGCTGAGGACGAGGGCCGTAAATTGCCCGTCGACCGCCGCGATTTTATGCGCCTCTTCAGCGCAGGAGCGATGCTGGCGACTGCTGGTTGCGTGTACCGTCCTGTTGAAAAAGCAGTTCCCTACGTTGAGCAGCCCAAGGATTTCATCCCCGGTATCGCGAACTACTACGCGACGACCATCGATCGCGTCGGCGTTGTGGTCAAGACCCGCGAAGGCCGTCCCGTCTTTATCGAAGGCAATCCTGAGCATCCGCTGAGCCAAGGCGCGACATCAGCCCTCGCTCTTTCTGAACTCCAGGCTTTGTTTCACCCCGACCGTCCCAATGCTCCCCGGGTTCGTATCGGTGATACGATGACCGCTGTGACTTGGGAAGAAGTTTACGAATCCCTGGCGGCCAAAGTTAAAGCCTCGAAAAAAGTCGGTCTCCTTGTTAAGGGCGGCACCGGGCATAGTCTTCAATTCTATAAAGACTTCCTGAGAACCGTCGGTCAATCCGAAGACAACGTTTATGTCTACGAGACCAACGCTCTTTATAACAGCGTTTCGGAAGCGCACCGTCTGGCCTTTGGTTTGGACGGCATGCCTCGTTCGGACCTGCGCCGTTCGAAGCTTCTGATCGGCGTTGGAACCAACTTCCTGGAAGCCAGCGGCGGTGTCGCACCGATCTTCGAAAGCAAAAGCTGGTCGATCGGTCACACATTCCGTTCCGGTTCCAAAGGACGTTTTGTTCAGTTTGAATCCCGCATGACGGTAACCGGTGGCAAATCGGACGAGCGTCATGTGATTGGAGCGGGTGATGAGCTCGCGGTTACGCTGGCCCTCGTCGAAGCTTTGTTGGCCCGTCCGGATGCCAAAGGCTCGGCAGGCGAGAAAGGCAGCATTCGTGCGGTCATCACAGCTCACAAAGCTGTGATCGATGAAGCCCGGACTCGTCTGAACCTGGACGCCCATCTTAACAAACTGGCCGGCGAAGCTTTGAGCAAAAAAGCTGTGCTGATCGCCGGTGAATCGGGTGCCTTCAGTAAAAATGGTACCCAGGTGCAGTTGGCTGCGATCATGGCTAACGTTCTCCTTGGGGCTTATGCTGATCGTCTGCTTTATTTTGATCAAGGTTGGTTCAAAAACCCAGGTCGTCCTGGTGATGTGGCCCGTTTTATCAAAGACGCGCCGACTTATGACCTTCTCTTTGTCGTCGATGTGAACCCTGCGTTCACCCTGCCTGGTTCGACCGGGATTGATGCCGCTCTGAAAAGCGTGAAATCCATCGTTTCCATGCAGCCGATGCCGACCGAAACCTGTCAGTACGCAGAATATGTGCTCAATACCCATAATCCTTTGGAAGCCTGGGGTGATGAGGAGCTGGTCGCCGGCTTCTGGTCGATTCAGCAGCCTGCGGTGCGTCCGGTAGCGAACAGTCGTCAGGCGGAAGATGTTCTGCTCTGGACCGCGAGCAAATTCGGCAAGCCCGTCGGCGCCTATGCGGACTATCGTTCGTATCTGCGTGACAAGTGGACCCGCATTTATAAAGAATCGGGAATCAATAAAGATTTCGATACATTCTTTAAAGCCATCCAACGCAAAGGTTTCTTTGTCACTCAACTCAGCAAACGCGAAATGCCGGCGCTGAAGGATGTGAGTGCCTCCATTAAACCTGTTCCGGTGAACCAGGGCTTTAAACTGGTCGCGTATCTGGACGGCAAGTTGGGTGATGGTTATGGTGCCGACCGGCCTATTCTGCAGGAAGCCGGTGACTCCATGACGACCGTGGCCTGGGATACCTGGGTCGCGATCAACCCGCACAAGGCTCGCGAAATCGGTGTCAAATATAATGATGTCGTGACCGTGAAAGGCCCAGGTGGGTCATTCGAAGCCGCCGTGTATCCGATGCCTGGTCTGCACTACGATACCATCGCTGTGCCGCGCGGTAATGGTCACAAACTGGCGACCAGCCGGGCCAGTGAACGCGTAGGCGTCGATCCTTTGGTGGCCCTGGCCTTTGAAACCGATGAATTGACCGGTGATATCGTCACCGCAGGTCAAACGGTGGAAATCGGCAAGACCGGTCGTTTCTATCAGCTCTGCTCGCAGCAGAAGCACAACGATATTGCCAACCGTCACGACATTATGCCGATCATTCCACTGGCCCAGGCTGTAGCGAATGTTCGTAAGGAAAAAGACCTGGACGCTGTTCCCGATCTTTATCCATCGCTTACACCCCGCGATGGCGATCTGCGTGGCACCAGCTGGCTCTTCCCGGAATGGAAAGCCAGCAGCACCTACCGCTGGGGTATGGCGATTGACCTGGAGCGTTGTACCGGTTGCGGCAACTGTACCGTGGCCTGTGACCTTGAAAACAACGTGCCTCAAGTCGGTCGTGAGCAGGTCCGCATGGGCCGCCGTATGCACTGGATGCGCATTGACCGCTACTTCAGCGGCGCTGTCGACAATCCAACTGTGAGCTTCCAGCCTGTGACGTGTCAGCACTGTAATCACGCGCCTTGCGAGGCTGTGTGTCCTGTGTATGCCACCACGCATGAGCCGGAAGGTTTGAACGCTCAAACTTATAACCGCTGCGTCGGGACTCGTTACTGCGCGAACGCTTGTCCTTACAAAGTTCGTCGATTCAACTGGTACACCTACAAGTGGAACATCATGGGCGAGAGCCCCATGGATCGCAACCCCCGTGCTCTGAACCCGGATGTGACGGTGCGGACCCGCGGTATCATGGAAAAATGTACGTTCTGTGTGCAGCGCATCCGCGATGCGAAGCACAATGCCAAGCAGCAGAACCGCATGGTGTTTGACGGTGAAATTCGTCCAGCTTGCCAGACTTCGTGTCCTACCGATGCGATCGTCTTCGGCAACCTCCTGGATCCTAATGCCCGAGTGACGCGAGCTCGCAAAGACAACCGTGCCTTCCTTCTGCTCGGCGGAAAACCCGAGTTGAAAGAGTACGGCTTGAAAACTCTGCCGAACCTCAACTACCTGGCAAAAGTGAAACACGACGGAACAGAAGGCTTTGCAGCCGGCGATGGTCATGACCATGGCGGCGGAGCCGGTGAACCAGGGCATGGACATCCTTAAAAGAAACGACATCTAAGCGGAGAGCAATTGGATGAGCGAGGCAGTAAAGTGGAACAGGACGATCTCAGACGTCAATGACGGCATTCTTGCCAATCTGGGAAAGCCCCACCCGACCTATTATTTGGCGTGGGCTGGTGCGATCATCTTTCTTTTGATCGGTGCGATCACCTGGGGTCTGGAAATTACCTACGGTATGGGTATTACCGGAAAGACCAGCCCTGTTTATTGGGGTGTGTTGATCACCGACTTCGTTTTCTGGGTCGGTATCGGTCACGCCGGAACCTTGATCTCAGCTATTTTGTTCCTGTTCCGTGCCAAGTGGCGTAACACAGTGAACCGAAGTGCCGAGGCCATGACTGTCTTCGCCGTAATTACCGCGGGTCTTTTCCCGCTGATTCACGTCGGTCGTCTGTGGGTTGCCATGTACTGGATCCCACCTTTGCCGAACACCAACAACGTCTGGTCGAACCTGCGTTCACCCTTGGCTTGGGACTTGTTCGCGATCTCGACCTATTTGACCATCTCACTGCTCTTCTGGTACATGGGTCTGGTTCCCGATTTGGCTTCGATTCGTGACCGTGTGAAAGGCGTTCGTCGCTTTATTTACGGCATCATGTGCTTCGGCTGGCGCGGAACGGCCAAACAGTGGCATCACTATGAAGCCGGTTATGGTTTCCTGGCGGCTCTCGCCACGCCCCTCGTCCTCTCGGTTCACTCCATCGTTTCGTGGGACTTTGCAATGTCCATCCAACCCGGCTGGCACACGACCATCTTCCCACCCTACTTCGTTGCAGGTGCGATCCTCTCCGGTTGCGCGATGGTGTATACCCTTTTGGTTCCCGTTCGTAAGATGTTCCGCATGGAAGAGTTCATTCGGCCCGAGCATCTGGAAGCTTGTATCAAACTGACCCTTTTGACTTCGACTATCGTATTCTATGCCTACGGCATTGAATTCTTCGTCGCCTGGTACTCGGGCAACGTTTACGAGTGGGGCATTTTCGAGAAACGTGCGATCGGTCCTTACGCTTTCTATTTCTGGGTCATGGTGTTCTGTAACTGTATCTTCCCCATGATCTGGTGGTCCAAGCGCATGCGCAACAACATTGCTGTGTCCATGTTTGTGGCGATCCTGGTCAACGTCGGTATGTGGTTCGAACGCTATAACATTATCGTTTCATCTTTGGCTGAAGATTTTCTGCCTGGTTCCTGGGGTCATTTCCAGCCCTCGCTCGGAGATATCTGTCTGTCCATTGGTAGCTTTGGTTGGTTCATGTTCTGGTTCCTGATCTTCTGCCGATTCTTCCCAATCGTGTCGATGTCAGAGTTGAAACTGATCATGCCCAAACCGTTAAGCAAAAAGCATCATTGATTAAGGTGGCTACCCATGAGTAAAAGACCAGGTGGAATCTTAGCAGTCTATCAATATCTGGATAACGTCGTCGATGCGATGAAGGCTGTTCAACTTCGCTCGGATTGCGCAGGACATGAGGTGTTCAGCCCCACCTCATATCATGAGATCGAAGAGGCTTTGGATGCAGGTCCAAGCCCCGTGCGTTGGTTCACTCTTTCGGGTGCGCTGACAGGAACCGTGACCGGTTTTGGTCTGGCTCTGTGGCTCGACTATGACTGGCCTCTGGTGGTCGGCGGTAAACTCGCTGGTCTCTATTCAATACCTGCGTATGTTGTGATCGGTTTCGAGCTGACGATTCTCTTCGGCGGTTTGATGACCATTCTTGGCATGCTGGTCATGGGGCGTTTGCCGAACCCCAAGCAGCGTATTCTGGATCCTCGCTTTACGGATGATCGCTTCGGTATTTTCGTGCCGAACGCGTCACTCGATAGCGAGCAAGCCCGGGTTCTAAGAGAATTCGGCGCTGAAGAAATTCGTATCATTGAGTCGAAGTGAGGAAAGGCAAACCATGAAGCATCTGGCGACCAAGCTCGCGTTGACAGCTCTGACCCTCACCGGCGTCAGTGCCTGCAACCCCCATGGTCGAAACACGACCAAACTCCAGTACATGCCCGACATGGCGGACAACCCCACGGTGAAGACTCAGGAATCCTACCTGAATCCACCCGATGGCAGCGTCACCATCAATGCGATTCTTTATCCGGAAAGTCCCGCTCAGGCGGAACAGGAACTGCGCAATCCCTTTGGTGAGGGACCTCAGGTCAGCCAGGATGTGAGGACTAACGGTAAGCTGATGTTCGACACCTACTGCGCGGTGTGTCACGGTCTGGATGGCAAGGGTAAATCGCTTTTGGGCGATGCTTATCCGGTGCCTATTCCCGATATCACCCGTCCTGAACTGGTCGCGAGAAAAGACGGGTACTTTTTCCTGCAGATCTCCAACGGTGGCAACATGATGCCGTCTTACGCCCACGCGATTTCCCCGCATGAGCGCTGGCAGCTGATTACCTATCTGAGAACCCTGCAATCGCCGCAGCCGAAATAGGAAGAGGAACCCCGATGAGTATCGCCAAGGAATTATACAAGGACAAAGAGTCACTTTTTCTGAAGGGCTCACCCACTCTTCGCCTTGCGGCGCTGATTGGTATCGGTATCGGCTTGATCGCCGCCGCTTTCGGCTTTTTTACGCATCAGGGACCTCGGGTCTGGGGTTCATTGCTGTTTAACCTTTACTTCTTTTTCTGTCTTGGCTTTGGTGCCATGGCTTTCTCGGCCATGCAGGATGTGATCGGTGCCACCTGGGCCCGTCCTATCCGCCGGATTCAGGAAGCGTTCGGCGCTTTCGTTCCGGTCGCGGCTGTTCTCTTTGCCGTCTACATCATTGCGGTGATGTTTGACATCGGCGGTGCTGGCAAAGTTTACCGCTGGATTGCCGATCCCCACATGCTGGATCACTTCTGGGGCAAACGCAGCTGGCTGAAGCCGGAGCTGATGTACGCACGCGTCTTCTTTATCATCGCTCTCCTCACCTACCTCGTGATGTGGCAACTTCGGTTGGGCATCAATCGTGACAAGGCCTGGATGGAAGGCCGTCATGAAGAAGCGGAAGATCTGGGTGAAGAAGTCCGCGTGAAGACCAAATACTGGAGCGCACCGATTCTGGTTTGCTACGGCGTAGGTTTTACCTTCCTTTGCTTTGACGTCATTATGTCTTTGGCACCGACCTGGTATTCAACCCTGTGGGGCGGCTGGCAGTTTGCTGTGATGATGCAGACCCTGATGGCCTCGCTGCTGATCACCATGTTCTCGCTCAAAACGACCTTCATCGGCGACTTCATTCAAAGACAGCAGTTCCATGATGTCGGCAAGCTGATGCACGGTTTCACGATCTTCTTCGCGTATTTGACCTATGCTCATATCCTGACTTACTGGTACGGTAACGTTCCTGAAGAAACCGAGTACTACATCCATCGTTTGCACGGCCCCTGGTTGGGTTTTGTGTTCGCGATTCCTTTGCTTGGCTTTGTGTTGCCTTTGTACAGTATGATTCCAAAATGGGCGAAGTGGACCAAGCCCTGGACCATCACTATCGCTTCCATCATCCTCTTTGCTCAGTGGATGACGTATCAGCTGATCGTTCAGCCTGAAGTTGTCAAGGCCGAGGATTATCTGAAAAACTTCGGTCCGCTCGTGGAAATCGGCATGTTCATAGGTATGGCGGGTCTGTTTGTGACCACATTCCTCTGGTTTGCTAGACGCTTTCCGATGTTGCCTGTGGCTGATCCTTTGCTGGAAGAGGCTGTGCACGGCGGGCATTGAGCGTCCGAGACGTAAACTAAAAGCTAAAAAAGCCGGCACTCAAGCCGGCTTTTTTTATTGCGTGCCCTGCATTGCGGACGGTGTTGAGGAAATCATCCGAGCTACAAAATAAGCACTTGGGAAAAAGCCAATGGCATTCTATAAACGTTTCAGCTTACGTCACAACGGTTCTGTAACCGCTGGAGAACGAAAAGCATTTGGCTAATAGCTACCAAGCTGCTGGGTTTCCAACTCTCCCTCGTTCTTTTGAAAAAGAGGGATGCATCCCGCCGAGGCACAACTACCTGTGGAGGCATTTTTTGACTAACTCGTTGAAAACAATTCTCTGTTTAGCGGTCTTGTGGCTGATGACTGTGATGGTTTCCTGCTCCAAGGTTACGAACCGCTACGATTCCGAGATATTGACCTGCGGCGACAATTCGGATCAAGAACACTACGCTTTGATTCAGATTGAAGATGACATACCCTTCGAAGCCTTCCTCATTAGAAATACCGAAATCAAACCCGTTCGAGTCACCGCTAAATCCTGCATCGTGGTTCAAGCCGACGATCGGGGTTTCAGGCTTATGGTGCGCGATTCAGCGACCAAGCGGCAAGGTTTCGCATTGGACTTGACCAGCCTGCCGCCGGGTCTCAGCCATTTTTCTCTCAAACCCGACAGCAGTTTAAATCGTCAGCAGCACGCAATTGCGAGGTGCCCATCAGCGGAAATTCCTGTGATTGATGAGTTCATTCCCAGCGTGAAATATCAGGAGTCTCAACAGGTATCTTATTCCATGGCACGGATCACTGTTTACGATCAGGCCCAACGGGATCATCAAGGAAAAGGATTTCGAAACTATCCAGGTCGTTCCCAGGGTTCCTATCGATTTGCCTGATGGCCTTTATAACATCTCTATCAGGAGTTATGACGCCTTTGATGTTGCGTCACCCGTCAAGGCAGAAACACCCCTTGAAACATGTGCCCTGTCTGTGGACCAAAGTCATCCGACTATACGGCTCGATATCGCAAATTTCACGCTTGTCGATCAAACGTCCGACACTCTGAAAGTTGGTCCTGGTGCCAATTTAAATTTCGTTGTCGATGACAGGAATTCTGTCGATATTTTCACTTGCCTGAAACAGCGCCGAGACGAAACTGTGGCTGGCGATGGCTGTTTGGAGAGCGAATTCATTAAAATGGGATCCAGCTTTAATGTCCCTGACCAAGGAGCCTGGGATCTCTATGCCTTTGGCAAGGATCGATCGGGCAATCGCTCGCCTACGATTCTCAAACCATTTTTGTCTTCCATGAGGCCGTAATTGCTGAAATCCTCAGCACAAGCAAGCAAGTCCAGTTGCTCGTTCAGGGGGCGGAAGAGTTTGAAGCCTTTAAAGCCTTTCAAAAACTCCTCAGTTCGGCCAAACAACTCACACTGAAAGCTGAGCTTCGCGAAATTTTCTGGCAGCTCCTCGGCAATTTCCATTGGTTCGCGACCAGAAGCAATTTGCTGTGGGAAATGAAATTTCAAAGACCGTTGCTGGATACATCTGCAGCCCTTTCACCCTATACTGATGACTGGGCGATATCCGCGACCAGTGTTGAATCGTATGTTGCAGAAGGCATGCGCATTCACCGGATACCCAAGGCATACAAGCAGTTTGCTTATTTGGATGAGAAACGTTTGCTGGGCATTCGGTCCGATAATGCAGGCACCGCCTTGGACGTCCTGGAGCATGGCCAGGAAGTGAAGTCCTATAAGTTCGAGCACGATTACGAAGATATTGTCATCGAATGGCAATTGCAGCGCATCATCCTCGTGGGTGCCAAGGATCTCATGACACTTGACAGTGCTGACCTTGACAAGCAGAAAACCATTCCCTTGCCCAATGTCCTTGGCGATAAGCCCTATAGAAACCTGGAGCTCTTTCGCGTTCCAAATTCCAATGAATTTCTGTTGTCCGTAAACGAATTCATCTTGAAGGTCAGCTATCCCGATGGTGCCGTTTCAGTCTTCTCGAACCCCAGTCAATGCTGGATCACCCGAATGGACGTCACAGCCAATGGTCACACGATATTCCTGGATTACCAAAACCCATCGCTCAGTGGAAAGAAATGCAGCCGTCTCCATAGAATTGAGTGGCCTGAGTCCGGACCTGTGGTGCAGGATTTGCAACTTGGAGTCGATGAAGACAGCATAACTTCATTTCTATTGGCCAGAGTCAACGACAAGGAATTCCTTATTTCCAGCCGGAAAGACATGCTGGAAGCCTGGGACATGGACCGGGAACTGGCGACCCAGACATCTCTATGGCTGGACAAGAATCTGGGAACGGCGGTCCTTCAAAAACATCCCTATCAAAACGATAGATTCTACGTTTTGTCCCTTCAATCCATTTCGCAAGTCGTCCTGAAGCAGCAGGCTCCCTGGTTCGTGCCTTCGGCGCTCATATCCACGGAATCGACAATCCCGCATCCAAGTCAATGGCAAACCCGTTTTCTCAAGGCGTCGGCCAGGGATTTCAGCAAAATCCTGCTCCTTTATGAAAACGCTCTTCATTTCAAAACCTTTTTGACCGCAGGTGACAATTTGCTGGAAATCGGATTGTCATGCAGCGACAAAGGATGCCGAAGTTCCCCCGACAGGCGCTATGCCATACATCAGGATGATGAGCGTCATCTGCAGTGGGTTGACCATGTGAATCAACGACAAATGAAGCGGGAATTTGATTTTGCGCTGCTGCAGTCTGAAGCCCTCAATGATGGAACAGTGATCCTGGTGTCCGCGACAAAGGATATTTATGTCTGGACACCGGATAGCGATGTCTTGCAAGCGATTGGACCTGTAGATCTGGAAGGTGATGTGACCGTCCAGTCTTATCCCTTGGCCGGGATTGTGACGATTTCCACGCCGCAGGTTGACACTTGGGGTTTATTGACCACGGCAGCCATGCCGAAAACTGTCATGCTCATCAAAAGGGGCGGAAGCTGGTCTATAACCAACAAGTCCTTTCCCGGTCTGCCCCTGCCCATCAGTACACTCCCTCTTGTGCTGTTCGCAACATTGAACGACGAAGCTCTGGAGTTCGCTGCGGTCAATGCTTCGGGCCAAATACTGCACAATTACCGTGGCCTATCTTTTGCTGAATTTTCCACGGTTTTGAATGAAAGCTTTGCTGCCAGCAATCCCGGGCACCTTAAAGCAATATTAGAGTATGCGCTTAAACACGTTCAGGTTCTTGGTCACGAACCCTATCTTTACTCAAGCTGCCGCGGCGTGCTCACTCAATATGATATCTATCGGGGTTTGGAGATGCCACCGCCTATGTCCATTCCATCCCGTTACCGTGCTTCGTCCTTTTTATGGGAGGATTGGCTAGCCGTTGAAGATTTGGAGGACGCATCGCAACGGTATAATAGCGTGATGAACATCCGCACCGGTCATATCCTCAAACTAAATTCAGACGCCTACCACAAGCTTCTCTTCAATATCGGTATCCTGGGTGGTCACTGGGACAATCAGGAGGAAGAGTTTCGGGACAAATGGGGACAAACCTTTCTGATGGATTACCAGGATGCCCGTTCGCTATTTGCCACCCCTGATGAGTTCGTCGCTGGTTTCAGTACGGGCCATATCAGAAGCAAAAAGCAAAGCAGCGTTCGCATTGACCCTGACTGGATGGATCGCCAGCTGCGCAAAAGTTCGCTTCATGCCATAACAGGGGAGGCGTTCTAATATCCCGACTCGAAGGTTGGGGCTGACGCCGCCGATCGAGGAATGACGGCAAGCAAAAGAAAGCACAAGTCTCTCCTGTCTGCAGCCCACCTTGTCCTTGCCATCGGGGACGATGGCCGTGGGCGCGGGTTTTCCACGGCCGTGGAGTTATCGCATATCTCAGGCCGCGGCGTAGGCATGGATGCCATGCGATCGGCCATGGAAGGGATTGGTGGGTCGGTACGAGCCGAAGTTCTGGAAGATGCCCCACGGCTCGCTGGAGGCTCCCCGTGCAGATCCCCAGGATACACATCCTAAATTGGGATGCCTAAGCCTGGCGCCGCCCTGCCGTCAGCCTATGAATGTCCCGTGCAGCCAGAAATAGCAACAGAACATCACGCTGAAATTGTATAACCATCGCATATCCCAGCCCTCCCTGCCTTTCATGGATTGCCACCAAAGATCTTCAGGGTTTTCGGCAAAATTTTTTTAAATTCGAGCCAAACGATTTATGACTTTTTCGTGAGGAAATTTTTGCCGTAATATTCATGAGATAATGAGTGGAAACCAGTGTGGAGGGGCAGGTCCATGGCCGGAGCCTTTGAAGTTGCGACCCGTTCGGCAATCAA
>NZ_DASQYZ010000496.1:0-2549 GCF_035638955.1 Oligoflexus sp. | reverse complement strand
GGCCATGATCAAAAAAGGTCAGATTGATATCCCGGGCTCCACTCCATTCAAGCAATTTTACGCCCTCGCAGGATAACTGCGTCCGGGGGTGATGCCCTCGAAACCATACTTCACCCTTTGAAAGTTTTGCGACAGAGCCCTCCAAGTTACCCACTAAGAATTACCCAAACGACAAAGCCATGTTCCATAGAATTGGATCTCTTGATTACAGCGATAAATCACTTGCGTGAAGAAAAGGAATTGTCGTAAAAGAGCGACTGATTTATCTGAGAACCAAAAAATGTACTGCTTGATGTCGAAATTCATGCCTTTCAACGGCATGAGATTCTGCATATGCAGAATAGGAGTCATCAAGGATGGGAAAATTCATGGGCAATAGGAACCTTTCCAGTTTATTGATTATCGCAGTTTGGCTGTCGGTTCCTCTATCCGGCTGTGATGGAGAAATGCAAGGTGCTTTGGACGCCGTAACTGTTTCAAATGGGCCTATCCATTTAAAAGACAGTGCACGCTTCGGTTTCATTGGCTTGGTGCGTACACGGAGTGCCAGAGAAATTCGAAATGCGGGGTTCAATCACCCGTTCGGGATTGGCGCTGAAACCACAGATCGAGACTATAGCTCCTTCGATAACTGGAAAGATCATCTTGGCCCGACAGGCGCGATGAAAGTGCGTCTGCAGTCGGGATGGAATGATATCGAAAAAGTCATTACAGATCCTCCGACTTACGACTTCTCCAAACTCGATGTCCTCATCGATGGGGCGCTAGCCCGCGGCGTCCAGCCCTTCGTATTCCTGGGTTATGGCAATGAGCGGAACGGATGCGTTGACTGTGGTACAAAAAATTTGGGCGGGGCTCTGCCTATTGGCGCTGGTCAAGGGAGGTTTCTAAAATTTGTAAAAGCCACGGTCAACCGGTACAAGACCCGCGTGAGCGATTGGGAAATTTGGAATGAACCGGATGGCCACGTTCAGGCGGAAGAATACTCAAAATTGCTCGTAAAAGCGGCCAGAGAGATTAAAGCCGTCCAATCGAGCGCGAAGATCACCATTGGATCGTTCACAGCAGGGGTCATGGGCGGAGCAAATACAGCGAGTTCGATTTTTGCCAAGACATCTGTTGACTATTTCGCAGCCAATAAAGGAAGCACTGTCCCGGATAACGATGTTGCGGTAGGTTACCATCCCTATTATGGGGCCGTCGATCATGACAACTTCCCTGGCGAATTTGCCAAGTACAAATGGTTCAAAAGCATGGTTGAAGCCCACGGTTTTCGCATTCGCCAGACCGAGAACGGCGCGCCGTCCAAGGTATGTAAATCTTTCGCGCTATGTGGTCCGAAGATGGCATGGACTGAAGAAGATCAAGCCAAGTACTTGCTGCGTCGTCTGCTAGGTGACTTTTATCGGGGCGTGGAAAGCAGCATCTTTACCCTGGTGGATCTGCACTATGATTTCACCAAGAATGATAAGGGCCTTCTTCAAACCGGCACCTGGGACAGTAGTGCTGACTCGCAATTTCTGAACGGAGACCAGACAGTGAAGCGAAAAAAGGTGGGCTACCGCGCTTTTCAGCATGTGACTGCCATTTTCGATAACCGCCTTACTCCCATCCATAATGCTGGTTGTACCGTCAAGATAAGTGGAGTTACATCCTCCGATTATACGGTTCAGGCATATACTCGCAAGGACGGAAATGGTGCTGTGCGGAATTTGATTGCAGCGTGGCGCAAAGTCGATCCACTTCCAAAAGTAACTGTTGAGGCATCAGTCGACATCAGTTGTGACAATTTCCACTTTCCGCTTTTTGCCTCTAACAACGCATTGCGTCCCCGGCTCGTCGACATGGTTGATGGCCGTATTTATAGCCTGGAAAGGTCAGACACTATAACGGTCAATAACTCTGCCAAACACAAGGTCGAGATCAAAAACTTATCTCTACCCGATTATCCTGTTCTGCTGGCTGACCAAGGCCTGGTGCATATTGCACCATGACCCTACGCTCCGCGGACCTGTACACTGTGAATGTGTCCCAGCCTAACTCGCCTGTGGTCCTGCTCGACGATATTATTGAGATACTTAACCAGCCCGAGCGCCTCGTCAGCGGAATGCTCATGATTGAAGGCGTTGAGACCAGAGGCGTTGACTCCTGATTTGTCTGCGTTAATCTTTTCGGGGACACCGTGCTGACGAAGGCTCTGTTGCGTTTGTTTTCCAATAACTTGTAACCTATGAGAATCGTTTAGTATGCTCATATGGCATGTATTAATGGTTTTAAATAGTTGCGAGATTTTCAAAAACAAACGCAACAGAGCCGAAAAAAGGCCAGACCTGCTACGAATGTTTTCATTATTTTGTCCCTTGTGATGTTTTAAACGGATCGAAAACGTTCGTATACTACAAATCAATGAGGCTTATGCAAAGGCTTTTGCTTGCTAAAAATTTGCTGAATTCACGAGAGTGGCGCTGTTCTTGGAGGGTAGTCCCCGGCAACGGCCCGGCGCTTCAGATCACATGGTCCAGTCGAAAAAATACTCATGTCCCTCGACG
>NZ_DASQYZ010000495.1:0-3942 GCF_035638955.1 Oligoflexus sp. | reverse complement strand
GCTGCAGCTGGCCAAGGAAGAGCTCGAATTGTCCACGGTTGAGCTGTCGCTGAAATATGCACTTCCCTTGATTATTATTGCCATGAACTTGAAAGCTTGATTTGGCTAAGTCTACAGCCAGTACAGTAATTTCTTTCATGGGGGTTCCCTCTCGCTTGAATTTCCCGGTTGGAATTCCACACTTGCCCCAATAGGGCTCATCGTGGCCTTTTTTTCAATGCGGCGGGACCATTCCATCGACCTCCATTCGCTGGTACGTGAGCTGTAAGCTCTCCCTAAGGGACCTCGAGGAAATGATCTCCGAGCGCGGCGTTCAGGGCGGCGAAAACGATTGCCGGAATTGAGATGATGCTCATGATCAAAAGGGCAGATTGATATTCCCGGCTCCACTCCTTTCGAGCAGTTTTACTGCCCTCGCAGGATATCTGCGCCCGGGGAATGATCCCTTCAGAAACTCACTTCAGCCTCGGAAATGTTTGCGACAGAGCCCAGATCTTTCCTTGGTCTGGCCTCGACGGCATGCTATGAAGGAGCGGTTGACAGTCGTGAATTCCTCCCACTTTCAGGCATCTTCTATGAGCAAATCCCTGGATTACTACGATAAAAATGCTAAGGCCTATCATGCCCGCGTACATTCATGGGACATGAGTGCGCTCTACGCCGCCTTTCTCAAGCATTTTTCCGGCCAGGCCATCCTCGATCTCGGCTGTGGCACAGGACGCGACGCGCGCTATTTTTCAGAGCGAGGCTTTCACGTCATTGCTGTCGATGGTTCGAAAGAGCTCCTGGCCATGGCGCAGAAGGAAAGTCCCTCCAGCGACTGCCGTCTGATCGATTTCCGCAATCCCTTCTCCATCGGTACGAAGGTCGATGGTGTTTGGGCCTGTGCTTCGCTGCTTCACTTTGATGATGATATGTTCGAAACCATAGTACGGACGGTCTGCCACGATCTTCGAGACGGCGGTATCTTCTATATAGGCCTCAAGATTCGCGAAGTGAGCGAGCTGCCTGATGATGAGCGGCAATTTCATTACTGGACTCTTAAGAAGCTGGAACCCGCCGCCAAACGCTGTGGCTTGGCCTTGATAGAGCACGGCGTGGATGAGAGTCCAAGGATCGCTTGGTTGAATGCTTATTTTGTCAAAACGTGAGTCGAAGAAGCAAGATATCTTACGGACTTTTATGTGCGATCCCCAGGCTACATCACACTTGATCGCTCCCAGACTCGGTTGCTCGGCTTCGACCGTTAACGTTCATCTTGGGGGATGGTCAGGATTCTTTCCAAATCCTAACAGATCGTCCCAGAAGCCTTGGGAATCAGGATGGAGAGCGATGCAATCGAACTGAATATTTTCTGCTCCGATAGGCTCTGGCCAAAAACAGTAGTTTTCGGCCGCCACAGTTGCTTAAAATCGGAAATTCGTCAGAATAAATATTTGAACAACATTATCGAGCAGGATCATAGGCCCATCAAGCAGCTATTCAGAGCCACGTTGGGTTTCAAAAAATTTAAGTCAGCAAGGATCACTATCGGTGGTTTTGAGTCGATGAGGATCATTCGAAAACGGCAAGTCGGAGCAGAGGGCAACACCTCTGCTGAGATCTTCTATTCCGTGGCTGCATGATGGTTCGCGAATCCAGATATTTTCCCGCTAGAGTCTGCAAACGCTACAGAACGTTGCCGAACGAGTGCTTATTTTCCGCTCCAATACCGAGGCAAAGTGCGGCGATAGGTGTTTTCGAAGCTCTCCAGATCACGATAGGGTAGGCCTCGGCTGGACGCACCGTCAACAATGTCATGAGCCACTCCTTCCAATTCCACTTTCGGCGTATCTCGTCCATACCCAAGGTCGCTGATCAGTTGCGGATTGAGAATTGCGATAATACTGGGCACGCTTTCTGAATCCAGAATGGCTGCATTGATACGAACATAGCGCAAAGCTCGCTCGACCAGACTCAGACCTCGAACCGAAGTTTCATCAGCGGACTCCTCGTTAGACAGTTGGTGGTCAATGGTATCGGCCACTTCCCAACGATCACTCCGGCGGAGTTCATTCCAGAATCGCGGTTGGTGTTGTTCGAGAAGGTCGTAAATATCTTCACTGGAGTGGGTTTGTCGGACCTGATGCATAAGTTCGGCTGAAGAAATGCCGGCTGCTTCAGCATGGGCGGCAGGGCTGGAAAATGACGGCAATGCAGCGGCAATAAGCAAGAATGAAAGACGGACCGCTACAGCAAATGAACGCATAAAAAACTCCCTCGAATATGTGTGTATAGCCGCTAAGGAGCGGGTTTTTTTAGCATGAAGATCGGGGATCTTCAAGGATATCAGACCTCTAGTTCTGCAGCATTCTAGATGAAATATCCAAACAAAACGGCTTTCAGGATTGGAACTCGTTTTCTGCACATCTGAACCTCTGTGACCTGAAAGCCCTGCTTTTGCGCCACGTATTGTCGGTTAAGAGGTGGTCGGCAACGGCCACCTCTTAACCGACACTCAAGAATCCACCCAAAAATCTGGAAGTAAATTCAGCTGAGGACATTTCTAGCTCTATCGATATGGCTTAACTGGCGATACTGGCCAGAGGATCCTATAATGCCGGGTTGCAGGACTGTGCCTTCCACCATGTCTAGCCTGAGCCCTTTGACAAGGATTGAAAGACAAGAGAGGAAATAGGAATGAAGAGTTTGTGGTCAGTGTGCGTGCTGGCGTTGTGTACAGCGGCGACACTCTCGGCTGCGGAGCCAATCGAAGTGATGGTGCTGGGAACCTATCACTTCGGCAATCCTGGGGCCGATTTGAATAATATGAAAGCGGATGATGTCCTGGTTCCAAAAAGACAAAAGGAATTGCAGCAGTTGACCGATAGCTTGGCAAAATTTCAGCCGAACCGGATCATGGTGGAAGAGGAAGGCAAGGGTTCCGGTTTCGAATCGGCGGATTATAGTCGATACACGCCTGAACTTCTCAGCAAGGAGCGGAGTGAGACAACTCAGATCGCCTTTCGGCTAGCCCACAAACTTGGGCACAAGGCGGTGCATGCTATCGACGAACAACCCGCAGCTGGTGAACCGAACTATTTCCCAGTGGAAAAAGTGGATGCCTACGCCAAGGCAAACGGCATGCAATCGCAGTGGAAGGATTTGAAAGAGGACTCTGCCAAGGCTCTCAAAATCTTTGAAGAAAAGCAAAAAATAGCCACGATCGCTGAGTTGCTGATCGACCGTACTGACCCGAAGAATCGCTTAAATAACCAGGATTTCTACTACAGGATGCTGGTCTTCGGCAATGGCGAGGATCAGCCTGGAGCCGACCTGAACGCGGCTTGGTATCTGCATAATGCCAAAATTTTTGCCAAACTGCAGAGTATTGCAAAGCCCGGTGACCGAGTTCTGGTCGTCTATGGAGCCGGGCATCGGTATTGGTTGCGGCACTTCGTTGACGAAACGCCCGGATTCAAGGCGATCGACCCTATTCCCTATCTGAGAAAAGCTAAGCCTGCCCAGTGAAGCTCCGTCCGTGTAGGCGTGACACAATAAAAAACGTTCTGTTGCGTTTGCAGACCGCTCATCCCAGAACCATCGGCCCGAGACCGGCTTTTTCCTTTTTCTGAGCTCCGCGTCGAGTTCGGGGGTATAGCGAAGGACCCACCGATGGATGGTCGAGTGATCGACATGAACGCCGCGCTCATCCATCATTTCCTCGAGTTATAGGCGAGATACCAGCGGATGGAGGTCAGAATAAGGGTTACGCAAGTGAAGCCGCTCGTGTCCTCATCGCGTTTGGATTCAACCTGCTGAGTCTCCACCGTATCATCGCCACCACCTCGCCGGGCAATATCGCGTCCCAAAAAGTGCTGGAACGCATCGGCTTCACACGAGAAGGCTACCTGAAGCAGAATGTGCTGCAACGTGGCTCATGGCGGGATTCGCTGCTTTATG
>NZ_DASQYZ010000494.1:0-4151 GCF_035638955.1 Oligoflexus sp. | reverse complement strand
GAAGCTCTACGGCCTTGCGCTGATCGTCAGGCCCTAGAACTTTTTTTCGAGCAGGAACTTGATGGCCTGGATATCGAGTGCCTGGTCAGCAACAATTTGTTTTAGTCGACGATTCTCGTCTTCCAGAGTCCGAAGCTTCTGCGCTTCAGATACCTCCAGGCCGCCGAATTTGGCCTTCCACTTGTAAAAAGCCTGCATCAATGGAAGAAAATGGCGGGGAACCCTCGCATGGAAGAGTCGCGCCTCTTGTCTTACGAGCTGGTTTGTAGGTGAAATACATAGAAGAAACAGAGACTTGTTGTTAAGATAAAGCCATATTACCTTAATAAGATAATGCGGCATTACTTTAGTGAATCTTTTATCGGGCACAACCTAATTATCCCTATTAGGTATAACAGGACGCGTAAGAGTTGGATAACTTTCGATGGTTTTGCAACCAATCATTGCCTATGAATTCCGATTCCTGATCCCGAAGATCGAACTCCTTTCACCGACACTTAACATCAAGTGAAATCCGCTTATCGTTACCTTCAAACAAAAATGATTTGTCAGCTATGACTGCAGATCTCGCGAACGAGATCAACACTGCACGATATTCCGCTTTTTCAAGGTAGACTTTGGCCTCAAACGACTTCTTGTCCAATTGCCGTCTCATCAACACGGTATCATTTTTACGAATCTGAAATTCAAGGTCTGAGTAGATGGTAGGCGTTTGACATTTTCCATCGAGAATTTCTAGTGACAGTTTCGCATCAAACATCTGCCCGACCCATTGCCCCAGATGGGCGACGGCACTGCTTGGAGCCGATTGGTAAGCATTAGTGATCTCAGGCTTGTATTTTGGGTTGTCTGAGTACCAGGTCCAGCAGGATGTTAAGAGCAGAGAGTTCAAGGCTATTACGGTTAAACCAAGCAATTTCATCGACTTGACCTCATGGATCTGGATTTGTGGGCAACGTCGTGAGGAAACTTCATGTTTGGAATTATTGCGGATCAATAGCCTTGAAGCTAGACCTGGTCGTTAAATAGAAAACGAACTGGCGACCGCTCACATAAGAGATTGTTAATTTATTTAACAAACACCTCAAGCTGTGATAGAAAAACGGCACACCCACTCCTGGGAGCCGGCCATGAAATTTTTCTTTCTGCTTTTCTCCTTGTTTTCAGCCACAATCACCCATGCCGAAGAAATCGACTACACATCTTTAGTTAATCCTTTCATAGGCACATCGAAAGACGGCACGACCTATCCCGGAGCCGTTGCCCCGTTTGGAATGCTGCAATGGAGCCCCGACACAGGGGATCGCATCGGCGGCTATCTTTATGAGGACACACAGATCCGCGGCTTCAGTCTTTACCGCGTGAGTGGAACCGGAGGCCTGCATGGCCAGGACTTGCCTTTCATGCCCACATTCGGGCCGCTGGATCGCTCGCCTGTTTATCACAAGTATGCTTATGCCTCTAACTTTGCCCACACCAACGAGCGGGCATCTCCCGGTCAGTATCAAGTTCATTTGGATGACACAGGTATCGATGTGGACCTGGCTGTCACGACCCGGAGTGGGATAGGTTCCTTCCATTTTCCAGCGGGTCGTGACGCTGCCATGGTTCTTTATCCGACCGGCCGGATTGGAGAGGTCTACGAATCCCGCTTCGTGATTGATCCCAGCCAGCGAAAAATTTCCGGATATTCCTTTGGGTCAGGAGCAGACAATGGTTATGCTCTCTATGTTGTGGCTGAGTTCGATCAAGACTTCAGCAGCTTTGGATTCTGGCGCGGCGAAGAGCGCCTGGATGGGCTCAAGGAGGCCGTTGGAAAGGACATTGCCGCCTGGCTGCGTTTCGATACCAGGCATCAGCAACGCGTCCAGATGCGGGTCGGGATCTCTTATGTGAGCCTCGCCAATGCTGAAGAAAATTTGCGAGCAGAGATATCCGATTGGAATCAGGCCGCACTGAAAGAAAAGACAAGATCCGCCTGGAATTCCATTCTCAGCCGTATCGCAATAAAAGGGGGGACCCACGATCAGCGGGTTATGTTCTATACCGCTCTTTATCATGCATCCTTGAACCCCAACATTTTCAACGACGTCAATGGACAGTATATGGACATGGACGATAAGGTTCAAGCCATTGAGCCTGGACACAATAAGTATGTGAACTACTCGCTCTGGGATGTTTATCGAACGATCCCCCAACTTCAAGCGCTCCTTCAACCGGCTGTCACATCCGATATGGTGCGCTCGCTTCTGCTGGATTCGCAGCAATGCCAGGGCGGTGGACTCCCCATCTTTGGTGTCCTGAACTCAGCTCCTGGAATCATGTGCGGATACCCTGCAGATCCTTTTATGGCGAGCGCCTTTGCCTTTGGGGCCAGGGACTTCGATGTCAAAGCCGTTCATCAGAAAATGGTCGAGACTGCCATGAATCAAATGCCCTGCGGCCCCAATGGTGGCGCCTGGTGGCACCAGGATGATTACAAAAAGGGATATGTGGCCCATGAAAGCACCGAATGGGGTTCCATTTCCTATAACATCGAGTACGCTGTCGCTGATTTCGCCGTCGCCATGATGAGTGCCGCGGTGGGTGATCAGGCTCAGTATGACTACTTTCTGCGGCGATCCCAAAACTGGCGGAATCTGTTTAACCCTGCGGTTGGGTTCATGCAGGAGCGCTACCGTAATGGCAACTGGGTCCCGCATTTTTCGCCGACTGGCACCGAAGGTTATATGGAAGGCAACGCCATCCAACAGTCCTTGATGGTGCCGCATAATATTGCGGGCGTCCTCAATCAAACTCAAAAGCATCACCCGATCGAACCGCAGCTGGATCGTTTCTTTTCTCAGATCCTCACCAGCGGCTGGCCTACTGATCAGCCTTATTATTGGGCAGGTAATGAACCCATGATAGGAATGCCCTGGTATTACAATTGGCTACAAAAACCGTGGAAAACCCAGGAAATCGTCAGTCGCACTCGGGAGCAGGCATTCACCAACAAACCAGACGGGCTTCCCGGCAATGACGATCTGGGAACGATGTCGGCCTGGTATATTTTCGCGGCCCTGGGACTTTATCCAGAAATTCCCGGCGTCGCCGGCTTTTCTGTTCATGCACCTTTGTTCCCGGATGCCCGGATCACACTAGGCGATGGGCGGACCCTGGATATTCGAACAGGCACTGCAGACACCAGGAATCTTTATATTCAATCGCTCGATGTTAACGGTACACCTCACAGCAGTACATGGCTCCCGCTGGAGAAGCTCCTTTCCCGGGATCACAACACGCTGGTTTATGCCCTGGGTCCGTCCACGCACTCATCCTGGGGAACGGCTCCCGGGGATACCCCTCCATCGTTTGACGAGCGCGGTGAGAATGCTCAACGGGTGCACGGCATGGAAGCCGCTGGCCTTGGCACCCCCAAAGAGAGTTTTGATCGCGATATTCAAACTGTCACGAAGAGTCGCCAACTTTCCTATACCTATCCGAGCGTCACATCGGTGAATGCCTATACGATAACCGCCGGATGGGACGCAGCCCAGCTTCGGTCCTGGCGCGTTTTAGGGACCCACGACGGCGTAAATTGGGTGACTCTGGACACGCGAACCGTGGGAGGATTTTCCCCTCAAGAGACTCGATCGTTTGCGCTCATCAGCTGTGACTCCTATTCCAGCTATCGCCTGGAACTCGACGGGGAACCCGAGATCGCCGAGTGGGCTTTGTATGATCGACCCTTGAATCGGACGGCCTATGTCTCAACCTCAACGTCCAGCAGTCAGACCAGCGAAGGATCACGAGTTTTTCCGGTTACTGTTCCAAAGACCGGTATCTATGCACTACGTGTTCGGTATGCTGTGGATACAGGGGATGCGATTGTCCGCGTGTCGATCAACGATCAAGATACAGGTACCTATACCTGGCCCAGGGCCTATAGCTATCGGGAGGCTGATGCGGGATTGCATGCCCTGAAGGCTGGCGAGAATACCATCAAACTCGTCAGCTCTTCGCAGGATGTGTCAGTTGAAAAGCTGATCCTCATCGCTCAGGATCCGGTGAATCCCTTATACTTCGAAGCCGAGCGGAATAAATCAGCTATTTTGAGACAGTCATAAAAAGAGTTTAGTGTACTTTTCTATCCAAGCACATACATGGAT
>NZ_DASQYZ010000493.1:0-13460 GCF_035638955.1 Oligoflexus sp. | reverse complement strand
TGAGCTATCATGCGCGAAACAGTGGCTTCGCCAATGCCGCTGTCGTCGTTAATGTGACGCGCGAGGATTTTTATAAAGGCCATCCGCTGGACGGCATGCATTTCCAGGCCGCTATTGAAAAAGCTGCCTTTGCCGCAGGCGGTGGGAATTATTTCTCGCCAGCGCAGCGTCTTACCGATTTTCTGAAGGGTCGCGACAGTAAAGGCACTCTGTCATCCAGCTACAAACCGGGTGTGACCAACTCCCGTCTGGATCACATTCTGCCTGAATTCGTGGTCAACAGCCTGCGTGGGGCTCTGACAGAATACAACAAACGCATGCAGGGCTTTTTGAGTCCTGAAGCGATCGTGGCCGGCGTTGAAACCAAAACGTCGGCACCCATCGTGATGTTCCGCGATAAGGGTCTGCAATCTGAAAGCCATCCCGGCATTTTCCCTGCTGGAGAAGGCGCGGGCTTTGCCGGCGGTATCGTCTCGGCAGCCCTGGATGGCGTGAAAATAGGTCGTGCTGTCATCGAAAATGCACTGGCTGAGCAGCTGCTCGTCAGTCTCCACTGAAAGGATGACTTATGATGCGTGCCTCCACGGCAATCCTCTCGGCTCTGATCATGGCTCTTCCCGCGCCTCAGGCCTGGGCCTGGGGTGAACGCGGACACAATGCGATCGCTCGCGTCGCCACGCGCCTCGTGGCGCAAAACAAAGATCCTGAAGTGGCCGCATTTGGTGCCCTTCTGCAAAAACGCGAGCACATGCTCGGTCACCTCTCCAACGTTCCTGATATCGTATGGCGTTCCGCAGGTCCCGAAATCGAAGCTTCGAATAATCCGAGCCACTTTGTGGACCTGGATTATATTCTGCCTGAAAATCGAAAGTTGAATGCCAAGGATGCGCCAGCTGATTTTGAAGCCTATAAGAAAGCGGTCCTGGCGAACTGCAGTAAAAAAGAATTGAGCTGCGCTCCGGGTGAAACCGAAGCGGATAAAATCAGCAAAGCCGGTCATGCTCCGTTTCGCATTCAGCGTCTGAGCCAGGATCTGACGAAAACCTTGGCCGATGTCAAAAAACTGGAAAACGATCCCAAAGCCAAACCGGAAGAGCGCACCGCGCTGATCGATCAGGCCCTGCTCTATACCGGGATCATTGCCCACTTCGTCGGTGATTTGGCGAATCCTCATCACACCAGCGCTGACTATGACGGCTGGCATAACGATCAGGGTGGTCTGCACAGTTACTTCGAATCCGAGCAGGTCGACGCTCAGAACCTGGATCTGGAGCAGTCGATGTTCGACCTGGCACTGAAGGACCAACCGGCCCAGCAGATGTTCGGTAAAAATGCCAAGGACCCCCTGCAGATGGCCTGGGACCTTACCATTGCCAGTCACGCACGCGTCGACGCCCTGCACGAACTGGATCGTAAACACTCCCTCTTGAAAAAGAGCAACAAGACGTTACGGACCAAAGCTCAACGCAAACCGTCGAAGCTGGTGGCGCGTGAATATCGTCAATTCCTAGTGGAACGTTTGAGCGTAGGTGCGGACGCCCTGGCCACGGTTTGGATCGCGGCCTGGGATGCTGCGGGCCGTCCGAAGCTGCAGGGCTATCAGAGTTATAATTATCCGGTGAAGCCCGATTTTATTCCATTGGGATACGTGGCACCGGTGGTGGCGCAGACAGCGGCTAAAACCAATCTGTGATCAGGCGATTCGTTTTGGCTCTTCACGCAGGGCGAAAAGGGGCTTTTTCTCGGTCGAGAAGAAATGCAGACTGGAATAGCGGGTATGCCGATCTTTGGGACTCGCTGAGACATCAAAGATCCCGATGAACTCCGAACGTTTTTCGGGATCCACATTGACGATGAATGCATTCACCGATGCAAAACAAAAATAGAGACCAAGCCCGGCGCCGCCGGTGTCGTTGGTCAGGTTTTGCACCTTTTCCCGATCAGCGCCGAAGCAGTGAACCAGGAATTTCTGCAGCGTATCCCAGGTGATCGCGCCGAATGGATCCGAGATCGAAACCGCCAACTTTTCGCCATCACAGGCGAATTCCATCCGAGCCGCCTGCTTGGGTTTCAGAATCACCCGATTTTTACGCGACAGATGATTATAGAGTGACTGCCCATCCGCGTCGCGTGGAGCATCATAGATAGCGTTCATCAAAAGTTCTTCGCAGAAGAGTTCGACCGCCTGAACCACAGTATTGCGCAGATGAAAGCGGCGACAGAATTCCACGATCGCTTCGATATACTCACCGCGTTCCGCAGAATCGCGGATATGGAAAACTTCCGATTGCGTGCCGAAGCTGAGGTAATGCTTCACCCCGAAAATATCTTCACCGTGCAGAATCTTGCGCACGGTGCTGACGATGTCACGGAGCTTCAGGCTGCCATCACTATTCTTCGCAATGATATTGGTGGCTGGAATCTCGGGCAGCAAAGGCGAGAGATCTTCAAACTTGGAATTCGTAAGAAGGATGACCGGAGTTTGGATGGTTTTGCCGGTCATTTCCTGACGAACGATGTCGTGGAATTCCAGAGCATAAACAAGGAGGTCATATTTCGCGGCACGCAGGGCCTGCACAAATTCTGCCGCGTCGGCAGGAATGATGCAATGACACGAAGCAACCGCGAGCATCCTGCGGATATCGCGGGAATTCTGTTTTGTATTGTCGTAAAACAGAACTGTTTTCATTGGCCTGCCTTTATTGTGCGGATCAACCCGCCAGCCGTCCCCCCATCTCTTCCCGTATTCGGAGCCCGGGAGCGAAACTTGAGATAGGGCCCCTGGCAGCCCAGAAAATCCAATAAAGAGCATAAATATCAATTGATTAAGTAAAATTAAAAATCCGTGCCCAGTTCATTAGACGGCACCGGGCTGGTCGGGGCTCCCCCTTTTTGCAAGGACCTGAAAGCTTCGCGCGACAAAATATGGCAGGTTTCGCTGACTTCGTCGAAAACCAGCACGGCCTGGCCACTTTTCAGCTTACGACGTATCCCTTCGACCTTGTCTACCATATCTGGGTTAGATTGGCCGTAATCGGTTCCTTCCCGGCTGATAAACTCTTCAATCACGCGGGTTAAGGTCTCCGCATCCAGTCGGTCCACGGGAATTTGCATAATAAAGACCTTTCTTTTATAACAGGCGTCGACCCTATGAGGAGACCATCATGCTTGACGCCCTTCCCCTGCATGCCGACGCCGCCAGCAAACGAGAGCATTATAGCGATGTGTTGGCGAGCATAAAAGCTTTGCTTGAGAATGAAACCGACTGGGTCGCGGCCATGGCCACGGTCGTCTGCGAGCTGCATCAGAGTTTTGGATACTATCACTGGACTGGCTTTTATAGGGTCGTGCGGGATCAGCATCTGAAAATCGGGCCGTATCAGGGCACGCACGGCTGTCTGGATATCCCTTTTGCTCGCGGCGTATGCGGGGCGGCTGCGCGCACAGGACAGACTCAACTGGTCCCTGACGTGGAAGCCTTTCCCGGGCATATAGCCTGTTCCAGCACCACCAAAAGCGAAATTGTGGTGCCGGTGTTCAATCCCCAGGGCCAACTTCTGGCTGTTTTTGACGTGGATTCGAATGATGAGGCAGCATTTGATGAGGTGGATCAGGAGCACCTGGAGGCGATCATGGCCTTTTATGGCCAACGTTTCCCCTCCATGCCCCGCTGATCTAAAAGTTCACGTGGCGACCGCGGCCTTCCACAAAGCGGCTGAACATGCGTTTAAGCATGGGGAGCACGTCCTGCGGCGGCAGTTCAAAGGTGGGAGCCATCACTTCCGCGATCTGCCGCAGACTCTTCTGGCCGTCAACCTGAGACAAAACCTGGGTCAGCGTTAAATTCACAATCATCTGCTGCTGCATATCAGCTTGAATCGGTACCGACATGTCGGTATCCGTCAACCAGTTCGGCAGCGCGGTATACTTGGGCCCTGCATCCACTTCCTTGACCTTGCGCGCCAGGAAACTGAAGACTTTTTCGTGCCGCTGCTGGCAACTCGAGGGCGAACGCAGGTACGGAATCAGGTTCTCGCGGACCTGCAAAACTTCAAACCCGCTTTCCTCAAGAATCTCTGGAATCTCATCACGACTGTAGCAAAGATGCTGAAGGCGATGATGGAAGACAGTGGAACCGAAATTGAGCCAGCGAGCACCGGGCTTCAGGATACGGTTGAGCTTTTTCGCAAAACTGCGGAAGTCCTGCGGAATGATATCAATCAACCAGGGCGTGAGCAAAGTATCGATGCTCGCGGATTGAAAGCAGGGATCCATGGCATCCGCCATCAGACAGGTAAAGCCACTTTTCAAAGTCTCCGGCGCGCGGCATTTCACGCGATTGGCGACAGCCTTGGCATCGATGGGGGCAATGGGAAAATCGTAAAGATGGAGATTGCGGCCCGCTAGCATGCGCTCGGCAACGAGCAGATAAAAGGGATTGATATCGAGGGCAATGGTATCACGCCCACCCAGGCGCCTATGAATGTCATAGGCGAGGCGGCTCGGTCCCGTCCCCAGGACCAGCATGGTCCCCAGCGGATGTGGACCCAGCATGGCAGCCAGCATATCTTCGCAGATTTGATTTTCCTCTTCGCCCCAGCCCCAGTCGCGCAGCACGTTTCCATAGTAACCCATGAGCTGCTGGGATTCCGGCAAAGGGGTCTGGGCCGCCAGCTGCTGTTCATAGCTTGGGCCACCCCCCAGCAGCAAGGGTTCAAAAAGTTTTTCCAGTTCACGATGCTGTTCAGTTTTGGCTTGAATCAGAGCCTGCAAACGTTCTCTGGTCTTTGGCAAAAGATCCAGGAGTTTGAGTTCCATTTTGAGATTTTGGATGTCTTCCTGCAGCTGCTGCAGATAAAAGCGGAAGCGTTGGGTCCAATCAGCCTTCCACTCACCGGCGTGGGCGAAAATCCAGGGAAAATCACCCCAAACGGGAAAACTGGCTTGGCAGGATTGGCATTGCAGAGCGTCCTTGCCGTCTTTGACTTTTCCTGAACAGACGGGACAGCTCAACTTTTCAGCTAATGCTTGAAATGCGCCCATACAATGCCTCGTGATTTTTTTTCATGATAGCATGGGCGCCGTTCAGGCCGGTATGGAATTTATATTTTTCGTTTCCCGATTTTCGGTGTTTTACCAAGGGCCGTCACGTGATGAATCAAAAGGCGTGGAAAAATTTCATCGGCATTGGCGTTAAACGCCTTGGGATTGCGAATGGCCAGTTCACGCAGACTGAACAATTGGACTTCTTTGACAGCCGACCAGCCTGCGGGCAGATCGTCAAAGATCAAATCACCTTCATGCCCGAGGGCCGTCAGCGAAAACTGAAAAAGACTGATTTCCTGTTTGGTCCGATTATAGATTTCCACAAACGCGGAACCAGATTCTTTGGGCAGGTGCAAGATCATCAGCACATGCTCGCCGCCACCCGTGTTGTAAACGTCCTTATGCGACGTAAAAACTTTCGCCACAGGGACTGCGATAGGAGCCGCATGGGCTGCGGCCACCGGGCCCAAAACCAGACCCATCAAAATAACGATGAGCTTTTGCATACGAGACTCCTTATTCAGCCCTCCCCCATGGAGGGCTCCACGGATATCCATACCTGAAGTCAGACCTGGACCCTGGCACCCGCTTTCGGCTTTTTACAGTGAAACAGGGGTTCAAGCCGGTTTGCAGCCGTCGCGCCGAAATACAGCCAGGATGGCAAGCAGGATTCACAACCTGGTTTCAACTCGCTTGGAGGGGCGGGACTCGGTACACTGCGCGATCATTGGGTCTTTGGCGTCGCAGGAGTTCGACCTATGGAATCGGCACAATATCATTTCACAACCGTAGTCCAGTCCTCGATGGTGGATGGGCAGGGACATTTGAATCACGCATATTACTTAACTGTTTTTGAAGAGGCGCGTTGGGACATTTGCTTAACGCAAGGCATGACCTTGGAAAAAATGCATGCGCGCGGTATCGGCCTCGTGGTGATTGAAGCCAATATTCAGTATCGGCGCGAGGTGCGGGCTGGCGATACACTCCATATTAAAACCCGCTTTCTGGATGTGCATCGCAAGATCTGGCGCGTGGAACAGACGATGGAGAATGCCGCAGGAACTGTCTGTTCCATGCTGCAGTTGAAGGGCAGCATGTTTGATCTGAAAGAGCGAAAAATCTTGCTCGCAGACAGAGAATGGCAGGCCGTGTTCCTCGGCGAAAGATTACAGAATTAACTCGCGGAAAATTTAATAAACCTTCGCTTGTTTTTTCTCCCTTGAGCTGTCAAACAACTTAGTTAGAAACAAAGGGAGAACAAACGATGTTGAAACTGATGGGACGCTGCCTGCTGGCAGCGAGTCTCGGTGCGTCCTTGCCACTGGCAGCCGGCATACCGGAAAACCGACCTCTTTCACCGCAATGCGCGTCCAGGTCCAAGGATCCTGGCGAGGATTTTTCAAAGTATGGTTTGAAGATTCTTTCGCTGTGGGTCAGTCACGGCGATGCCACCCTCTTCTATCTGCCCAACGGCGAGGTGGCCCTCGTCGACAGCGGGCAGGATTTTGCGGTGCGGGATTATCTGATTCCGTTTCTGCAGCAACACGGCATCAGGCAGCTGGATTATTTTATCGTCACGCATTATCACGGCGATCATTACGCGGGAAAAATCGAAAAGGACGGAAAAATTTATGTCGGCTATCGATATGATGAATCAAGCCCGCGCATACCAGTGAAGAATTTCTGGGATAATCGCACCTTCAAACGCGGCGACGAATTCAATTGGGGCGGCGCTCGCATGTTTGTCCTGAATTCGCTCCACACCAACGAATGGGCGGATGACGAAAATCATCGTTCGCTGTCCTTTCGCCTCGAATACAACGGCTTCACCTATGCGATCGGCGGCGATATCTACGCCCATGAGCAGGAACGTATTTTAAAAGACTTTCCCGAGCAGGTGCGGGTCCATGTTTACCGCACCAACCATCACATGCATGGATCGACCAGCTGGGATTACTTGAAGGCGAGCGATCCCGTGCTCTTCGTCACGTCCGCAGAGCAGGCCGTTTATGAACGCGAGGCTTACACCAAAGTTCTGTTCGGCGTCATTGATCAGTTCCGCACCGGCGGCTCGCGTTTTCTGGAAAATCTGCTGACATTGGAGAAAGGCAACATTCTCGTCGGTGCCAATAGCGATAGCGACTGGAGTTATGGCTGTCATGCGTCCGGCCAATCCATACGAGCCTTGCAGCGTTGAAAGAGGAACCCGGAGTGCCGCTCACAGAGCGGTGCTATCTCGTATTCCAAACCACGGAAATGTCGGAAGCACACCCTCCCTGCTCAAAAAAATGTAAAGAATCCTCGCGACATGCCGACGGCACCCCAGCCGCTCTGAGATATATGAAGAACCGAGTACACACGCCGCGCAGTTTCCCCCATGACGACCTTAAAGCCCGTTCGGCTGCCTTATTCACCGTGCCCATCTCTTTCATGAAAGCGAAGCATTCGGACTGTCGACAAAAGTATTTTTTGTTGCGCCGTGGAAGGCCTCGAAGAATAATGCGCGCTAGCCTGAAAACTTGACCTTACACGCGTATTCCGTCTGTGAGGAATGTTTTGTCAGTCACTTAAGGGGGACTTTCATGAAACTGACCAACGTCATCGCATTCCTGGGGTGGATCGGCGGCTTTACGTGTCCGGCCGCGGCAGTGCCGGTCATCGCCGCTCAATCGGAACTGGTGATCCAAAGTCTGGCGATCGATTCCATCGAGGAATGGCCAGTCGCCGTGGATAAGCAGCAGCGTTTGCGTGCCATGGCCTTGCTGGCTGATGGAAAAAAAATGGCTTATGATGGCCGCGTACGCTGGTCGACAACCAGTGATCGGATCGAAGTCACGGACAACGGTTATGTCACCGGACTTCAACCCGGCAAGGCACAGGTTTCTGTCACGTCGCTGGATGATCCGGCTTTAAAAGCGTCGTTGGAAATTGAAGTGCGTAAGGAACCTGTCTACGTATATTTTCAAGCCCCAAAAAACTGGAGCAAGGTGAACGCCTGGTACTGGTATCTCGACGGCAAGGCCAATATCAATGGCACCGATGAAAGCGGACGGCCACACAATGCCATCACCACACCATCCCAAGGCGCATTTCCTGGACCGGCCATGCAACCTGTCGAAGGCATGCCGGGCTGGTATTTTATAGCGTTGCCGCGCTGGGACGATCCTATCTATGCGGGAAAAAATCTGGTCAAGCAACCCATCCGCGTGGTCTTCAGCAATCCGGATAATGGCGAAAAAACGCGCGACTTCGCCCACTTTGATGGCTGCTTTCTTTCGTATAATCGCTATCTCCGCGGCAATGTCATCGACGGCCGTTGGGATGGTCCTCTGAATTGTCCAGCCTTTCCCAAACGTCTGCGTGTGATTGCCGAAGGACGCGGGGGACCTGTTTGGGGTCAGCAGGGTTTTGTGGATTTACTGACCTCGGGCACCCCAGCCGCCACCACCCGTTTCACGGTGGATGGTTCCGTGGCCGCGCTTGAAAATGGCACTGAATTTCCCGCCAATGCCTTGATTCTGGATAAACAGTTCGACAGCCAGGGGCAGGCCTTTGTCTGTGCCTACGCGCAGGATAAACGTTCTGCAAGGGCGGTGGATGAATGCTTCCGCTTCTATCGTCCCGCTGCGGATACCGCCACCAACTTCCCAGGGCTTGGTGCCACGTACAAGGAAGCCGCCACGACGTTTGCCATTTGGTCTCCCGATCGCAACAGTGTCGAGCTGTGGCTGGATGGACAGACCATTCCTATGGGCTATATCGGCAACGTCATCAATCAACCCGGCGTCTGGGCGGTGACGGTTCCGGGCAATCACAAACTGAAACGCTATCAGTATCTGCTGGATGATGTGGCGGTTCGCGATCCCTACTCCGTGACGGTGGAACCAGGCACCGACTTCAGCATCGTCCTCGATCCGGGACGTATTACGCCGAAAGATGGCTGGGCCCCCACGCCTCCCCTCGCCCAGCGCGAAGACACCATCGTCTATGAACTCAGCGTCCGCGATTTTACCAGCGATGCGAGTTCAGGCGTCAGTCCAAACAATCGGGGTAAATTCACCGGTTTGGTCGAACCGGGAACCTTCCTGTACAAAGGCCAGAATACAGCCAATGCCAATATCAAGACCGGCATTGAACATCTTGAGGAGCTCGGCGTCACGCACGTGCAGCTGATGCCGGTTTATGACTTTGCCACATGCGGGAAGAAAGATGTTCGCAATGGTCCTGACTGTTATAACTGGGGTTATGATCCTGAAAATTTCAACGTGCCTGAGGAACGTTACTCCAACACCCCAACGGACTACGAAAATCGCGTGCGTGAATTCCAGACCATGGTCAACGAACTGCACAAAGCGGGTATTCGCGTGATCCTCGACGTGGTTTATAACCATACATGGATGCGCCCATTCCGTGAGGCGGATGAAGGTGAAAAATACTTTGGGGATATTACCGGCAAGTATTTTCTCTTTGATCAGGATGGCTTTGGTTATCAGCTAACCGGAACGGGCAATACGATCGACCCCAAAGACCCCATGGTGAACAAATATATTCGTGATTCGCTCGAATACTGGGTGAAGACTTACAACATCGATGGTTTCCGCTTCGACGTTGCCGGGGTCTTTGACTACGCAGAAATCACAGATTGGATGACTTATCTCTATGAGCGTTTCCCGGACAAACAGATCCTCGGTTATGGCGAGCCTTATACGGCGCTGCCCGATCCGGATGGGAATCACTACCGTCTGTCGAATGCTCAGAAAATGGTCAATGCCCAGGGACAGAAAGCTCAGTTCGGGGGCTTCAACTTCCCCTATCGGGAGGCCATCAAAGGCAATAACGATTCAGGGTACGGCGGGGGCTACGCCTTCAATGATACCTATAACGCGACAGCTATTATCAACGGTTTGCGCGGCTCCCTTGGCAACGATGATATCTATCAGTCGGCGTTTGCCGACGATCCGGTCCAGACCATCAACTACGCGACCTCGCATGACAACCTGAATCTTTTCGATAAAATCAACGCCTGGGCCGGGATTCAGACCCTCCCCGTAAGTTTGGATTACAAAAAGCGTATCCAGGCTTTTACCAATTCAATCATCCTGGTTTCCCAGGGCATCGCTTTTCTCCACAGTGGCGAAGAATTTGCGAGGACCAAGGGCGGCATCCCGGACTCGTACCAGGCCGGCGACGCCATCAACCGGGTTCATTGGGAGCGCAAAGCCGAATTCAAGGATCTCTTCGATTTCCATAAGCAGATGGTGAGCCTCCGTCGTCGCTTCGCTGGACTACGGTTGCCCACAAAAGACGAGATCGATCAGTCCCTGTCCGTGAAATCATTGGGCAATGGGCTGTTTGAGCTGAAGGTCAGTCCCAACGGCAAAAATCGTTCCGAGCTTCTTATACTTATGAACTCGGGTCCCGAGCGCGAATATTATCTGCCATCAGGCGACTGGAACCTCGCCATCGAGCAGGGCCGCTTAACCCAGGAGCGCAAAGTGTCCGGCCGGGTGGCCGCTGGCGGGACCGCTCTGACCTTCTTTTACCGGTAACCCTTCCCCCAGGGGCGCCGATTGCGGCGCCCTTAAAACACCCCAGTCTAATGAGCCAAACCAAATAACTTCTTGTTTTACCAAGTTTGACTAGGTAGTCTCTCCCTGCAAAACGGCGGAAGCTGTGGTAGTATGGAGTCATCTCATTCCTCTGATCTGTCGCCTCGCTCGACCAGGCAGGGGAACTACTATTCAGATTTGCGCTCATCCAAAGTCTCTAGCGACTTGTCGAGCCTTACTCGAAACAAGGGGACATCATGAAGCTTAAAAACCTTAACCCTTTGTTCCTTTCTTTATGCGTCGCGCTTCCGTATGGCTGCTCGACGACCTCGCATAAAGAAGAGAGCATTGCCACAGCTGAAGTTGAAAATGACGACGGCTCCGTTCAACCGGAAGTCGAGCCAGTCGAAATCGATGAAGCCCTCGACGACGAAGGTTCGAAATCGACTGAGAACGTACCGGAAATCGGGACCGAGGAAGATGAAATCAACCAGGCCCTGAAAAACGGTATTCCCATCGAATTGAATGATAGGGTCGAAAAGTGGATCGACTATTTCGTCAATAAGAATCCCGAGGCGTTCCAACGCTTCATGGATCGTGGGCAACCCTACAAAAAAATGGTAGTGGCCATGCTGCGCGATCGCGGCATTCCCACCGAGCTTTATTACCTGGCCATGATTGAGAGTGGATTTGTGCTGCACGCAAAATCCCCGATGTCGGCGGTGGGTTTTTGGCAATTTATTCCAGCCACCGGTCGCCGCTATGGACTGCGCGTGGATAATTATGTCGATGAACGCCGTGACCCCCGTCGGGCGACGATCGCGGCCGCGATGTACCTGTCCGACCTGAATAACGTGTTCGACTCATGGTATTTGGCCCTCTCCGCTTACAACGCGGGTGAGATGCGCATCATGAATGCGATCATGCGCGGCAAGTCCCGTGATTTCTGGCAGCTGGTCAAGGACAAGCAACTGCCATCCGAAACGATGGACTACATCCCCAAATTCATGGCCGCGTTCCTGATTGGCACCAACCCGGAAAAATATGGCTTCCGTCGTCCAACGGCCGAACCCAATGAAGATCTGGTGGCTGTGTCCGTGCCCTCGCCTATTTCTTTGACCACGATTTCGGAATATGCCGGCGTGCCTTTGGTCACGCTGCAGCTGACCAACCCGCACCTGAACAAGGGCGTGACACCCCCTGGTACCCAAAACTATAAAATCTGGGTTCCCAAGGCGTTTGTAAACACGATCCAGGAAAATCAGGAACGTTTGGCCACAGCCCGGCTGAATATTTCCACCAAAGTTGCCGCTGTTGAAAAAGTTCAAAGCAAGCACCAGCAGCATCCCCAGGAGCAGAAAGTCAGCTCACGCAAGTTTCATCGTGTGAAGCGCGGCGAGCACCTGGCGATGATCGCCGATAAATACGGCATGACAGTGGGCCAGCTGAAAGTTTTCAACCGTCTGACCAGCAGCAGCATCCGACCCGGCATGAAGCTGAAGATCAAAGCTTCGGAGATTGCCGACGCGGGGAGCAGTTCCAAGGAAAAGATCCAGGCTTTGGCCTCGGTCGATAAAAAAGGTTCAGGAACCTACCGCGTTCGTCGCGGTGACAATCTGAACGAAATCGCCAAGCGCTTCGGCATGAGCGTTCACTCTTTGAAGAAGATGAACAAACTCCGCCGCACGGATCTTCGCGTGGGCCAGGTCCTCCGAGTCGCAAAAAACAGTTAAAAAGCCGACGTCAAAGAAGAAAAAAGGCAGGGATCAAACCCTGCCTTTTTTATTGTTGTTTTAACGTTCCTCGTCTTCACCGTCCTCATCATCGTCTTCCTCCTCATCGTCTTCGTAGGATTCTTCGAGGACCTCGTCCAAAAGATCAAGATAAAGACCGATGGTAAAGGCTTCCTCCTGATGCAGGAGAGCTTCGTCGATGGACTTGCTGCCGGTTTTTTCCAGGATTTCCACGCGCAGATCGGTCACATCCTCTTTGCAGCGCTCGGGCAAGGCAAAGGGCCCGACCGTCAGCGGACGTATACGACCTTTGATGGGCAGCATGATCGAGCCGATAATGATTTCGCCTGGCTTCAACGTCTGTGATGCCGTGTCCTCTTCGACCGTCAGCGTGTTGTCCTGCATCAGGTCCTGGAGCTTGAGCGATCGACCGGAGTCAACTTCAAGGACCTCAAAGAACGACAGAGGGCGACGGTTGGAAGCCTGAAGAATATCCAGTTCCAAGGCGCTGGCGTTTTCCGTTTTCATGAAAACTTCGGCCACAGTCTTATTCATAGGCGCTTGAGGCGATGGCTTTTGGTCGCCGGCTTCAATCACCCAGTTGAAGAGGAACCACGGAATAAACAGGAGATTCAAGGGGTCTTCGGGATCAAAGGCCACTTCAGTCAACTCATCCAGGAACAGCACCCAGGCCTGCTCGATCGCGTTTTCACCGAAGGCTTCTTCAGCAAACGGTAGCATGCGTTCCATGAGGGCTGCTTCCGCTTCCCGGAACAAAACGTCGTCCGAACGGGTGGCGGATTCTTTAACAAAGCAGCATTTCTTATACTTTTCACCGCTGCCACATGGGCATGGGTCGTTGCGTCCAGCTTTCATGGTTCCCTCCCAAACAAAGGGCCACCATAATGACTATTTCAGGCGGATGCCAGCGTTTTAAGCCAGCATACGCCCACTGTTGATGCTTTTATTGCGGCAGGATCATCTTGAACTTGGTATCGATCGCCTGCTGGATTCCCGTGGTATAGCTGACGCCATCAAACTCGCAGTGCCCACCAGCACCCTGGATATTGACCGTTTGCAGCTTGGCCTGCTGATCGCCGGATACGCCCGCCGAGGCCGTTGCACCTTTATA
>NZ_DASQYZ010000492.1:0-2674 GCF_035638955.1 Oligoflexus sp. | reverse complement strand
GCAACAGCACTCTACGATGAAGCCATCAGCACTGCTGAGCAATACAGCTATTTTTGGGTCGCAGGCCTCGCTGCTGACCGCTGTGCCGAGATGTATCTGGGTTTAAAACAGCAGAGGCTGGCTGAACCTTATCTGAAACTTTCGTATGGCTTCTATCAGACATATGGTGCAACAGGAAAGCTTAAACAGCTCCTGGCAAATCACCCTAATGTCTATAGCAAAGCGAGTCATACCAATACCAGTACTGCCTTGAACAAAACTTTTCATGGCACCATCGCTCACACCGATAGCCAGACCTATCAGCACGGCGATATCCTGGACGTGACAGCCATAACCCGGGCGGCGCAGGCCATTTCAGGCTCAATTCGAATCGATGATCTGCTTTCCAAGCTTCTGGCGATCCTTCGCCAGACGGCCGGCGGCAACCGCTGCGTCCTGCTTCTGCCAACGAAAGAAGGGGCTGACTCCAATTGGCATGTGGTGGCTCAAAGCATCGATGCAGATGAGCCCAGTATCATGCTTCAGATTCCGTACCAGGATTCGCCTTATATTTGTAGTGCGATTTGCGAATATGTCATGAGATCGAGATTGCCGCTTGTACTTGGTGATCCGATCCAGGAAGGGGCTTACACACAGAATGATTATATTAAGAAGCAGCGGCCGCAATCCATCCTCTGCATGCCAGTCGTCAGCCGAAACAGTCCTGTGGCGCTGATTTATCTTGAAAACAGAACATCGACCCACGCCTTTACATCGGAACGAATTGAACTCATTACAACCCTTGGCTCACAGGCCGCGATTTCCATTGAAAATGCACTGCTTTATGCTGGAATGGAAAAGCAGGTTGAGGACAGAACCGCTCGGTTAAATGAAAAAACCCGTGAAGTACGAAGCATTCTACAGAATATAGAACTTGGAATATTCACGATCGGGATTGCTCCAGATGGATCGAAGATTGTCATGGACCAGGAATATTCAGTTTACTTGAAGACAATCCTTGAAATGGATGATCCTGGTGGCAGAGAGCTTTTGGATATCCTTAAACGAACCAGCCTCGGCGAGGATCAACAGGCAGGGATTGTAAGCGCCATTAATGCCATGATGGGTGAGGATGCACTTGCCAGGGAAGTCAACGAGCATTTTCTTTTGAGGGAATTCCAGCTGGTGCTTGCCGAGGGCAGAACCAAAGTCATAGAAGTTGACTGGGGATTTATTTATTCAGACAGCCACATCCTGCAAAAGATACTCGTCAGTCTGCGCGACGTGACCAAATTGAGGACCCTTCAAATGGAGGTCGAGGCGCATAAAGAGGAACTCGAGATCATTGGCCATGTGCTTGATATCACCTTGCCAAGGTTCAAAATTTTTGCCGAACGGGCCAATCAATATCTTCAGGAAAACCGGACAATGCTGGCACGCCGAACGCCATCCAAAGATCTGGTGAACGTGCTCTATCGCAATCTGCACACATTAAAAGGCTTATGCCGCAACTATAAGATGACGAAGCTTGCTGACCTTGTTCATAAGGCAGAGGAAACCCTGAGTGTTGTCAGGGGGGCACCCGATGCAGGCTGGGATTTTGACAAAATGGAGGCAGACCTGAATCCGATCGAGTCGATACTGTTCAGGTATGCTGACGTTACCAATCGAAAACTTGGTTTCAATGCTCATGAAGCGGGGCCCTCCGATGGGCTTGAAACCGTAGCGGGACTAACAGCTGCTCTCAGAGAATCCCTGCCATCTATGGCCCAAAGCCTTGGCAAGAAACCTCCACTTATCCAAATTGTGGGCGGCCATATTCTCCTGAACAGGGAGAATTCCGAACTCATGGAAGGAGTCCTGACTCATTGCCTGCGCAATTCCATTGATCATGGAATCGAGGCACCTGAGGATCGCGCGAAGGCGGGAAAGGACGAAGCCGGAAAAATCGATGTTGTGGTTGAGGAAGAGCCGGAAAGCTACCTTGTCAGGATCCGGGATGATGGAGCAGGACTGGACCTTGGAAGGATAGAAGCCATGGCGCGAAAGCGAGGCATCCTGGACAAAGAGGATGCCACTGATGATGAAATTGCAGCCTTCATTTTTCATTCCGGTTTGAGCACGGCAGAGAAGGTGACAGATATCTCGGGCCGCGGGGTTGGCATGGACGCCGTCAAAGCCCTGGTCGAGGCTCATGGGGGGAAAGTTGACATTACCTTTTTAGGATCAAGGAAGGGCAATCATCGTAGTTTCGAACTGAGAATTCAGCTTAAAAAAACAGGGCCAGTGTCTGAAGGCTTGAAACTTTCAGATTATCCTATAACCGCTTGAAGTCATATATTACCCGACTCGTCCTTTGTTAAAGCAATCCATGGATTGAGTGGAGATAGCATGTCGAAATTGGACCAAACAGCTGGCTTCGGCTTTCCTGTCGGTGGTTCTCTCCGTAGAATCAGGATCCAGAACGAAAGCTGATGAAACCGTGTCCTCGGTCTTCCCGGTAGTGGTCGATACCATGCAGCTGAAATTCAGGTTGTGTTGCGTTTGCAGAAGGGGCAGGGCAAACGCATGATTAATTCTTGATCACTCTGGCCCTGTGAGGTGTGTCCTGACTGAATTCTTATCTATTCGTGTTATTCCACTGTAAATTCAGAGGTTTAGTCGTATCCTGATTTCCTTTTCACTCCTCAGTTTG
>NZ_DASQYZ010000491.1:0-2210 GCF_035638955.1 Oligoflexus sp. | reverse complement strand
TGTCAGGAAAAATATGGCCTTAAATGGCTACTGGGCTGCCGATGATCAAAGTTTGAAATGCAGGACCGTGGCGCGGTAACAACTGTTTAGTACGTCCTCAAGCGTAGTGGTATCGCTCTCGCAATCCAAACCCAGACTACTAAGCGTTACGTCCGGCTGATAGGCAACTTCGTAGACGAGCGGCAGTAAGCTCATCTCATAAGCAGCTCTGAGCCGATGGGTGCCCTCCAGTGCCAGCCACATGCCATATGTATCAGTCCAAACTGCTCTGATAACTGGTCGTCCAAGGACAGCCATTTCTTTTTTAATCATCTCCAGCTGATTTACGTTTACGCGCTCGTGAAGCAGCGCGATTTTGAGTTCAGGCATGAATCTGCAGCTCGTTTGAAATAGTTCATTTCTAGTGAAAACTCACTCAAGTCCTTTCAGGAGGCTGATTGCACAGAGTCATATAACAACAACAGAGGCCAGTTTCAGCTAAAACTTTGTCTTCGGACCTCACGAGCATCAGTGATTTCAGTCGCGGCCGCCGCAATTATGGCACATTTTTTGCTTCCAGATTTGCCCTTTATCGAACGGATTTTCCGTAGCAGGACATCGCCAGCGAAGCGCGCTTAGGCCTTTCCATTCATAGGAAACCACGTGTCATCAAATTCTTTGCAGGAAAATACTGGCAATACTGAGGAAAGCCGCAACAATTACTGGCAAACGGCCCTTTCGTGTATTGGGGAGGGAGTCATTCTTACGGACAAGAATGGTCATATCACCTTTCTCAATCCGACCGCCGAAAGCCTTTGTGGTTGGAGCCATAGGGAAGCCATCGGCCGGCCACTTCATGATGTGTTCGTTGTCATCGATGAGCGGGATAGGCGACCTATTGAAAACCCGGTCGAAGGCATCTTGCGCCAGAGCAAAAAGGAAGGCCTTCCGGCCCATTTGATACTGATTACCCGCACGGGACATGAAATCCAAATTGAAGACAATGTTGCTCCAATAATTGGCGCCGATGATCAGTTGCAGGGCATCGTGCTTGTATTTAGAGATATTTCCGAGAAGCGTGCAGCCTCTTTGACAAATCAACACCTCGCTGCAATTGTTGCATCGTCAGATGATATCATTGCATCGAAGAATCTGGACGGCATCATCACAAGCTGGAATGCAGGCGCCGAGCGGGCTCTTGGGTATAAAGCGGAAGAGGTAATTGGTAGGCATATCTCTATCCTGGTCCCGGACGACCATCTGGAAGATGTGACCAGAATTTTAAATCAAATTCGGCAGGGGAAGCGGGTCGATCACTATGTTACAAAACGGCGGACCAAGGACGGACGCATAATCGATGTCTCTCTGACTGTTTCGCCCATATTCGACGCGTACGGTCTCATTGTCGGAGCTTCCAAGGTTGGACGCGACATTACCGCTCAACTGCACGCCCACGAGCTGCAGGCTCAGCTGGCAGCGGTTGTGAAGTTCTCAGATGATATTATTGCTTCAAAAGACCTGAATGGAATCATAACGAGCTGGAACACAGGTGCCGAGAAAGTATTGGGGTATGCTGCGCACGAAGTCATAGGGAAGCACATCTCAATGCTGATCCCTGAAGATGTAGCGGACGATTTTAAGAACATCCTGAGCCGGATCAGCCGTGGGGAATCCGTCGAGCATTTCGAGACGAGGCGCCGTCGGAAAAATGGCGCCATCATCGATGTCTCACTCACCGTTTCACCTATCAAGGATATTTCGGGCAGGATCGTCGGCGCATCGAAGATTGGTCGCGACATTACACACGCCAAGCAGATTCAGAAGGGCTTGGTCGAAAAGGAAATGGAGCTTCGAGTTCTTGCTGATACGATTCCGCAGCTGGCCTGGATGGCCAATCCGGACGGATTCATCTTTTGGTACAATCGCCGATGGTTTGAATATACTGGCACCACGCTCGGCGAAATGCAGGGCTGGGGCTGGCAGTCGGTTCATGACCGTGAGTTCCTTCCTGCGGTCACAAAGCGGTGGAAGCAATCCATAGAGAGTGGCGAGTCGTTTGAAATGGAGTTCCCGCTTCGAGGTGCCGACGGCAGGTTTCGGTGGTTTCTGACGCAGGTAAATCCGTTAAAAGATGAATCTGGCCGCATATTACGCTGGTTCGGAACCAATACGGATATCACAGCCCAGCGGGAGCAGGACGAAGCCCTGAAAGCGAGCGAAGCTCGTCTCCG
>NZ_DASQYZ010000490.1:0-3079 GCF_035638955.1 Oligoflexus sp. | reverse complement strand
ATTTCCTCCCGATGCATGACATTGGCGCGGAATATCGTCGCCCGACGTCCCCGTGTTTGCACCTCATCCGCTACAACTCTCATCCTGTCTTCATTCATGTCCACGAGTGCGATATCCGCACCGTCGCTGGCCAGACGCAGGGCAATGCCACGTCCTATCCCTTGTGCGGCTCCGGTTACCAAGGCGACTTTTCCGTTAATCCTCATGGTGACCCCCAAGGTTGTGTCGACCTAAAATCTTGGAAGCATATTGCGCTTATTTTTTACGAGAAAAAACTGGCAATCGTACCCAGCAAAAAGCGTTGTGAGCCGCCTCAAGTGCAAAACGGTCAAGGCGGAAGACTAATCTTTACCGGCTCAGTAGCTTCAGACCATTCATCCTGGTCGGCGGTGCGAAAGGCAAAAGTCAAAAGTCAACCAGTGTTCTCCGGCTGGGACATCCTTATCAACGGTGATACGACCTTTAACTTCAAAAGGCTGTGATGGTGCACAGGTCAACGCCTGGAAATGGAATGGAGAACGCAATTCGCTAAGGCCACAGTCATTTGGTCCATCGAAGGTTATTCATAACATATTGAAATCAAAGCAATAGTATCAAGTTTGGCGCTAAAAACAAGGTTGCCTCGTTTATAAAGCGAAACAAACTGGAGATTGCTTTATGCACCTTGGAATCCTGGTATTCTGTCTGGTTATGATGGCCTGCGGGGGCCCCCGCCCCCATGAAATCGATTCCCATCTCTATTGTTTAGGAAGCTTTGGCGACGCCTCATACATGGTTAGGATGTCCGGGACGCGGCATTCCAATCATGAATGCAAGGGCATTGGAGCCTGCTGGGGCAAGCGTGTGCCTTGGGAACCAGAGATCTTGAGCAAACTAAGTTGTTTTGAAAACTCCAAGCCAATGGAAATTCTCGAAAACGATATCTGCAAGTCACTTACAGTGACCATCGTTATCGATCGGAATGCCGGGACAGCGCGCATGCAGAACCAAGCGGTTGACAAACCTATGAGCTGCACGAGTTATACCGAGTTCCGGGATGAACATGGTTGAATCCGGTGAGATCGGCCGCCATCCTCGATAGTCAGATAAAGCGAAGAATGTGTCGGAAATACGACTCCGCCCCGGGAGGAGTCGCCAGATTCGGCTTGACTCCTTGATCCATGCGACAAGTCTCTCGATGGAATGCCGGTTTAGATAAACTTGATATTCAGATCTTGGTCACCTATCTGGTTCTGTTGCGTCTGGTTAGGTGCATGGTATTGTGCGGGATACCTCGGCAGGCCGGCTCATGCTTTTTGACACCAGAAGACACGTCTTCGAACGTCAGATCATTATGCTTCATATCCGTTGGTATCTTTCCTATAAGCTGAGCCACCGAGACCTTGAAGAGATGGCCGCGAAACTAACCCCGAATATAGCATGCAAATATTTTTATTTTTGTATGCGGGTTGCCTCAGTTATGGTTGAGAGGCATCTCACCCTCAGGGCCCGATGATATGTATGTTTTGCGAGAAAGAATTCGTTTTAGTTTTTAACGATGGGGATATAATCATGAAGAATTTTATTCACCTTTTTATATCCCTGTCGCTAAGCGCATGCTCGTTCAAGTCCCCCCTTCACTCTAAAATGCAGGGCACATATGAGTTCACTTTTCCTACACCATATTTGTTGGTGAGCTTTGAGCGAATAGGGTCCAGCCATATGCCTGACTACCCATATTTTGTGTTTGAAAGCGACACTGATCGCAATTATGCTTCTTTTGCGAAACCTCAATTGACAGAAATTAGTGATAAGATGCATGTCAAAGTAGGCTACTACTACAGGTATGCAATCGATTCGGGAACAGAGTGCCCGAAAGAATCCTAGTGAATTGGAAGGACCCGGGTTACGGTCCTGAGGGCGAGCTAATGTCTTTGCTATAGGGAGTGAAGGTTTCGATCGGGTTGGCGGCATATAGTAGGAATTCCAGAACCTGAGAGTTGATACAAAGCTTGTCAAGAGACGGCGGGGAGAACTCAGAAGATTCAGTGGAATGGCATCAAGCATGACTCAGCGGATGGTGCCGGGCCTCACCATCAGCGTGCATGTTTTACACTCTTGTAGCAGATTGGGTCAAAAACAGGAGAAGCTATGGCAGGCATTTTGAGATTGGTATTCATTGCTGGACTTATGCTGCTGAGTCGAGTTGCCTACTCAAAAGATATGTCAGGATTTCGACATTTTGTGGGTGGCGCTTTGTCGGTTGTACCGGGATTTGGACTTGGTCACGTGGTGGAGTCCCGGTGGCGTGAACGGGGGTGGATTTTTACCGCCGGCGGTGTGGTATTCTTCTTTTGGGCCTCAGGGGATAACAGGAGGGCGGCCGCGCCGGGAGTGGTTGGATATGTGGGGATAAGGATATGGGAAATGTATGACGCCATCCTTGTCCCCTTTGAAAACCAACGAAGTACCGAAATCAAACCATCAACAAATCAAAATCAAGTTGAGTCTCAATTGAGGATTATGCCCGTCCTGCTGAATTCCGCCGTTCAGGCTCAGAAAATTCGCAAATATCCAGGAATAGGAATCGTTTGGACAATCTAATTGTTCGGCTGTCTAGCTATTTCCACTTTTGCTTCACTGTTAAATTTTACAAAATTGGCGAATAGCAATGGTAAATATTTCCAGAAATAAATACCTAATAATAGTGTTGATTTGTGCAGTAGCTTTAATTTTTTGGAGCTTAAGCCAACGCGAAGTCAGAATCATTTTTGTTAATGAGGCAAAGCTCATGTCCCAGCCTCATCCTGATTTTTGCTTGAATTGCCCTGGCAGCCATGTTGTTGCAAAGATAGCGGTCGGTGAGTCGGCGACAATCCTGGATGAGGAATTTACCAAGAATTGGCAAATTTTGAAAATCAGGATCAAAGATGGATCCGAAGGATACATATTCAGGGATGTCGATTACAAGAGATTGAAAGAGGGAGCTTCTGCTGCTGCTCGAGTGCTGGGACTTTAATGGGAAGTTTCAAAACTCATTCAACGTAAGCGTAGAACCGAATCAATGTGCGATCCGCCATGGCCAGACACTGACTAATGG
>NZ_DASQYZ010000489.1:0-20244 GCF_035638955.1 Oligoflexus sp. | reverse complement strand
TGCAAATCTATACAGCCATGCATCCCATGAATGCAAAGTTACGGCGCGAGCAGGAATTCGCACGACCGGTGATCATCGGCTCGGATGTCTGGGTGGGCGGGGGCGCCATCATTTGCCCGGGGGTTACGATAGGTTCACGTTCGGTGATCGGCGCGGGGAGTGTGGTGACGCGCGATATACCAGATGGGGTTCTGGCCGTAGGGAACCCGTGCCGGGTGGTGCGTGAGATTATGGAATCAGATGCACATATGACATAGTTTAGCTGACGCTTATGCTCCTGGCACAAGAAATGCAGCCTCAGAGGACCGGTTGGACGGTTACAAGGAGTCATTTATGGCAGATATCATTTCGGCATTAGGTTTGAACGGTGTTCCTGAATTATTCATGCTCTCCAATGAGGATATCGATCAATACAAAGGCAAAAAAGCTGTCATTGCTATCATGGCCAGTGATCGCACCAATCCGGAATACGCGAAAGCTGAACGCTATTTTGCGGAACTCAAAGAGAGTGATGAGATCATGGTCATCACTGAAGATCACGCCGGCGGACCTTTGCATGAACGGTTTCATTGCAAACCCAGTGAATTTAATTTTGTGCTCGTGGACAAGGCTGGAAACGCCTTGATGCGGAGTGATCACGTTCCCACTCTGCAGGCCATTCGCGAGCAGCTCGCGATCGGCGACCGTTTGGGCTCTGAAACTCATTAAATCGTTTCCATGGAGCGCAGCGGGCATCGTCCAGACGTCCGCCAACTCCAGGAATACGCTTGTATACGAAATCCTTTTCAATCCGCTTGGAAAAGTCCAAACTCTGTCGATAAGTTTCCTAACTCGCGACAGGATTGGGCTCATACCATGAATTTTCTGAATAAATTTATTCTATTAGCCTTGCTCTGGCTGGGAGCCGTCGGCTGTTCAAAGTCTGACGCTGAGTTAAGAATACTCATATCATACGAGGGTTTTTATCAATTCAGTGGTCCAACGCGTTTGAATCTCGAACTAGTGGAGCATACCGATGATGGACCTTCTTACTCGATCGGCAACCTGCCTTTTACAATCACGAAGCTTCCACAAACCTTGGACGTCACCAGGGTGTCGATAGCCATGGATCGATCGGTGTCTTTGCGGCCCACTTTGGACGGACTCAAGGCGCCTGATTTAACGTTTGCTGTGTTTGAAGAGGACTCGCAGAATCGTGGCAAGGTGATCCATCTTCGTGCCCGTGAGGACCTGGGACATGGCTACCACCGTGATGCGAGCGGTATTTATTCCTTGGGTCAAAAACTGCCAGACTGTGATCCTAAAACGTTTTCTTTTGTTGAAGGCAGCGGGCTTTATGTTCGCGATGCCGTCCATGTTTACCGCGGCGCACGACTCGTTGCGGAAGATCAGGGTTTTCAGGTGATCGATGGAGCTTACCAGAAAGATGCGACCCGAATATTCCACGATGGCTATGTTTTGAATGAAGCCGACTACGCATCGTTTGAAGTTTACCCTGTGGAAGGGTTCGCTCGGGATAAAGCATCGGTCTTCTCATGGGGCAAAATCATTGCCGGAGCCGATCGTTCCACGTTCAAGCCGCTCGACCGATCTTTCGCCAAGGATGCGACCTCGGGATATTTCGGACATGAAAAGATTCCCGGGTCCCTGGGCGCCACCTTTCGCCTTGTCCAGAACAGCGCCTACTCAACCGACAGCTCATCGGTCTTTTTTACGATAAAAAAGCTCCAGGGTGCTGATCCGACCAGGTTTCGAACTTTCGCTTTTGATATGGAAAATCGACCCATTGCAGGCTATTTCGCGACTGATGAATCTCTGGTGTATTTTCAAGGAGAGCCCATAGCTGGTGCCGACGCCTCCAGCTTTCACGATATCCTATGGGGGATGGGATGGCCCTCAATACCGCGCCAGGGACAAAAATCGGCGCTATGATGGAATCTCTCCCATCCCTTGACCTGGCGTCCCTGTCGTGACGTGGTTTAGTTTTTGCAAATCTCATGATTAGGATTTTTTTACGTCAGGAGAAATAGGATGAGGAAAGTTACACAGGTCATCAGCGTTGGTATGCTGCTTTGTTTATCCGCTCTGGGCCCAGCCTGTACCAAAGATAAAGCGGGGATGAGCAAATCTGACCCAGAATCGGCACCGGGCATGGGCAGTATGGGGACCGGTCTCAACAATCCTGAACCGAATACGATATGTCCCGATCCTTCCAAGCCAGTTGTGGATCCTAAAGCGGTGCACCCCAACTGCAACCCACCCGTAACCGGGCCAGCTCCGTCGCCTGGAAACCCGAGCGGCTCTGCGACTCCCTAAGGCAAGTGTAAGAACTTGAAACAAAATCCATGCTGTTGCTTTAACGCAACAGCATCTTCGCCCCTCCAGAATTCTGGACATTTCCTCCTTAAAATTAACGATTTTTTGTCCAAAATTCTGGAATTGTTGTCCAGCATTAAGGACGAAATTTTTTATTTTAGAAGTCGTTAAAAATATATTCTCAACTGAAAATGAATGCTGTAGCTTGCGATGCAGTGCTAAGCAATTCATGCAAGAGGTGCAGATTGTGAATGCATTAGACAGTATTCGTAGGTTTGGTTTTTCATGTTTTAGCTTAAATAACTGCTCATGTCATCAGCGAGGGCGCCTCACGAGGAACCCTGGCTGTTTTTTCCTCAGCCTGGGATCTCCTTAATTTTCACCATGTCGATCAAACTTCATCAAGTCAATGATGGTCTAATTATTGCTAAAAAAGTGGGAAGCTCAGGAGGCGAAAGATGCCTCTTTCACAGTCACCATGGAGGGATCTTTTATGCCAAATGCCGAGCAAACCCAAGGCGATCAAGGCCAGGCTCAAGCGGATGATCAGGCCAGGTCAGGAGTCAAAGCTGATTCAAACCAGCAGTCACTGTTTAATGGAGAGGATGGCGACATCACCAACGATGAAGTATCGGGCAGCATGAACGTCACATCCACAGATGAAACGATCGGGCTGACACTCCAGGATGCCGAGGCGGCCTATGACTCTGCAGATCCTGCTCCTCCTTCCGATGTTGAAGCGCTGATCTCAGAACAGCGTGCAGATATAGCGGCGAGCCAACAGATCAGCGAGGATGATAGGGACCTGAGCGACGAACGCAGGCCTAAAGACGGTTCGATGAATGCAACGGCCGACGCAGGGTCGGATGATGATGAAAACACCATGCCGACAGGCATTGCCGCTAAGCCTGGTTTTGAGGATTACAATCCAGCGACACGCAGAATAAACCAAGCGGGAGACTCGCTTCCAGACGCGCCCGCAGGGCCATGATGAATATTTATTTCAAAGGAGTCTGTCATGAAGAAAGAAAACTTTAAAGAAGATCAATTCATGCATGATCCCAAAAAACTCAAGAACGAAAGAAAGCCTAACAACAGCCAGGCCAAACATGACGATGATGACAGTCTGGATGAAGAGGCCGCGTTCGATCAAACACTCAGACAAGGCTCACGCGATAACGGCGATACGTCGACGGCTGATCAGGGTCGTCAGGGTTAGACCTCAGCTGCCGGGTACCCTCGGTATCCGGCATGGATTCACCAGATCAGGGAGGATCACGTGAGAACTCATGGAGTCGTTAGAGTGGTTATATTGTGTTTCACATGTCTCACCTCGGCCGCTCATGCTGATCGCAAACTTCAAGCGGTCGAAGGCCAAACTCAGGATTGTGAGACCAGCGGCATCAGCAGTCTATGGCAGGCTGAAAGCGGTGCATGGATGGGGTCATCCAAAATCGAATGGCGGCAGTGTGCGGATGGGAACGACTATGTTGCAGACTGCACCCACCAAGGTTCTGGTGTCAGCATGGAATCGTGCTCTTGCACGGTCAACACGAGTTTGGCTTTTGAAGGAAGTTGCCAGGGTCTGATTTCATCCGATGATCTTCAGGAAGCTTCACGGCAGTGCTGCGGATTTTTCAAACCATAATATCAAATCCAATCCCCCTTGATTTCCAATACCATCGAAGCTCAACCACAGCCGCGGGTCTGGGGGAGATCAAGGATTGTATTGGAATCTCACCTTTTGTAAGACAAAAGAGTGCATGATGCACGCAAATCCAATGAAATGTGTATCCCTTCTGTGAGTTGAACCATGCTAAAGACGAGGTGAAACTGTGAAGGATCATGCTGCGCCACGTCCCTCCTTAAATCTCATCGATGCTATTGCCATCATCATAGGAATTGTCATCGGCGCTGGTATCTTCGAGACACCGGCACTGGTCGCGGCGAATGCCTCAAGCTCTTCCATGGTCCTGCTCTTCTGGTTGGCGGGAGGCGTCATATCCCTGATCGGAGCGCTTTGTTATGCCGAGCTCGCGACGACCTATCCCCATGTCGGGGGAAGTTATCACTATTTGAAGAAAGCGTTTGGCCATCAGGCCGCGTTTCTCTATGCATGGGCGCGCATGGCTGTTGTGCAGACCGGTTCGATTGCCTTGTTGGCATTTGTGTTTGGTGACTATGCGGCCCAGATCTGGTCCCTGGGTCCGATGTCGAGTGCAATTTACGCGGCCAGTGTCATCCTCCTCTTCACGGGTTTAAACATTATCGGTTTAAAACAGGGAAAACGGACTCAAAACCTTCTGTCCGCGGCTCAAATCGTCGGTCTTGGTGTCCTGATCATCGTCGGTATCACAAGTGCCTCAGCGCTACCGCACCATCCGGTCCACGCCGTAAACCGCCAGGGCAGCCTGGGTTTGGCTATGGTTTTCGTGCTGCTCTCCTACGGGGGATGGAACGAGGCTGCTTTCATCTCAGCCGAAATCAAGAACCGAAATCGCAATATTGTCCGCTCGCTAATCTGGAGCATCGGGATCATTACTGTCACCTATCTGCTCGTCAACTGGGCGCTCCTTCAGGGTTTAGGTCTGGCCACCATGGCGAAATCAGAGGCCGTCGCGGCAACTCTGATGCGACAGACCCTGGGAGACAAAGGCGCAGTTTTTATCAGCTTGCTCGTCGCCATCTGTGCTCTCGGATCCATCAATGCTTCCATTCTCACAGGAGCGCGGACAAATTTTGCCTTGGGCCAGGACTTCCCAGTGTTTCGATTCATGAACCACTGGCAGGCGGTGTCCAGCGCGCCCATCATCGCCTATATCCTGCAGGGGTCCATCGCGTTGGTGCTGGTGGCATTTGGGTCATTGGCCCGCGGAGGCTTTAAGGCTATGGTGGATTACACAGCACCGGTCTTCTGGTTCTTCTTCATGCTGTCGGGTTTATCCCTTATTATTTTGCGGCATCGGGAGCCTGATGTGATTCGCCCCTTTCGGGTTCCGCTTTATCCGCTGACGCCACTCATATTTTGCGGCGCGAGCGCTTATCTTCTTTATTCGAGTCTTGTTTATACAGGCATAGGAGCCATGGTCGGGGTCGTGGTCGTTGCGCTCGGTGTTCCTTTTCTTTTCCTGGGCGAGGGTGTCTCCAGCAAGAAGCCTTTGGCCCGCTCATAAGCGGCATCCTTAGGGATGGTCGGAATGTTTCCAAATTCTTTTCAACTACGAGGTGACATGCAATGAACATGAAAAGCGCGCTTTACGGATGTTTAGTGATGACTCAGGTTGGATATGCTGCCCCTGCTGTTCCACAGGCAGCCGAAGCTCAGCGGAATCAAACCTCCGACACAGGCCTTAAGCCTCAGGAACGCCCTGGTGATGTTCCATTTGTGCCCACGCCTCAAGCTGTTGTGGATGCCATGCTGAAGATGGGTGAGGTCGACAAGAACGATGTGCTCTATGATCTGGGCAGTGGTGATGGCCGTATCCCTATTACGGCAGCCCAGACCTATGGCACACAGGGGGTCGGCATCGATATCAATCCGGAAAGAATTAAAGAGGCCAACGAGAACGCTCGTAGGGCAGGAGTCACAGATAAGGTTCGCTTCGTTCAGCAGGATCTCTTCAAAACTGATATGAGTGATGCCACTGTCGTCACGCTTTATCTTCTGTCCAGCGTCAATCGCAAACTGAGGCCGAAGCTTTTAAAAGAGCTCAAGCCTGGCACTAAAATAGTGTCACACGCGTTTGATATGGGCGAATGGAAGCCTGATAGGGTGGAAAAGGTTGACGGCAAAACCATCTATCTCTGGACCGTGCCCAAAGATGTTCCTGCGAATCTTATGTAGAGGAGGTGGCATCGGCTTTGCAATCCCCCCCATTGGATAGCAGAACGTGCACGTTTTGTGCGCATAGGAGAGACAAGAATGGGGCAGGAAATAAGTCTGACACCTGGTGCCAGCGCCGACATGAACGAATTTTCGCAGGGTCTTCGTGAGGAAACCTCACTCCTGGCACGCTGGTTCCAAGACGGCCGTTTTGCCTCGTGCAGCGATGGTCATACTGTAGGTCTGGAATTGGAGATGTGGCTGGTTGATCAGAAATTTGAGCCCCTGCCTGAAAACAAGAAATTTTTAGAGTCCATGGCCGACCCTATGGTTGTTCCTGAACTCTCGAAGTTCAATGCTGAGCTTAATTCTCAGCCTGAACTCGTCGGTTCAGGTTGCCTCGAAAGGGTGGCCCAAGGATTGAAGGAAAGCTGGAAACGGATTCAGGGAACCATGGAGACTCTCAACGGTCACATGCTGGCGATTGGCACATTGCCCACCATTCGGGATCCCTTGCTGACGGTCGATCATATGTCAGATTTCGATCGCTACCGGGCCCTCAATGAGTATGTGCTCCATCTTCGGCGGGGCAAGCCGCTTCAGTTGTCCATCGAAGGGCGGGATCAGGTGCACGCTGTGCACCATGATATCATGCTGGAAGCGGCTGCCACCTCATTCCAGGTGCATATTCAACCGCCCTATGAACTCATGACAGCCACTTTTAACGCTGCAGTGGTCGCATCGTTCGCTTCGGTGGGCCTGGCGGCGAATTCACCTTTTCTCTTGGGAGCTGACCTCTGGGACGAGACGCGCATTCCCCTTTTTGAGCAGGCAATCTGTCTGCCGGGTTTCACGCGCCTGGATGGAACGCGTCAACAGCGGGTGACCTTCGGGTCTGATTATGTGCAGGAGAGCCTCATGGAACTCTTCTGGGAGAATGCGCATGGCTATCCGGTCCTCCTGCCGATCGCGACGGATAAACCCCCTGATCAGCTGTCCCATGTCGCTCTGCAGAACAACACGATCTGGCGCTGGAACCGTCCTGTCATTGGTTTCGGTGTGGATGGGAAGCCCGCCCTGCGCGTCGAACATCGGGTCATGAGTGCCGGCCCCACGCTGGAGGATATGGTTGCCGACCTCGCCTTTGTCCTGGGACTTTGCCATGACCTGGCCCCGAGGCTGCAGAAGCCCCACGAGTTTTTACCCTTTGGTGAAGCTCGGAATAATTTCTATGCCGCCGCCAAAGACGGCTTGAAAAGTCGGGTCTGCTGGGGCGGGCGGGACAATGTCCTGCTTCAAACCTTGATCCTCGAAGAGCTTCTGCCGGCCGCGCGCCGTGGTCTAAAAAGTCTGAAGATCAGTGAGGATGAAATCAGTCATTATTTGGATCGTATTATCCAACCCCGTGTCACCAGTATGCAGACCGGCGCCTCATGGCAAAGGCAGTGGGTCGCCGATCATGGGAAAGATTGGAATGCTTTGACCTCAGCTTATTTTGAAAACCAGGAGTCAGGTCGACCCGTGCATACCTGGAAGCTAGGACTCATCTACGCCGATGCCCCCGGGTCAAAGTAGTGTTGCCCAAACGCGGCTCGACCTTCGCGAGCGTAACGTTCAATGGCGTTTTCAAGTGAGGGGAGCAAACGGGCCCGCTCACTGCACAGAGCGCTAAAGGACGGTCTGGTTGCCGCAAACCGAATCTCCGAAGCCGGAACGGTCACGATATGGTCAAGGTTAAGATTGCAGGCTTCAGCGGCCAGACTGGTGAATGCAGCCCAGCTGGTCACTCCGGAGTTGGCCAGATGCCAGAGACCCGTTTCTCCATCGATAAGAAGATCCAGACTGGAGTCGACCAGGTCCGGCAGGTAGGTCGGTGAGACCATGACATCCGACGCTGTCGTGACATCAACACCTTGAAAGATCTTCCGGAGATTGAGCGTCAGAAGATTGGTCTCATCCCAAGGACCAAAAAAATCACCCGCTCGAATGACCAGACTTCCTTCCCACTGGGACAGGACGATTTTCTCGGCTTCCACTTTGGATTGACCGTAGACATTCAGAGGTGCCGGTGAAGATGTTTCGGTATAAGGATTCTTCTGTTTACCATCGAAAACCAGATGGCTTGAGAACGTGAGCAGAGGGATATTATGCTCCGCGCAGACTGCGGCCAGCACGGAAGGCCCGATCACATTATCCCTTTGGCAGGCTTGAATATTCACCTCGGCATCATCAATTCGACTGTATCCGGCCGCGTTGATCACCGCCCATGGTTGAATTTCCTTGAGGACCATATGGACTGCCTTCTGATCACTGATATCAAAATTTTTTCGAGAGAAAAGTCGGTAAGGCAACCCACGACGCTGGCAAACATAGGCAAAGGCTGTAGCCAAAGGCCCAGGACTGCCGGTAATAATCACCTCGCGAGGTCGACTCGTTCGACTCGAAGCCTGAAGGACCTTGGTTGCGATACCGATATCCCTCAACTTAACAGGGGCAAAGCGCAGGCGATCCGGCCTATGCCACCACCCAGGCATATCAAGGACAGGATGATCATAGGGTTCATCATGAGCCAGAGCTTTCACGAAACCTGCCAGTGCTGTGGGTCTCGGTTGGCCTGCTCGCATATCAAAGACCCCCGATTCATAGCAACCCTTGCGTTGCGTCACGAGGCAGTTCCAGTCATAGGAACCTAGCAGAGCCCAGATGGCAACAGCCCGCATATCAATACCTTCATCCTGCAGATCCAGAGCTGTTCGCCAAAATTCATCGATCCATCGGAGCTGTTCATCCCGCGAGGAACCAATATGAGTCTCGGTAATAGCCAGAGGCAGCTTGTAACGGTCCCAAGCCTGCCTGAGAACTTCGCGTGGCCCAACGATGTTCTCGGCCCCGACCAGAACAGCTTCGATGTCGGCAAATCGATGCCGTTCATTGCCCCCGTGATAGCAAACGGGATACCGCTCCTGACGTTCATCCAAAAATCTATTGCTGGTTACGTAGTGATTGATACCCACGATATCCGGCGGGCAGGGCGACTGAATAAAAGTCTGAAGCTCACTTTCCGTCAGGCCCATCGTCTGGCAGTAATTCCAAAGTTCATGATCAGGGGTGAGTTGACCCGTAAGCATATCCAGCGAAAGCCAGCGACGTGCATTCTCATAGGATGCTTCATAGGCCATAAAAGGCGTGCTGAATATTCGCCCCATATCTTCTGTTTGCACGAGCATAACCTCAGGCGTGATCCGACGAATGGCCTGCATAGCCAGCGCGGTTCCATGACATTCCGCAAAGAGCATGCGAACGAAAGCACGATGGCTGCGAGCATGAGGGTACCAATGACCATAGAGGCCGCTGAATCGTGCTGTCGTCAGAGGCTCATTGATGGGCGTATCAGCATCCAGCCAAGGGTAACGCGCGGCCACTCGTTCTGCGAATGAAGCCAATTTCTCGGGAAATAAGGGGTCAAGGAGGTCGGTATACTTAGGCCCGCTTCCATGATGGACAAGGCCTGCTATCACTCGAATGCCAAGCTCGCGAGCGCGAATCAATCGCTCATCCGTCCACTTCCAATCAAACTCGTTGGGATGATCGGGGGCGATGCGCTCCCAGATTACGGGATAACGAAGGGTTCGCAAACCGAGAGCCGCGAAACGCTCGAGATCCTCAAGACGCATGTCGTGACCACTGAAAGACAGTTGATCGAAATAAATATCGCCGACTCTGTTTACGGTGCATTCCACACCACCCCAGATTTCAAGATTTCTGGACATGTCATCAACCTCTATATTGTAAACGCTTCATGTTGCGTTGACGTTCAACGGACTTGTTGATAGGAAGTTGCAATTGAGCCTTTCCAGATGTGAGCTTGCGGCTTTTGTCGCATGTCTATGATCTTCGGCTCAATCGCAAAGGAGACATAAACAGCTATCTTCAAAAGTTGTGCCAGGATTTTTTGCAAATCCTTGTATCAGAACATTTATGTTCGCATTCTTGCGACGCTTTGTTATTCAAGGAATGAATCATCATAAGGACAGTTCTCCAACGAATACGCATGCTGGTGCGAGCCACCAGGATATAATTCTCAGGCAAATTCTCCTGTCTTTGGATTCATGCGCTCGACCTTGGCGAATGGTGTGCTTTTTGCAAATCATGAAGGCGAAGGCGAACTCGTCAATTTTACAAAGGAGCCTGAATTATGCCCATCCATACACAAATGAACAGCAAGTCCCATAGTCAGGAACGCTCCGAAAAGCATAAGGGCCAACAGAGTTCTGGCGGCGAGCCCAAGAAGCACGCCATAGAACTCCATGCCAACGAAGAGCAGGATAGGCAGTCTGAAATCAATATTTCGGAAGGTCAGGATAATAAGAAGGGCAATATTGGGCCGTCGGGGCAGGGAACGCACCGGGGCCGTGAAGCTCGAAATCGGCAAACCAACGCTTCAGGTCGTCCCAATGTTTCCTCGGATACACAACAAGGCGCACCTCAGTGACGGATATAAGCTAAGGTGATGGCCAATTTCAAGGGTGGTTTCCTAACCACCCTTTCCATATTTCATCTGATGCTGACTAAAGACCCCCGGTCCGCGACTCCGGTTGAAAAGATTCCTCTGCCCCGCGTTGCATATAGGCGTTTTCGCCGACCCTGCTGGTATCGTTCACACCATATTCCACGGTCGAGCTTTCAGAAGCATCTGTTCCGAAGGCTCGCAGCAGATCATCCAGCGATTGATACCGGCGATTAGGAAAAAGGCTAATCACTTTTAAGACATCTTCAGGAATATTGTTGCGCTTTGCGGTTTCCAGAATGTCTTTTTGTTCCGCAGGAAATTGAATACGGCTCAGATAGTTCTTCAGATCTTGATCCATATGCGAATCCTTTATAAATGAACTGGATCTCATCATTCTCGATTGGATCAGTGACCCGCCGGTCCAGTGGGACCTTTGGGGCCCGCCTGGCTCCTGGTGCGTATACTGCTTAAAGTGGCAAGGTAGCGTCGGCAGGCACTTTCCTTTTCATCGCCGGGCTCTACAAAAGGTAAAATGCCCGCCAGGGTTTGACCAAGGCTCTTGCCTTGATCAGGTTCCTGAGCCGGCTGCTTCTCCTTGGCCTGGCCGAGTTCGATGGACAGATGCGTGAGCGGTCCAGAGACCCGGATGGGTAAAAGGACAGCTCCTACGACTGTCTTGCGAGGTTTCGTTTCAAGCGTCATCTGAATGGTTTCCTGGCCTAGATCGACCGCACCATGGCCCTCGATATTGACATCAGGTGTCGACATGACAAAAGCCTGGCTCTTGAACAGTCCATCATGGCCTGCGAAAGACGAGATCATGCACTGCAGATCGACAAAGGGTCGGTCTTTGAAAAGCCCAGCGATGGTGCCAACCAACTGGAAGCCAAACGCTTCCGATGCGGCCTTGGAAAGCTGCCCGTCCTCCACTGCAAACTGCGAACGGCCCGTGGCGTTCGACGCCAGCTCATGAAAAGATTGTCCTCGACTTCGTAACTCGATGGTACCTATGAGTCGGCCTTTGATCAGTTCGGACGCTTTCAATTTGAATAAGGGCAGGTCCTCAGGAAAAGCCTGCAAAGCATTCTCAAGCTGCAGGCTTCTGACATCGAGGTTAAGCTCTGTTTCCATGGGATCCTTGTCCAGAGATGCCTGGATAGTCCCCATAATGCGACCTTGCGCCAAGGCCAACGAGAAAGGGTTTACTGTCAGCTTTTGATCCTTAAGAATCGCTCCAAGGTTGACATCATGAAGCATGAGCTCGGAACTCGGAGCTGTCAAAGCTGGGACTTTCAGCTGAATGTTGGCATCGATTCCCCGCAGAGTGGCCAGGGGAAAGATATCCCGCGAAAAAAAATTTGGAGATTCCGGGTCCTGTTTGCCCCAAGGTCCAAGCAAGCCCCTGACATCGCTCAGGCGAAGGGAAGGCGAACGTAAATTCGCGTTAAACATCGGTCGGTTTCCTTTCGCATGGAACATCAGAGAACCTACGATTTGGCTGGAGCCCAGCCACATGGCAAAGTCCTGAGCTTCCACATGATTCTCAGACTGCACGACTTCCATGGCGAGGCTCATGGCAGGAAGGGGGCCGAACTCAAGTCGAAGGGCTTGTATGAAAGGGTTTGGATCGATCCTGGGAGCGTTCACGATGAAATGCGACGCCGTGCGCCCCGGATTGATCTGGCCTTTAACTTCCAAATGAAGTCGGTCGCCTCCATTCAGCCGCAGGACCAAGGGAAACGCTGACTGTATATCATCAAACTTTTCCTGGGAGCCCCAGGTACCCTTGAGCTGCACAGGGAGAGATCCAAGTGCGGCTCCTGCCGTCAAAGTCATTTCCCTGGAGCTGGCCGATGGGCTTATGACAAGATCATCAATCGCCCATGCAACAGATTCCTTCTCATCCTTATCATTGTAAATGATAAGGACATTACGGATGTGGGCTGACTGGACGAATGTGGTTCGAGCCACTTTCAGGATCTGCGACCAGACTTCCGGCCGCATGGCATGCTCTGTGCGTGGTTCGTCCAGACAAATCCGAACATCGGCCAGCTCCAGATTTTGGATGAGAAGTCTGCGATTAAAAAGAATGGGACGCAAGGCCATGCTCGCTTGAACTTGGCCTATCACCACCGATGCCTGAGCTGGGTTTTTCGCATGCATGGCCAAAGAATTGATCTGGACGCTCACCGTTCGTCCGATATGGATCTTCAGGTATCCTAAACGGTCAATGGTTAACCCTGTCGCTCCTTCCAGGCTTCGGATAGCGACCTTCGACTGGATATCCCAGCTCCTATTGTTGATGAATGTGATCAACACCGCGGTAAGAACTATCAGTGTTCCCAAGCTGACAAGCACGGTCCACGCAGCAATTTTTATGTATCGCATACGGTTTCTCCGAGTGTGAACCGAATGATTCTTTCTCGCATGCGAAACGGTGCGAAGCCAATACCTAGGATTCAGGGGGAGTCGCAGGAAGAATGTTGATGTCATAAGAGTAAGCGGCAAGAAGCGGCAGGCCTCGACCCCTTACATCTGCATACCGAGGTTTGAGTCACGGGGCGCAGGCCCTCGGACCGATTCAGTGTCCAAGTGCTGAAGGACAGCATCGCCGCAAGCGCGACCGCCCCTGACCGCACCCTCCTGACTGCCGAAGTAATCCTGCTGAGTCCAATCCCCTGCAAGAAAAAGGTTGGCGACCGGAGTCTTCTGTGTGGGGCGCCGGGACATAACACCGGGCAACGGCCGAATCAGGTGTTATTCGTGCCTCAGCACGACTGACTTCAGAATGCCAGCTTCCTGGATCCCAGCTTCGACTTGACTGAGCTCATCGATGACCAATTGGGTGAGGACCGCATCCGTATACGATAAATAGGCATCTGCTGGCGAAATCGTGACAGAAATTCTGTCTCCTTGGGTGTCTTTGTAGATGGACGATTGTTCCTGGTAGACGGGGACAACACTGCGGGCGACAAGCACGAAATCTTTCGTAGGGATGACCTTGCGATCAAACCAAATCTGTACGGCAATAGCGGGTGCGACAGGCAGCCTGGTTATATTGTGAAAGAAAGGCTCTGAACGCAAAGGCGTCGGAATAAGCGGGACAAATTCCCAGGCCGGAATCGCCACGACATGCCTGCCAGAGAATGCGGCAGGTCATACGCGACATTGTGAATCCAACCCAGAAAATTATAAGCAGAGAACTGATCCGGATCCGTAAACTGAATAGCGCGGCAGAACGGTCTTAAGAAGCGTTCCATAACATCTTCGCGCCCCGAACTTTTTTTCCAGATCTCTGTCACCGTCCTGTCATCGAATTTATGCCGCAAACCTTCGGCTGTCCGCAGCCCTTGAACAGCGATGTTCGCCAGAGTTGCCTTATCAAGCGGATCCAAAAAAACGTTTTGGCCCAGCAGGCTGATGATCGATTTCAGTGGTGAAGTGACAGGATTGATGCCAAAGACAGCCTGCGGTCCTTGTGGATCCTGGAAGCGAATCTCATCCATCTAAAAAAGCGTCTGGTCGGGAGGCTGCGCAATCTCCTGGAGCAGCTCTTTGAATTTGGAATACGTGCCCAGGAAAAGATGCAAACCTTGCTCAACCCAATCACCGTCCTTATCGCGGTAGGTTGAAGCCCGTCCTCCGAGAAAGTGCAGACCTTCCAGGACAGTGACTTGATGGCCGTGATCCACCAAGGATTTTGCGCAAGTCAGACCGCCCAAGCCACCGCCTGCGATGACAACATGCTTTCTCACGTGGGCCTCCTACTGCCATCAGGTTCAAGGCACAATCAAGCCGAGTTTGCCGCAACAGGAGACGTTGTCCAAGCCGGGAAAGTATGCAATGAAGGATCCGTTCAGCACCTGAAGTAGAAATTGGTTATGGGAAGTTCCATCCCCGTCAGGCAAGGAAAAGCAGGCAGGCCCTCTTTCCTGCCCCTTTCAGCTTCGGAATCCAACATCATAATCCAATGATATATCTGAATAAAAAACCTCAAGCAAAGCCTGCCGTCTAGTATTCCGAAGGACTCTTGTCACGACACAACCCACAAGAAGTGGTCAGGATGAATTTTACGGAAAAGCAGATTTACCGTGAATGGGTCAGCAATGTGAGCGCCAGGCACACGCTGGCTGGGACCATCATTGTCATTGTCTGCATGGCTGCTTTCGCCTGTCTTGACTTTGTCGCTTTCGAAGTCAGCCTCGCCTTCCACTTTTTAACCGTCCGCATTTGCCTTATGGGTGGCCTCATCGGGTTCATAGGAATCAATATTCTCTTGCAGAGACGCCATCCCAAGGTCCAAAAAAGAGTTGCCGTCGCGAACATGATTATTCCCGTGATCGCTTTGAACTTCACATTTTTACACTTTGTGGTCCATACGAAGGCCTATCCAGTTGTTCAAGAGGATCTTCTCAAGGGTACAATTGTGACTCTGATCGTGACGTATGCCGCCATAGGAAAATTTCATGCTGTGACGCGCATTTCATGCTTTATCAACATTGTAGCGTGCATAATCGTTCATTTGGTTTGGAACATCGACTACGCGTTCCGGTCCCTCATTCAGTACCATGTTGTTTCTTTCTTCGTTTTTTCCGTCATTCACAGACACGTGAAATCCGAACTACTGGACCGTTTCAATGCCATGAAGCGATTCCTGCCTACGCGGGCGGCTTACGAATTCGTGACGACGTCCAAATCCATAGAAGATCTGGAGGATTCCAAACTCAAAGAGAGATTTACTGTTTTCGTCGTGTCCGACTGGAGATCGTATCAAATCCTTTCCAAAAAACTTCCCCCTGACGAGCTGGCGAAGCTGTTCAACGACTTTTATAGTATCGTCTTCCGGAAGCTTCCCGATATCGTACCCGACCTGACCTATTACATCAGCTGGACCGCCGACGAGCATCGTGTGGCTTTTTATTCGAATGACAAAAGCGATGAAGACGTGATGCGCATGGCCGTCCGTTATGTCGATTTCCTTACTTTGGAACTTCCCAGGATCATTCGCGAGTCACTGACTGTTCCCATTATCTACGATGTTGGGGTGAGCAGTGGCAGGTCGGTCACAGGTCTGCAGGGACCAGAGGAATGTGCTCAATATTCCATTTCTGGTGAACATCCGGGCATTGCCAAGCGACTTGAAACGGAAGCAGCGCAATACAGACGACGGATCACGGAACTGACCGGTCGCCAGCCCGAGGAGCCCATTGCCATTCTCACAGCACCCTTTACCCCATTTTTTACGGAGTCGGGCATGAATCACCGTCTGCTGGAGACCACAAGCTCCAGCGCCGATACCCTGGGCTTGCCAATCATCGTATGTTTAGGCCGCAGCGTGGATCCAAAATTATTCCCGCAGGTCCACGCGCAGCAGATCATGAAACCAGCTTGAAGGCGCCAGCGTCACCGGTATCCATAGGTGGCCGTAGGCGTCCAAAAACGCCTGCTGGGGTTGCCACTCAATTTCGGGTTTTATAACGGATCGATCCAAAACGACTTTCCATACCCCAGGCTCACTCTCTTCATAAACGCCTGACTCCATCACCAGCACAAGACGCTCTTTATGAACAAAGGCCTTGAAGATCAGACCGTCATGCGGCGCAGGACCGCGGCGAAGCTTGCCACTGCGAAGATCGATCATAACAAGATGGCCTGAAGTCTCCCGCATCACGAGCATGCCCTCACGCGATAAATCGTAGGCCGTGAGGTTTTCGGGATCAATGGACCATTCGGAAAGGTTGCGCACCGAAAAACTCTGGCTGGCTTCATCAAAGGTGGTAATGCGCGGCCACGCAAAAGGTGGGAGTCCACTCATCGCGACAAAGGAACCATTTACCACGGCGATCTTATCGACAAGAATATCCGGATCAAACCAATGCTCCCTTTTCCAGAGTCCCGCCTCGCGGACCAGAAAGCCTCCTGTGGACTGCACAAACCATTCGCGACCCTTCGCATCCCGGGCAAAAGCGTGGTCATGAGCCAACCAGCTTGAATATTCGAAGGCGGTTTCTATGAACGAGAATACATTGATCCAGCGACGGGCCGCGGCATCGTAACTCCACACGCCTTCCGGACTCCCCAGATAATAATTGTCCTGGGCTGGAAACACAGAGGTTACCCTGAAATTCGCTTCCGGCAAAAACCGGTTCCAACCCCCATCCCTGAGTTGAAAAGCGCCTCGCCCTTCCACCTGAGCCGTTAAAAACCCCTTGGTGTCAGCTTGCACAGATACGATTTTTTCATTCGGCAGGTTGAGATACCTTTTACCCCAAAAACTCCAGTTGGACGGCTCCTGGCAGTGCAAAGCAGGGGTGGCATCAGCTAAAAGACAGAGGCCTGATTCAGGTCCTTGCACCAGGGTCAAGGTCGATGTTCGGGGGACAGCATTCAAACCTTTCCAAGGTATCAAGTGCCAGTCCATATCAACTGGATTCTCGTAGACGATCTGTTCGACCGATTCATAGAGAACACCCCCATCAGGCGCATTGAGGGCCCGCAGGACACCCGTAGGGAACAGCTCGCGAAGTTGAGGGCGTTCCAACCAGGCTTTTTTATCCTCGTCCCAAATATAACGCTCAAACAAAAGTTGACCACGGGAATTGAGGGCCAGAGTGAGCGCCGGAAAATTCGGTTCGATCGGATCAGGAGCCTGCACAAGGTTGTTCTCGCTTTGATCCCAAACAAACATGTAAAACTTGTAGCCAACCGAGAACCCCTTGATATACCAAAGCCGCCCTTCAGAATCTGCTTTCAAGGACAAGGGCTTAACCGCGCCGAGGGGATTGTTCTCGTCCAGAAGTTCCCAGCCGCCGCGATCCCGGGTCACCCAAAGTTCACCTGTCCTGCAGGCGACAGCCCAGGATGTCCGGCCGTAACGCACGATGTTCCCCACGTCGCTGTTTTGGAGGCAAGTCGTACCGGCGTCCACAGCTTCACGAGCTTCCACACGCGATCCATTCAACTGAATCAATTCCTTGCTATTGCTGCAAAGGATAGTGTGAGATCGGGCCGAAAAGATCTGATCGCAGCGATCGACAGCTGGATTCCAACCTTCGACGTCCAGGCGTTGCCAGCTCTGATCCTTGAGCTCTGCAAAGAAAGACTGCCGTTGATCCGGAGCGTTTGCCGTTGGCGTCTTGATTTCCCACAGCGCCAGCGTACGATGCTCTGGTGCAGAGAAAACGTGAACACTGGCAATCGGGTCCGTGACGGGAGGATTCAGCTCGATCCAGCCTTGACTGCGTCGCAAAAAGGTCTTGCCTTCTTCACGGATAATGACCTCACCCGCGGCATTGATGCTCATTTCTTCGGGCTTTTGCAGGGGTGTGGCCAGAGCTGTGTAACCCCAAGGATTCTTTTGAAGCCAAAGAGGCAAGACCTTCTCATCAACATGTCCGGCTCCATCCTGCGATCGAACGGTGAGCCGTAACTGAGCATCACTCACAGCCGATTCCTGCAGAGCAGCTGCTAACGTCATTTTAAGGCTTCGATCACAGGTTCTAAAAGTGTCCAGGCTTTGTCCCGCGCAACTCCCGTTCACGCACATCACGTCCTTGCCTGACCGCACGGAAACGCCGCCTACCAAAAAGTCCACTTTGCAAAGCAGATGGGATTCCAGGGTTTCTGCCGCCAGCTGCGGATGCTCGAGTTGGATGTTGGCTGCCAGGTAGGGCTTCGGAAGAGCCAGGACCGCATCGGGTCGATTCAGGGCCTCGTCGTCCCACCGCACCGTTAAGCCTGGCGCTTTGGCGCTGATGGCGACCGTCCGGCACGACATGGCCGATCGATTGCCGGCCCGATCTTGAAAATACGCACGGACCCGCCAGAGACCAGGCTCTTTGATTCGAACCAGATTAGTGGCACTGAAGGACGCGTCACCCGCACAAAGTGATGAAGGCGGACAAGGCTGGTCAGGCGCATACGTATCCACAGCTTCTTTACAGCTGAAAAGCTGTGCCTGGGTATCATTGGATTCAAAAGGAATAATGGCATCGGGTTCATAGACGGGGATTCTGAGGTTCGAGGCCAGCGGCAGACCTGTGACCGTGGGTACTGTTTTTAAAACGATGAGGTCACAGGATTCCTGATAGCCCGTGGCGTCCTCCCAGTTTCGGCTTAAATCCCAGGCGATCAGCTCCAGCTTATAAACCCCCTGGGCCAGCTCGCTGGTGGAAACCGCCGTTGGCAGTTCATTCAACCGGGAGCCAACCGGCTTTTGCCAGAGCGTTGTCCTGCTTTGATCTCCAGAATTTCGCACGCGTAAGGCAAAGCCCATCAAATCGCCAGACCCTTGAATTTGGATTCCCACCGGCATCGATAAAGTCTGGTTGACGAAATACCCATCGACCGGACAGGTGAGCTTGACCTTGAATTCGCCAACAGGCGAGAGCCTGAGTTCATCAAATCTGGGAGCACGGACGCTGTGATCAAATTTCTTCACCGCGGCCCAGGTATGCCGGCCGAGTTGAACTTCAACCTGGCCGTTTTCAGGGGGCACTCGAACACACGCTTTTCGCGTCATCGGCAGGGGCTGCATGGGGCCCTGCTGAGGCCGGAAGCGGACGCTCACCTGATCCAGCATCAGGGCATCCAATGTCTCACCATTGGGTTGTTTGACCTGCAGCACGCTTGCCTCTCGATCAGACACAAGAGTCTCATCCCCGCAGATGCGTGCGACGCCTTCAAAACGTCGCGCTCCCGTGGGTGAACAGGCGAGGTTCCAAAGGATCCCAAGTAAAAAGCTCAGCCGTACTACCATGATATCTCTCTGCATAAAAGTCTTCGCTCTTTATAAGACGGCTCAATGGGCTAATTCCTGCGCTTTTTGGAAAGATTTTGGTTGGATCATCCGCACTGGACGATCCGAACGGACGTGGCGGATAGGATGCCTGTTTGGCTTATTTTGATGTGAACAATGAGGCTGGGTGTGGGTACCTTACCAAGGCCCGTCCTGAGGCAGGACGGGCGCGATCAGATTTCATTCAAAGCAGACCTTGATGGAACCGCTGTTATCGCCGAAGGACGTGCGATAATCATTCATCACCATTTTCACTTCATTCAGATAATGATCGTAGGAAAGTGCACCATTCCAACCGACCCACGGGAGCCAGGCCCCCTTATTATCCTTGCTGGAAATCAGCAGCTGACCCAGAGCATATTTCTTATCGATCCTCTCATGCCCGGACGTGCTGGAAGGGTGACCGGTCGGCCCCACCTGCGGATAAGCGACTTTGTCTGCTGTCCATTTTCCACTGACACTGGCCACAAAATAGCGAGGCTTGAAGAAGGTAAAAGTCTGATCTTCCTTGTTCGAAGCCACTGTCACACATTCCTGACCTGTCTTGCTCAAAAGCGTGACCATGTCCTGATAGAGACCCTTAACGGTCCCGGCCGTGATCTTCTGTTTCATCGCATGTGGGTTTGCCCTGATTTCAGGACGTCATGTTTAGAATTCTGGATAAGGCCGGGGAGTCTAAGCGGCGTCCTGCAGTCCCAAGGCCGGATCCCATTCCAGGATGACAAATGTAAAATCGTCCTGCGGGGGCGTCCGATTCCAAATCCCGGCGGCGTAATTCAAAATTTCCGATCGAGCGGG
>NZ_DASQYZ010000488.1:0-50708 GCF_035638955.1 Oligoflexus sp. | reverse complement strand
ATGTCCGGGTCTGATCCGGATGGTGGAGTCCAGGATAATTCCTGGGTTTGAGCATACGCCATCGAGAAAATCTCGTTGATCGCATCGCTGACATTTTTTGAAAGAACATTGAGACGCTCGAGATGGGAACCTGGATTTCCGGCTTGATCTGGCATGACAACCCCTAGAGGGAACGAAAACAAATATGCGTCGTAACCGAAAAACTTCTAACGCCAATGACTTCAAGTTCCTAGATGCAAGCAGGATCAAATCCACAACAGTTGGGCTATTGAAGGCACTATATGTTCGGTTCATGGATCTTGCTGCGGAACACACCCGTAAAAATATGAAAGGAAAACACCTGTGATTTTCATGTGAAGCGCTGCGGGGACAACACTGGTTCAGTCCAGCTTATAAGGATGTGCTATCGAGAGTACCGTGCGTCCTTTACCATGAAGGCAGGGTCATTCTATGAAAATTGGCGTTTTCTTCGGGGTTTACGAGGCTGAAAAAGCCTTTGCTCAGCAGACCTTAGGCCAGTTGCTCGATATTTTGCAAAACCATGATGTGCATGTCCTGATTTTGGATGATGCCTCGCCAAGCTTTTTGGGGCAGGGTTTGGTGCAAGTTTACGCCGGTCGCAAGCGCGTAACCTTTGAAGTTCTTCGCAATGAAAAATCATCCGGTTTTCGTGGGGCCATGGATCGAACCCTCTTCGCCTTCCGCCACCTGTCCAACTCAAGCCAGGCTTTCGATTACGTCCTGCGCGTGGATGCTGATCTGTTCTTTAATCGTAAAGATTTAGCCGGGATTTTCGAGTCCCACCGTCTGCCCAAGCAGGGCATGATAGGATCCTTCGCCCGCTTTCGGGTGCGTGACTATATTCAAGTGCTGGCCGACCTCGTGCCCTTTGGTTTTAGACGGCGTCAGGTGAATGGCATCGTCGAACACAAGTGGGAATTCAAGCGTGTGAGAGCCGTCTGGTGGTGGGACCTGGGTCTGCGAGCGCTCCGTTATGGATTCAATCGGGAATTTATTGGGGGTCCTTTTCAGATTATTGCCGGATCCACATTGATGGAATTGTCCAGGAAGGGCTGGCTGGACCGCAGACCCTTGGAAAACCTGGGTCTGGTATTTGGTGAGGATGTGATGTCCAATATCCTGGTGAAGGCTCTGAATCATCCCCTCATGGATCTGGCCGAACTCGTTCCTGACTGGGCCTGTGACATGGCGATCAACCCTCATAAAGGCGATTGGCAGTCTATTCAGGCGAACAGGTATTACCTCGTCCATCCCTTGAAGGGCGACCCCTGGGGGCTCCGGCTTCGTCAGGAACTGGAACGCGTGCAAGTTGGTCATCTCGAGTCAGTTTAACGCCTCATAAAAATCCCTTGCTGCCACGCCGTGGATGGTGTTCCTTTGCTCCATGGCAACCCTCACACGATTCAAGGCAGAAAGGGATACTCATGGCGATTTCTCCGTTTCGATCCGATATTCTCAAAGGCAAAGTTGCATTCATTACGGGTGGCGGCAGCGGCATCAATTTTGGTGTGGCCAAGGCATTGGCGGCTCACGGCGCCGATATCGCGATGATGGGACGCCGGGAAGAAGTCTTGCAGCAAGCCTGCCAGGAGCTTGCCAAGCTCGGTGTGCGGACATTCTATAAGAGTGGTGATGTCCGGAATGCGGAAGCCTGTAAGGCGGCCTTGGACGAAACAGTGAATGCGCTCGGTAAACTGGATATCCTCGTCAACGGCGCGGCCGGTAATTTTCTTTGCCCACCGGAAGAACTAAGCCCCAATGGTTTTAAGACGGTTGTTGATATTGATTTGAACGGCACCTTCAATATGTGTCGTTATGGATTTCAGTATCTCAAAGCCAGCAAAGGTCTGATCATTAATATTTCGGCCACTTTGCATTACGTCGGAACTCCCTTTCAAGCTCATGTGTCGGCAGCCAAAGCCGGGGTTGATGCCCTGACGATCAATCTTGCCGCCGAATGGGGCCCGGAAGGCATTCGCGTCAACGGGATCGCGCCAGGACCCATCGGTGATACCGAGGGGATGAAGCGTCTGGCTCCCGGTGACAGTGGTGAGAAAATGAAAAAAGAAATTCCTCTGGGCCGCTTCGGAGAAACGGCAGAAATCGGACTTACCGCCGTGTTTCTGGCCTCGTCAGCGGCCAGTTATATAACAGGTGAAACCATAGTGGTCGACGGCGGTGCATGGCTGAGCAAGCCGCCGATGGTGCCGCGGGCGCTGGTGGAACAAATGATGGCGAAATCCAAAGGCTGACGCCGTCAGTAGTGGGTCAAATAATAGGCCCACTTCAGGTACTCATTAAAGACCATCAGAAAATCAAATTCCATCGCATACCAGACCTTCGGTTTCGGTGAAGGCATGGATTTCAGCTCAAAATAATGATTGTTAACCTTGTCCGCAATCCAGTGAGCCCGGCTGGAGTGATACCAGCTGGTGCAAAGGATGAGGCGTCTCGCGGCGGGCAGGCGCTCTTTAATGAGTTTGAAGTCGGCCGCCATTTCTTCCGCCGAACTGGTCACGGCGCGGCTGTTATCAAAGATGATGGCGTCGTCTTTGATACCAAGTTTTTGCAGATAGCGGAGGCTGGCTTCACCGTCACTCGGCCGCAAACCCAAGGCATTCAGTTCATCCTTCTCAGCTTCAACAAAGACGATTTTCGGGGCGAGGCCTTTTTTAAGGAGCCTGGCGCAATGTGGTGTTCGGTCAGAAACCCCGCCCATAAGCAGAATCACGGCATCAGCGGAGGTCACGTCCGCATCGTGTCGCGTGATAAGATCGGCCGGCCACTGGCGACTCGGCTGATAAAAAAACATCAGCAGTGCCAGTCCAGCCATTAGGCCAAAGAGAAAGGCGCAGAATTTTTCCCAAAGACGTCGCATATTAAAATAGCGATTTCTGCGAGGGCACAATGCCTTCCGCGATCATGGCGTTCATCTTATCCATCAATTTCTTGTGATAGTTGTAGAGCTGCCGTTTGAAACTCGCTGGATCATCGGCTGGCTTCGGTGGGTAAATGGGTTTGCTGATATAGTGCTCAAGCTTGACGGGTCGGGGAATAGGCGTGGGACCCAGTCCACGAGCTAGAAAAAAGGGCAGACGCAATTTTTTATAGATAAGTTTGGTGACGCTATTATCGTAGACCTTATAGATGTCATCGGCACGCGGACAGGCTGCCAGTACGATCGGAGCGCCGGTTTCCAGGGACAGTCGGGCAAAGCCCCGGCGCCTATTCCAGAGTATCTGGTAACGCTCGGTGGAAGGCCGCAGGGATTCCCGCATGCCACCGGGCGCGATATAAATGATCTCACCATTATTGAGCAGCTTTGCGGCTGTTTCCTGCGAACCCGCGATACAGCCAAGCCGTTCCATGGTTTCACCAAGACCTGGCATCACATAAAAAGCCCGATCGATCAGGGAACGAGGAATGCGGCCATTGGCGCTGTATACAGCTGCCATCAGCATCAGCATATCGTAAGTGGCAAGACTATGGTTGCAGGCCACAATCACCGGACCCCGGGTGGGGATATTTTCGAGACCATGTACATCATGCCGATGATATGTCCGCAGAGCATTCACAAACGGCAGAAGTTTAAGCGTGAATTCTTCATCCATAGATTAGCCTGTTAAATGACGAGGCGACCACGAAAGACCATTTGAGCCGGACCAGCAAGCGTGACGGAATCCGCGGTGTTTTCCTGTTTAATGTAAAGTCGGCCGCCTGGCATATCAATTCCAAGCCAGTTTTTTCGATCGGTGAGACCAGAAGCAAAAGCCGACGCCCCAATAGCGGAAGCTCCGCTGCCGCAGGCCTGGGTTTCGCCAGCACCACGTTCCCAAACAAAAACTTCATAAAGTTCATCAATCGGTCGGTTCAAGGCCTGAGCCGATATTCTGCGGTCATCATCCTGCACTTTTTTACTGGCGCAGAGGTGAACGTTGATGCCGTCCCAAAGCGAAGATGATTGCAGAGCGGGGCCAACTTTCCGGATCATATCACGGTTCACAGAGTCGAGGAAGAAACAGAGGTGACGATTGCTGATTGAAACAAGATGCCAATCTCTTGTCAATTCAGGCATGCCCAGTTCCTGAGCTTTACGACTTACGAAAGTTTTCACCTCGTCATAGTCGGCATTCTCCTTGTTCACCTTCGGGTGCCCCATGTCCACGGCCACGAGCGGCAAAAGTCCCATGCGACCCGGTGCCAGACGACCCAGGAATCGGCAGGTCGCCGTGCTGCTTTCCAGCTGCAGATCAAGGGCATCGGGAATATCCACTTTTTGATCGGCCTGCAGATGGTGGGTCAAAATACTAAGCGCCGCACAACGAATGCCGTTGCCGCAGGTCTGGGCCAGCGAGCCATCGCTGTTGATGATGGATAGCTTGTGAGGCATGAGATCGCGCGCGGTTTTGGTGTGCAGAACCAAAATACCATCGGCTCCAATACCACTGCCGTCGCGCTGGCAAAGAGCAGGGGCCTGGCGGCGCAGGGAATCAAAGGTGATCTGATCGTGGTTGAACCAGGTCAGGATAAAATCATTCTTATTGCCATGCCATTTTTCGAATTCGATCTCCATCAGCCGGATACCTCTTTTAAATCAGCACAGAATTTATAACCACGCCCGCGCACGCTCTGCAAGATCTCAGGCTGCGAAGGGTCTTTTTCGAAGTATTTACGCAAGCGCATGATAAAGTTGTCGACTGTTCGCGTTTCGACGTTGCCGTGCACGCCCCAGACGCGGCCCAGGAGATGCTTACGGCTCAGGACTTCCTGTGGATGCTCTAAAAATTCAGTCAGGACTTTTGCTTCCAAAGCGGTCAGAACAAAACTGCCTTGAGGACCTTTGAGCTCAAACGTCTGAGGATTCCAGGTGACCTCACGAAATTGAATCAGCGAGGTTTGCTGGCCGGTCCGCAAGGGACTGAAAAGATCACTGCGATCAGCCATCCTTTTGACCCGCAGGAAGAGTTCCTGCAGACTGAAGGGTTTGGTCATGTAGTCATCGGCGCCTGTTTCCAGACCCTGCAGAACATCGTTTTCCGAGGCGCGCGCGGTCAGCATGAGAATGCCGGTGATCTTATCCCGCTGGCGGATATAGCTCGCCACCTCAAAACCGTTCATTTCGGGCAGCATCACATCGAGGATGACCAGGGCAAAGGGTCCCTCTTTGCTATATTTTTCCACGGCCTCGCGGCCATCTTTGGCCATAGTTACCCGATAGCCTTCGGCCTGAAGATTCAGGTCCATATTGAAGGCCAGATGCGGCTCATCTTCGACAAGGAGGATATGTTTTTGTCCAGTCATCATGCTGCCAAAACGTCCTTTCGACGTATTAAACCCATATCCCAGGTGGTGATCCTTTTGCAGGGGACCACCTTAATCCCTGAGCCTCAGGAAGCCAAGATGCATTCGCGGGAAAGTGCAACGGTAAAGCGTGATCCCTTGCTGACTCCTTCGCTTTGGACCCAAATTCGTCCACCCATGGAGGTGACGATCGATTTTACGATGTAAAGGCCAAGACCGGTCCCCGGGACGGCTGCCTTTTGTGCTCGAGGCGAGCGATGAAACATGCGGAAGATCTTGCGCTGCTCGCCCGAAGTCAGGCCAATCCCGGCATCTTCGACGCTAATCCAGAGCTCATATTCCTGCACAGTTACCTGCACGCGGATCGGCGCGCCCGCCGGCGAGTATTTCAATGCATTCTCCAGAAGATTGCCCAGCACGATGGTCAGGGCCAACCGGGAGGCACCAATCACCAGATCGGAACTGCAGTCGATCTTGAGCCTTTGATGCAAACTATCATCCATATGGCGCTGCTGATCCGCGACATGTTGAATCAGCTCACGCAGTGGAATTTCATCCTGCTGATTTTTATAGTCAATGATCCCGCGATCCAGGCGCCCGGCGATCAGGATCCGCTCGACCAGGTGCGAAAGGCGTTCCAAATCCTTCTCGACCATCGAAAAAATCTTCAAGCGAATGGGTTCGGGCAGCTGATGTCTTTGCAGGGTTTCGAAGCTGAGCTGGAGGCTCGACAACGGCGAGCGTAACTCATGGGTGACGCTGGAGACAAAGGACTTCTGCTGGGTAATGAGACTGCTTTGAATCTGGGTGAATACGAAAAGGACCACGGTGCCCACCAAAAAAATGCCGAGCAGCACGCAGCCGATCACCAGTGTGAAGATGCCGGTGGTCGGGCTGATTGTGGAGGCCGAGCCGATGATACTGCTTAACTTACTAAGGGTTTCCTGCTGGCTCATGAACCAGACGACCCAAAGGATGATCATCGTCAGCCAGACGATCTGCAGGGCGACAAAGACGAAGATGGGATGGGTCAGCCACCGGAGAAGTTTGACCAGAATGTGTTTCATCTGCCGGGTTTGCATGGGTAATGTGCCTTGTCGACGGGAAAACGGATTGGTGGCCTTGCAGGGGCCACCCACCGGATTAATGCGTATTTCTGCGTCTGTCCAGGAAAGTTGTTTCAGGAGACGGAATGATGAAAAGAAATTAACGGCGCTTCTCACCTGACTGGGCTGCATACTGGGCTTTTAAACGGGCGGTCTGGCGGGCGAATTGCTTGCTGACAATAGCCAAAAGCAGCTGGCCTATGAGGTGTGACTGGCTATCCGTGACATGCTCGAAGGAAATAGCCACTTTATTGCCGGAAATAAAAACCCGGCGAACTTTGGCCGAGATTTTTATGAAATCACCGTACTCGTACTGAATGTATTCGTGGATGGGTATACTGATTTTAATTTGATCCCCGGGACGAAAGATCACGTCCTTTTCCGCGTTTATCAGGGCGCCGTGCATGCTCAGGTCCACGATTTTGCCTTCGAGCACGGTATTCTTGTTCAGGTGAAAGACGGTTGCCGACAGACTCACATTGTAGCGGCGGCTGCGACGGTGGTTCTGATTGTCGATGCCGGCCTTGATACGGGCCATAATCTGCTGACGAGCGTTGCCAGGATAAACGATATACTCGTCCGACTCATGATAGAGCAGAAGTTCCTTGTGATAAATTTTGACCAGCTCCTCGGCATCGCGTGTCAGAAACAGAACCGGAATGGTTTCGTTGCGGCGCTTTTCCTTGAGAGCCCGAATTAAGTTCATCACAGCTGTTTTTTCCGTGAACTCATCATTCATCACCAGCAGAGAAATATTCCGACCAAACTGCCTTGTCAGCTCATCAGGCGTCCGCGGTGTCGAGATGGCAAGTTGGGCGTACTCTTTCTTGATGAAGCCTTCCATCGCAAAACTCAGATCCTTGTCGAAGCGATCACCCAGGGCAAAGATCACATAATTTTTGCGTTTTTTACGCGGTCCCTGCAAATAGGCTTCGATTTTAGCCGCAGTTTTGTCTTCGATAGTATCCGGCTTTTTCTTATCCGTTGTTTCGCTCATGGTCGCCCCTTCACATGGTCTTGGCGGATGAGGCCTTGGTGGATCGTGCCTGTTCTGTTGGTTCACTAAGGCCTTGCGTTTGTCGGTAGAAGGCCTCGGCTTTCTTTACGAGGTTATAGTGTTTGTCGGCAGGTGTTGCGAGTGCTGTGGATTCAATATATTTTTTCCAGGATTCATGCGCATGCTTCAAGTCCTCGCCCCTTTGGGTCATCCCCCAGATTTTGTGCAGGCTCAAGGCCCTGTAGTACGAAAGACTATGGACGGCCTGGGTGTATTGCTCTTCCGGAATGAAACGAAGCTGGCCTTCGCAGAGATCGAGGAGATCCCTGGTTTTTTGCCAGGAGCTGATCGCAGCAGACTGATCGGAGTCCTTGAGCTTCTCACCGATGTGATAGATGGCAATGGCCTCATTGATCTGAGTACCGATGAAACGTTTGTCGACAAAATTGGCCACTTCCGGGCGACTGGTGACGCGATGAAAGGCCGCCGCTGCTTTGATGGGATCCTGACTTTGATTCAAATAAATATCGCCCAGTTCATGCTGCACGACCAGATAATCCGGATGCGATTGCGGTAAAGCTTCCAGAAGATTGACGGCTTCATTGAGACGACCACCCTGGATCAATTGACGAGCTTCACGACGCAGATCCTTTTCCAGATGGACGGCACGGGAGCCGCTCCAGTCGAGACCTTCTTCATCGAAACTGACCACCTGATTGATGGCCTTGTATTCTTCATTGAGTACGATTTCGATCTGGGCCGTAGGACCCGGAATATCGATGCTCTGGTACAAAGGACTGCGGCCGATCAGGCGGCCATTCAGCTTGATTTGTGCATTGCTGGGATCGGTTTCAATGCGAATGGGAATCGAGGATCGTTGCAAGGTAATGGCCTTATCCTTGCCATCAACCCACAGAAAATCATCCTGATGCAGGCGATACCCCGTACGCACGGCCGTCAGGACTCCACGTCGGGCGGCAGCAAAGCGGGTGAGGCGGGCTATGCCCTGTCGGTCCGTCGTGCCGATCCAACGATCCTGCAGATAAAGATTGACCTGGGCCAGGGCTCTTTTGTCCGCGACATCCGTGATCGTAATATATTTATCGCCACCTTCTGGCTGTCGCTGCAGGGCCACGATTTGACCGACATTTGCGGTGGTCCGGGGCTTGAGCTCCGTGATGCGAATGCGGCTGAAACCTTCGCTCAGATCCGTAATTTGCGCAGAACCGATATCCGCCCAACCCGGTTGCGAACCGGGGCCATCGACCTGCAGTCCATGCAAGCGGAGAGTTTCCCCAACTTTGAGGGTATGGCCCGACTGCTGGCTTAGATTGATGCGAAAGCCTTCCTTCTCCGCTTCCACAAGGCTGCCTTCAAACGGCAGATAAGCACTGAGTTCACGGCTGGCCTGGCTAAACAGGGAGCGCATGATCCTGGCATCGGGACGTGCTGTGAGACGTTGCAGCGAGGCACCGACCACGCGGCCATCGGCATTGACGAGACTGAGTTCAAGGGACGAAGCTGGACCGAGGATAAGAGTCGAACGCAGAGCCCATTCGAATTCAGCCAGGAGATCCGGTTGATTCCACCCCTGACGACCGATTTGCTGCAGGCTGAGGCCGTTGCGGTCCAGGACCTGGGATATGCGTTCCCAATCAGCTTCCATAAAAGGCGGCTGATTGATGAGATTCTGTCGAATGCCTTCATGGATGATCCTGTCCCAGCTGGTGATGGCATCCGGGTCCGGTGTTTCACTGCCGGAATTCTGGATTTTCAAAGGCAGGAGCAAGAGGCGGGCGCGGGTCGGCGTTTTGCTCGAAAAACCTTGCACGATGGTCCAGGGTCCGGAGGCGCTGAGGCTTTGTGTGATACGGTTCGGCAATTGGCCAGGGGCTTCCAGGGTCAGAATCGTTCCTTCGGCCGGTTTTTGCGGGAAATTGTATGAGAAGTAACCGAAGTTATCGGTGCGGCCGAGATCTTTGCTGCCAAGTTTGATGGTGACATCGTGGAGACCGCGAATGGATTTATAGGTTTTTTGCAGGGCAAACACTTCCATGGCCTGGCCACGGATCAGGTCGATCCGAACCTTATCACCATGAGCCAGGGAAATGATTTTGGTCTGGGGTTGAAAATTCTGGGCCCGGGTCAGGATATGCACGTTATCGGTGGCAAAGCTCGCTGGTAAGGTCAGCGTGCAGCGGCCCCGTGCGTTGGTGCTGCATCCTTCGAGCCATTGACCGCGCTCCGGATCACCATAGAGTATGCGGGCATCGCTGACGTTCTCTCGTCCGCTGGCTGTATAAAACGTAATGAGTCGAGAGCTTTGCTCGGCATTTTCCAGCAAAGTATTGGCAGCCTTTTGGGCGGAAAGCTCAGGATCAAAGGGTTCCAAAGCATGGGAAGGGTCTGTGGCATTGTCCGTATTCACAGCCTGAAGTGCGGTGACAAGACCTGGGTCTTCGCTATTTTCAGCGGTTGGTGGGACTTCGGCGGGGGCCTCTTCGGTTTTCTTCTCGGGTTCAGCGGCAACAGCTGGGGTTTCCGGAACGTTCTTAGGCACGGCATACAGAGTCGCTTGCAGTTTGAAATGATTCAGATCGCCTTTGCTGATGCGCACTGTTTCAAAAAAAGGTGCATAGAAGAGCTGTGCGCTGGGTTTATTGATTTCCACCAGAACGCCTTCATCGACAGGCAATTCCATACTGATCTGGGCCTGGCCCTGATCGTTGGTTTGCCCGACGAGCTGCTTTTGAATGGAGATCTGAGCGCCAGGAATCGGTTCTCCCGAACCATCAGTCACACGGATTTTAAAGGTGGCTTCAGCTTTCAGGAAACGACAGCTTTGAACACCCAGGGCCATAAGCCCGAGGCCGAATAGAAGACAAAGAGTCTGGATCAACCGACTCATGGAAACCCCCTCATATACAAAAAATTCCTGCTTTCATTGTAGCAAAGCGGCGGGAGACCGACGAGGGGTCGACGCGGAGCGAAGGGTGGGAGAACGGAGCCAGATCACTGGGTGCTGGCGTTCTCATTGGCATCGGACGTTTCAGAATCCAAACGGGTCTGCTGGACGCGTGGTTCCTTGGTCAAAGGGAAAGCGAATTCCTTGCTGCGACCTTGTTCGTCTTTCACAGTGACCCGGACGGCCGTGAAGAGGCCACTGCCTTGGGTCGGACTTGAAAAATGGAAGACTTTGTTCTTGTAGTATCGGATGTTGAAATGCTGATCAGAGCTGGGATCGTCCTGATCGCCGGTATCAACCTGGCTTTCCGTGGACGCCGACTCTGTTTCCAGCCAAACGCCATCCTTGCCACTCTCAAAGAAACGGGCCTGAGCTGTCACGGTTCCCGAGGCCTTGCTGCCTTTATTGGTATTTTTCAGGGAAAAGCGAATGGTCAGCGTTTCATCATGAACAGCACTTGAAAAATTCTCGACCGCAATGCTGGGGTCATTCGCAGCAGGTGTTTCAAGAGCCTGGGCTATGATTTTTTCCTTGGGAGCGGTCGCCGATGGGTGGGCGACAGGGCTGGGAGGAGCGACTTTGGCTGCCAGGGTTGGTGGCGCGGGACGTATATTGAGATCAGGTCGTGCCTCGAGTTTTTGGTCCGATTCGTCTTCCAGTTGATCCTCGGCTGTTGCGAGGATCCGGGCTGCGACCCCTGAGCCTGATAACAAGGGATGACCGTCGTTCGGGTAGGCTTTTTCATAAACCTGGTCATAACGCGTCTGATAGTTAAAGATCACCGAAAGGAGGTTACGACTCCGGTTGCGGAGCTCACTGGTGCGCCCGTGCTCGCGGATCAGCAAAAGACTCGCAATCAGCGACCAGCTGACCAAAAGCCCAAGCGTGGCGACGGTCAAGTAACTGGTTCGGATACTGAACTTCAGTGTGCGCGTGCGGTGCGAATCAAGAAAATAGATAATATTGAGGTATCGCTTCCGCTCACTGCGCGGACGCTGGCCAGATTTTTCTTTTGCGTCCTGGCTTTTTTGAGTCATCAAAGACCCCCCAAACTGCGGACGGAATGATTTCAACCTCTGCTTCATTATACCACTTTGACTTTCTCTGACAAATGGCAGCACTAGGAAAATTCCGCCGGGCGCATGGAACATTTGAGCAAACAAGCGTTTTTTCATGCTGCGTGCTTGATTTACGAGTTAGAATGAAACCGCAGTATCTGGTATCTTGCCGTTCCTTGGCGAACGTGCGCCTTGAGATGGACCAAGAGAGAAGGGGACGCCGTGTTTACTCCGTCGGCCACATCGCCCGTCATGAAGCTTGCTCTCTATCGCTCCACAAGTATTGGAGACGTAGTGCTGGCAACCGCTTGTGTGGATCTGTTGCGTCAGATTCCAGCACCAGTTCAAATCACCTGGGTGGGTCGAAAACCCGCCTTGCAGCTTATAGGCAGTGCTTTTCCTGAAATCAAAACGGTGGAAGTGGACCCTGATATCACCAACTATCAGGAAAAAGTTCTGCAAGAGCTGAAGGATATTCATTTTGTAGTGGATTTGCAGACCAATCTGCGGTCCCAACTGCTCTGCCGCTCGCTGAAGCGCGACTATAAAATTCCCAGCTACGTCTGTTACAAAAGGACAATCGATCGCGGGACCATGACGATCAGCTCGCGTTTACGCGGACGGCGTCGGGCTTTGCCTGAGTCCTATGTTTCGACGTCCATGCATCAGTTTGATATGATGACGAGTGCCCTGAGGCAGGCCCTGGAAGTGCACCTGCCGGTGGAAATGATGGATGGTCTGGATAAGATCAAGGCGCATCCTCTGCTGCCGACCGCCCATGATCCAGGGCAAAAACCCTGGCAGAAGGAATTGAAATTTGGCCACTGGCTGGCAGTGGCGCCTGGAGCCGCTCACGAAGCAAAAAAAGCGCCCAGCAATCTTTTGCGCGACACGCTTGAACTTCTGAACCGGCATCTGCGGCAGGATCCGGCTATGCGTGAGCAGCCGACCGGACTCTTGTTTGTGGGCAATGACAAGGATCGCGACAGTGCCCTTGGCATTTTGGATAGCATTGACTGGCCGGGACCCATTTTGAATCTGGCTGGAAAACTCAGTCTTTGGGAAACCGCGCTGGCTTTGAAAGATACGGACGGTCTTCTGTGCAATGATTCAGGTCTTTTGCATATCGCTGAAGCTGTCGGTACGCCGGTTGCGGCTCTTTTTGGTCCCACGGTGGAAGCTTTTGGATTTCCGCCCTGGCGCCCGGAGAGCAAGGCTTTTTCCTCGCTCCTGGGATGCCGTCCCTGTTCCAAACATGGCCAAACGGATTGTCGTTTCGGCGATAAGTTATGTTTTGGACTGATTCAACCGCCGCATATCGTGGATCATCTGAAAACCCTGCTGAAGCGAAATGTTGCGAATGGCAGCCACTGAGTTCTTGCAAAAAATGGCTATGGCCCTTTATGAACTGCTTTGGCGGTTTCTTGGTGCGGTCATCGTACCCTTACTGAAACGCGTCCCTTCTCTGCGCCCCCAGCTGGAGGGGCGGCAGCTGATCGAAGATAATCTGCACAAACTCAAGACGGAACGTCAGCGCTTTGCGCGGGCCATGGTCTTTTTCTGTTCATCGGCCGGTGAGTATGAGCAGGCCAAGCCCCTTATGAATCGGCTGCAGCAGCAGGGTGATACGTTTGTTTTTCTGATCCTCGTGTCCTATTCGGGCAAGCGATTTGCGTTGGCCCAGCAGGAAACCGTGCCTTTTATCATGGCGCCTTGGGATTCGCCTCGGGCCTGGCGGAAGCTCTTTGCTGTTCTGCAAGCCAACGCTTTTGTCGTTGTTCGTTATGAGCTTTGGCCTGGATTCCTTTATACCGCGCGAGCTCATGCACCGGTTTATTTGATTGATGCCGTGCAATCACCGGGGCTTGTGAAAAAGAGTCTGTCGCGCAGTTTGCGGCGAGCCCTGGTGCGACTCTGCCGGCAGGTTTTTGTGGTGGGCGCGGAGGATCAGGCTTTTTACTCTGAGCTTTTACAGCGTCCCGCCCTGTCCATTCCCCAGGTTGGTGATACCAAGTACGATCGGGTTTTGGAGCGATTGGAGCAAAGGGAAGGCAAAAGGCGGCAACTTCGTGAGCAGCTGGCTGCTTTTCTTACCGGTGGACCTTTATTGATCATGGGCAGCGCCTGGCCGCAGGATCTGCAGGCTCTCCTGGATATCTATCCGGCTGTGCAGGCTCGACATCCTCACATCAAACTCATTGTGGCGCCCCACGATATCAGTCCCGCCATGGTGGGAAAAATGCAGCAGAGCCTTGAGGCCATGAAGCTGCGCGTTTGTCGCGCCCAGGCGGCAGGCTTGGCGGCGGCAGGAGCAGGTGATAATGTTCTTCTCGTCGACATGATCGGACTCCTTCCTGAACTGTATGCGCTGGGCGATATAGCCTGGGTTGGAGGGGCTCTGCATCATCGCGTCCACAATGTGTTGGAGCCAGCCTGTCAGGGGCTATTTGTTTGTTTTGGCCCGCGCTACCATACGAGTCAGGAAGCCCGTCAGCTGGTGGCGGAAGGACTTGTCACGGTCATCACCTCCGGAAACGATTTTCTGGAATGGATGCAGGGGCTGCACTGGGAAGGCCATCCTCCCCACCGAAAGCTTTACGAAGCCATCATTCGGCATCGAGGAGCCACGGGGCGCATTCTGCAAGCAATTCAAGCCGACGCATGTGACTTACGCCGCTAACAATTCAGGGGCTTAGGCCTCGGGAAGACACGATATATGCGCAACCAAACGCCCAAAAGTCTCATCATCAACAGCAGTGTATCTGAAACCCGCGTCGGACTTATTGAAGGGGATCGTCTCGCCGAACTTTATGTGGAACGAACTCACAAACGCGGCATGGTCGGTAACATCTACAAAGCCAAGGTCAGTCGGGTCCTGCCTGGTATGCAGTCCGCATTTGTGAATATTGGCGCAGATCGTTCCGCTTTTCTGTATGGCGGTGACGTGGTCGATCCGGATTATATTGCCACGGTTAAAAGTCAAAGCCAGGGCCAGGACCCGCGCGAAAGCAACAATCGCACCCCCATTGAAAAGGTGCTGCGTGAAGGCCAGGAAATCATTGTGCAGGTCGCCAAGGAACCCTTGGGCACCAAAGGACCCCGGGTTACGATGGTGGCCACGATTCCCGGAAGGTACCTGGTTCTGATGCCGGAATTCAATAGCCTTGGTATTTCCAGACGCATTGAAGATGAAACCGTTCGGCAGAAGTTGCTGGCTGAAGTGGAAGCCATGCGTCCGCCGGAAATGGGTCTGATCATTCGAACGGCAGCTTTGGAAGCGCCGCCGGAACATTTGAAGAAGGATCTCGATTATCTGCTCAAAGTCTGGGAAGGCGTTCAGGAGCGGCGGGTGAAAACCTCGGCACCGGCGCTTTTATACCAGGAGCCGGATCTGGTGTTGAAAACCACGCGTGATCTTTATAGCGATGACGTGGCGGAAATCGTCGTGGATGATGTCCAGGTTTATGAGCAGCTGCGGCACTTTCTGCAGGATTCCATCCCGTCCGCGCATGATAAACTGAAGCTTTTCCAAGGACCGGATTTGATTTTCGATCACTTTGGATTGGAGATGGAAATCGCCACGGCTTTGTCTCGTAAGGTCTGGCTGCCGTCGGGTGGTTATTTGGTGATTGATCAGACCGAAGCTTTGACATCCTTTGATGTGAATACGGGTAAATTTGTTGGTTCTTTGAACGCCCAGGACACCATACTCAAGACCAATCTGGAGGCCATCGAAGAGGTGGTGCATCAACTTCGGATTCGAAATCTGGGTGGCATCATTGTAATTGATTTTATCGATATGGAAAGTTACGCGGATCAGCAAAAGGTCAACGATGCTCTGCAGGAAGCGTTGAAAGCGGACAAGTCGCGAACCAATGTGCTTGCCATCAATGAACTGGGTCTGGTGCAGATGACGCGCAAGCGCACGCGGGAATCACTCGAACGGGTTTTGACTGCGGATTGTGCCCATTGCGATGGCTGGGGACGCACGCAGAGTCGGGAGTCGCTGGTCTATGAAATGGTCCGCGATGTGGAACGGTTTCATATCCGTACCGGGCAAAAGTCGATCCGTGTGCGGGTGCGTGATGATGTCCAGGATATGCTCCTGAATGAGGAGCGACCGCTGTTTAATGTGCTGCAGGAAAAGTATGATATTGAACTGGTGATGGAGCCGACGACATTGCGGAGTTCCATGTTGAAGGAGTCACCCTACGAGGTGCTTGGCTGAAGGATCGAAAGGGCCGGCAACCGGCCCGAGTCAGGGTTGAACCTCAATCCGCGACAGAGCCTGAAGCAGGGGCGTGTCGGGGCCCTGGAAATTGATGATCACCTGGTCGGCCTGGGTGCTGACCTTGAGGCCGGGGAATGCTTTCAATTCTTTTTCAAGTTGCTGGCGAATTTTGTCCGCGCTGGGAACGCCTGGTTTGCCAGGAATTTTAAGTTTATATTGACCCTGGCCCGATTTTTCCACGGAACTGGCCACACCTGGTGAAACTTCGCCTTTCTCAAAAACGATCAGAGCTTTGCCCTGAGCCAGTACGATGTTTGACCAAAGCAGTATCATCCAAAACATGCGACGCATGATAATCTCCCGTCACTACTGATCCATAAGACTTCGACATTCCATACTTCCGAGCTGCTCGGGAGTCAACTTCTTTGCGCCATCTGCAAAGCGGCAGGCCAATTGCTTCAGCCGATATTGGGCTTCGCAGGCCGTGGCTCCCTCAGCCACCCAAGGCTTTTTCAAGGTGATGTCACCGATCGTGCTCACCTGACAGGCAGTAGGCACGCCTGCAGTTTCATCGCAAACCGGTGCGGTCGGGGGGCAGGCACCTGGTGCAGGATCGACTTCACAGGCAATATCTCCCAAATCATTGGGATTCAAGCCGCGCTGGCAAGCAGAAGCCAGCATCAATTCCCGCGCCTTGCATTCATTCGTACCCCATGCCATCGGCCTTTCACTCCAGGGAATATCCTGATTTTTATAGCGTTTGGCCACGCAGCGGGACGCGATACCTTTCTCTGGGCAATTCTTACGGACAACAGGACAGGACTCGGCTGTCGAATCCGGAGCGCAATGAATATCGCCTAAAGCGGTCGGTTCCAGCTTGCGAGCACAGGCCTCAACCTGAAGGCTGTGGCGGGCCTGGCAGAGACTTGTGCCCCAGGCATAAACCCGCTCCTCTTGCCAAAGCAATTTTCCGGCCAGGCGATAGGCGACACATTGATAGGGAAGTTTACGTTCCTCGGCGGGGCAATCCGTTTTCAAATTTTGGCAGCTATCCAAAGGCGCGTCGACTTTTTCCGGTGCGGCCTGCACCATATCCGGAACTTTCGCGGCGGCGAGAGTTGCCTGGGATACGGAGCTTGTTTTGCAGGCCGGCAGCAGAGAAAGCGCGAGTATAAAACTGATCCGAACCATATGTCGTCCGCTCCTGCCTATTAAGGCACGGCAGCTGTGGACTCTGGCAGATCCTGAACAGTTGCCGGTGTGGATTGAGGGGCTTTTTCGGGGGATTCCTTATCCAGTTTAGCGGAAGCGGTCCTTCGTTGGTCAATGGATTTTTTCGCAGAAGCGGCGGGAGAGCCCTTGGCAGAGGCTTCATCGGCCTTGCCGGGCAGTTTCAGTCGGCCCTCGGCCTTCATGCGTTCCAGATCCTCGCCGACATTGGCTTGAGGCGAGGTTTGTGCCGCTTGAGCTGCTTGAATGGCCTGGGCCTCACGGATTGCTGCCGCAGGATTCGGTCCAGCAGCGGGCTTGGCTCCTGGTGCAGGCGATGCTCCCGGTGCAGCCGGAGCCGCAGCCTCAGCTTCCGCTGTTGCCAGAGGAGACACGATGGGAACGTCGGCCATATTTGCATCATAGCCGTTGAGACCCACAGACTTGATTTGCTCAAACTTGATTTTGCCAAATTCCGAGAAGAGTCCACCGTCCTTGCTATTGATATCGATACCTGTCACTTTCACGCGACTTGTGAGACTCACCGGAACGGGTTTGCCATCCAGATTGCGCGCGGTCATGCTCAGGGTATAGGTTCCGTCCGGGATGGGTTTGCCTTCGCTGGTTTTGCCGTCCCACTTCAAGGAGTGGGTGCCGGCCATTACAGGACCCAAATCGATTTGATGGACCAAAATACCGTTGCTGTTGCGGACCTCCAGAACGGATTGAGCCGCATCATTTTCCACCTTGTATTCAGTCGGTGTGGGTTTGCCCTCGGCCACGCGAACCCGTCCGCCATCAACGATCACATCGCGACCCACATAGTTGACGAGTTGCAGGTTGCGTGTAGTGTTCTGTTCGGCGAGCATTTTTTCCAGGGATTTATTGACGTTCAGCATCTGCTCAAGGCCGTTGAATTGAGCGAGTTTGGCGGCCATTTCCGTATCGGCTTCGGGATTCAGCGGGTTCTGATTTTGCAGCTGGGTGACGAACAGCTTGAGAAAGTCATCCTTGCCCAGCTCATTTTTAGGAACACGCTTTTCCTTGGTTTGGTCAGATAGTTTTTCCAAGAACTCGGCATCGGTTTTAGCCGACGAAAGATCGCCGTTCTCCTTGGCCTTGCGTTCTTTGATCACATCATCCATGGAATTGGTGATCAGCGTGCGAAAGTCGGTTTTATCCGTGGCCGTGGACACAGGAGCCCTGGGATCTTCGACCTGCGCGGAACTGAAGTCCTGCATGTTACCGCGAGGAACGGGCGGGGCTATCATGTTTTGAACGGATGCGGTTGACATCGATTAAACCCTCACTTGAATCAGGCCGTTGTGCAAGGGCACACGGGCTTCAGGAGCGGATGCTAAAGATTGGCGGTAGCTGCGCGATGTGCTGCGAAGGCCCTGGGGACCGCGCGAGCTGCTTTCACTGGTATTCTCGAAAAACTGTTCACGGTTCTGCTGGCCGTTGCCCGATGATTGCGACCACGACGAGCCATAGCTCAAACCGATTTCAACTTTCTCGAGGTTCAGGTTTTGGTTTTGCAAGGATTCACGAAGCTTCGGTAGTTCCTGAACCAAGGCTTCCCGGGCCTGTTCCGAATGGGCCACGATACGCAGCTCGACGGTCTGATCACGAATTTCAAGCGCGAGATCAAGCGAACCCATTTCCTTGCTGCCCAGATCAAGGCGTATCGAGCCGCCGCCATCTTTGATCAGCATGGATGATTTATCGAGAATATCCTGCAGCTGCTGGGGGGATACCGGTGCGGAAGGGGCCTGAGGTGCCGCCGTTTCCACGCTAAAGGCTTTGTTCGATGCGGTGGAACCAGGAGTCGGTGCGAACATCGAGCTGGTGTCCTGATTCATAAAGGACTGGTCCTGCTGCCGGCCGGACATATCACCGCTTCGATCGCCTCCAGATGTGTCCAAATCCTGAACGGAAAGCTGCAGGGAATTGATGTCGAAGGAAGCATTGTCTGGAGTCGGCAGTGATCCCGTATCCATGGCGTTATTGAAATCAGGCGCCTGAAGCAATTGAAAATTCAAAAGATCATCCAAAGATCGTGGGGATTGAAACGCGGCTGTGGAATCGGATGGCGGTTCCTTGCGCTCGCGCAGGACAAAATCCTCGGGACGCAGGGTTTGCAGTGTTTCGGTGTTCCAGCGTTGGGCCATGGCCAGGAAAGGATCCTGGGCGGCCGTAGGGGCTCGATGCAAAACATTCATCACCAGAGGAACTTCATCCATGGTGGGTGGCAGCGGGTTGGTCTCAACATTTAAAGGGGATTCTGTTCCGGAAAAGGGATCCCATGCTTCCACGGCGGCATCCTTAGGATTCAGAAAGATCGGCGACTGCTTGCCGTCATCCAGCACGGTCAGAGGCATCATCTCAGGCCGCTCAGGATTTTGTGACCAGAGTTGAATGGTGTCCATCGGAACCTGGGTTTGAGGCGCCAGGCGGGAAAGTTGAGCCATAAGCGCCGGATCCACACCCTGAGGCATGACAGGAGTTTGAACCGGTGATTTTTGTTGCTGAGGTACAGCCGGAGCGTTCGACAGGGTGGGCCATTCAACCGGCAGGCCCAAGGTGGACTGAAGACGTTCCGCTCTTTGCATATAGGACTGCAATCCATCCAGACTGATATTATCCTTGAGCAGATCGCCTTCCTGAATCATGCGCTTCGTTTCAAAGCCAAGCGCTTCCAAAGTATCGGCGAGTTTCATCATAGGCTGGGGCATTTGCCCTTCGATTCCCGTCATGGACACGGCGCCGGCATTTTTTGCCGAGGGGGACATCGGAGCCAATCCCAGAACCTGGAGACTCTGATCAAGAGGCAAGGCTGTTTGCAAAACATCAGCAGTTTGCGGATTGCCAAGAATGGCTTGCAGCAGCGGGCTTTGAGACACAGCGGCAGGGAGTTGTGAGGGCTCCACAAATTCCAGGCGACCGGCGAGCAGAGCCAAAGCTGGACTTTGCTGCATAAAAAGTTCCGGGCTGTCAACCGCTATCATTTCCTGCAGCCTTTGTTGCCACTCTTCAGCCGTCTCGGGCGTCTGCAAAGGCATCATCAAAGGGGTGGAATCGGCTGTGATAGAATCAAGGGGAATGGCTTCGTCTGTCGGCGCCGTCAGGCCTTCCTGGGCGGCATCCTGCGGTGCTGCCAAGGCTGGTGTTTGAGTTGACTGGATAGGCTGCGCCATCGGCTTGAGAGGAGCCTTGGTTCGTGCGGTCTCGACACCCGCGTCTGGTGCTGCTGTTCGCGCCGGACCGTTGGATTGAGGGCTACGGGGCGAATCCGGCTCGATGCTGCGTGGAGCCGCGCGTTCCCAGGGTGCCGGGTTGTTATTATTCCTTGCAGAACGTGGTTGCGCTCGGCCCGAGGGAGGAGGGGAAACCTGATCCTGGGGAGCTGTCAATCCCTTGGCAGACGTGGCCGGTCGCGGCTGGTGAGCCCGGGTCGGCTGTGGTGTTGGGCGCGTTGCCGCATTGGGCTTGGGCGCAGAGGATGCCAGATGTTCGGCGAATCGACTTTTCGATGGGGCACGCGCAGGGTCGTTTGGTGCCGTCGATTTGCCGAGGTTAGGGTCGACAACCGTCACATTGTCTGACCCACGTGAGCTTTTCGTGAAACCATTGTTGTTGATATTTGTCACGACTCAAGTTTCCTTCTCGAATGCCGATACACCAGTTTGGCTCTCTCATGACTTACCAGCACGTACCGTGCCATAAATACGAACCACTCAAATTCATAGGTTAGCGCTCGGAAATTCTCCGGACTCGGCAGATATAGCCTTTTAGACGGCGCTATTTGCCTGGTGAAACGCGCGTCGCGGGCTTTGAGCATGCGGATTTCAGGTGAATTGTTATTGACAGCGAGGGGCTGATTTAAGATTATGTGACGCTCTCTAGCCTCAGCTCGCTAGAACCCTATTCCTTTGAATAGGTTTAAGCACGATAGATAGACCTTTTCGGGTGGTTTAAACCCGGATGAATCGGAAGGAGATATTCATGTTTGCCGTTTTCCAAGCCGGCGGCCACCAGTACCGCGTTAGCCAAGGCGATCAAATTACCGTCGACTTTCTTGAAGGCAAAAAAGAGGGCGATAAAATCAGCTTCTCGAACATTTTGCTGGTTGGAGGCGACAAAACTAGCGTTGGAGCTCCTTTCGTTAGCGGCGCGAGCATTGAAGCTGTGGTGAAAACCCAGACTCATAGCCCTAAAGTCCTGATCGGCAAATTCAAGCGCCGTAAAGACTACAAGCGCACGCGTGGTCACAAGCAACCGATCACGGTTCTTGAAATCAGCGGCATCAAATCCTAAGCGACCCTAACAAGGAGTAAACTAGCATGGCTCACAAGAAAGCTGGCGGTAGTACAAAGAACGGCCGCGACTCCAATCCTCAGTATCGCGGCGTCAAAGTTTATGGTGGTGAAAGCATCACTGCGGGCAGCATTATTGTCCGCCAAGTTGGCAGCACATTCCATGCTGGTAACAACGTGGGAACTGGCAAAGACTATACTCTCTTCGCTCTCGTGGACGGAAAAGTGGAATTCAGCACGACTTCCAAGCGTAAGAAGATCAGCGTAGTTCCAGTCTGAGACAAATCGAAATTCGAACGTGTTATTTCAAGATTCTCACCTTCTGACACGTTCGAATTTGACCTCTCTCGGCTTCAGCGGTATAAGCACGAGCCAGAGCAGGGTTGTTGATTTATCCCCACCTCAAGCCTGCAATTGGAATCAAGCCTGAAAAGATCCCCCTTATCCGGAGGGCCAAGTTGTGGCATTCGTTGATGAAACAGAGATAACCGTGCGTTCTGGCGATGGTGGAGCTGGTATGGTCAGCTTCAAGGCGGCCAAGAATGCTCCCAAACTTGGTCCCGATGGTGGCGATGGCGGCTTCGGCGGCAGCGTTTACCTGGTCGGTCGTGAACAGCTCAACAGCTTGAGTGGTCTTTACTATCGTCGTCGCTATATAGCTGAACACGGTGTGAAGGGTTCAGCCAATGGCTGTACCGGACGCAATGGCGAAGATCTGGAGATTCCAGTACCGGTCGGCACGCAGGTCTATGACCGTGATACCGGCAAGATGATCGCTGAAGTGCTGGAAGACGGACAACGTATTTGTCTCGCCCAAGGCGGCAAACGCGGTCTTGGTAATATGCGCTTTCTTTCTGCAACGCATCAGGCTCCGCATGAGAGTACCAGCGGCGGTGAAGGCGTTGAATTGGAATTGCGATTGGAATTGAAGCTGATCGCCGATGTGGGTTTTGCTGGTTTTCCCAATGCAGGGAAATCCACGCTGCTCAGTAGTATCAGTGCCGCGCGTCCCAAGATCGCCGATTATCCTTTTACCACTTTGATTCCTCAACTCGGTGTGGTCACCGTTCCCGATACGGATGAATGGGGCAACGCGAGTTTTGTGGCCGCTGATATCCCTGGATTGATTGAAGGGGCGAGCGAAGGCAAAGGATTGGGTCATGAATTTTTGCGCCACCTGGAACGAACCAAGGTGGTCGTTTATGTGATCGATCCCTTTGCTCTGGATGAAATGCCGGTTCTGGATGCGTATATCACGCTCGAAAATGAACTGCGCTCGTTCAGCGAAAGCCTGGCCAATAAAAAGCATCTCATCGCCTTGACCAAGTCCGATATTGCTCCTGAGGATTTCGACTGGGAAGACGTGGAAGCGCCTTTGAAAGAACGCGGACTCGAAGTTCTGCGTCTCTCCGCAGTGGCCCATGATGGCGTCATGGATTTCAAGCGGCGCGTATGGAATCTGGTGCTGGAAGAAAAGCAAAAGGTGGAAGTGGTCGAGACGCCATCCGCTCCGAAGCGTGCTGAAGACGAAGGCTATGTGTGGATGTCGCGTGCCAGCGAGGATCAGGATTTTGGCATCTGAAGCGAAGTCGCATGCGGTGCCGTCGGTAATTTTTTACGGCGGTACGTTTGATCCACCCCATATTGGACATCAAAGGGTGGTGGAGCGTGTGCGCGCCTTGTTTCCAAACAGCCAGGTTTGGATTTCAGTGGCACCGGCACCGGCAGGAGCTGGTCAGCAGCATAAGGCACCCGGCGCCTCCTTTGAACAGCGTCGGGACATGTGTCAGTTGAATTTTGCCGAGGCGATGACGAGCGGTACGGCACAACTGACTGATTTGGAGGCGAGGTTGCCGGCACCCAACTATACGGTGCAGACCTTGGGGCATTGCCAGCAGAATTTTCCGGGTGAACGCTGGGCTTTGCTCATCGGACAGGACCAGCTGGAGCAGTTTTCTACGTGGCGCGAGCCCTCGGAAATTTTGCGGATGGCGGATCTGGTGGTGGTCAGTCGAGGCGAAGGCCAGACCCTGACCGAAGCGTTACAAACGCTGGCATCGAAGCTCGGATGGTACCTGGATGAGCTGGGACCTGAGCATTGGCGTTGGCAGGAAACTGGAACCTGTGTTTACCTTTTGCCTGGCAGTGTTTCCGATGCCGCCAGCCGTGATTTACGAAAAGATCCCAGTTCTTTACAGAAAAAAGACTGGTTGGTTCCCGAAGTTGCCGGTTATATACAGCGGCACGGGATTTATAGAAAGTGAGAGGCCAGAATGGAATCCAAGGAAATTATCAAGCTGATCGCAAATGCCGCGGGCGATAAAAAGGCCACGCGAATTGCTGTGCAAAGGATCGAAGGCAAGTCGAGCCTTTGTGATTATCAGGTGATCTGCTCGGGCAGCAATGAACGCCAGACGCAGGCCATTGCCGGACATATAGAGGAAGTGCTGCGCGAAAAGAAAGCTGGCAAACCTTTGGCGATTGAGGGCAAGCAGACGGGTCATTGGATTCTGATGGATTATGGTCATACCATGGTGCACATCTTTCTGGATTCGATCCGTGATTATTATGCTCTGGAACGGCTCTGGCCGGATGCCGATACCACCTTTTTTGACTGATAGTTTATGAAGATCCAGATCATCAAAGTGGGCAAGCCGGCTCATGCGGCTTATGAAGAGCTGGCGGAAATGTTCGCCAAACGCCTCAAGCCCATTTGGAAGATTGAGGAACATATTGTACGCGCCGCCGGATCCGAAAGGGCCGGTAAGGAACTGCAGAGCAAGCTTGGGATGTCGGGTGATCCGCACCAGGCGGTTGTGGTTCTTGATGAGCGTGGCAAGGATCTCACCTCGCCTGAACTCGCCCAATTTATTCAAAGCAAAATGGACCTGGGTCATACCAAATCGCTGACTTTTGTGATCGGTGGTCCTTATGGCATTTCAGATGAATTGCGCCAGCAGGCGGATTTTGTCTGGCGCCTTTCGAAAGGCGTTTTTCCGAGTGACCTGGCCTGGGTCATGGTCTGGGAACAAATCTACCGCGCTGCCAGTATTCTGCGCGGGACACCTTATCATCACGAATGAATGTCCTTGGACGAGGGGCGCGCGATTCGTTAGGGAATTGACAAGGGGCGCGCGCATGGAAGCCGACGTGGGGCGGTCGTTGACGTGGCGCGCGCATGGGAGCCGACATGAAGCAGTCGTGGTCGCGGACGAGAGGCTTTTGCTGCGGAGACGGTATGGGATTTTGTGTGCTGTGCTTTCGGGCCTGTCGGCGGGATTTTTGTGACGTATGCGAGGCTGGCTTTTTGGAGGCGCAGCTGCAAGGTTCGAGACGTTTTGGTAAATTGCACTCGACGGACGTACCAATTTTGAGTTCCTATGCCTATCGCGGCGTTTGTCGGGAGAGTATCCTGGCCTGTAAAAGTCAGGGTTTTCGACGCCTGGGTCCGGCGCTGGTGCGACGTAGCTTGACCTGTGAATCTTTGCAGGAACGATTGGGCCAATGCGATGTCATCATGCCGGCTCCATCCAGTCTCTGGAGCCGTTGGCGCGGAAGTTTGGATTTGGCCATGATGCTGGCGCAGGGACTCGCCGATGCTGCCGGTCTTTTGGTCTGCCCACCCCCTCGGTCACTGAGCTTTCGTTGGTACAAACAGGCTTTGCGGGATCATTCGCAGCGACGAGGGGTATTCAGAAGCCACCAAAAAATTTATGATGCTTCGTATTTTGAGCCGCATACGCCGACTCCTTTACGGAGCGCCAGGTTGAAAGTGCTGATTGTGGATGACGTTGTCACCACCGGACACACCCTGAGCGAGCTGGCAGCTTTTTTTAAACATGTTGATTTTGAATTCTATACCCTGGCTTCGGCTGTTCGCCCTGGAAAGGATCATGCATGCTGAATATCACCGCTGAAGAGTTGCAACAACTGACGCCCATGATGCGTCAGGTCTTTGAACTGAAGCAAAAAGCAGCGGATGCCATCCTGTTTTTCCGGATGGGTGATTTTTACGAGGTATTTGGTGAGGACGCGGAAGAGGTCGCTCCAGTTTTGGACCTTGTTTTAACCAGTCGGGAACGTGGCGACAAACAGCGCATACCCTTCTGTGGTGTGCCGCATCATTCCGTTAAAGGATACTGGCTGAAGCTGCTCAAGCTGGGCTACCGCGTGGCCATTGCCGACCAAATGGAAGATCCTGCGGAGGCAAAAGGTCTGGTTCGTCGGGATATTTCCCAGGTGATGACCCCTGGATCGATCGACGAACTGGAAGGTCTGGAAGCGGATCAGCCCAACTATCTGGTGGCTGTTCACGAAAATCCAAGTGACAAACAGTGGTCACTGGCGGCCCTGGATATTTCCACCGGTGAATTTCGTTTGGGTGTGATTCAACCCGAGGATTTAAGCGGCTGGCTTGATATTTTGCAGCCCAAGGAAATCGTGTGCCGACGCTTTCTGCAGGATGAATTGAAAGAACGCATCCGCAATTATATGGCCCGTGGACCTGTAAGTTTTGGCCAACTTTCCGAAGCTTTGCTTCGCGATAAGGCTGGTCAGCAAAAACTGATCGAAGATCAATTTGCCTGCACGGATCTGCATAACCTGCCGTGTGGTGCGGTGACAGGTGGAGAGGCCCTGGTCGCAGCGGTGCTCCAGTATCTGCATGATCTGCATAAAAGAACCCTGCAATTTCTGGTCATCCGTCCGCTCCGTGAAGCCGATCGCATGCAACTCGACGAAACCGTGCGTCGTGATCTGGAGCTTTTTGAAACGGCCCGTCGGCGTGATACCGAAGGTAGTCTTTTCAAGGAAATCAATGCGACCCGTACCCCCATGGGTGCTCGGCTTTTGCGCCATGACCTTGCGCGGCCGTTTTTGAATCCAGTCATGATTCATGAACGTCAGGAGGCTGTACAAAATCTTTTGCAGGCGGGTGCGGAAACCTTAGGCGTCATGCAAACCCTTTTGAAATCCTGCAGTGATCTGGATCGGCTCACCACCCGTGTGCTGGCCGGCAAGGCTCAGCCGCCCGATCTTTTGCAGATTCAAAAAAGTTTGGAAGCCAGTCTGCAGCTTGCGGATATCGTGGGCCAGCTGCAGGGACTGGAATGGAGTGATATCAAGAACCGTCTGGAAGCAGCCGCAGCGTTCACCCGGGACATGGAGGCAGCCTTGGCCCCGATCCCAGCAGCGCTGGGAAGTTTGGACGTGTTCGTGGAAGGATACGACGCTGAATTCGATCGACTGCGTGGCTTGTCCCGCCATGGCCAGGAGCAGATCGATGCGTATGAGCAGAAACTCAGGCAGGAAACCGGGATCAGCAGTCTTAAAATTAAAGAACACAAATCCTACGGGCTTTTGATTGAAATCACCAAGGCCAATCTAGCCAAGGTTCCTACGGGTTTTATTCGTCGACAGACTATGGTAAACAACGAGAGATTCGTCACCCTGGAGCTGGAAGCTCTTGGTGAAACCCTGGCTGCGGCGACTGAAGAAGCTGTTCATTGCGAGCAAAAACTCTATCAGGAATTTTTGCAAAGACTCGCAGTGGAGCAGGAAAAATTACGAGCCATAGCCGAGGGTTTGGCGCGACTTGATGTGTATCAAAGCTTTGCACGGAAGGCCCTTCAGGATAATTATGTACGACCAAAAATGGCGAAAGATGGCACTCTCCGTTTAAAAGCCTGTCGTCATCCTGTTGTAGAACGCTGGGTTGGGTCCCAGGCCTTCATGCCGAACGATGTCCTGCTGGCGAATCAGCAGAGGCAGATGCTGATTACCGGGCCCAACATGGCTGGTAAATCGACGGTCATGCGGCAGACGGCATTGGCAGCGATTTTGCATCAAATCGGCAGTTTTGTACCGGCTGCTGAAGCTAGTTTGCCGCTCTTTGATAGAATATTTACCCGGGTGGGTGCTGCGGATGATCTGTCACGCGGACAATCAACATTTATGGTTGAGATGTCGGAAGCCGCGACAATTCTGAGGCAGGCCACCGATCGTAGTCTCGTCATTTTGGATGAGGTTGGTCGTGGAACTTCGACGCAGGATGGTCTGGCCATTGCGGCTGCTATCCTCGAGCATATTGCAAAGAAGGTGAATTGTTATACTTTGTTTGCAACCCACTACCATGAGCTGGTACCGTTTTCCGCAGAATTTCCGAGCCTGAGAATAGCTCAGGTGGAAGTTCAGGAAGAGGATGATGCGATCTGCTTCACGCATCGATTGATTGATGGTGCCAGTGGTAGCTCATTTGGGATTGATGTGGCTAAAATAGCTGGAATTCCTGCTAGTATTATTGCACGAGCGCGACAACTGATGACAGAACCGGAGCTTTGGACCGAGAAGGAAACGCCTAAAAAGCGCCTCTCTGACACGAAAGCCTCGTCCCTGCCGCCGTTGGAGCTCGGCTTTGTGCCTGAGAAGGCACCGCCTGTAGGCGTCCATGGCATCGCTCTGCAGCGTATTCTGGAACGGCTGGAACGCACGAATATCCTTAAGACCACGCCAATACAGGCGTTGACGATACTCGATGAATTGAAGGGTTATCTGGAACAAAAAGATCAGGGTTCACTCTTCCCGGAAGCGCCGAACCTGTGCTAATGTCTTGAATTCCTGAATCAAAGAAATTACTATTTGTTATCTAGTTTGGGCTTCGGTAGAAGACATCGACTTTGACCGCTCAGAAGAAGGAATGATGTGAATGGCCACGCACGACCCAATAGACAATCACGAATTCCTGTCACGAGAGGAGCTCGAACGCTTCCGTGCCTTGTTACTGGAAGAACGAGGCAAACTCCTGCACAAATCCGCTCAGCTCGTGAAAGCTGGAAATATTGAGCTGGATAAGAATGAAATGCTGGACGAAGTGGATTTGGCTTCGGCCACCACCGAACAGAATTTAACATTCAAACTTCTGGATCGTGACCGGAAGCTGCTTGGTGAAATCGATCATGCGCTGGAAAAGATTAAGACCGGCGAATACGGATTCTGTGAAGGAACCGGTGAACCGATTCCCAAACGTCGTCTGGAAGTACGCCCCTGGTGTCGCCACAGTGTGAAATACAAAGAGCAGCTGGAGCGAATGAAAAAGACCGGACGCGGTGTGGGTGACGAAGACGAACTGTAGACAAAAAAAAGCCGGGTTTCCCCGGCTTTTTTGTTGGTGGTTAGCCTTGTCTCACGCGAAGCGTTCAGCAGCCCGCAGGTTTTTTGCTTGGATCTGAGTTGATCGACTTATAAAGATCACAGGCTTGCTGCTTCTGTGTTCCATCCAATTTGGCAATCTTGGCATTAAGGTCCGTGGCAACGGAAGTCGTTAACGCATTGCGTATCGCGGCGTTCTGCTTGGCAGCATCCGAAGTTGCACTGCTATCGGTCGTCGATGAAACCTTGGAAACCTTGGTTTCCAGGTTGGCGATCGACTCATCAATCGATTTGGTCACGGAATCCGGCACGCCACCCATCGAAGAAAACGCCAGGCTGGTCACCTTCATGTTGTTGAACATGGCGTTCAGCATGGAATCGGCCGCCTCTGTGGTTCCAGTTGGAAAGATCTTATTAATTGCGTTGGTCAGAACGGTCAGGTCGGTCAGGAACTTACCGACATCACCGGTTGGATTCAGTTTTGAGGAAACGCGCTGAAGGTTGGCGCCCAAGGCCTTGCCATCTGTCCCTACCGCTCCATCATCATAAAGAACCACAGAATAAAACGCGATGGCTTCGCCCAAATGCGCGAGGGCCCAGGCGAAGTGTGACTGGGCGCGACCTTGCACAGCCTGGGGACTGCTCACACAATCATGCCTTGGATCATTGGTGGCATTCTTGGCCTCGCCAGCCTGGATGATAGGACACAGAGTTTGCACCGCAAGTCCGATGTTTTGGATGATGTCGCTCAGAGATTCCCGGGCGTCCGTCCGTGATTTGGGAATATAAATCGTGGTCTCTGTGGTGGAGTCCTTGGCACCCAGCTCATCAAAATCCGCGGAACTTAGACCAATCACCGAAGCCAAAGAGTTCAGGTTATCGGAGGTGGCATCACCGCTGGATGTGGTCGTATCCTTGTTATCGGACTGATTGATCAGGTTTTTGGAAAGACTGAACGCGTCCAGCCCGGCCTTGCCCAGATAAGCGTAGGAACGCAGGACTAGGGTTTTTTCTTCATAGGGATTCATTTTCAGAATATCGTCAGTGATTTCCAAGGCCTTGTCGTTGTTGCCTTGATCGTACTCATATTGAGCCCGAATACGCAGCTGGTCCTGAGCCTGGTCCTGCTCTTTGCTGTTAAAGAAGGCGTTGAAGTTGTTGCTCCCGCAAGCCGTCAAAAGCCAGGCGGAACCCAGTGCAAGCGCAAACTTTTGCATATTCGGACCTCCGTTCAATCGGCGAAGAAGATAATCTTCTCGTTCGCGTCTGTGACATGATATTTATCGCGCAGGACTTTCCGCGCGTAAGCCGGCGAACTTTTGATTTTGCGAATTTCCTCGCTCAATTCCAGATTGTCGGTTTTGAGCTTTTCCACAGTTCCTTCCAGAATACTTAGGCTTTTTCGAAGCTTGAAATAATCCATGATCGAAACTTCGCCGCGCAACGTGCCGATAACCAGCACAGTCAGCGTCAGGCAAAAGACGATGCGAACGCCCATGAGTGACCTCGGGATTTCATACGATGAAACTATTATACCATAAAGGGGGAAAGGGGCGTATGCCCCCACGGATCAGTCCTGCTCTCCAAGACTTTGCAGCTGGCTGGGGCGGATTTTGCGAAAACCAAATTCGCGAAAGCGGACGATGGCTTTGTTCTGGCCGAGGTGCTGATCGAAACCTTCCACAACCCCGTGGCCGTAAGTCGGGTGAAAGACCCGGCTGCCCTTGAGGATGGGGTCGCCGCTATCTTCGTAATCATAGGAATAAGCGCTGGCCGCAGGCTGCGGGTTGAAAGCTTCTTCCGCTTTCTGTGAAAATTTCACATATTCTTTTGGAATTTCCTGTAGAAAGCGGGACGGTGGATTCATGCTTTCGGTGTTGTAGCTGCGTCGACGCTTGACGCAGGTCAGAGATAGCTTCACCTTGGCCCGGGTGATGCCAACATAGAGAAGCCGTCGCTCCTCCTCCACCATGCTGTGATCGTCGACGCTATTCTTGTGCGGCAAAAGACCATCCTCGAGGCCGGCGATATAGACTCGCGGAAATTCCAAGCCCTTGGCCATATGCAGGGTCATCATGGAAACGCCGATGATCTCCTGATCATTTTCGGGATCGTCACGGACGAGCGAGACCGTCTGCATCCACTCGTCAAGCCTGGCTTCCGGATTTTTCTTCTGAAATTCCGCCAGCGCGGCCGCCAATTCCTGAATGTTATCGATCTTATCGAGATACTGATCAGGATACTTTTTCTTCAGATAATCCGGATATTCCAGAGCCTCGAGCAGGATTTTAATCGCGTCCTTGAGTGGGGCCTGCAGAATATCGATACGCAGTGCCGCAATCAGATCGACAAAATATTTCAGTTTAGGGCCCACCTTGGGCGTGGTCGCCAGCATGCGACTGGCCTGCATCAGGGTCAGATTGTTGGCCCGCGCATACTGTCCGATCTGATCCACGGCTTTGTCACCAATGCCCCTTGTGGGGACGTTGATCGCCCGCAGAAAGCTCATGTTGTCACTGTCGTTGAGCAGAAGACGCAGATAAGCCAGCATATCTTTGATTTCCAGACGCTCATAGAATTCTACAGCGCCGAAAATCGTGTAAGGGATCCTGTTGCGTCGCAACGCTTCTTCGAGGGAACGCGATTGACTGTTGGTGCGATAGAAGATGGCGATGTCATCATACTGAAACTGACGCCTTTCGGCCTGGATGCGATCGGCAATCCAGTAGGCTTCCATTTCGCCGTCTGATTCGAGGTGCACCTCTATGAGGTCACCGGCATCCGCTTCGGTGAAAAGTGTTTTGGGAGCGCGCCGTTTGTTTTGAGCGACCAGTTTGCTGGCAGCATTCACAATGTTGCCGGTACACCGGTAATTCTGCTCCAAAGCTATGCGTTTAGCCTCTTGATAGGTCTGATGGAAATCAATGATGTTCGATGGCGTCGCGCCCCGCCAGCTGTAGATGGACTGATCATCATCACCCACCACCATCAGATTTCTGTGCTGTTCCGACAGAATCTGGATGATTTCAAACTGGGTGCGATTGGTGTCCTGAAACTCATCGACCATAATGTAGCGGTAACGTTGGCTCAAAATACCGCGTACTTTTTTGTTGGTACGTAAGAGCAGAAGCAGGTTCATCAAAAGATCGTCGAAGTCCATGGCATTACTATGCTGCAGATACTCCTGGTATTGCCGATAAACCTGGACAGCTCCGGCAGGAATCGGGTTGGCTGTGTTGATGGCCAGTTGTTCCGCTTCGTTGGGAAACAGTCCTGCCGTCTTAGCACGATGAATAAAGCTTTTCATCTCGTTCACCAGGGTCGGCAGATCACCCTTGGGCACCATTTCCTTCAGAATGTTTTTCAGGGCCTTGCTGCTATCGGCATCATCATAAATGCTGAAGTTGGAATCAAAGCCCAGCTCGGTTGCGAATTCACGCAGCCAGCGGGCGCAGGCGGAGTGAAAGGTTGTGACCAGGCAACGCCGGGCTTCCGGCGTCAGAGCCTCGGCCCGATGTTTCATCTCCTCGGCGGCCTTGTTGGTAAAAGTTACCGCCAGGATTTCCCAGGGCAGCACACCCTGCTCAATCAGCCACGCAATGCGCGTGGTGATAATGCGGGTTTTGCCGCTGCCAGCTCCGGCGAAAACGACCAAAGGCCCGTCCCGATGGAGACAGGCCGTTTTTTGGACTTGATTCAAGGACTCGAGAAGAACGCTCATTCACTCACTCAACGGTCACAGATTTGGCAAGGTTGCGTGGCTGATCCACATCGGTCCCTCGCTTGATGGCAATATAGTAGGCCAGGAACTGAACGGCAACAGTTGTCAGAATAGCCTGGAAATAAGGGTTATTCATTTTAGGCGAAGGAATATACATCTGGCTTAGGGCGCGCAAACGGGTGTCCTTTTCGTCGCCGATGCCAATCACAAGCCCTTCCCGGGCCCGAATTTCTTCGATGTTGCTTAGGGTTTTTTCATAATACGAATCGTGGGGGGCAATGCAAACGATCGGCATGTGCTTGTCGACTAAGGCAATCGGTCCGTGTTTCAATTCCCCAGCCGCATAACCTTCCGCATGGATATAAGAAATCTCTTTCAGCTTCAGCGCGCCTTCCAGAGCAATGATCCAATTGGGACCGCGGCCGACGAATAAAAAGTTCGGGTATTCGTAGAGACTGGTCGCCAGTTCCGCAATGTATTCCTCGGCATTCAGGGCCTGATCCATATAAAGCGGCAAACTCTTCAGCTCCTGGAGCTGAGCTTCCTTGTCCTTTGGAGTCAAACGGCCCAATTTTTCCGCAGCGGCCATACACCACAGATATGCGCACAGCACCTGCGAGGTAAACGCCTTGGTGGAAGCCACGCCTATTTCCGGACCGGCATGCATGAGAATACTGCTATGACTTTCCCGGTGAATCGTGGAGTAGGCAACGTTGCAGATGCTAAAGATCTGACAGCCTTTGTCTTTTGCCAGCTTGATGGACGCGAGTGTATCGGCGGTTTCACCCGATTGCGAGATCGCCATCACGAGGGTCTGGCCTTCACCGAGGAGCAAAGGTTCCCGATAACGGAATTCGCTCGCCAGCTCGACGTTGACGGGAATTCCCAGCGCTGGCTCCATAAAATACTTGGCAACCATGCCGGCAAGGTAAGCCGTGCCGCAGGCCACAATGTGAATGCTCTTCACTTTTTCCAGCTGAATGCTATTCAAGCCCAGAGCTTCATGATCGAACGCGCCTTGTGGGGCAAAAGCCTGTATCGTTTTGGAAATGACGCGCGGCTGCTCATGGATTTCTTTCAACATGTAGTGCCGATAGCCTTGCTTATCGGCGCTGCCAGGCGACCACTGAATAAAGGTGGTCTTGAGCGGCAGCTCTTCGCCCTGACGGTTCCAAAGTTTGACTTCGCTCCTGCCCACGGATGCGCACTCACCATCGTGCAGGAACACAGCTTTCTGGGTAAAGCTGACAAACGCTGTGATGTCGCTGCCAAAGAAATTTTCGTTCTGGCCCAGACCAATCACCAAAGGGGATCCCTGCTTGGCAAGATAGATGTGCTGATCATCCTGGTCGGTGATCAGAGCCAGGGAAAAAGCCCCTTCGAGACGCTTGATCACCCGCATCAAAGCTTCACGCGGGTGCGTGCCTTGCTTAATTTCCTGACCCAAAAGGTGCGCGACGACCTCGGTGTCCGTATCCGAGCGGAAGGCAACGCCCTTGTCCTGGAGTTCCTGCTTCAGTTGCCGGTAATTTTCGATGATACCGTTGTGAATCAGAGCCAGACGATCGGAAGCGTGCGGATGGGCATTGGCCTTAGTGGGTGTGCCATGGGTGGCCCAACGCGTGTGACCAATCCCGATTTGGGCAAGAGCAGGCAGCTGTGAAAGGGATGCCTTCAGGTTGTCGATCTTGCCTGCTTCCTTGGTGATGGAGATGTGGCTTTCGTGCAACACGGCAATACCGGCGGAATCATAACCGCGATATTCCAGACGCTTCAATCCATCAAAAACGATGTCCAAACAGCTCCGCGAGCCGATATAACCTATAATTCCGCACATTCTAAGGACTCCTCAAACAGGGTCAGGAAGCAGTGGTGGAGGATTGGATGGTCCCGGATGGAACCTTCGTGCCATCAGGAATGATTACATCTTTCAGGCAAACATGGCTACCGATCTCACACGATTTTCCAATCCGCGTGCGTCCGAGCAGAGTGCAGTGCGGTCCAATCCGTGCATCTTCGCCAATCAGTACACTTTCCTCAATATAACAGCTGTCCGCCATCTGAAAGGTCACGCCCGCCAGCATCCAGTTTTCGCGGATACGGCGTAAAATTCTTTGTTCCAAATCAGCCAGTTGTCGTCGGTCGTTGATGCCGTCAAAGGCTTCATAGTGATCCGTCACCCAAACGTCAGCACCAATGTTTTGCTTGCGCGCCAGGGCAAAGCAATCGGTCAGATAATATTCCTTCTGCGCGTTGGCCGTGGTCAGCTGCCCCAGCAGGGAAAACAGCAGATCCTTTTCCGCAAAGATCACTCCCGAATTGCAGATTTCAATCTTTTTTTCGGTGGCGGTGGCATCCTTTTCCTCGACGATGCCCTGCAGCTGACCCTGATCGTTCATCAGGATGCGGCCGTAACCTCGTGGCTGGGGATGGCGCATGGCAAGGACCGCGAGCCGACTCCCTTTCGATTGACAGGAATCCAGAAAGGAACGCAGGACCTGCCCATCCAGGGCCGGCGTGTCTCCGGCGCAAATCAAAACGTGAGTGCAGTCCAGCTTGCCGCCGCTCCACCAATAGCCTTTGGCATAAGAGGGGATCTGCGTATTGTTAAAACCAAATCCCGCACATGCGACGGCTTCCCCCGTTCCAAGCCGATCCGTTTGAACGGTCAGGGTCAAAGGCTGATAGTTTTCCAGGCAGGCGCTGAGTTGATCCAATTCACCGCCGATCACGGCGCAAATATCATGAATGCCAATGCTATTTAAGGTGGATAGGACCCGTCCCACCATCGGTACGCCAGCCAAGGGATGCAAAACTTTGGGCAGCTGGCTTTTCATTCGGGTTCCCTTGCCTGCAGCCAAAACAATAGCAGCGAATTGGCGGGATTCAGCACGCATCGGATCGTCTCCTGGTCAGTGTTGAAACTTCCTTTATAGCTGAGTGGCTCAGCCTCAAAAAGTCTTTATCCTTGAGAGTCTCCTTGATCCATGCCGATGGCTGGTGTAGATAAGGTATGATAAAACGGCGGATTGCCGACCCCTGATTTGTCTTTTGATCGAGGATATTCTCATGACGATGTCACTTCCGGCTGTAACAGTTGATCAGGAAACTCCTGGCCATTGGCGCGCCTTGCATGAGCCATCCGGGCGTATCACGGAAGGTTCCAGCGAGGACGAGGTCCTGGCGGCCATGAAAGAACTTCTGGGCATGGATACGTCGGGTCGTCTCCTGGAACCCTTCACCTCGGATCGATTTGAGGGAATGGCTCATCAGATCGCAATTTATCTGGAAGGTCCCGTGTCTGAGATGCTGGCTCTCCATTCCGGCTTTGCCCGTCTGGAAGCCTATCAGGACGGCACTGCCACAATACGTCTAGGTGGTGGCTGTGAGGGATGTCCCTCGTCGCGATTGACCCTAATGAATGGCGTCAAACGCGACTTGCAGGATAAATTTGGTGAGGACGTCTTGCTGGACGTTTTTCCGGTATTAGACTAGTCTGGTGATCCAAAACGAGGGACAGGAACCATGGCACTTTTTGATGGCATCAAGGAATATTTCGCTTCCCGTAAAACCAAGCGCCTCGACCGGGCCGGCAAGTTGATTCGCAATGCCAAGGCCATTCGGGAAGATCGCTGGGCGGCTCTGGAATTTTTAGCCAGGGACGTTAAGGAAGCCGATCAGGCCATCCCTCTGCTTTTGTATCGCTTCGAATATAGTCTTGAGCACGGTATTAACGACACCCGTGAAAAGGAACTTGCCCAGGAAGGCATCGTCCGCTTCGGTGAAGCTGGCGTTCCTTTTTTGCAAGACTGGCTGAAGAAAACCAGCCGCATCGCATGGCCCATTAAATGTCTGAAGTCGCTGGGCAAGGAATCGCTGGTCGTCGACGCTTTGCAGGCCGCGCTTGATTATAACGACGTGGCTTTTGATCAGCAGGCCGTGGATAAAAATTACGATATCCTCTGCTATCTGCGCGAGTACCAGATTCCTGATTCGATCGACAAGATCGCTCATTTCCTGAAGGATCCTGATGAGCGCGTGCGCTTTGCGGCGGCCGAACTTTTGATCGCGCAGAAAAGTGATGCGATCAAACCCAAGATCAGTCTGTTTCTGAAAGATGATTCGTCGGAAAACCGCCGTCTGCGACAGGCCGTGATTCAGGCCTATGTGGATCGCGCGTGGACTGTGGACAATCCCCAGGAATTCACTGATGGCTACATTGCCGATGGCGTGCGGGTGAATTCCCGAGGCATGCTTGAAGTTCGCGCCTGATCAAACGGGCGTTGGTTTCTCTTTCTCTTCACGCGAATAGAGACCCATGCGAATGCCGCCCGGATCCTCAATGCAGTATAGCTGACCGTAGCCCGGCATAGGGCGCGGTCCCCAGACCTGCTTGCCGCCCAGCTGCTCCACCTTTTCCAAAATTCCAGGCATGGATCCATCCACTGCAAAATACGGCACCACACCGGAACTATAGGGATGATGCTCCTGCGGCAGGTGACCGACAATGCTGATGCCGAAGGTGCAGTCATCCGGCACCTCAAGCACCGTGTATTCATGGATTGCGATCGGGACCGCCGGCCAGCCAAAAATCTCGGCGAAAAAGGCGATGGATGCTTTGATGTTTTCCGAATGCAATTCAAGCTGACAGAGACGATGCGGATGAATCATAACGCACTCACACGACGTGGGATGTCTGGATTCAATTGCGTGACTATTTCGTAATGAATGGTTTCAGCCCATTCGCCGATCTGCGCGGCATCGATATGCTCCTTGCCATCATTGCCGATCAGCGTGACCGGTTCACCCGTTTTCACGGCGGGCACATGACTGATATCAACCATCATCATATTCATACAAATGCGGCCCACAATAGGGCAGCGATGACCGCGGATCAGGACATGGCCGCGGTTGCTGGCCAGTCGCGGATAGCCTTCATAATAGCCAACCGGCAAAACAGCGATGGTCATGTCCCGCAGGGCTTTATAGGTACAGCCGTAGCCGATGAATTGACCCGCATGAACCCCTTTGACGATGGCCACTTCCGTTTTCCAGCTGAGAACAGGTTCCAGTTCCACCAGCTGACCAAAGCTTTGCAGGAAGGAAAGCTGAGTCGCCCGGCTGGGCCATAGGCCATAGATCGAGATGCCGACGCGAATGAGATCGAAGCGACTCGACTGCATGATCAGCGCCGAGGAACTGGCCGCCATGTGCGAGAGGAGTTTAAAGCCCGCTGCGCGGAATTGATGAACGACACCGGTAAAAGCATCGATCTGTTGATTGGCGTAATTTTGTTCGAGCACGTCCTCGACGTTGGAAAAATGGCTGCAGATGCCGACCAGTTTGTCCTTGTGCGGCTGCAGACGAGCGATCAGGGCGGTGGCCTCTTCCGGCAAAAAACCCTGCCGGGACATGCCGGTGTCTATTTTCAGATGCGCGCGTGGCTTGTGCTCGTCTGGGGTGGCCAACCATTCCTGAAGTGTGGTTTCTTCGCTTAAAAAAATATCAGCATGAAGCTGGGATGCCTGCCGACAGGCCTTGGGATGAATAGGTCCGACCACCAGGATGCGCATTTGATAACCGAGCTGTCGCAGCGATTCCGCTTCGCTCAGATAGTTGACGCCCAACCATTCCGGTTGCAAAGGCGCAAGAATTTCATGGATTTCTTTAAGGCCGTGACCATAAGCGTTGGATTTGATCACCGGCACCATCACGGCTGCGCCGGCCAGTTTGCGGAAGACTTCGACATTATGTTTCAGGGCGGCAGCGTTGAGTTCAATCCAGCAGCGCACATCATTTCCTTTGCATCAGGTCCCTACCAGTTGCAGAGGTTTGACATCGCGACTGGCCTGCGGACGAAGTTCCAGGTCATAGGCGTAGCTTACCTTTTTCAGCGGTGAATTGCACGGTTCAGCACTCTGCAGTTGCAGGATGCCAACAGCCAATCCGGCTGCATTACTGCGGCTGACAAGTCCAAGATCGCGACCGCAGGTACTCATCGTAAAGATTTCGAGGTTGGCGCGACCGTTGGCGGTTTTGGTTTCATTCCAGCGAAAACTGGTCGGACGAACCAGAGTCAGGTCCTCCCGAGGGCCTTGCCGCAAACCCTGAGCCAGTTGTTGAACCGGCACAGTCAGGCCCGGCTCAAAAGCGGTCCAGATCTTTTTAGGAACATCATCCGAGCAGGCCATGTCCGGGTAATGGGCTACCAGCATGGACACCTGCAATTTATTTTTGTGATTCTGCTGCACAAGACCGATCGGCGCTTCATTGCAGCGGCGCAGATAATAAACCTGATAGCGTTTGGTCAAAGGTTCCACAGCGTCGGTTGCAAGAAGTTGCACAGGAACGCGGCGCAGACTGTAGTCGGGATTTTTTTCCTCGGCCGGCGATTGCATCAGATGAAAGTTGGCGAGATGGGTCGTATCGAGTCCATCCAGGGTATAAACCGCGGTGCTGCGGTTACAGGCTGAAGGACGGGTGGTGCTGCTTTCCAGGACCGCAAAGCGTGTGCCGGTGGCCTCGGGAAGTACGAGAAGTCCACGGGCTTCCCCGCATTGCGAGGTATAGACGGCGTGACCGGAAGCTGAGCCCAGGTCTTGCACGGACGTGCGCGTGAAATGCAGATTTTGAATCGGAGCCGCTTTCACGATCAAAGGCTCCTGATTGGGATCCATCGAGGTAATTGCGGCATAGTTTCGAGCCTGGATCAAGGGCAGCGTGGTTTCCTGCATCCCGAGCAATCCCATGCAACGTGCGTGATAGCGGCGCAGCACAACGGCCACTTTGAGCTCGTTGCCTTCTTCGACTCGATAGACAAACCCGGCAAATTGAGCGCCACAGGGCTCCAGGTAAGCGACTTTGACGACACCATCGAAATCGGCCTGGACACGTACAGGCTGGACTTCCAGGGCATAAGGAGCGGCTTCGAGGGCGGCGGAGTGCGTTTGTAACATACTGAAAAATATGAGAAAACACGCCAACGTCTTAACCATAGCGGCACACTCCAATGTCGTTTTGGCTATGTTTATAGACTTCTTTGACTCAGTGCAAGTGAAAAGTGAATGCCCACAAGGTTTTCAGAGAACTTGCCATGCCTTAGGTGTTCTGTTAGAGTCTCGCGGCTGTCTCATACATGAATCGCCTGCTGTTCAGCTCAGGTGGCCATATTCAAAATGTAAGTCGTGGGCCAGCTGCTTTTAAGGAGTAACTAATGAAACGTACTTTTCAACCCAGCAATCTGAAACGTAAACGTACCCATGGCTTCCGCGCTCGTATGGAATCGCCTGGTGGTCGTGAAGTTCTTCGTCGTCGCCGCGCCAAAGGTCGTAAGCGCCTCGTTCCAACGATCTATCAGAAGTAACCTAACGCTCCAGAGAATTTCATGCTGGAGTTTTCAAAACAGCAAAGACTGCTGCGCCGAACCGAGTTTACCAGGACGATGGATGCTGGCACCAAAGTGGTGACCCCGCATCTGGTCTTGATCGGTCGACGCAATGATGAGACTTTGTCAAAAATCGGCTTTATCGTGTCGAAAAAGGTCGGTAGCGCGGTCATCAGGAATCTGGTGAAGCGGCGGCTCCGCGAGATTTTTCGGACGCGTCTGCACAAACCCGAGGGGATCGACATCGTTGTGATCGCTCGTGGTCTGGCCGCGGAAGCTGACTTTGACGAGGTCGCGCGTTCGTTTCATTCGGCATTGGACCGTTTGCAGAATCGCCTGCAACAGCGTCCGGGTTCGGGTGGAAAAACGATTAGTCCTATTCAGCCGCTGTCTTGAGTCCAGCCCCCTGCTTTTATCTTTTCACGCCACATCGGGGAGCGTTGTGCATGATTGGGCGTATCTTCATCGTGCCCATCAGAATCTACCAGATTTGCCTGGCGCCGCTCCTGGGACCACGCTGTCGGTTTTATCCGAGCTGCTCCCGTTACGCCGTTGCTTGTCTGGAAAAGGACCCTTTTTCCGTAGCCATCAAGAAAATCTGTTGTCGCATACTTAGGTGCCATCCGTGGCATCCAGGAGGAGTGGACCTTCCATGAATTGGGATAAGAAGTCTATTGTCGCTGTGTTTATCTGTACGTTGCTTTTTATGGGTTATATGACCTATTTACAAAGCAAGTATCCCGACTTTTACGCGGGCAATCGAGGTGAGACGGTGGAGGAGCCGACACCGGCCCCAACGCCCACCACGCCGAATCCCGCCCCCGCTGCTGCCGCATCGGCTCCTCCTGCTGATGCAGCTGCTCCAGGCGCCGCGACTCTGGCTCCCGCGCAGGTCACTTCCCTCACGGCTCAGGAACTCACGTTTGACACGAAAACGCGGATCATCCGTTTCGATCAAAGTCTCGGTGGCATCGCCAGCATTCAACTGAAGGATTATGCGCAGGATCAGAAATCCGGTTACCAGGTGGAAGTGCTGGATAGTCCGATTTTGGTGCAGGGCACGACCAATATTCAGGATAAATTGGGACAAAAAGGCTTTGCCGGACAGCGCGAAGGCAATACGATTCGTTTCAGCCGCACGGAAAACAATTGGGCGATTGAACAGATCTTCACAGTTCCCGAAGATGGCTACGGTCTGCAGGTGAAAGTGAATTTCAAGAACAACGCGGCGGTTCCCCAGGAATTGACCGGCGGCGCTTTGGTGCAAGAGAATATCGCGCAACCGCCCAGCAGCGGTGGTTTTCTAAGCAGCATGTTTGGAGGCAATCCAGCCAGTGCCACCACCTTTGTCTACAGCGTAAACGGTAAAACCAATGAAATGCTGGTTCACGATCTTTGCAAGGAAGATGCGGATCCCACCGCCTTCAACCTGACCGGCGAGAAACTTGATTACATCGGTATCGATCGGCATTACTTCCTGTCCTTCCTTTGGGCCAAAGATCAGCCCATGAATTATCTTTTGCAGCGATCGTCCGAAGCGAATGCTTTGTTCTGCCCGACGACAATCCTCGCCTGGCAGAAGTTTGGCTTGGTTGAGGCAGGTGGAACGGTTTCTGTGGACCTGTCTGGATATTTTGGTCCGAAGCAGAGGGATATCCTGGCTGCTCATGATCCCGCTCTGGCCAGCAGCATCAAGCTGGGTTGGTTTTCGTTTTTTGCGCATCCGCTTATGATCGTTCTGAAGGAATTGCATAAACTTCTTCACAACTGGGGTCTTGCGATTATCGTCATCACGGTTTTGTTGAAACTTTTGTTTTATCCATTGACAAAAGCAGCTGCGGTGTCGATGAAAAAAATGCAAAAGCTCCAGCCTGAGATGACGGCTATCCGTGAAAAATTCAAAGATGACCCGCAACGTCAGCAGCGTGAGCTGATGGCTTTCATGTCTCAGAACAAAGTGAACCCATTTAAAGGTTGTTTGCCGATCCTGCCTCAGATTCCGGTCTTCATCGCCTTCTACAACCTGCTATCACAGACGATCGAGCTGCGGCACGCGCCTTTCTTTGGCTGGATCACGGATCTGGCGTCTCGCGATCCTTATTACATCACCCCAATACTGCTGGCCGTGGGTATGTTTTTGCAACAAAAATTGACTCCCAACCCCGGTATGGATAAGAATCAAGAAAAGATCATGTTAATGATGCCAGTAATTTTCGGCCTGATGATGCTGTCAATGCCAGCGGGTATGGTGCTGTATATGATCACCAATACGATCGTATCGATCGTTCAGCAGCAGTGGCTTAATAAAAGGTTGGCAAAGCAGTTGGGTTGAGCCGAGAGGGGCGGATGCGGCCTGGATCAGCAGACGATGGCTGTCTGGGGCCCAATCACAGAGGAGTATTCGATGCAGAATAAAGGCAATGAAGTTCGCGTGACTGCCAAAACCTTGGATCTCGCACTTTCCGAGGCCGCGACTCGTTTGCAAGTGGATCAAAGCCAACTCGATTACAGAGTGGTATCGCAGGGAAGTGGAGGCCTTTTCTCCTTTCTTGGCAAAAAAATAGAGATCGCTGCCTGGAAAAAAGCAATCGACATTGAACAGCTGATGACGGAAGACGGCCAGGAAAACGATGGTGAAGTCGAAGCCCTGAGCCCGCAGGAAGTCGAAGCTCTGAAACGCGACCTGCAAAAATTCTGTCAGGACATTTGCAGTGCCATCAGCAATAAGCCCGTGACGGTTAAAGCCGAACTCGAAGGCAATCGTTTGATCCTGGACTGCGATGATGAGTACCTCGCGGGTCAGATGATGAAAAACAGCAAGCTGGCGGAAGCGCTGGAGCACATCCTGCGGAAAAAGCCGCGGCATATCAAACGCGAGCTGCCGTTTCGGATTTTCGTGGATGTCCAGGGTGTACGCCGTAAGCGGGAAACCGATCTGGTGGAACTGGCTCGGGACCTTTCGGAAAAAGTACACGAGAACAAGCGCCCTATCGTTTTGAATTACAAGAGCTCGTATGATCGCAAGATCATTCACATGGCGCTTGATAAGGATGACCGAGTTTATACCAAATCGATCGGCACAGGACCCAATCGCAAACTGATGATCCTGCCGATTCGCAAAAAAGATGAACCTGAGTATGGTGATGAACGCTAAAGATTCCAATCGACAAGCATCATCGGCGCCAACTGCAAGCCCGGCATCTGCCGGGCTTCGCTTTGTGGGCGAACCGATCGCCGCGCTGGCCACAGCCTCAGGCGCGTCCGCCGTGGCCATGATCCGCATCAGCGGGACCCATGCTCTTCCGCTTCTGGAAAAACTCCTGCGGCGCCGTTCGGCAGCCCCGGTCACCCCTCGCGTAATGATGATGGCCCAATTTTTGGATCCATCCAGCCAGGCTGTGGTGGATGAGCTGATGGTGGCTGTGTTTCATGGTCCCGCCTCCTTTACAGGCGAGGATGCCGCCGAGCTTTATTGTCACGGCGGACCCTATATTGTGGGACGCCTTCTGCATATTCTCTATGCGCATGGATTTCGACCAGCTGAACCTGGAGAATTTACGAGGCGGGCTTTTCTGCATGGAAAAATGGATCTCAGCTCGGCGGAAGGCATTAAGCAGCTCGTGGAGGCCCAAACTGAGCAGCAGTGGTTGGCCGCAAGGCAACTTGCCACGGGACGTTTTGCGCGGACGATCGAGGAGCTAAGGGCCAGTGTGATTGAGTCCATGGCTTATCTCGCCGCCAGGATTGATTTTCCAGATGAGGGCGATACCCAGGATGTGGATTTATCCATGGTGCGGGTGCGCGTGGAAAAAGTCATGCAGCGCATTCAGAAACTGGAGGACAGCTACGGCAGCGGTCGAGTCGCCGCCCAGGGGCTGATGGTGACGATCCTTGGTCGGCCCAACATGGGCAAGTCCACGCTTTTGAATACGCTGCTGGGCAAGGAGCGGGCGATCGTAACGGAGCATGCAGGGACCACCCGCGATTATCTTGAGGAACCCTGCCGCGTACGTGGTCGCCTGATTCGCCTTGTGGATACGGCAGGAGTTCGTGAAGCCAAGGATGCGGTGGAGAAAGTAGGTATTGCGCGTGGTTTGGAGCTGGCGCAGGAATCCGATCTTATCCTCCTCCTGAACGCAGCGGATGCCGAAGCCGAGGATCTTCAGGAAACCGACCGTTTGGAAGCTCAGCTCGGAGCTGAACGCTGTCTGCGCGTCTTGACCAAAGCGGATCTCGGCGTTCCCGCCTGGGCCAAGGGTTATCTGATGATTTCCTGCCAGGCTGAGCGGGGACTTGAACAATTGGAAGAAGAAATTGTAAAAAGAGTTGACGGTTTTGTGGGAAAACTCAGCGAAGAACCCTTCGTGAGTTCCGCTCGTCATCTTGCTGCACTGCAAACGGCGAAGGCGGATCTTATCGCGTATTTTAACGCTGAAGCGGCCGGTCACTACGATGAACTTTTGGCCTTCGAGCTGCAAAATGCAGCAAGGGCACTCAGCAGTATCCTTGGCACGATTGATGTCGAGGATGTATTGGATAAAATCTTTCGAGATTTTTGCGTCGGAAAGTAAAACAAGCCCATGCTTTCGAGCCAAAAATAGCTTAGACTTCAAGGGGCTCTCCCGATACAATTCAGGAGAGTCGAGATTTTCCGCACAAAAGTCGAAAGAATATAAGGCGTCGGGCACGCGTGCACTCGACCTTTCTCGAATGCGGGGCCCAGATTCGCCAATAAGGGGGAGACCATGGGCTTTGAAACTTTCTTTCAGGCGCTCCAGGAACGACGATTTCCCCTGGAATTTCCGGGGCATTTTATTGGTGGTGAATGGAGCCTCGACCCCAAGTCCGAGGTCCTGCAGGGATCTTTCAATCCATCCCGCGGGGACGCCATCGTCAAAGTTTTAGTCAGTAAAAAATTGCTGGAATCGGCCGTGGATGCCGCTGACCAGGCGCAAAAGGATTTATCCGCCATGTCGATGGAAAAGCGCCTGGAATACCTCGCGCGCCTGCGACAGGTGATCACAGATTACCGGACCCTGATTGTCGATGCGCTCTGTATCGAGGCTGGCAAACCGCGCTGGGAAGCGCAGGCGGACTTTCATAGCGCCTGTCAGCAGTTGGATGCGGTGTTGGCGGAAAGCAGTCGGATCCGTGAATCCCTTTTGGGGCCTGTCCGGCTCGCCTGGCCTGACACGGAATTCAATCTGCAAGCCAACGGTATTACCGTGGCTTTTCTGCCGTTTTCCACGCCACTCGCCACGTTCGTGCAAACTTTTGCGGGAGCCTTGATCGCAGGGGCACCTCTGCTGGCCATGCCATCGTCTCATGCGGTGCTGTCCGGTGTGCTCTTTGGATGCGTCGTGAATCAGCTTGAGCTGCCCAAGGGTGCCGTGAATATTGTGTTTGGTAACTACCAGACCTTTGTGAAGATCCTTCAGGACAAACGCGTTCAGGCTGTGATCTATTCCGGATCCCGCGAACACTGCGATACCATTCGCCGCGATTACATGGGCCAGATCAGTCGTGTGCTTCTGCTGCAATCCGGCGGTAAGAATTCGGTGATCGTCGATAGTGAAGCCGATGTCAAAGAATCGGTACGGTGCGTGATGTATGGCGTGATTAAAAACGCCGGTCAGTTGAATACTTCGACCAGCCAGGTTTATATTCACGAATCTAAACTTGAGGCATTCAAAAAGGAAATGGTTCGTGCGGTTCGGGCTCTGAGGATCGGGCCAACCGATGGTACGGAAGATCCGCATCTTGGGCCGCTTTACGCACAGAAGGCCGTGGACAAGTTTCTGCGCTATCAGACCATGGCCAAGCGTGAAGCCTCGGATACCTGGGTATGGGGCAAGGTTTACAATACCGGGACAGCTGGCTATTTCGTAACGCCCGGCGTGCACTTCTTTGCGGACATGGATTCAAGCAGTTCCTATCAGAGCAACGTCCTGATGTGTCCTGATGTGGCTGTTTATAGCTATCGTGATGTGGATCAGGCCATTCAGGCCTCGAATAATACGGAAGCGTCCCTGGTGACGTCTTTGATCGGGCCTGTGGAACGGACCAAACCATGGGTCAGTCAGTTGCGGGCGCCGAACGTTCTGCTGAATCTTCCGACCGTCGGGATGGATGTCAACCTGCCTGTTGCAGGTCGCAAGCTTTGCGGTGATTACCGTCTCAATGGCCTGGGTATCGCTTATCTGTTGGCTTATCCTCAGGCCTGCCAGTCCAGTGTGCGCGAGTTGACAGAATTTGCCGCCTGGCCGCAATTAGACTGATTGAGCCGGGCATCCTTTTGTGCTTCTATGGCTTTGTGTGTGCGTTGAGCACCGGTTCCATGGCCAACGAAGCATCAAAGAGGTGCCCCCTTGCAAGACAATATCCGCAAGCTCGCTCAATATTGGTCGACTTCCCAGGTTTTCGACGACAAGACTCGCACGGAAATCACCGGGCTTCTCAGCAGTCAAAATGAAAAAGAACTCACGGAACGATTCTATCGCGATCTGGAGTTTGGCACTGGCGGGATGCGCGGCATCCTCGGGGCCGGCTCGGCGCGTATTAATATTTATAACGTGCGGAAAGCCAGCCAGGCTTTTGCGGATGAACTTAATTCTGTGTTCAAGGATCAGGCCAAGAAGTCGATCGCGATTTCCTATGACTCGCGACATTTTTCCCGAGAGTTTGCGGAAGCCACCGCGGGCGTGATGGCAGCCAATGGCATTCATGCCTACATCACCAAGGAACTGCGGCCGACGCCGATGCTGTCGTTCATGGTTCGTCATTACGGTTGCAAAGGCGGCGTGTGCGTGACCGCCAGCCACAATCCTCCTGAATACAATGGCTATAAGGTTTATTGGGAAACCGGCGGACAGATCGTGCCACCTTATGATGAAGCTGTGATTGCGCGTTATGCGGCGCTAACGAAGTATGAATCGATTCGTTTCATGTCTTTTGAAGAAGGCGTGAAGAAGGGCCTCATTCATGAAGTGGGCGTCGAGTTCGATGAAATTTATTTCAAGGAAGTGGAAAAGCTTTCCGTTCGCAAAGAGGGCCGTGAAGGTTTTAAGATTGTTTATTCTCCGCTCCACGGGACCGGAGCTTATCCCGTCACCGAGTCCCTCAAGCGCTATGGCTTTAAGGATGTCTCGGTGGTTCCTGAGCAGGCCAAGCCTGACGGTAATTTCCCCACTGTGAAGTTTCCGAATCCCGAAGATCCCGAGGCCATGCAGATGGCGATCGACCTGGGCCGTAAACTGAAAGCGGACCTGGTCCTTGGTACCGATCCTGACACGGATCGGATCGGGATCGTGGTGCGTGAGGAGAACGATTATCGCGTTTTCAACGGCAACCAGATTGGTTCCCTTCTGGTGGATTTTTATCTGTCCGGTCTTAAGGATGCCGGTCGCATGCCGGCCAGTCCTTTGGTGATCAAAACGATTGTGACCACCGATCAGCAGATTGATATTGCTCAACACTACGGCGCCACCTGTGAAGAGACGCTGACCGGTTTCAAATGGATCTGTCAGCTTGTGGACGACATTGAAAAAGGTCGTAGCAAACCCTATCGCCAGTATGTGTGCGGCGGTGAGGAAAGTTACGGTTTCCTGGCCGGCACGTTTGTAAGGGACAAGGATGCCGTCAGTGCCTGCTGCCTTGCGGCTGAAATGGTGGCCTATTATAAATCCAAGGGCAAGACCCTGAGCATGGTGCTCGATGAGCTCTATTTGCGTCACGGGGTTTATCTGGAGTCGCTGGCAACCCTGACACTACCGGGCAAGGAGGGTGCCGATCGCATCCGTCAGATGATGGAGCGTCTGCGGTCTGATCCGCCTCGGGAGATCGCCGGTTCGGAGGTTCGCATTTTGCGCGACGTCGATGCGCAAAAGGAAACAAGCTTTGACAAGGGCAAAGGCGTAACCAAACCCTATGATATGCCACGCTCCAATGTTTTGCAGTTTGTCCTCGCCGATGGTTCCAAGGTCAGTGCCCGTCCTTCGGGAACCGAACCGAAGATTAAATTTTATTTCTCGGTCCATGAAACCATAAGCAAGACGGCCTCCCCGGCTGAGTTATCATCAGCCAAGGCCCGTTGTGCCAAACGTTTGACGGAGCTCGAAGCGGCGTTTAACGCGATGGCCCGGTCCTGAGGGAGCGGATTCATACGGCAAGGCTCAAGTTTTTTCGTTTTTTTCCGATAGGCCCCAAGTCGACAGCCAGGACTGTGTATGCGGTTCCTGGCGAGCCCTATCCCTCGTCAGCCATAGCCATGATACAATAGCAGGTGATGAGCGATTGTGCCCAGCCCCCGCGGCGTTGCGTCCTTGACAAGGAAGGCCTCGATGAAAAAACTTGTGTTTCTGATCGGTTTAGTAAGTGCGATGCCAACCGCATGGGCCGATTATAAAAAGGCCACTGAAGGTCGGGACGTGGTGATGAACAAGCTTTATCCCAAGTCCGAGCGCTTTGAGCTTGGCCTGCCGGCTATTGGCTTTGTCATGAACCAATCCTATGTGAATACCTTCCTCATAGGCGCTGACGCGTCCTATTTCCTGAATGAAACCCTCGGTTTTTCCTTTGTCGTCAACAAAGGTGTGAACGAGGACAAGGCGGAACGGACCTGTATTGAAAATTTCTACTATGATCCCAGCAATGAAGTCGGCGTAGCCTGCGGCAATGACAATCTGAAAACGGCTGATAAGAATAATGATCAGTTTCCACGTTTCGGGCCTGCTTATGTGCCGATTCGCGAAATCCAGCAGATGCTGATGGCCAACGTGATCTGGACGCCAGTTTACGGCAAGCAGCTGTTCAGTCTGGGTTCAACCACCAGTTATTTTGATTTGTTTTTGGAACTGGGCGTGGGTTTGGCTCAATCCAAGTTTTATAAGAAGCAGGAAGTCCTGAAAAACGGCAACCTGCCGCGCGGCGTTTATATTGACCCGACCGATCCTAATAACGATCCGGCTCAAGCGGCTGCGAACAATAATAAAATCGGTGCGTTGCCCGATACACCTCAGTTCTACGGCACAGCCGGTCGTCCCACGGCCCGTGATGATAGCAATCCGCTTTTGAATCTTGGCCTGGGCCAGAAATTTCACTTTGGTCGCATGTTTCACATTAAGATCTATGTGCGGAACATGACCCTTCTGGCCACCGATCAGGGTTTTGAAAACCTGTTCGCGCTGTACGGCGGCATTGGTTTCCGCTTCTGAAAGTCAACGTTCCTCCTGCCATCTCGCTTGAAACATGGCCTCCAGGATATCCAGGTTGGTCGCGAGATGCGGATAGGAACGTTTTTTTTGGCCAAAAGCCTCATCGAGAAGGCAGGACGCTATTTCAATGTAACCTTCCAGCCACCCCATCCCATGATAGGGCGGCTGCCTCGAACCCAACTCCGTATCCTTGCGAGTCATCACCTTCCGATCACGACCCACACCTAAAATAATTTCATCCGGCTGCAGGAATTGCCAGGTCGCGCTACCCTGTGATCCGAGCACGTTGATTTCAAAATGATTGGTGGCTCCATGGACGGTCTTGGAGATCGATCCTAAGGCCCGTCCTTGTGGATAATCCAGTGTGAGCTGCACATGGGTATCCCGATGGGGTGTTTCCGCATTGATATACGAGCGCCAACCGTCGATGCGATTCGGCGTTGCTCCCATGAGAAAGCTTACGGCATCAATCCAGTGTGTGCCGAGGTCCAGATACGTATCAAACGCCCCGGATATTCTGGGATCGTCCTTCCAGCCTTGGGCTTGATGGCTTTTTTGGTGCAAAGCGCGTTCGGCAGCTGACGCCTGCCAGTAGCGGCCTTCGATTGTAATGATGCGACCTAGGGTCTGCTCATCGAGCAGGCGTTTCAAAGTCTGAAGGCCCCAGGTTTGTCGATAGACATGCAATATGGCGACAGGAGTTTTGACCTCACGGAGGGCGCGGACTTCGTCCAGGTTAATACAAGCAGGCTTTTCACAGAGGATGGCGGCATAGCCAGCTCGGTCAGCGTCCAGGATGGAGGGCGCATGCAATCCGTGGGGATTGGCTATGCACAGAACGGGACGGGAATATTTTTTTCGTGCGTCAGCGAGCGACGAGCCGCGTTCCAGCCACACTGGGGTTTCGATGTTCAGCTCAGGCCGTGCGAGCTGAAGACAGGCGAGACTCTTAGCAATGGCATGACCGGACCGTCCACTGCCAAGAATCAGAGGCGTCACTGTCATGATGTGTCCCTTCGTGTCATGCACATGCATTGAATTTTTTTTATGGGGCCGGGTGGTGATGCTGTCAAAAGATATTATTATGCAAGTGGCTCCCTTGAGGACGGGCGGTCTGCATAACTTTAGGAATTCACCTGGGCGCTGGGGGGCTTTACGATGGGTTGTGAAACAGGCCCCACGTCGGCCCAGCTTCTCGGGAGAGACGGTCATGTCAGCAGATACATTACATCCGGAAGAGAGCAACGAAACATCGCCCAACCTCAAAGAAGACACCCCAGAGGATTACAATTCTGACGATTCGATCATCAGTCTAAGAGCCCTCGCGGATTCTCTCTACATTCCAGGAAGTCATCGCATGAATCGTGAAGCTCTCCTGTACGCGATTCACAAGGCACAGGGTGGTGATGGAGGGCTCACGATCTAAAAATCCGGACCAAAAGAGCCAATTTGGCTTTGTAAAAAAAACACGTCGTCCATCGCTGCGAGTCTTTACGGCTGATGTTGGAGCTGCTATGTGAAATAATCAAGGCAGCCCGTGCTCAAAAGCTTCAAGGTCGTTAAAAGCTAGTATTTCATTGTAGTCATTAAGAAGGTTTAGGTTGAATATTACGCATCCGATATACCTTGCAGAAGTTCTTTGGCATGATCGAGCTGCTCCTCGGGAACATACAGTTCAACTCCATAGGCTACCGTGAGGGGCGGGTAGAGGCCGCCAGCGTCGTCTGATTTCAATTCAACTCTGATTCCAGACCCTCGTATTGCACATGCCGCAAGATCCGCCTGCAAACGATCTGAGAATGACGTCAGAAGGACCCATTTTTTAATATTTGCATTCATTTAACGCTACCTCACTGAGAAAGTCCAAATCTGAACTGGGGCACTCATTGGCAATCTGCTGCGTAACCACTTCGACTTTTGAAGACCATTTTGAATCGAAAGCTTCAGAACTCAATTTCGGCCCATCTACGCTAGCCTCGGCATAGAACTGATCAATAGCTTTTTTCATCTTTTCTCTGAAGCATGGACTTGTGCCAGAAAA
>NZ_DASQYZ010000487.1:0-42907 GCF_035638955.1 Oligoflexus sp. | reverse complement strand
TCATCTTTTATGGCCTTCTTTCATCACAACCATACATCATGCGGCAGCAAAGAAAAAACAAAATTATCTCCGACCTGGGAGATGGCGGCAGCCCTTATATCTCCAACCAAACCCGTCTGTCCCCTCGCTGACTCGGGACGGGCTATGGTTGGAGTATTACGGTCTGACTCGATAAAGAGGATCAGCGCAAAGAAGATGAAAGTCCTTGCACTTTGCTGCCCACTGCGGCGTGCGTTATAAACAGCATGCCCGATAAATAGCATGCCGGTGGCTAACACAGGATGAAAATATAGGGTATAGTGCGCAAAAACCTGAACAGGCGTGAAGAGGATAAGACCTCAGCAGACCAAGGCGGACGCCGTCATAAACCAGGCATACCAACGGCGCTTTTCACTGAATATTTCGGTCATTTGCGTGCCGGCTTGACGGAATTTTTTCCGCCCAATTTTCATACAGGGGCGAACATCATGATTGCATTGGAATCTTTCCGCTTATTTCATAATTCATCAAGTTGACTACCTGGCCAGGCAATCGCATGATAGCTGCAAGAAACACAGATTCTTTGCCGACTTCGGAGTCAATCGAATGGATATGAATTCAGCGTGGTGGCGTTTGGCCATCACCATGTTGGCCATCAAGAGAAAGTCGTTTTCTTCACGAAGCCAGGCGCATACCACAGCACGACGTTGCCTGGCGACCTTCGCATTTTGTGGACAGTCATAATCGTGGGAGCCCCATCGCAACGCAAATCCGAAGCCTGGCGGGCGTTTTAACACATCTGAATGGCATGTGCTCTTTTCCTAGCGCGGTGTTATAATGGGCCGGAATTCGGTACGGCCTGCGGAAAGGATGCCTCATGCGTTTACCTTCGATCTCTGGACTTCTTTTGATTGCTGTCTTTGGAACAGGCGTTGCCAAGCCTGCCTCCTCGCTCACGAATATGAATGGCAACGTTGAATCCATTCTGGTGCAACGTCTCAGTGATGGGAAAGTGGTTTATTCCAGCGGCCCGGAGCGGGCTCTCACGCCGGCTTCCGTCACGAAAGTGATTACCTCAGCCGCGCTGCTGCATTATTTTGGTCCTGCTCATACCTTTAAAACCCGTTTCTATTATAGCGGCATGCGCAGTGGCGAAATGATTCAGGGCAATCTTTATGTGAAGGGCGACGGCGATCCCCTGGTCATCAGTGAAAAACTCTGGCAACTCGCGGCCGATCTTCGTCATCTTGGAGTCAAAAGTTTCAGCGGTGATCTCATCATCGACAACGATCTCTTCGATAATGAAAAGCGCGACTCGTCCAGGCAGGACGGCATCACGTCATCCGATCGAGCCTATGATGCGCCGGTCAGTGCTTTTGGTTTGAATTTCAATACTCTGCCGATCGCTGTTTCACCCGGTAACGATCCTGGAATGAAGGGGCGCGTTGAATTTGATCCGTTTCCCATACCCAATCTCCCGCTCGTGAATAACACGAACACGACCAGCGGCAGCAAAAGCTCCATTCAAGCCGTGAGGCAGAGTCGTGGGAATCAATCCTCCCTTGTGGTGTCCGGAACCATCGGCACCCAGGCGCCTATGGTCAAGGTTTATCGCTCGATGGGTGATGCGGTCGAGGAAGGCGGTGAGCAGCTGCGATCCTTTCTCACGGCTTCGGGCATCATGATTCATGGCAAGGTGAAGGAAGGTTCCACGCCGGTCTCAGCACGCTTGCTTTATACTCTGGAAAGCTACGATCTGGGCTTTATCGTGCGTGGCCTGAATCATTATTCCAATAATTTTATTGCGGACATGCTGGTCAAACGATTGGGCGCGGCCTTTCCGGAACGGGGCGCACCCAACAGCGACGGCAGCGGCACCCTACGAAATGGTGTGCAGGCCATTGAACGCTTTCTGCGAGATGAAGTCGGCATCAAGGATAAATTTGAAATTATCAATGGCTCAGGCCTGGACAATCGCAATCGCTTCAGTGCGGAACAGATCGTCAAAGTCCTGGTCTATATGCAGCGGAACATGCAACTCTATCCGGAATTTCTAGCCAGCTTCCCCTCCTCAGGCCTGACCGGGACCTTGGAAAAACGCTTTAAAAATCTGGGCGGCGGGGACATTCAGGGTCTTGTTCGCGCCAAAACGGGTACGCTTTCCCAACCTGTATCGGTGTCGAGTCTGGCCGGATATATGGGCCATCCCAAACACGGCATGCTGGCTTTTGCCATCTTGAATAACGGGCAAAGTCCGAGCAACCAACCCACTGTGGCGGAGTTTCGCAAACGCCAGGATCAGGCTTTGTACGAGATTCTCGAGAAGTACTGAAACGCCCCTGGAACACGCTAGGCTCAAGGAAATTTCCCTGCTAAGATCCTGGGCCTAAGCCTCATGAAAGGATATGCCGTGAACGCCGCGCACCTTGAAGCCTTCAAAGCCATCGTTACCGACTCGCGTTTAACCGTAAAACCCGATGATTTGCAGGTTTACGGCAAGGATTGGACTCGTTCCACTCCCAATCCACTCGCGGTGGTTTTTCCTAAAACCACAGACGAGGTCAGTCGGATCCTGCGTTACTGCAACGAGCATAAAATCAACGTCGTCCCGAGTGGCGGCCGAACGGGTCTGGCGGGTGCGGCCAATGCCTCGCATCTGGAGCTCGTGATTTCCCTGGAAAAAATGAATCAGATCCTGGGCATTGACCCGATCAATATGAGCGTAACCGCCGAAGCGGGCGTCATCATTGAAACCCTGCAAAAAGCGGCAAAAGACGCTGGTCTTTTTTATCCTGTGGATCTGGCCGCGAAAGGCAGCTGCCAGTTGGGTGGCAACATCGCCACCAATGCGGGTGGTTTGAAACTCATTCGCTACGGCGGCACCCGTGAGCAGGTCCTGGGGCTCGAGGTCGTCCTGGCCGACGGCACGGTGCTCGATCTGAACTATGATTTGCGGAAAAATAATATCGGCTACGATTTGAAGCAGCTCTTTGTCGCATCCGAGGGAACCCTCGGCATCGTGACCAAGGCGACGATGAAGCTGGTGACGCTGCCGAAGGATCTGCGGCTGACCTGCATGGCCACCGATAGTTTTGAAAAGATCACACAGCTGCTCGGTCTTGTGAACCTGCGCGGGATTCATCCCACGGCCTTTGAATTTTTCACCAAAGCGTGTTTGAACCTTGTTTTGAAGCACCAAACGCAAAGGCAAAATCCGTTTCAGGACAAGCATGCGTTTTATGTCCTGCTGGAATTTGAAAAGCAGCCCGAGGGCGCCAAGGATCCCATGGAGCCCTTCCTGGAGGAAGCCTTTGAACGCGGTCTGATCAGCGATGCCGTGATTGCCACCAGTTCATCTGAATTCCATAATATTTGGGGCCTGCGCGAACTGATCAGCGAATCCGTGTCGATGGAAGGCCTCGTTCGCAAAAATGATATCGCGCTGCCGATCAGCAGTCTGCCGCCCTTTATCAAGGAAATGGAAAAGGTTCTGGGCAACGTCAAGGACGTGCAGATGTTCCTCTTTGGTCATATCGGTGATGGCAATCTGCATTTGAACTACTCAGGACCCACCAGCATGGACTATGAAGCCTTTCGCAAACTCACGCGTGAAACCGAGCTTGAGGTTTTCAAACTCGTTGAAAAATATCGCGGCAGCATTTCCGCGGAGCATGGCATCGGCGTCCTGAAAAAGGCCGACCTGCATTTCTGTGCACCCAAGGAAGTTGTGACGACCATGCGCAAGATCAAAGCTGTGTTTGATCCCCAGGGCATCTTGAATCCAGGGAAGATCTTCGACCTATGACAACGACCGCTCAATCACTGGCCGCCGCGATCTCCCGCTGGCTGGATGGACGGCACACGCGGAGCCTGCAGATGCTGGCCCGTCTGTCGTCAGTGAGCTATTCCACGGTGCGGCGTGTGGCCCAGGGCGAAGTGGACCCTTCCCAGGAAGTGGCCATTGCCATCGCCTCGATCATCATGCCGGAAGCGGAACTGCGGGATTTTGTCGGCAGTCGTTGGCCAGCGCTCAAACGCTTTGTGGTGAATGTCAGCTATCGCACCACGGAAGATGATCTGGCCAGATTCCTGCATTCCGAGGAGCATCTCAAGGTGCTGGTTCTGGCGAGTTATGTTCATGGTGTCGATGAGAAGGACGTGGTTGAAGCCTTTGGGCAGGGTCTCCTGCCTTATTTCGAAGATGTCGTGGCCTCGGGCGTCCTGACCCGTAAAGGGGATAAATGGATTTTGGATCAGGACGTGGGCAGTTCCTCGTTCGCCCATGCCCGCCGCACTCTGGCTACGTTTATAAGCATGTGTTCCCGCAAAAATGATGAGCTCAAAGGCGCATCGGCAGCCTATGTGGGCTGGGAATCCCTCAACAAGGAAGCCGCGCTGAAACTCGCGGACCTCGAAGCCAAATTCTGCGAGGACGCTTTCGCCATCATTGGCGACAAGAGCAATCGGGGCGACGTTCTGGTTTTTTTTGGAACTCTGTTTAATATCCTCAAGGGTCAGGAGAGATTGATATGAAAGTCTTTTGGTTGTGCATGGCCCTTGTCTGTTCGAGTCCGGCTCTGGCCGGCGGCGCCATCGGTGGCTCGACAGGTTCCAAATGCAGGGAACACATCATTCTGAACAGAGTGGAATTTCAGCGTCTCGTACAGACGGCCTTGAGTCAGGGTGAGCTCATCATTCAAGGCGAGAACATGCGCGTGGAATCGCTGGATCTGAATGAGCAGGTGCTTCAAATGCGCTCGCTTGACGATGACGACTTCAGCATCATCTGGATTATCGAAGTTCGCGACTGGGATTGAGTCCTAAGGAAGCTGGCGGCAGGCCGCGTAGGCCTTATCCGCATCAACGGTCTGCAGCCAACCCGCTTCATGCAAGGACAAGAGAAAGCGCGCCGCATAGTAGCAGTGCATCCGGCTGTTGGGATGCGTGTAGTCCCAGAATTTTACCCCAAAATAATCCGCACAAAAATCAGCTTTACCATAAAAATTGCCGCGATAGTCGCCCTGATAGCAGGCTTCGGTCGTACTGGTAAAGCCATAGTCATCAGGTCTGTCCAGCGTCGCCTGATTGATTTCATAAGCATCAAACAGCGCAATGGATTTGCTGGGGAATTCCTGCTGTAGGTCCTGAATCAAGGCTCTCATGTTCTGATTATGGGCGCGGGTGACCTCACGATAATGGTCCACCGGTATCGGATGCGCCGAAGCGGGCGATTTCAAGAGTGAGCCCAACTGCGCCATGGTGCTGATAACAAGCCGCTGGACGGGCCCCTGGAGGAGCACACGCGCTGAGGCTTGGATGTGATCCCGCACCTTATCAGGGCGCATCTCATGGTCGCTGAGATAATCGTTGGCGCCGATCCAAATCACGGCCACACTTGGGTCGGTGCGAGGCGCTGCACTGAGATATTCGTCCACCTGCGTATCGAGCGGTCGCAAAAACCAGCGCATAGGAATGGAATCCAGCCGAGACGGAGCACCCGCCACAGCAAAATTCTGTTGGCGACAGGGCAAGGCCCCGCACACATAATCCGTCCAGTTGGGTCCGTTCGTCACACGGCCCTGCCAGTAGATTTCAGGTGGCATATAAAGACCAAAGCTGAGATCGTGCAAGCGCCCTGTATCGGATACGCTATCACCAAAGACCACGAGCTCATGGATGCCATGGAATGCGTCGGTAGGGAGCGCCGCGCGCAGAGATAATTCCTGGCCCGGCTTTACGAGGGTCTGCACATGCGGACGCGAGGACACGCTGTGACAGCTGGTCACAAGGTTCAGAAGTGCACACCAACGCAGAGTGATGGATCTGGACCTCATGAAGTGCTGCCTTTTTAAAGCTTGTTGACAGCCACGCCTATAACGAGCGAACCGATGGGTTGGCCCGCATCCAGGATCGGCAACGCAAATTGCACCTGACTCAAACCAGTAGACGCATCTTTTTCCGGCTGCCCGATCCAGGTTTTTCCGGCCATGGGTTCATCATGTTTAGGCTTGCCTTTGTGGGACCAATTGCTGGTTTTCGAAAGAAAACCCACCTTGGTTCCATCGGCGCCTGATACAAACCCTTCTGACATGACTTCTGATTTTTTATTCTGCAGGAATTTGGCTGTTGCATTGGAACGTAGATCCTTGACGATGGGATCCATGATGGTGAGAGTGGCCCACTTGTCCTGATCCATATCCTGGGTGCTCGCGCGGCCTTTGCTATTATAATCGCGAACAGCGGCGACCAGCTCCGGATTTTTCGCCCAATCATTCACCTGTTTGATAAGCACTTCGAGTTTTTTGGATTGATCCGCTGTCATGTCGAGAGCTCGTGCCTCAAAGGGCAGGATAGCCATGACCCACAGAAAAGCTGGCAGAAGGCGTTGCAGGATCATAAGGACTCCACGTTTAAATTATCCAACCTGAGGCATGGATTCGTTCTCATCTTTGTCATCATCGACGTCATCCAGTTCTTCTTCAAACTGGTCAGGGGCAACAGCCGTGGCATGGAGCGGAGCGGCTGTGCCATCGAGAAAGGTCCGTAGATGCTCGACTGTTTTTTCCATTTTTTCCGCTGACGCCAGCAGTTTGTGAACAATATCACTGGAGTCATGGGCTTTATTGGCATTGGTATCGGCCATCTGATGAAGCTGATGCAGCGAATTGGCAATTTCCTGGATAGCCTGGCTCTGCTCACGCGTGGCCGTCGATATCTGATCGGTGTTAAATTTCACATCGATCGAATGCTGAACGATCGCTTTCAGTTGATCACGGCCTTTGTCCACGCAGGCAATCCCAGCCTTGACAGCGGTCGTGGCATGCGAACGCACCTGATTCGAGCTGTCCTGGATTCTCTCGGCAATGGCGTTGACCTTGACGGAGCTGTCAGCCAGCAAATTGGAAATTTGATTGGCCACATCACCGGTCATTTTTGAAAGCTTGCCCACTTCCTCGGCCACCACAGCAAAGCCTTTGCCATACTCACCGGCCCTTGCTGCCTCCACAGAGGCATTGAACGAGAGCAATTTGGTTTGAAACACAATATCATTGATGAGGCGGGCTTTGTCTGTGACATCATGGAAGATGTGGGCGATGGTCGTCACATCCTTCGCTCGATCCTCCATGTTGCGAACAAATTCCTGGGTCGAGGCTTCGATGGTCTGCATGGCTTCAGCAATTTGCGCCACCGATTGATCACCCGCGACACTCGCTTCCTGGGCCAGCGAGGCAAGCTGGGTGGAACGGCTGGCATTCTGATGAGCCTTGTCCACCATCTGCGTGATTTCGGTAAGGTTGGCCACACAGATCTGTAAGGACTGGGATGTGCCGTGAGCCCCTTCATCCAGAGTCTGACTCAGGCCTTCCACTCTTTGGGCGGATTCAAATACTTCATGGCTGTGGGTCAGGACGCTTTTCATAATGGAGTGCAAGGACCGATCGATATTCTGTATCAGAAAAAGCCCGCTCATGGCGATCACAAAGAGAAGAAAAGCCACCATCCCTAGCATGCCAAGTCGGGATTTTTGGGTGAGACTCTCGGCTGCCGCTCGCTGCTGCGAGCTGGCTTCGGTGTTCCGGGTCGAGATATGGTCCAAATTTTGTTGAATGGCGCCGCGCAGCACTTCGATTTTCTTACGGTAACGATCCGCAAAAATCTCCCGATCGGCAGCGGATCCCGTGATCACCTGATCAAGAGATTGATTGATTTCAGTTTGGAAATCCGTCCAGGAGTTTGCAATGGCCTGGATCGGCTCAGCCTCGGCCGAGTCTATCTTCAAGGTTGATAGTTTTTTGAGCTGGGTATCGAATTTTTGCAGTTCAGCCTTGGACCGATGATAGGCCGCTTCAATTTCCGCGTCCGTGATGCCTGGCAGGGTAATCTCCAGAAGACTGATCTGACAATCCTTGAGTGATTTTTCGAGGGAATTGATCATTTCCATCGAAGATATGGTATCCGAGGCGAGGCTCGCGACCATGCGGTTGAGCGATTGAACGGCAAAGAGTCCGACCCAGCCGATCAACAGCAGCGAGACGATCGAGATGATCAAAACGCTGCCGAGGCGCCAGCGCATCGCCATGGTCTGGGAGATATGGGCAAGGAACTTCAAACGTATTGACCTCGTTAAGACTAGCCGCCGGTTGCAGCCATTTTATCGGCGCCCATGGATTCGGCTCGCTCGATGGCTTTTCTCGGGTTAAAGCGCACCTGGCCTTCCAGCATTTTGGTGATTTTTGCGCTGTGCACCGAACTTTTATAAACCATATGACAAGCCATGTCCCCGGGCTTGTTATCGACCACGGCAAGGACCTTGCCTTTTGCGGCTTCCTTGGCTTCATCGGCTTTGTGGTTTTCACTAGACTTGCCGGGAGCCGTGCCATGCAATTCACCCATAGGGCGATTTTGGGCGTGATCATTCTTCGCAATCGTCAGCTGGGTACCTTTTTCAATCGCGTGTTGGACCCTTTTGAGCAGGGCTTCCGCACGGACTTGAGTCTTGGATGTTTTATGCTGGATCGCCTGTTCGAGCGACGTTCTCGCTTCGATCAGTTGATTGGCCCGCACATGCGCAAAGGCTATATTATAGTGAACGATGCCTTTGATGTCGGGACGCTCATCGGGAATGGCTTCCAGAGTTTTCTTATAGCCTTCAATACCTTCCTGAATCATGCCGCATCGGGCCAGGGCCACGGAACGGTTGTTCATATAGGCCACGACGTTTTCCATGGCCTTCAGCTGGGCCATGATTTTCTTGGCCACACTCGTTTCGCCATTGTTGATCGCGGCTTTGGCTTCGGCTTCCATCACCCTTTGACTATCAGGATCGATGTCCTTGGCCTCTTCCAAAATTTCATTGGCCTTGCTGGTATCGCCGAGCTCCGAATGAATTTCCGCGATCTGGCAAAGGCGTTCCAGGTTCAATGGCGCCAAGGTTTGGGCCTTTTGAAAGCATTTTAAAGCGGTTTCGAATTCCCTAAGGTTGATCAGGGCCTTGCCCAAAAGGTTCAGAATAAAGATGGATTCACCGGCGTGCTTGATCGCTTCAATGCCGAAATCCCGGGCTTTTTCGTTGTCACCGGAGGCGTAAGCGAATTCGGCTTCGATCAGTTCCTTGGAACCAATATTAATGGTCGTATCCGCGATGTAACGTTCTTTGATTTTGGCAGCCTCATCGAACTGACGTTCGGACAGCAATTGGCGCATCTTGCGCTCCATGCTGCCCTGCTCGGTCGGCTGACGGTCCTGTTGGATGGTCCAGATGATGGATTGCACCAGTTCTTTGCGTTGAAAAGGTTTCTGCAGGGTGTGAGCCACACCCATCTCGCGCACAAAAGGTATGTCTTCCTTCTGGATGAGCGAGCTTACCATGATCACCGGCGTAGCCTTGGCGCCTTCCTCCTGAGCCCTCTGCAAAAACAAAGGCCCTGTGAGTTTAGGCACGCGCCATTCCTGAAGAATGAGATCCGGGTTATTGTGCTGCTTGATATGCTCATGGGCACTGATACCGTCTTCGAACGAATGAATGTTTTCCACACCCATCTCGGTCAGGGCCGACTGAATTTCCGTACGAATCGAGGTGTCGCTGTCAAGGATGATGGCGGTCTTTAATCCGAGCATGTTCATGCCCGTGCCAGTCACCTGGGTCATGTCCTCACCGGGAAGATGAGTGGCGCAAATCTGTTTAATGGCGCCTTCCAGTGAGCTATCAATTTTTTTGACCTGCGAAATGATGGCTTTCGCCTCATCGATCTTGCCGGTTTTAATCATGGGCACAGCCAGATTCAAATACTGACCCAGATCCCCTGGTGATAATTTCAAAAGTTGACGCTCAAAGGCCAGCAGCTCCTCGAAGAGCCCAAGGTTGGTCAAATTCTGGCGCAAATAGGAACCGGCCATCGCACTCGACTGCCAGTTGGATTTCTCATAGCGTTGCAGAAAGTCTTTCAGCTCATGGATGAGCGAATCTTTCGTGAAAGGTTTTTTATGATAGGACAAAAGCCCACGCTCAAAGCAGGCTGGCAGCACATCCATTTCCGTTTCTTCCACCAAAGCGGAGACACGCAGCTGCTGCAGGTCGGGAACCGAGTTATAGAGATTGAGCACCTGGAGCAGGTTTTCATGTTGATCGGAGAACACGGGTGTGATTAACCAACGGACCTTTTCAACCTCCATGAAGCTCAAGGCATCCTTGAGGTTGGGAACGCCGTTAACATCGGTGAAGCCGAGACTTCGGATCACTTCTGACAGAAGGGTACGGGAAGCGCCCGATGGATCGACCACCAGGACCTTGACGACTCTGTCTCTAAAAAATATATCCATGGCCACCACCGCTTAACGTTTAAAGCTGGCTCCTCAGGATTATCGACAATCCTGATGCCAGGATGAGGTTGGGTGGGTCCGGACGCTATTAACCCGCGACAAATCCAGGCAATTTATTTACAATCAGGTCCCCATAGTACGAACACAAGGGAGGAGCATCTTCGTGCTTCGAATGAAACCCATACTCATCACTGCCTTAAAGCTCGGCTTGGCCGTGACTCTCATCGCCTGGCTGGTGGGATCTGGCAAAGTGGACCTTTCTCAAATGCGCCGATTTGCCACTGAATACGACCTACTGGCCGCCACGATTGGCTACTGGGTCGTCGCTGCATGCATGATGGGGACCTGGCGGTGGAAAACCCTGCTCGAAGGTGCTGGCTACAAAATTACCTGGAAACGTGCCCTGCAGCTCCAGATTACCGGCTTCTTTTTCAACACGGTCATGCCCGGTGCTGTAGGTGGTGACATCATTAAGCTGGCCTACGTAATCCGTGATAACAAGGATAAGTCCAAGACCCAGGCGATGATGACGGTTTTGCTTGATCGTATTGTGGGTCTCAGCGGCCTTTTTCTGATCGGCTGGCTGTTCATGCTGGGCAGTTTGAAGGATCTCGTTCAGGATGCGAGCCTGCTGCCTCTGGTCACCATGATGGGCGCCGTGAGTCTGGGTTTTGTCGTGTTCTACACAGCGGCTCTCTATCATTACCGCGGTCGCGATCCCTTCCTCCGGTTTTTATCACTGCCCATTCCTGGTGTTGGCGTTTTTTATAAGCTCTATAACGCCCTCCGCACCTATCGCTATGCTCGCGGGGCCATTGCCCGCAGTATCATGCTGTCCTTGGCGATTCAGGGCCTGAGCCTCTGCCTATTTTATCTCATCACCACCAAGATTCTGGGTAATGCTCCCGAGTTTGGTCGGATTGCCTCGATCTTTCCGATTGGCGTTTTGACGACAGCCATTCCCGTCACACCTGGTGGTCTCGGTGTGGGTCACGTGGCTTTTGATCGCCTGTTTAACATGATTGGCCTGAATCATGGCGCGACAGTCTTTAATCTTTACGTTATTTCACAACTGTTGCTGAATCTTCTAGGGGTGATTCCCTATATCAGCCTGCGGCGTCACCAGCCTCTGCCTGAGAGCAATACGGATGTGGATAGTTCCGCGGTGATTTCCGCCTATTAGAATGTTTCCATAAAGTCCATGGGCCACCTGCCGATTCACCATCGGGTTTGTTTTATTATATGGTGTGCTTATGGCAATTGATCGCTTTATGGTTTTGGATGATACCACCGGCAACACGCTCTTCTTTGAGATGCTGCTGAAGGAAATGGGCTTTTCCAATATCACGATATCTCCGACCGGCGATGACGCTCTCATCCAGGCTGATAAGAATCACATTCAGTTTTTTATCGTGGCCTGGGAACTCAAAGGCATGCCTGGCACTATTTTTATCCAGAAAGCACGCTCCAAGAAGAAGCGCCGTTTCGTGCCCTGTATCATCTATTCCAAACGCATGGCGTCCGATGACGTGAAGCTGACCAGGGATCTGGGCTTTACCAATATCCTCTCGCTGCCTTTTGATCGGCAGCAGGTGAAGGATATGATCACGAGCATAGTCAAATACGAGAGCAATCTCGAGCCGCGTGAAAACCAGCTGCGCAAGATCGAAATGTATGTCTGGGATGGATCGCCCGGCGAAGCTTATAAAATGTTCACCGATGATCTGTTCTCCCCTGGTCCCTACCAGACGCGCGCTCTGCTCGCGGCCACAGAAGTCTTTATGGGTCTGGCCAAGACCGATAAGGCGGAAAAATGTGTCAACGACGCCTTGCGCAATCAGCCTGACAACAATCGCGCCATGCAGCTGAAGGCTCGCCTTCTGTCCCGCAAAGGGCTGCATGATGAAGCGATCGGTATTCTGGAAAAACTGGTTTCCGGTTCACCGAAGAATATTTCCAACAAGATCAATCTCGGCAGCGCCTATATCGAAGCCGATCGCCATGATGATGCCCGCCGCGTCTTCAAGGGTATTATGGATGAAGATCCCGGCAATCAGGATTGCAAGGATCAGATGGCCACGCTGGCCTTCAAGGAAGGCGACTTCTCGCTGGCCGAGCAGTTGATCGCGGAAACGGAAAATGGCAACGAGCTGGCTCGTGCCTTTAACAACCTCGCCATCTCTCAGGTCGCCAAAGGTGATTTTGATAAGGGTATCAGCACCTATAATAACGCCATGCGTATGCTGGCGGACAAAGCCCGTCTCTATCTGCTTCAGTACAATCTGGGCCTCGCCTATCGCAAAAAGGGCGCGCTGGAGAAAAGCCTCAAAGAACTGGCTCGCAGCTATACCTCCGAACCCTCCTTTGAAAAAGCCTATGTCGCCATTGCCCGGGTGGTCCAGGAACTCAAGGCCAAGGGCGTGAAACCTGAGGCGACGCTGATTCGGGATGTGAAACAGGCCCGTGAGATCGCCAAAAAATCAGCTTAAATTCCCCGCGTGCTTCGCCTATTCTTCCCCTCGGAATGACCGAACGGGAAGGAAACCTTATGCCCTTCATGGTACGCGATGACGTTGAAATCTTTTATGAAGTCCTGGGAACCGATGGGCCCTGGCTGACCCTGGTCAATGGCCATACCCGGAGCAGCCGCGATTTTCGCCTGTTGGCCGGCAATCTTTCCAAACAGGGCGTCCGCTGCCTTCTCTTTGACAACCGTGGCGCCGGTGAAACGAAGAACAGCCCTCATTTTACCCTGGATGATATTGCCGAGGACATCCTGCAACTTTGGGATGAACTCGGAATCGATCGTTCCATCGTGATGGGCCTTTCCATGGGCGGGATTGTCAGCCAGATCCTCACGCACAAAGCTGAGGGACGCGTGCAAGGGCTGATTCTGGTTTCCACCGCCAGCTCAGAATCGTCGCTCTCGTCAGCCGCGTTCACACCCTGGGGTCAAACCGAAGACAGTGTCTTTCAAAAGTTGCAGGCGTATTTTACGGAAGGTTTTCTGCAGCGGAATAAACTTTTGGTTCAGGCCATGGCCAAGCAGATCCTGCAGAGCATCACAGCGGATCATTTTGAAGAACGCGCCCATCATCAAAGACAAGCCATGCGAGGCGTCGATACGCGGACGTTTCTCGGCAGTCTGCACCTTCCCACCTTGATCATTCACGGCACGGATGATCGCATCATTCCCGTGTCCGCGGGTGAGGAGCTGGCGAAGCTGATACCCGGCGCCCAGTTGAAGAAACTTCCGGACGTCGGACATTTGGTTTTGGCAGAATATAGTAAAAATCTGACTCAGGATGTGCTGGAATTCTTGAAGAGCAACGGTTGGCTTTAAGCCATCGAGGCAATCAAATTCACATCCGACTCGGGCATACCGAGTTCGGCAGCCACTTGGGACGAGGATAGGCCTTTGGAGAGAAGAAAGCGGGCATCGACATACTTTTTGTCTTCGATCTCGGCCAGCACTTCCTGATAGGGAATTTTCTTATCAAAAAAGCGGGCCAGTTGCTCGGCGCGGGCAATGGCTTTTTGCAGGATCTGACGTTCCTCGCGGCTTTTTTGAATCACCGAACTCAGCACCGTGCGCTGCTTCTGTGCCTTGGCCAGAGGTTCCTGGATCTGCTTCGTCACATCACCGACCACGGACGCGACTTCCTGAGCCAGGATGCTGCCGCTGGATTTCAGGCCGATTTCCGTTTCGGTGGCCATGGTCGCGACTTTTTCATAGAGATGCTTCATTTCGGAATACTTGGTGAGCAGCTCATCCCGTACCGAATCACGCAGCTCCTTCAGAAGGCGCTGCTCTGCGTGAATCTCCCGCAGGAGTTCAATGGGATCTGCCTGACTGCGCCGACGAAAGGCAATCATCACGGCGCCCACCAGAATCAGATCCATGGCAATGAGGATGACAAGCAGAATGGTGATCATGCGGAGCTCCCAGCGAACCTGATTAGCCTTCCTGGAGGAATGCCTTCAGGACCTGTTCATCGATCTCGTCCATGTTCACAGTGCGGCACAGGACAATCTTTTTCTTGCCACGCTTGCCGACGTCTTCGGTCGAGACAACCTTGGCGAGAATCTTGAAATTGCCTGGTGTATCAATGCGGCTATAATCGACGAAACGCTGCTTGCGTTCCCAGTAATCCGGCATATTGATATGAATTTTGAGCAGGTCGCCCTCTTCATAATCCTCAGTCACCCGGAATTGAATTCCATAAGGGCTGATATGCACAGTCAAGCCTTCTTCGGGATTCAGTTCGGCATTGAGACCGTACCGCGCCACCGCCAGACTCAAACGGCGGTTGGAACGGGGATACTTTTTGACGAGATCTTCATTAAATGACAAAGGATTTTCGTCGTTTTCCTGGCTCATCCATCACCCTCCCTGGGAACACTTGACCGAGGATCACTTGGCTTTTTGCTTCTTAAGCATTTGATCTATCTTTTCCAGCTTATCCTTCAAAGCCTGTCCTGTAAAGGGCTTCACAATATAATTGCTGACCCCGGCTTTGACGGCTTCGATGATATTTTCTTTTTCCGCTTCCGCGGTCACCATCAGAAAAGGCAAATGCTTGAACTTGGGATCGGCGCGAACCGTCTTCAGGAATTCCAAACCTGTCATGTTCGGCATGTTCCAGTCCGAGACGATCAGCTCGAAATCACCATGTTCCTGCAGCGCGCGGTAGCCCTGCTCGCCATCTTCTGCTTCGGTGAAGTTATTGAAGCCGTTCTGCTTCAACAGAGTCTTGACGATCCGCCTCATCGTGGGAAAATCGTCCACCACCAAAATTTTAAGATCAGGTTTCAAAATCGTCATCGAAAGACTCCATTAATCCGATAGGATGGGCTTAAGTCGGGACCGAAGTTTCTCCACCGCCTGGGTATGCAGCTGACTCACGCGGGATTCGGTGACCTCAAGGATCTTGCCGATCTCTTTCAGGTTCAAATCCTCGTAGTAATACAGCGAAAGGACCAGCTTCTGCTTCTCAGGCAACTCTTCGATGTGCTTGACGAGAAGCTCCCGGACGCCTTTGCTCTTCAGCTGCGTGAAGGGGTTTTTCGAACTGACGTTCTCCAGACATTCCAGAAGGCTCTTGCGGTCCTGCTGATTGGGGCCGGACAATTCATCGATCGAAAGCAGGGTGACAGCTTTCACCTTGGCGATCATATCGTAGTACTCGTCCAGCTCGATCCCGAGAGCCTTCGACAGTTCCTTATCGGAAACCGCGCGGCCGAATTTCTGCTCGAGTTCGGCATAGGTTTTTTCGATCTTCTTGGCCTTATCCCGCACCGAACGCGGCACCCAGTCCTGGGAGCGCAGCTCATCGAGGATCGCGCCTCGGATCCGGAATTCGGCATAAGTCTTGAACTTATTGTCCCGAGAAGGATCGTATTTCTCGATCGCATCCATCAAGCCGATCACGCCGGCACTGATGAGATCGTCGATATCAATATTGGACGGCAAGCGTGCCGCAATTCTTTGGGCCACAAATCGAATCAGTGGAGCGTAGTCCATGATCAACTGGTCCCGAAGTTTGCCATCAACGCCTTTGGTATCCTGCTTATAGCGTTTGACAAGTCCCTTCACCGGATTGCCCCCCTTCGTATTCTCTAGGCTAGATGGCGTTTACGCTGCGCAACGTAGGTTGCGGAAACATCAGATCCTGCCAGCCACGCTTCCCGGATGGGTCGCGATACTCGTTGAGTCGCTCAAGAGTCTTGCGCGTGATTTCGTTCCAAGCCTGACCTGAACGTGTGTGCGTTATATGCTCGTCCGCCGCCCTTTGCATCATGACCGATCGCTCGACCAAGGCGTCTTTGGGCACAGTTCCAGCCAGAGTTAAATCGATTTCCAGAAATCTTCTCGCTACATCGGCCACGCGCTGATAAATCTTGAGCCCCTGGCCTTCTGATATCGCCTGGTTCACGATTATATTAAAGTTCTTGCGGCCATAGTTTTCGTGCATGACTTTTAGAAATGCGTAGGCATCCGTTAAAGCATGCGGCTCAGGAGTGGTCACCACCATGATTTCATCGGCGATCGAATTCAAGTGCAGAACATTACTGGAAATTCCGGCGCCACTATCAATCAAGAGCAACTGATAAGGCTTGGAAACTTCAGCGATTTTATCGAGCAGCTGCACCCGCTGAACGAGCTTCATGTCAGCGAGTTGGGCCAGCCCGGAACCTGAAGGAATGATACGGACGCCAAGGGGACCTTCGAGGATAATATCCTTGAGTTCGCAGCGTCCCTCGAGCACATCACCCAGGTTGTATCGGGCACGCATGCCCATCACGACATCGACATTGGCCAGACCGAAGTCGCCGTCGAGAATCATTGTGCTGAGTCCAAGACGACGAGCCGCGAGAGCCATGTTCACCGTCGTGAGCGTCTTGCCGACTCCGCCTTTGCCACTGGCAATGCTGATAATCCAGGGTCGGTCAGCTGGCTTTGCATCGAGGTTCAATTCCCTGTCCTTTCTCATAAACCAAATATTCTTTCTACAACACGTTCCCGACTGGCTCGCTCCAGATCTTCCGGAACGGATCGACCCACTCCAAAGAAACTGATGGGAAGGCTCCAGCGCAGGCTTAGGTTAAAGATCTCGCCATAACTCCAGGATTCATCCAGTCGATTGAATATAAGGCTCTGCAGACCAAGATGGGAAAAGCCGCGGATCATGCGATCCATCTGCACTTCCTTTTCCGTCATCGCCAGGGTCAGATGAAAGCTCACTGGCAAATCGATATCGCGGAAATCAAGGAGGTCACCCAGATCATCCTTGGCCCGGGGACATTCGGCAGCGCTATCCACCACCACCAGATCCCAATCTTTTTTCTTATTCAGAATTTCCAGAAGATCCCGCGGGCGCTCGACGGACTCATAGGCCATGCCGAGGACCTTGGCGGTCACACGCAATTGTTCCCGAGCCGCAATGCGCTTGTTATCAAAAGATACCAGCAGAACGCGTTGTTTATGGTCTGTTTTGTAGTGATGGGCGATCTTGGCTGCGGCTGACGTCTTGCCAGAGCCCGAGGATCCGACCAGGACATGCACGGCACGTTCACCCATCACGGGATTCCAGGGCGGAGCCACCTTGATGCGCTTCATCATCCAGCGCACGGCCTGGGTCTGATAGTGCTGAAACAGCTGCTCAGTATCGCTGGATTTTTCGAAGGGCAGAACCTTGAGAAATTCGCCCAGTTTGCTCATCTCAGCTTCATCAAGACCCATCATTTTCAGGCGTTGAAATATCTTGCTGAGGCCGGGATTCATGCCTTCGATGAGGGAGCCCTTGGATCGAGCCATTTCCTCATAAACGATCGTCCGTAGTTCATGGAGACCGGCGTCCAATCGGAAAAGGTCCTGACGACGAGCCATATCTTCACTGAGCGATTTGATCGAACGCTCAATCGTTTTAAAGTATTCAACCATTTCCACGAGATTATCTTTGAGGTGGCTGGTATCCTGACTGCGGCTCGCGCCCTTGACCGATGCCTGGCTATTCTTCGCAGCCGTGACTTCGTAGACCTTGCCCTTGGACCCTTCCATTTTCTTTTCGCGGGTATTGAGGATCACTGCGTCGGTGCCAAACTGAGTTTTGACAGCTTTGAGAGCGTCGCGCATCGAGAAAGCTTCAAAGGTTTTGACGTCCACGTTTCCTCCTTTCCTTCAGGCATTAGATACTGACGATACCGATCGATTTGGTTTGTGTTCCTGCGGGAATCTCATCAAAGGCCAGGACCACGACACCGGGAATAAAACGATTCACTAGCTGACGAATATCCCAACGAATGAGCGAACCGCAGAGGATGACCGGCTGGGTACCGGTCGTCTGAAAGGCCTCGAGAGTTTCAGCGATTCCGTTGAGAATTCGCTGGGCCATTTCCGGTTCCAATTGAAGGGAGGTTGAACCATCTTCCCGATGCTGCAATCCCGCAACGATCAGGTCTTCGATGGCGCGATCCAGAGTGATCACAACCAGTTTGTCATCAGGTGTCATGTACTTCTTAATAATACCACGGCCCAGGGCTTTGCGTACATAACGGGTGAGCATATCGGGGTTCTTGATTGTACGGCAATAATCAGCCAGCGTTTCGAAAATGGAGCGCAGATCGCGCACACTCACCCGTTCCGCCAGGAGATTTTGCAGCACTCGCACCACTTCACCAAGACTGAGTCGATCACCGCCGATGACTTCCTCAACGACCTTCGGCGCCTCCTCTTTCAGGCCTTCGATCAGGTTCTGCGCTTCCTGGCGACCGAGCAGTTCCGCAGCATGCTCTTCCACCAGTTTCGTCAAATGCGTGACGATCACAGTCGCGCAGTTCACAACCGTGTAACCACGGAAACTGGCTTCCTCTTTTTGGGATGATTTGATCCAAACCGCTTCCAATCCATAGGCCGGCTCACGACCCGGAATGCCATCGATGGGCTCCACAATATCACCCGGATCCATGGCCAGATAGTAATCGGCCATCAGACTGCCGCGACCAATGCAGTTGCCTTTCAAGAGGATCTGGTAATCACCGGGCTTCAGCTGAATATTATCCTTCACCATCACCATGGGCACGACGATACCCATGTCCTGCGCAAACTGCTTCCGCGAGGAAACAATGCGTTCGAGAACTTCGCCATCCTGCTGCGAATCCACCAGAGGAATCAGGCCCACACCCACCTCAAGGGACAGGGCTTCAATATGCAGAAGCGATTCGATGGAATCCTTTTTTGGATCCTTTTGCAGTTCCAGTTCCTTGGCCTCGGCTTCGACCTTTTTTTCCGAAGCCGTCTGGACTGCGTAACGACCGAGGAAAAAAAGTCCAACAGCCAGAATTCCAAAAGGAATCGTGGGCATCCCGGGCACAATCGCCAGCAAAAAGAGCAAAACCGCGCAGATGAAAAGGGCCCTGGGATAGCCCATCAACTGGTTGTTAACGGTTTGCGAAAGGCCTTCATCATGATTTCCGGTTCGGGTGACGACGATACCGGCGGCGGTGGAAATAATCAGGGCCGGGATCTGGCTGATCAAGCCATCACCGACGGTCAGCAGGGTATAAAGCTGAGCCGCTTCCTGGAACGACATGCCGTGGAAACCCACACCCAGGATCAGACCCACGATGATGTTCACAGCCGTGATGATGATACCCGCAATCGCATCACCGCGGACAAACTTCGAGGCACCGTCCATCGCACCATAGAAGTCAGCTTGCAGTTCAATCTTTTGCCGGCGTTCCCGGGCCTCCTTCCGATCAATCAATCCCGCGTTCAATTCTGCATCGATCGCCATCTGCTTGCCGGGCATGGCATCCAAAGTAAATCGGGCGCCGACTTCAGCGACACGGCCAGCACCTTTGGTGATAACCATAAAGTTAATGACGACAAGGATAACGAAGATGACAAAACCAACGAAGTAGTTCCCGCCAATCACGAAATTACCAAAGGAGCTGACCACCGCGCTGGTATGCCCGGTATGAGCCTCGAGGAGAATCGTACGCGTCGTGGCCACGTTCAAAGCCAAACGGAACAGGGTCGTGACCAGAAGGACCGTGGGAAAGGTGGAAAATTCCATCGTGTCGCGAACATAGACGGACGTCATCAGGATCATGAGCGACGATGCCACCGAGGTCGCAAGCAGGACATCCAAAAGCCACAGGGGCATGGGCAGGATCATCGTGAAGATGATCGCCACCAGGGCCAGTGCAAACTGCACGTCCGGGGACTTCATTATCTTGAGGATCGAATTCGATTCCTCAACTTTTCCTACTGTGGCACCGGCCATGATTCAGCTCCTACTATTTCCGACTGATTTTTTTGCCTTTGAGCAGGAACACATAACGGATGACTTCAGAGACCGCCTTGTAGAGGGATTCAGGAATTTCCTGCCCAACTTTGCAGATCTTATAAAGCGTCCGTGCCAGGGGCTTGTTTTCGATAATGGGAATATCCGATTCCTTGGCAATCTCTTTCATTTGTTTGGCCACAAGGTCCTGGCCTTTGGCGACCACGATGGGCGCGCTCATGCCCAGTTCATAGTGGATGGCGACTGCAAAGTGAGTCGGGTTAGTGATGACAGCCGTCGCGGTGCGGGTGGCCTGGATCGTCTTGGCTTGCGACATTTCCCGCTGCATACGTTTCATGCGGCCTTTGACGTGCGGATCAAGTTCGCGCTTTTTGTATTCCTCTTTCACATCCTGCTTGGACATTTTCATCTTTTTTTCCAGGCTTAGGAAATTGTAGAGAAAATCGCCCGCACCCAGAAACAGGAGGAGACCGACGACCGACCAGATCAGTGTTTTGGTGATCGCCGTCCAGTAAGCCCAGGACTGCAGATAGGTCATATTGAGAAGCCCGGGCATCTTTACCCACTCACCTTTGAGGATGATATAGGTCATGCACCCGACGATAAGCATCTTGCCGAGACTTTTTATGACCTCGACCACAGCCTCGACGCTGAACATTTTCATGATCCCCTTCATGGGGTCCATGCGGCTGAAATCAGGTTCGAGTTTTTTCCAGGACCAATTCAGTCGAGTCTGAGCAAACGTCACGGCTATCGAGGCGACCGTTGTGGCCACAAAGATGGGACTGACCATGATGAGAAGTTCGCGGCCGACATTCGCCATATAAGCCGCTACCGTTTTACCGGTCACGTGCTGCGTATCCAGATGCTGAAAATGAACAATAAGAAAATGCTGCAGGCGATCCACCAGCCACATCATATAATAGCTAAACATCCCGACCACCGCGGCCAGCACCAGAACCGATGTCACTTCACGGGAGACAGCGATCTGACCACGCTCACGAAATTCGTCGCGTCGCTCGGGACTCGCTTCTTCGGTTTTGTCCTGGCTATCATCTTCACCCGACATAGCTCACCTTACGGGGCAATGCCCTTCAGAGTCAGAAGGATCTGCTCCTGGGACGTGTTGAAATGCTGGGCCACCCAACCTGGGAAAAAAGGCAGGCAGGCCATGTACACACCAAGGCCCACAAAGAAACCGACCGGAAAGCTCATGGTAAAAACGTTCAACTGCGGTACGGTTCGGGCGATCAGTCCCAGCGCGGTGTTGGTAAACATCAGGGCCACCAGGACCGGAGCCGACAGCTGCATGGCGACGCGAAAGATCCCCGAGGTCAAATCGATGAGAAACATTCCCATTTCCGCTTGCGGCGCGATGCCACCAGCCGGAATCAGGGCAAAGGTCCGAATCATGGCATCCAAATAGATGTGATGCAGATTCAAACCCAGAAATATCATCATCATAATGACCCTGTGAAACGCCGTAAAAGACGTCATCTGCACATCAGCATCGGGCATCATCAGATCCGCGGTACCAAAGCCCATCTGATAGCCCACCAGACTCGCCGCCATGAGGATGCCATCAAAGGCAATGCGCGCGGTAAAGCCAATGAAAAGGCCAATGCACAGTTCCTTGATGACGAGCAGGACATAGAGCAAGGGATCCTGAGGAAAGACCGTCAGCCAATCCGTCGGAACCAGACCTTGAACGGTAAAGGTCAAAGCCACGCTCAAAAGAATCCGAACACGAACGGGTGTCGGTTCATCACCGATGAACGGGAGCGCGAAAAGAATGCCGCCTATTCTGATAAATATCAGGGCCGCGGTGAGTATGGACTCAACGGTGATGCCGTAAATCATGCCGACCTTTAGTGCGTGAGGTTCGGAATATCACGAATCAGATTGATGGTAAAAGTCATCATCGTGCGCAGCACCCAGGGCCCACAGACAATCATGGCAGCGGCCATGGCCAGAATTTTGGGAATGAACGACAGGGTCTGTTCATTGATTTGTGTGGCAGCTTGAAAAATGGAGACGATCAGACCCATCACCAGGGTCGCCAGGAGCGCCGGGGACGAGATCTTGATCATAACCCAGATCGTATTCCAGCCGATATCAAGCACAGTCTGTTGAGTCATTGCAGGACTCCTTTAACTAAGGGAAAAGCTCCGAACCAAGGAATCGACAATCAATCCCCAGCCATCAACGAGGACAAACAGCACCAGCTTGAAGGGCAGCGACACGACAGTGGGAGGAAGCATCATCATACCCATCCCCATCAGGACCGAAGACACCACCATGTCGATGACGAGGAAAGGGATATAAATCAAAAAACCAATCTGAAACGCGGTTTTCAGTTCCGACACCACAAAGGATGGGATGAGAACCCGCATGGGCACGTCATCCATACTTTTCGGCTTCGGCAGCTTGGCAATGTTGAAGAAGGCCTGCAGATCCGACTCTTTCACTTCACGCAGCATGAACGTGCGTAAAGGAGCCATCAGTTCGTTGACCGCCTGTTCCTGGGTGATGGCTTTTTCCAGATAAGGGGTCAAAGCCCGTTCCTGAATGACATCAATCACAGGACCCATGGTAAAAAATGTAAGGAACAGGGACAAACCAAGAATCACCTGGTTGGGTGGCATGGTCTGAGTTCCAAGCGCCTGTCGCACAAAACTGAGCACCACCACAATCCGCGTGAACGAGGTCATCATCAGCAAAATCGCAGGTGCCACACCGAGAATGGTGAGCAGGGCAATAATTTTGAGAGCAGGGACCAAAGCATCGGGATCATCAACTTCATAGATATTGAAGTTGAGTCCTGGAATCTTGGTTTCTGCATAGGCCTGGCTGCTGCCGATAAGCAGAGCCAGTGCCGCCCCAACCAAACCTTTTTTGACAAGCGAGGATGCCATGTAAATCCCTGGTTAGACTTTGGGAAGATCACGCAATCTCTTGCGAATCATGCGCGTGACATCATCAACGCTGCTGGGCTCGTCCGACGCACGAGGCTCGGACGAGGCGCGATTCTGGCTTTTCATATTTTTGATGCCCTGATCGCTGATGCCGTAGGATATGGCGCTGCCGGGTTCCGGCAGTTCACTCCGCGGCGTCGCCCGCTGGCGGGGAGCGGGACGTGGACTGACGTCGTCCAGAACCGGACCGCTGCGACGAACCTGAGCTTCCTTGGGCAGAGCCTGCTTTTGAAACATCGCCGGATCGATCGCGACTCGGGGCTGAGCCTGAGTTTCGCTCGGTTTTTTCAGCGATGTTAAAAAATTGATATTGTCGGGTGAAACGCCGAGCAGGATCTGCTCCTGTCCCACCTGCACAACCGTCAGCTTCTGCTTGGGACCTACCGCATGCGTGGCCAGAGTTTTTAAGGAGTAGTCCTCAACAGGGGCACCGGGCCACTTTTTAGTCATCATGCGGCGCCAGCTCTTCATTCCGATCAGAAGCATCAGCATCACGGCGAGAAAGCCCGTGACCAGGACCAGCTTATCCTGCAGACCATCACTCCACGCAGGAGTTTCCGGTGCCGTAGCTGGAGCCACCTGAGCTTTTGCCGCCGCTTCTTTAGGGGCGACTTGGGTTTTCGCAGGGTCGGGAATATCCGAGCGGACCTCGGTTTTCTTCACGACTTCTTCAGCGGTTGGCCCACCGGTGACGGGAACGCCATCGAAATGAGCCAGAAGCTGCTTCTCGGCTTCGACGTGATCGAGCATGATCACGACGCGATTTTCCAAAATGTCCGTGGTTACCGCACCAACGAGGTGGCTGGCTTCCTTGGTAACGAACATCCGGAGGCCCGCTGTCTGTTCGTCGAGTTGAAAGGCGGCAAATTTACGAATGTAAGGACTGTTGGCCTCGATAAACTGTCCAGGCTTCGGCACCATGGTTGATGGCAGCGTCACCTGAATGAAGCTCCCCATGGCTTCCACCTTGGGCTTGGGAAAGCCCGGTTTGCTATCATAGCGCACGGTGATGATCGAAGCTTTCTGATCCGACTCGCCATCGATGGGCCCCATGGTCATGAGGGTCGGGCTCGCCGGAGTTTCCTGAGCGATCAAACGCGTGCTGAACATAAACACAAGCAATGCAAACAGGCGCAACATGCCAAAGTCCCCTTTATCAGGCATTATGACTCATATCACCCAGACCAAACTGGGAAACAACATCAGTCAGACGCACACCGAATTTTTCGTTCACAACCACGACTTCACCCATGGCCACGAGCTTGTCGTTGATCAGGATCTCCATTGGTTCACCAGCGATCTTGTCGAGTTCGATCACGGAACCCTGACCGAGTTGCAAGAGATCGTTGACCAGCATTTTCGTGCGGCCAAGTTCGACCGAAACTTTCAGGGGCACATCGAGAATCATCTTCAGCTTGGAAAAGTCAGTCCGGGCGAGGCGCGAGTCCTCGGGCGTCATGACGATATTTTCGTCCTTGTCATTACCACCGCCTTTGCCGCTGTCGTCTCCACCAGCAGCTGCAGCAAGGGCATCATCCAAATCACCACCTAAACCAAAATCTTCCGGATTTAGATCATCAGCCATGGGCGTTCTCCTCAGGTTTCAAACATGGATTCCGTAATACGTAAAGCGCGATTGCCGCGCAAAAGACCGGGTATGCCTTTGAATTTGGGAATGCCTTCGACCATGACATTGAGGGGCATGGTAGCATCAGTATCGAGTTGGATGATGTCACCGACTTCCAGGTTCATGAGATCACGCACCTGAATATTGGCTTCGCCCAGTTTCACCACGATATTGGCCGTGGTTTGCATGATCTGCTCCTTCACCCGGTTGATCCAGATGAAGTCGACTTCGAGCTGCTCACTCTGGAAACCGACCGAAAGCTTGGACTTGATCGGTTCGAGTGTTGAATAAGGAATCACGATCTTGATCGTGCCGGATACCTTTTCGAGTTCGACGTCAAACGTTGTCGCGATCACAACATCGGATGGCGGCACCACGGCCACGAACTGCGGATTGATTTCGGTACGGCTATAACCGATCTTCAAGGGATACACAGGTTCCCAGGCTTTTTCCAGATCATCGATGGCCGACAGCACCACGCGACGGGCGATCTTGATTTCGATCTGGGTAAAGTCCTTGCCTTCGATCTTGGTGTAAGGCACATCATTGCCGCCAAAGAAACTATCCACCAGCGCATAGAGCAACTTGGATTCGATCACCATGACCGCCGCACCGCGCAAGGGGTCCAGGCGCAGGATATTCAAGCACGAGGGCAAAGGCAGTGAGTTCATGAACTCGGAAAACTTCAGGGGACCTGTCGAGTTCACGCTCAGGTTGGCCATTTTCCGCAGGGCGTTGGACAGCGTCACCCGGAACAGTCGGATGAAGCGGTCATGAATGATGTCGAGCGTGGGCATACGACCACGAATGATCCTGTCCTGGTTGGCAAGATCATACTGGACGACGCCGCTCTGCAGTCCCTCGGGACCGCTGTCGTCATCAGAGTCGACCCGGTTATCCGAGACCGCGGATAAGAGTGCATCGACTTCGCTCTGGGATAGTACCTGACTCATCAGCCACTCCTCGTTATTCGATCAGCATATCAGTAATATAAACAGCTTCGATTTTGGTCTTCATATAGCGATTGATTCGCGTGAGAATCTCTTTGCGGAGCGCTTCCTTGCCATCGGGAGCCAGCAGGAATTCACGGGTTTTACGCTGCAGGATACCGATGATGGCATCGCGCAGCTGCGGCATGCGCTTTTCGATTTCCTGCTTGGTGGCATCGCCGCCCTTGTATTCGAGCGAAATTTCCATCCGGACGTAACGGTTTTCGAGAGCATTGCCGAGGTTGATATTGAAACCGGTCATCTTAAAGGTATCACCGAAATCAATATCCAGTTGAGGCTTGGCATCCTTTTTATCGGCCGAGGTGCCATCGGCTTTTTTCTCGCCTTCACCTTGTCCTTCGGCGCCTGGCTCGCCTTCTTTTTTCTCGCCGCCAGCATCGGCTTTTTTCTCGCCGCCAGCGTCGGCTTTTTTCTCGTCGCCATGACCCTCGTCTTTTTTGGCTTCATCTTTCTTTTCACCGCCCTGGTCATCCGCTTTTTCTGCAGTACCTTTGGCTGTGATTTCATGCTCGCCTTCAGCCTTGGATTTCTTGCCTCCGCTCAGGAATACGAAAGCACCGGCGCCGCCGCCACCAATCAGAAGTATGCCCAGAATCGCCATGATCAGAAGCTTCTTCTTACGCTTCTTGGCATCCTGCTCAGGATTTTCCTCGGCAGAGGGTTCCCCTTCTTTTTTTTCTTTCTCTTCTTTTTTACCTTCTTCTGCCATAAATACTCCTGTTGAGCCAGGGTCATGATTACAAGAGATATGCCAAGGGTTCGACGCGTCCAATTCTTAACAGAACCCTAAAAACCTTGGGACATCGGCGCAAAAGCAAGCGCTTGCACACCTAACGCGATAGTCATAGGATAAAGTAGATTCTTTTGCGGAATGAACCAACGCGAGGCGTCAGCAGTCTGACGATAGGAGTCAAGAGCGTGACGGGGAGTCAAAAATTGTACTCATCATTTGTCAGAAGACTGACGCGCGGAGTCATGCTCATGACAAGCATGCAGGTAACCGCAGGAAGCGCCCAGGCTCAGGACGAATCGAAGGTCTCGGCACCTCTTGTCCAGGCTCAAGAATCGAGGGTCACCGCACCTCTTGTCCAGGCTCAAGAATCGAAGGTCACCGCGCAAACGGCTCGGGCTCAAGACGAGGTCCGGCGTTGGTTTCTGGACAGTGAGGTCGTCTGCAACACCCAATGCCCACGGTTGAATCATTTTCGCTTTGGCCTGCGCATGCCTTGGGGTGATCGGCTTTCTTTGCAACTGGGCTGGGATCCGGGGCATGTGGATAAGCCCACCTGGGAAGATACTTACGAAGTTTTGGGTCAGACGCTCCCCCCGCGTCGCACCTGGTTTGATCGTTATGCCTTGCGCTTCAAAGCCACCGATGCGGTGGAAGTCAGCCTGGAGAATTGGTCCGCGGCCACGCTTCTGCCCGACGCCAGTGGTTTAAGCTATGCTCACGCCCTGCAGGATAGCGGCTGGAATCAATCGGCCTTGCGCATCAGCGTGATCGATCCGGATCAGCCGATCAATTCCTGGAGTGTGATCACCGGTCTTGGTGAAGGCGAGCGATTCGAGGATCGTGATCACAAACCCTATCTGTCTTTGATGCTGCGCCGTGAGTTAAGCGAGGGTTTGGAATGGCAAGGAGCCTGGTCCCTGGATACGGACAGCATGGAGCCTGAACAATTTTATTGGCTGGATACGGTCGAACGCCAGGCCGCCAGTGAAGGGTTCAGGACCGAGCGTCAGGCCTTATCCCTTATTTTAACGGGCCAGCATCGCAGGGCCCGAGGTCTGCGGGCAGCGATTGGCTGGCAACGCAATCGGATTCGTGGGCCTCAAACTCCGGCCGCGGTGACTCCATTGCCAGTTGAAGAAGGTCCGTATGATCCCACCGAAATTCTCGCCGAAAACTGGGGCATGCGCAGTGATCTCGAACGTCGCACGTTGGCGTTCAGTGCCTCTTATTTGATCCTGGCCGAGTATCTGCTCGCCGCGCATCATCAGCAGCTCGATGTGAAACTAGGAGCCGACGCTCAAGTTCGAGCCTGCCACAGCCTGGATCCCGAGGGCCGTTGCCTGGAAGCTCCGACCGAACACGGGCAACTCCGCATGCAGGAGCAGACCTATGGGATCGGACGCATCAGCGAAAGGGGTTGGAGCCTCTTTGTGGAAAATTTTTCCGTAAAGTATGACCGCCTCTATGAGCTTTATCATCTGGCGCCGGGCTCGGATCGGCGGCAACGGTCCCTGTCGTTCACTCAATTGCGTCTCACCTGGAGCTGGTAACGAGCCCTTGTTCGCGGGCACCAAAGACCTTGAAAACAGGCAAGTCGAACTCAATTTGAATCAGTATTTTTCTTTGGTGCCCCAGTTGATTATGCTATACATGGCTCCCTGGACCGCATCAAAAGGAGAAAGCATGAAAATCAGACGCACCCTATTGGCTCTCTCATCCCTTGCCTTCGGGATGGTTCTGAGCGCTTGTAAATCCTGCACCGAGCAACATGACCCGCGGCCCGCGCAGGAGCGTTTCAGACAGGAAGAGACCAATGCCAATCAGGCTATCGAGACACTGAATCCGGATGGATCGGTGCCCGCACCAAAAGCTGTGGCGAGCAGCGGTGGAGCCACTGGCGGGGTAGGGCAGGACAAATACAACACCTTCTGTGCGGCCTGTCATGATGTCAATGGTACCGCTTCGGGCCCAGGCGCGGTGGCCATGAACCCTAAACCTCGGAACTTTGCAGACGCCAAGTGGCAGGCTTCCGTGGATGATGCCCGTATTGCCAAGGTGATCAAGGAAGGCGGCGCCTCCGTCGGCCTGAGCGCAACGATGGCACCTTGGGGCGCAGCCTTGAGCGATGCAGAAATCGCTGAAGTCGTAAAATGGGTTCGTCAGTTTAAAAAATAATGGGACTGACCCCAAAAAAAGGCGGCGCATCTTTCGAGATCGCCGCTTTTTTATAGGTGCTGCTGATCAGGCCCTTTCATCTTCGATAAAGGCCCGATGCAAAGCCTGCGCCGCGCGATCCCCCTCGGCCTCGGCCACCACGCAGGATATTTTAATTTCGGAGGTCGAGATCATCTGAATGGCAATGCCGGCATTTTCGAGGACCGAGAAGACTTTGCTGGCCACACCCGGGTGGCTTTGCATGCCCAGGCCCACTACGGAAACCTTGGCCAGATTGCGCTCAGCTTCCAAATGCACGACTGAACTTTGCTCCTCGCTCCAGCGACGCAGCATTTCCTGAGTGCGGACCAGATCCGCGGCTCCAATGGTAAAACCCACCCGCAGGGCATCGGATGTTTCCGACTTATTATGCACGATGATATCGACGTTCACGCCAGTGGCGGCAATTTTTTCAAAAAGCGCCGCAATCACCCCATGACGAACAGGAAGCTGGCTCAGACTCAGGCGCACCACATTGCGATCCAGGGTCACGCCGGAAACCACAGGGGCTTCAAGTTTGCGTTGCGCGTTAAAGCTCATGATGATCGTCCTTTGATGGTCATTGGGTTTGAATGTATTGCGTACCACGATCGGCATTTGGAATTTGGCGCCTAACTCCACACAGCGTGTGTGCAGGACCTTGCTGCCAAGCGAAGCCATTTCCAGGGCCACTTCAAAATCCATTTCCTTGACCAGGTGCGCGGACGGCACCACACGTGGATCGGCCGTATAAACGCCATCCACATCGGTATTGATTTCACAAAAGGCAGCGTCCAGGGCCACAGCCAGTGCCACTGCACTCGTATCACTGCCGCCGCGACCCAGCGTGGTGATTTCGAGATCCTCGGTCACACCTTGAAAACCTGCGACCACAGGAACAATTCCCTGCTCCCAGCACTTATGCAGTTTGCTGCAATCGATATCATGGATGCGTGCTTTGGAATGGAGACTGCTCGTCATGATACCCAATTGATAGGCAAGAAAACCATGCGACGGCACACCGGCTTTTTCCAGCGCCGCAGCCATCAGCGCGACAGCGACCTGCTCGCCGGCTGACACAGCCATATCATAATTGCGAAGAGAGGTATGAGGATTGGTGGCGGTGACGAGGTCGACAAGCTTATTCGTTTCACCTGACATCGCACTGACGACGATGGCAACGTTCTTCAGTCCATTTCGATACTGATCGGCAACCCGCTCTGCTACATTTTGGATGCGTTCCACAGTTCCGACCGAGGTCCCACCGTACTTCTGCACGACGGGCCTATCACCTGCAAGATGATACATGATTGTCTTCCCTGGAAAGGGGTTTCGATTTCTGGACAGGGCAGGTATATACTAGATCATTTGGGCTTGCAATCGTGAGCTGATGTGCTGGCAACGGCTTTGTAGGAAGGGGTTTCAGAGGATGATACTGATTACCGGCGGCGCTGGCTTCATTGGCAGTGCATTGATTTGGGCGCTGAATGAAAAGGGTCATCATAATATCATCGTCGCGGACCACCTGGGTTTGGGCGACAAATGGAAGAATCTCGCAAAACGCCGTATTGACTACGTCGTTCCCAAGGATCAGCTCTTCACCTGGCTCGACGACGCAGGACATCCGCTGTTTGAAGCTGTTTTCCACCTCGGCGCCTGTTCGACGACGACCGAACGTGACGCTGATTATCTCATGAACAATAATGTTCTCTTCACCAAAAAACTCTGGGACTACTGCGCGCAGCGGGACATCCCCTTTCTCTATGCATCCTCCGCCGCCACCTATGGGGCCGAGGAAAAGGCTTTCTTCGATGAGCATGATCGCATTCCGCAACTCCGGCCGATCAACAAATACGGCTGGAGCAAGCAGCTCTTCGATGCCTGGGCTTTGAAACAAAAAACCACGCCGCCCTTTTGGTATGGGTTCAAATACTTTAACGTTTATGGGCCGCAGGAATATCACAAAGGCGCTCAGGCCAGCGTAGTGTTTCACGCGTTCCCTCAGGTTCGGGACCGAGGCACTTTACGTCTTTTCAAATCCTATCGTCCGGACATTGAACACGGTGAGCAGCAGCGCGACTTCGTTTATGTTAAGGATGTAGTGAAGGTGATGCTGCACTTCTGGAAGGAGCATCGTCGTATTCCATCCGGGCTTTATAATCTCGGCACGGGTGAGGCACGAAGTTTTGCTGATCTAGGTCGCGCGGTCTTTGCTGCCCTTGATAAAAAACCCAAGCTGGAATGGATTGAGATGCCCACGAGTCTGCAAAACCAGTATCAGTATTTTACCGAAGCCGATCTGAACAAACTGCGCACGGTTGCAGGCTATCAGGACGCTTTTTATAGTCTCGAAGCCGGCGTAAGCGACTACGTCAGACACTATCTCAATCAGGGTGATCCCTATCTTTGATTCATTTCACATCCGCTGGCTCATCCTCTGCTTTATCGGTTTGCCGCGTCTGGCCTGGGCGGAAGGCGGCATGTTCCAAATTCAGGAGGTCGATGTCAAAGGGCTCGGGCGCACGAACCTTAACTGGCTGATGGAATATGCGGGCCTGCAGTGCCCTTGCGAAATGAGCGGAACTGAAATTGATACGCTTAAGGTCCGCCTGCTCACCACTCAGGTTTTTCAGGATGTCGCCGTCCAGGTCGTACCGAATGGGGATATACCGTCCACATATAATCTCGAAATTGAAGCTGTAGAAAAGTGGACCGTAATTCCCGTGATTCGCGGCGCCTTTGGAGGCGGCACGCCCCTGCTGGTAGCTGGCATTTATGACACCCATGCCTTTGGCAGTCTCTGGACCGTGGGCGCCGAATCCAGAACCTTTGGCTCGGCACCGACCGGGGGCGTGATGTGGATCCGCGCTCCACGCTGGAACGGGGGCCGTCATTACTTAAATCTTGAACTCTGGCGGGACAACCGCATTCGTAGCGTATACGATAGGGAGGATCAGGAAGTTGCTCAGATATATGGCAGTGCGACGGCGGTGATCGCGGAGGCTTTGGTGCCCTTGGGCAGCAATCCTCAAACGCCCTGGCAGGTCGGTTTACGCCTGAATTATAGGCAGCAGCATGAGCTGGAATGGGACATGCAGAAATCCGCTACCGAGCGGGATGATTTCATTTTGCGCCCGATAAATCAGAAACGGCTCTTGGCCAGGCTGGTTTATGATGATATGGCTGTCCTGCAGCAGAATTTGCAGGGTCTGCGTGTCCTTCTGAATGTCGGACCCACCTGGTCTGAGGAAAAAAACCAGGCGAGTCTCGAACAGGAGTTGTTTTGGTACGGGCTTTGGAACGAAGATTGGAATCTCGTCTTTCATGAATGGCTGGGATTGAGCGATGATCGTTCCTATCAGAGCCTCTTTTTTTTGGGTGGCTTCGATTCAGTGCGCGGGTTACCCGATGGTGTTATGTACGGAAATAAGGCGGTCTATGGCAACCTGGAGCTTCGAAAAATATTTCATCGCTCCCATTACGTCTGGTGGCAGGCAGCCACCTACATCGATTATGGTGCGGCTGGGTATACCACGAGCGATTGGTCAGAAGAGAATCGCACGACGGCAGGCTTTGGCCTAAGGCTGGCTGTTCCACAGGTCAATCGACTGGTTTTTCGCGTCGATTATGCCTGGAGTCTGGATCAGCCTAAAACTGGCAGCATATCGATAGGCATGAACCAATTCATTGACCCCTATCGTCCCTTGTAAAGGAGAAGTAAGCATGGATGCACAGGTTCAAGTTCGTGAAAGTCTCCGTTGGTTGGATGGATTGGAATCGGGCACCCTGCCGACCAACGATCTATTTTTTCTGGCTGAAAAACTCGATCCCGTGCTGATCAGCCTCATGATCCGTTATCTTCGCAAAAAATATCCCAGCGCCAAGCCTGAAGCCGCCGGTGTGCTGGCCCGCATGCTGGAACTCACCAGCACCTATCCGCAGCTGGTGAAAAAAACCCGCGAAGCGGAGCAGGACCCGATCAGTGAGTGGTTTCTGGAAACCTATTCTTTCGCTGATTTTTACAGCAAGCCCACGGACCTGGTGCAGCTGATTGTCGATAAATTGGAAGGTTAAAGGATTGAGTTACCTGGCGTTCCATGAACAAGTCTCATCCCTTCGTCACAAGGGATGAGTTTTCTTTTTCACGCCGTGAGCTGTTCGCTCAGCTTCCACAATCTTTCCTGATCCTCTTCGGATAGCGCTGCCGCTGCCGGATTTTTTGCTTTGGACTGCTCGAAATAAGACCCATTTTGAGCGTCAAGGGCGGGTTCGGTCGCCACGAAAAGAGTGCAGCGTGAGCCTTTTTCCGGAGTCACCATGAAAACTTTGGCGACTTTCATCAGCCAACTGGGATAATCACGTCCGAGTTGAGTCGCGACCACTCCAGGATGCACGGCAAACGCCCGGACGTTGGTCGACGCGAGTCGTCGCGCCAGAGCCTTGGTCATCAGCACATTGGCCAGCTTCGATTGATTGTAGGCCTCCCAGCCTTTATAGGGCCGCGCCCTATACTGAAGATCCTCCCAATGCATGTGCCCCCGGTAATGCAAAGCCGAGGACAGCGTCACGATTCTTCCCTGGGGTGCAGCCGTGACCAAAGGCAGAAGGGTTTGGGTCAGCGCAAAGGTTCCGAGATGATTGACACCGAATGTCAATTCGAAGCCATCGCGCGTTTCCTGCCGCTGCAGACTCATGACGCCGGCGTTGTTGATAAGGATATCCAGGCGTGGATGCCGACGTTTTAAGACCTCGGCCGCGCTTTTGATATTCATGATGTTGGCTAAATCCAAGGCCATGACATCGACCTCGGCCTCTGGATGGCGCTGGAGAATAATGGCCCGGGCTTCTTCGGCCTTATAAAGGTTCCGACAGCCCAGGATAACATTCGCTCCACCGGCGGCAAGGCCCTGGGCCGTGGCCAGCCCGATGCCACCGTTGGCACCTGTGACCAAAGCCGTTTTGCCTTTCAGGTCTCTCATGCGATTCTCCGATCAGGTCCCGGTGGCTACGGTCTCTTCCGTTTTCTTGAAGGCTTTTTGCAAATGAGCCGGCAGATCCTTTTTCATATCCACACCGACCACTGTCGAGACGCCACCTTCCTGCATGGTCACACCATAGAGCTGATCCAGCACTTCCATGGTCCGACGGTTGTGGGTAATGACCACAAACTGGAAGCGATCCGACAGCGCATTGAGGACCTTGTTATAACGGCCCACGTTGGCTTCATCCAAAGGCGCATCGACCTCATCCAGAAAGCAGAACGGTGTCGGCTTGGTTTTGAGCAAAGCAAAAATCAGCGAGATCGCGGTCAGAGCTTTCTCACCACCGGAATAAAGTGTCATGCTTCGTGGCTTTTTACCGGGCATCCGCACCATGATTTCCACACCCGCGGTTAGGGCATCCTCGCTGGTCAATTCCAGTCGGGCCTCGCCACCTGGGAACAGAATCGGGAACAGCTCGATAAAGTTCTTGTTCACGACTTCAAAGGTGCTCAGGAATTTTTCTTTCGATGTTTCCTCGATCTCATCGATGGCTTCCTGAAGGAGGAGGATACTGCCCAGCACTTCCTCTTTTTGCGCGTCGATAAATTCATGGCGCTTGGAAATACGTTCGTATTCCTCGACGGCCACCATGTTCACGCCGCCCATGGTTTCCAATTGGCCACGGAACTTGCTGATTTCACGAGTCGTCTTATCAGCGTCAAAATTCGGATCCTCGACAAACTCATGGGTCATCAGATCGATCTGATACTTTTCCTTGGCCTGATCGAGAATACCGCGGCTCACCTGCTTCAGGCGTTCCAGTTCGACGCTTTTCTTGGATTTGCTGCGTTGAATTTCCATCTGCCGATCACGAGCTTCCCGCAGGCGGCTTTCAATCACTCGCAATTCTTCCAGAACGCCGGCACTCAACTCGCGGCGTTCCGCCAGCTGGCCTTCGAGTTCCTCACGGCGGCGGATATAGACTTCGATCTCCTGGGTGGCATGCGCCTGGTTGATCTCGGACTGCTCCAGTTCCACCTCGAGGCGATTTTTTTCCTCGTAGCGTTTTGTAATATTCGTCTGCAGCTTATGCAGCTGCTGCCGACTCTGCTCCAGGTTTTCCCGGTTGGACTGGGAGCGGGTTTCAAATTTAGCCAGTTCGAGCTGCCGCTGCTGATGCACCCGCATCACCTCGTCCTTGCGCTCGGCAATACTCGCGGATTCCTCCTGCAGCGATTCGAGTTCGCCCTGCTGGTGCTCTTTCTCCTGGCCCAGGGAAATTCGCGTTTCGCCCAGTTGCTCCAGCTCCCGCATCAAATCATGCTCGCGCTGCTCCAGCTCCTGGATCCGATGCGCGTTCTGTTCGATGATTTCCTTTTGATGATTGTCCTGATTCATCAGGTTCTGCATATCCGACATCGCGGCCAGGGCATCCTGATTCTGACTCCCCAGGCGATCGGTAATGTCCTTGAGGCGCGCGCGGGATTCGGCCTGCTGCTGCTCCATCACATCCATGGCGCTTTGGGCCGTTGCGAGTTTGCCTTCGCTTTCCTTCAGCTGCCGGGCGAGGCCTTCGATTTCATTCTTGCGGCTCAAACTGCCCTTGGCCTGGGTTCCACTCAGCAAAAGATCATCCCGTGAATGCACGAGGACACCCTGCGCGGTGAACAGAATCAAACCATACGGCAGACTGCGCAGCTCGTCCTCATTCACGCGAACGGACGGCAGATAGTAAAGCCTCTGCAGCAGAATACTGAGTGTGGCCTTGTGAGCATCCTGAACTTTCAGAACATCGAGAACAGGCACCGCATCATAGCGTTCCGCCCACTGACGAATATCACTCAGGTCATCCGTATTCCAAAGCGAAGCCAAACTTAAAGGCAAGGAAGCGAGCTGCTCCTGATTGACCAAACGAATCAGTTCATTGAGCGCCTCGCCCGATGGAATGATCAGTCGCTCCGACCAGCGTTCAAAGGCATGGACCGCACGCGGCGCCCATTCCTCGATGCTGGTGTCGAAGGCAATAAAATCAGTGAGCACACCATAAACCAACTGCCTGGCCTGGGGATGCTTGCCGTAAAGCTGGTGCAGACTCGATTTTAAATCGCCAGTGCTGGCTTCCACTTCCTCCAGCGTTCCCAAACGGGCTCGGGCATGGAGGTAGGTTTCCTTATGGGTATCCCGTTCCCGAGCCCCTTCACGAATCTGCTCATCGCGTTTCTGCACTTCCACTTCCAGGTCCTGCTTCATCTGCAGTTCCTGATCCAATCCAGCCTGCCGGTCGTTGAGCAGGCTGCGCGCCTGCTCCAGTTTTTCAGCAATGCCTTTGAGCGACTGCTGCAAAGAATCCTGACGCGCCTGATAATTTTGGTGTTCGATCATGATGCGCTTGCGATCACGCTCGATACTTTCGCAACGCAGACGGTTGCTTTCGAGGAGGAGTTCAAGGTTCTTGACTTCGTCTTCAAGCTCCTGGGCCCGGTTTTCAAAAACCTGAGCCGACTCCTCGACCTGATCCACTTCATCCTGAAAGGAGGCGATCAGCTCCTGCAAACGCTCGACTTCGATCTGCATGCGGACATAGTCCGCCTCTTTACTGGCGACCATATTCTCCAGCGAGGTCAGACTTTCCTGATCCTCCTGAATATTGGCCTGCAATTCACCGAGACGCTTCTGCCCCTGCTCGCCGGTCCGCATGGCTGCTGTAATGGTGCCTTCCGCCCGAACGATTTGTTCACGCAGATTGGAAATTTCCTCACGCAGCTGATCGAGTTCCGGATCAGATTCCGACAGCTGGCCCTGCAGCTCCTCAACGCGAGCTTCCAAACCAGACAGGTCGGTCATCGCTTTGACTTCACTGTCCTGGTCGTTATCCAGCTGATGGGCGATCTCCAGGAGTTTGGTCGAAAAATGCCGGAAATTGTGCGAGAAAAGCTTAAGCTCCGCATCCTTCAGCGCCCCGCTGAGGTGCTTCCATGCCGCAACCTTTTCCACCTGCTCCTTGAGCTTTTCGAGCTGGCCCGCGAGTTCGCTCAGGATGTCGTCGATCCGTTTGAGGTTATCGTTGGTGCCTTCCAATTTCTTCATGGCCGCCTGGCGACGGGTCTTGAATATCAGAGTACCCGCGGCCTCTTCCAGAATCTCGCGAACGTCTTCCGGTTTGGCGTTCAGGATACGGTCGACCTGCCCCTGCTGAATCATCGAATAGCTGCGGCCACCTAAACCCGTGGTCGCAAAAAAACCGACAATGTCCTTCAAGCGGCAGGGTTTTTTATTGATAAAGTATTCGCGCTCCCCATCGATATAAAGACGACGGGTCAGAGCGATCTCAGGCTCGTGACGATACTCCGGGGGACAGAAATGACTCTGATCCTTGTTGTCAAAGACCAGGGTAACTTCGGCCATACCCAGCGGTTTACGCTTTTCCGAGCCGGCGAAGATGATATCCGTGGCCACATCACCGCGCAGGTGCTTGGCATTCTGCTCACCCATGACCCAACGCACGGCGTCAATCACATTGGACTTGCCGGAGCCATTCGGCCCGACAATTCCTGTGATTCCATCATCGAAGTTTAGCGTGACTTTGTCGGCAAACGACTTGAAACCAGAAACGATCAACTTTTTAAGATGCATGCATGACCCTCATCCCGCGTGGTCCCCCGAGCAGGGACGCAGCGCAGGACATGCCAAAGATACGGCGTATCACTCTATCCGAATCGGAGTTTGTTCCCTCATACTAGTACGAGGACGCACATCAAACAAGTACAGTGCTTGTCCGTAGAACGAGCAGGTCAGAAGCTTTCCGGTTTTGGAAACCGCCAGCTGATAAAATGAGGACTCGTAGGCCGTGGAATCATAACTCGTGGCCTGCTGCAGTGAATAGGGCGTATTTAAGAATTTGCGCGTGATGCTATAAAAAGGAGCGTCACGGAAATTGATAAGATCCCGGAAATGGTTGACCAGCAGCATGGGTTCGCCGTCGATTTCCGTCACGGCAAAGGCTCCAGGATAGCGGCCAATGCTATCACGGTCATTGGCAAAGCCATAGACGCGCTGGACTTTGAACATATCGGAAAACTTGGACGTGGCGGGTGCAGCCAGGGCTGTTGGATTGACTTCAACGCGCAAGACGTTATTGCTGGTCGAACCGTAACTGTTGCCGCGTTGTGAGAGATAAAAGGCATTTGAGGCGGCCCCTGGGGCCGACTTCGCCATCCAGAAGTTAGTGCGATAGATACGGCTGTCAATGTCGATCGTACCTTCACCGGACGCCGGGGTTCCATCCAGGTCTGTCAGCGTGAAATACACAAAGCGCATTTCTGCATTGGCCTGATTGGGTTTGGCAAAGGTTCCCGTCTCCAAATAGCGAAAGCGCGCGGTTCCAATATTGGGATCCGCGGGAGAAGCGGCTTCTTCAGCCGTTACGTTGTAAATAAACATCTGGTAGGGATAACCGTTGCTGGGTCGACGACGGGCCTGGGGTGTGTCCTGAAGCAAATCAGGAACTTCATCCGCGCCCTCTTTCATGGCATCGGTGGCCAGATCATAGCTTTGCTTATCAACGGCTGGATAGTCATCGGCATCGGGGATATCAAGATCCGATGGGAAGCCAAGCAGCCAGGTGTTGGCGCCATTTTCATAAAAATAAAGAGCTCGATGCGCGTAACCGTAACTCCGCACCCGATCCAGAGTCGAAGCCGCCAGATTACTGCGATTCAGATGCCCCATGAAGACATCACCGTTCAAACAGGACACAACAAAATAAGGCTGTGAAGGCGCAATGATGCCGTTGACCGGCGAGCATTCGATACTGAATGAGGTAATAAGGGTCGGCGTTATTTCATTCTGCAGATCCCAGAGATCAATCCGACGATAGATTTCGTCACCTTCCGCATCGAAGGTAACCAACAAAAGATTTTGCGCCACATCCAGCGAGCGTCCGAGGCGCGGGATGGGAATGGTGGTACGCTTCGTTGGTGGATCCGATTCCGGATCGATCACCATGATCGAACCTTCGTTGTAACGGCGCTCATAGTCGGAATTCAGGGCATAAAAGTAGCTGCCGCTGGGCGAGGTGGCAACATCCACTGGACCAGCGATCTGTTCACCAAGCTTGGGCAACTTTTCCTCGGTTTTGCACGCCCAGAAGAGGCCGACGCTCAGCAAAACCAGAGTGCTGCCGATCCAAGCTCGAGTTTGTTTCACGATCATATGCGAAAGGCTCCTCAGACTAGGGCTGTATCCACCACGGGAAAATGTCGTCCGCTGACATAAACCAGCCCGGTAATTTCTCCTTGTGACCGAGTCACGAGCTTAGTTATAACCACTGCAGGGCTTGGCGTCCAATCCCAAGATCTGGAGCGGATTGGTGGCGCTTTTTAAAGCCGAAGACAAGAAGAGGTAAGGCGATGGCTTCCGTCAATAAAGTGATTTTAGTCGGCAACTTAGGCAAGGATCCCGAACTGCGCTACACACAAAGCGGCGTAGCTTTCTGTTCATTCAGCCTGGCAACAACCGACAACTGGACTGACCAGAGTGGGCAGCGCCAGGAAAAGACAGAATGGCATCGTATCACTGTCTGGAAAAAACAGGCAGAGAACTGTGCGAAATATCTGCGCAAGGGCAGCTCGGCTTATGTCGAAGGCCGTTTGCAAACACGCTCGTGGGACGATCCGTCCGGCCAAAAACGATACTCAACGGATATCGTGGCGGACAACGTGAAATTCCTAGGCAGTGCCGGTTCAGGCGCCAGCCGGGGCGAATCCAACTACGAGACGCCTGCGTCGGGCTTCAATCCTCCGCCGGTCGAGCCACCTTCGGACAGCGTGTTTGGCAGTCACAGCTCATCCAGTTTGGATGATATTCCGTTCTGAAGAACATATGAGTCCAAGTGTTAAGAACGGAATCTTTAATTCAAGATAAGTAGTTTAATTTCTTGAATAATTAACACCTCGCTTTCTGTAAAGAACAGCGAGGTGTTTTTTTTCGTCAGTAAAGTCACATTGGCATCATTGAAATAGTTTGCATAACATCTTGATAATGCCTGCCGTCAAATTTCCACCCATTATACCATCGGCGTTACTTACAATTTGCACAAGGCAGTTGGTGAATTAGCAGCACACTGTGACGCCAACAAACTGGGCAAGATACATCTGGATTACAAATATTCGGGATGAAGCGTCCGGATAACACTGGAGGCTTTGAACACAAGCGCCTTGACACCGGGGACGTGCTATTTATGCGAGAAAAAAGATTATTGGTTGTAATCGTCGCCATTTTTTTAGCGAGTAACGGCACTGTTATTACAAAAAAAATTTGGGATGACAGGACGCGGAACGTAGGGGAGGCAAAGCAAACTGAGGCTAAGGGTAATGAAGCGAGCGCGATAGGAAGCCCTGACAGCAGGGGCGAAGCAATCGCAGATTCTGGCAAAGATGAAGCATCTGCTTTTAAAGCGGACTCTGTCCCAATTGAATCAATCCCCAAGGGGACTCGTGCGAAGACGAAAGGCGATAAAACAACCCCATGTACACCAGCTTACGAAGATATGATGGAGGTTCCCAACAATCCCTCAGTGCTGGAAACGCTTGCAAGCAAGATCACAGAAAATTGCACGATTGAACTGTCAAAGAACGTAAGAACTTGGGACAAAGCCATGAAAAGCATGATGGAGTCCTGCATGGGAGATAAAGAAAAATATACTGATCGCGATATGGCCTCGCTGCAATCCATGCTGATCGGTAGGTTGATGAAGTCCAACCCAGAGAAGTACGAGAATGAATTCTATTCAACGCTGAGCGATATCGAAAGGAGGTCGCCCGAGGCGAGTCTGATTGCAAGGATTTTAAGATATAATAGTAAAATTGAGGATCCTGATTTTCAGGCTGAGTTGGTTGAGTTCATTCAGCGTTATCCGCAGGAACCCTATGGGCACCATATCAAGGCAGCTCTGCAGGCGAGTAAAGAGGATTGGGCTGGCGCGGATGCGCTGATGGTAAAAGTCATGTCTTTGCCTTTATCCGAAAGAGATAAAAAATTCTATCAAGCTGAGCGAGAAAAGTTCGCTGCCAAGCAGAAGGGCTACACCAAGCGATTTTCGGTTTCCCTTGGTGCGTAGCCGATAGGTAGCTTTCAGTAGCGATGACTATGAACATTAAAGTGAATGACTTTGGCAGTTAATAGCCTTCTGAGTGACGCCATTGTCGAAAACGCCTTCTAACTCAAGAAGTCCCATCTGTTATTACCGCCAAAGAGGATTAACTTGTTGTTCATAAGCAGTTTTTTCGGGGACAATCTTGAGTCGACATAACGCCAAAGTTCGCGCACGCAACTCATGGAAGCTCACGAAGGTGAAGCAAAATGAGAGTTGATGCTCCGGCTTTCAAACATGTACAAGAGCAAGTGACAGTATATGCGGAGGAGGTGTGAGCCCTACCTTCCTCGTAAAGCATGCATGCCAGGAATACCAATCAGACAGCGCCTTCTTCAAATGCGAGGTGCATACTGCGATTACGTTTGGCGAGAATCCAGGCAAAACGATGGGTAAGCTTGTCGGATCCCAAAGGCTACTGACTGCCTAAAATGAAGGAGGTTTCCTATGAGCAAGAAGATCTTCGGAATGGCTTTATTGGTTCTGGTGCTAATTGTGTCAGGTACTTATATCTATAAGACCAGGGTCGCAGAAAAAGCTGTACTTTTCGATAGATTGGATCAAAAAGAGACCCCCTTAGCGCCTTCTTCGAATGATTTGAGCGTAGTCGATCCGAATATCGCGGGCAAGACTCTGAAACATGGCTCGGAAAATAAGCAAAAGGAAAAAAGCATTGTAACGGAAGAGGTTGAAGGCAGAGCAATAAGCGCACCCCCCCGAACAAGTGCAGGGGCTAACAAAGACGCATTTTTCAGGATTTTAGCGAATAAGCTTTCAGCAAACGGATTTTCGGATAGCATACAGAACTGCATTGAAAGGCACTTTCAAGAAAATTTAAAGCTGACCAAACCCCTTAGCTCAGAACAGATAGTGGAGAATTGCGGACGAGCTGCTGACTTACCGGACTCTGACCTTAAAAATATAAATCAACTCTTAAGCTCCACTTTCAAAGAAAGTCAGAATCCTGTAGATGTTGTTGCTTGGTTTGAATGCAGCTTAAAAAAGTCTTTTTCTGGCACAAGTCCATGCTTCAGAGAAAAGATGAAAAAAGCTATCGATCAGTTCTATGGCGAGGCTAGCGTAGATGGGCCGAAAATGAGTTCTGAAACTTTCGATTCAAAATGGTCTTCAAAAGTCGAAGTTGTTACGCAGCAGATTGCCAATGAGTGCCCCAGTTCAGATTTGGACTTTCTCAGTGAGGTAGCGTTACATGAATGCAAATATTGAAAAATGGGTCCTTCTGACGTCATTCTCAGATCGTTTGCAGGCGGATCTCGCGGCAAGTGCAATACGAGGGTCTGGAATCAGAGTTGAATTGAAATCAGACGATGCTGGCGGCCTCTACCCGCCCCTTACGGTAGCCAATGGAGTTGAACTGTATGTTCCTGAGGAGCAGCTCGATCATGCCAAAGAACTTCTGCAAGGTATATCGGATGCGTAATATTCAACCTAGTCCTTCTTAACGACTACAATGAAATTACTAGCGTTGTTTTTTAAAAGTCGGAGTAATTAGATTTTGTTGAAAAAGGCCGTGCATAATTTTTTAGAAAAGTGTTCGCACTGAGGAAACCATGAAAAATATTGCTACTTTTATTGGATTTATTGCCCTTATATTGTCCTGCAGTAGTCCAAAAACTTCACAACCAAAAATTGTTGGAGGTGCCTCGGCAAGCGAACACTATCAGTTTTTTGTTGGCCTTCATGAAGTTGGCTCCTCAAAAAAATACTTCTGCGCAGATGTCGTAGCAACTGCAGCCCACTGTGTGCATAAGATGACCAATAAACTTCAAGTTATTTTAAATCCAGGCAGCAAAAACAGTGCTTTTAACGAGGACGTAAGAAACGTAAGTGCTGTACAGATTCATCCTGAGTGGGACGTTACAACTGATTCAAATGACATAGCGCTGCTCTTCTTGGAATCCAAAGCTAACGATAGAACATTTCTGAAGCCAATAGATTTGAACTCGACTATTCATGCGCCTAAAAATGTTGCTACACTCCGTGTTATCGGGTATGGGAATTTGACTTCAGTTGGGACACTCAATGCTTCGAATCTTCATGAAGTTGATTTGCCCGTAATTCCTAATGAGATTTGCAAATCGGCTTACAGTAACCTGAAAGACACCATG
>NZ_DASQYZ010000486.1:0-71146 GCF_035638955.1 Oligoflexus sp. | reverse complement strand
ATGATTGTGGGTGCCACGCCCAGCACCGATGCCGATATCCTGGCCACGGCCTCGCACCTTTATAAGGGTTTTTCCCTGAAGCGGGTTTACTATTCGGCCTTCAGTCCTATTCCAAGTGGTGATCCACGCCTGCCTTTGCAAAAGCCGCCTTTGGTGCGAGAGAATCGTTTGTATCAGGCCGACTGGCTGCTGCGTTTTTATGGTTTTAAGCATCATGAACTGACGACCCAGGACACGCCCAACCTGGATTTAAGCCTGGATCCTAAAACGTCCTGGGCTCTTCGCTCGCGCAATTTTTTTCCGGTCGACATCAATAAAGCCCCGCGCGAAGCGCTCCTGCGTGTTCCCGGTCTGGGTGTTCGCACGGTGGATCGAATTTTGAAAATGCGGCCGCACCGCTCGATTACCTTCGCGGATCTGGCCAAGCTTCGCGTGTCTCTGGATAAGGTCCGGCCCTTTATCCAGACAGCTGACAAAAATCCGTCCTTGATCCTGCTGGATGACCAGAATCTAGCGGCAAAAATCCTGCAGAAGAAACCCGCCCAGCCTACATTGTTTGAATTCATGGGTGAGTCAGCGGAGGGTTGGTAGGTGATTCGCAACGCAATTCCAGAAGATTTTGCCACATGGCGTCGTCAAAGTCGGCAGCTGGTTCAGGCTTCTGTGACGCCAGACGAAGTGATGTGGCGTGCGCTCGCGCAGAAGGGAGATGGTCGTCTCGCCTTGGACGAGGGCGGCTGTGAAGCCCTTGCGCCCCAGGCCCAGGCACGTCCGACATTTTCGGTGCCCAAGGAATTTCTGGAAAAGGCGGAGCGCGTTTTTTATCATCGCTCGGAGAAGAAATGGTCCCTTCTTTACCGCCTGCTGTGGCGCATCGTTCATGAAAATCAGGCTTTGCTGGCAGATAGCGTGGATGACGACGTCGCCGCCTTTATGGATATGGAGCACCACGTTCGGCGCGATGCCCATAAAATGAAGGCTTTTGTGCGTTTTCGCAAGGTTCAGCTCGATGATCAGAGTGAGCAGTATATTGCTTGGCATGATCCGGATCATCCTCTGCTGCCTTACGTCGTGCCTTTTTTCCAGGATCGCTTTACGTCTCTGAACTGGACCCTTCTGACTCCGGATGCATCAGCGCATTGGAATGGAACAGCTCTTTCATGGGGTCGTGGCTTTACGCAGAATGAGGCGCCCGCACCCGATAAGCTGGAGGATCTTTGGGCCTGTTACTATGCCTCGATTTTCAATCCAGCTCGGGTGAAATTAAAAGCCATGAAAGCGGAAATGCCTACGCGCTATTGGAAGTCTATGCCCGAAACACAGCAAATCGCCAAACTTCTGGCCGATAGCGATCGGCGTGTGACCGATATGATCGATCGCAGTCCTGCGGATGCGGCCGCATTTGTGCCCAAGACGTCTGACTATGCAACACTGCGGGACGCGGCGGCCCGCTGCACAGCCTGTTCGCTTTGCCAGGCAGCCACGCAAACTGTATTCGGGGAAGGACCGCGGCAGGCCAGGATCATGATCGTTGGCGAGCAGCCTGGTGATCAGGAGGACCAGCAGGGTCGTCCTTTCGTGGGCCCAGCCGGACAGCTTTTGGATGAAGCCCTGCGGCAGGCTGGAATCGATCGTCAAACGGTTTACCTGACCAATGCCGTCAAACATTTTAAATTCACCTGGCAAGGTGAAAGGCGACTCCATGAAAAGCCCTCGCCCCGTGATGTGGCCATCTGTAAACCCTGGCTGCTTGCTGAGCGTCAGCTGATGGAGCCTGATCTTGTGATCTGCCTCGGCTTGACGGCGGGCCTCAGTGTTCTGGGTCGTAGTTTTCGCCTGAAGGATGTTCGGGGCTTAATCCAGTCCTCCAGCTTCGCCCGACACGCAATGATCACCTATCATCCGGCGCATATCCTTCGCCTTCCCGACCCCTTGGAACGTGAGCGGGCCTTCCAGGAATTTGTGGCTGATTTAAGTCAAATCGCCGCGCCTAAAGCACTCTGACCTGGACCCCTTTTTGGGAAGGCGTTATAACAGGAGGCACCATTTTGTCTGGTTTTCAAGGGGACCCTAATGCTTCAGCAGGCCAGGAGATATATCCCGAAGCCTCTTTTAAATTCACTGCGCAAGCTCAAACTGCGCTATCTCAAATCCAAATCCGCTGAGGACGTTTTCACCGACATTTATCTCACCGGCAAATGGGGCAAGGGCGATACTCCCTTTTTCTCGGGTGAAGGGTCTGTGACCGGGTCCTACCAGGAATACGTGACGTTTATCCAGGACTTTATCCGCCGCTATGATATCAAGAGAGTGGTTGATCTAGGGTGAGGTGATTTCAGAGTCAGTCGACATCTCGCTCACAATTTGCATTATACGGGCTGCGATGTGGTTCAGCCTTTGATCGAATACAACCAAAAAAATTTCGGCAACGATCACATTCAGTTTTTGCAAAACAACATTATCACGGATGATCTTCCCGAGGGTGATCTCTGCCTCATTCGGCAGGTGTTTCAGCATCTTTCCAACGACAGTATTCTGAAGGTCTTGCCCAAGCTTGCTCGTTATAAGTATGTGATTATCTCGGATGCGCAGCCCCATGCCGACAAGGATCAAATCAATCATGATATTCCCAACTTTTCGGGGACTCGGGCCGTCGTTCATGGAACAGGGCTTTGGCTGGAAAAAAGTCCTTTCAACCTACCCGCCACGGTGCTGCACAGCTATCCTCTCAAGACGGAATACGACGAGCATCTGCGGCTTCTACTGTATCGTCCGGGGGCGGCCGCCCATTGATCGGCTTCCTCAAGCTGCTTTCCAGGAGTGACATGTCAATATGTCTTATGTGACGAAAGTTCCTTGGAAAGCCTGTTTCAGGCTTTGAAACGTCTCTTCCCCTTGCTATTAGCGGTGCATGATATTACCGTTTTACAGACTCGCCATGAATTGGAATGATGGGAAGGACCCCTGTTTTGCGTCGGTTGAGAAATCCTTATTCATTAAGCTGGCATCTTGTAGCCCTGGTCCTGGCTGCGATGATTCCATTTTTTATTTTTTCCGCCTATATGGTCGACCGACTCGTGATTCTGGAACGTCAGACCAGCGAACGGAACCTGCGTCGTGAGGCTCAAAAACTCAGGGTATCAGTCGACCAGGAATTCAAAACCAGCATTCGAACCCTGCAGGCTCTGGGCACTTCAGCAAGTCTCCAGCGTAATGATTTGAAATCATTCTACGAGGATATGCTTCGCGTGAAGGATTCCCAGCCCTCATGGGAAATCATTTCTGTGCATAATTCCGCAGGGCAACTCGTTATGGCCTCTTCACGTGAATATGGCGAAAAGCTGCCGTTTGCGCCCAAACGGAACAGTGTTTTAAGGGTAATCGCCACGGGTCAGCCCGTCGTCGGGACGATCGCCCCAGCCCCCGCCAACAGCAAATTTGCCAATAAATTTGCCTTCCCCGTTCGCATCCCTATTTTTGCTAAGAACAAGGTCATCTACGTACTTTCTGCGGTGGTTTCTGTCGAACTGCTGCAGACCCTGGTGATGGAGTCATCAGGTGAAGAAGAATGGGCTCGCACCATTGTCGATGGCGAAGGGAATGTGGCTGCACGGTCCCGCGATCCTGAAACTTTTATAGGTCGGCAGGGGACGGCTTCATTCGTCAAACGCATTCATGAGAGTTTCGAGGGTTTGGTTCGCGAAAAAACTTTGGAAGGCAAGGATGTTTATATGGCCTTTGACAGATCCCCGGCTTCCGGCTGGGCTGTCTCCATCCCTGTGCCTGTTGAAATCGTCGAGGCTCCAGCCCGGCGCTCCATGAGGATTGTGGTTGTAACAGGAATTCTGCTTCTGGTTTTTTTCGGCAGCCTGGCGTTGCTCTATTCACGTCGACTCGCTCATCGCATCAAGTCGGCCACCATCGGTGCCATGGCTTTAGCTGAGGGCAAGGTACCCCGCGTGGAGCGGTCGATGGTCAAGGAAGTGGAGCAGCTTCGTGATTCCTTGCTGACCGTTTCCAATCTTTTGCAACGGCGTGAACAAGAACGAACCGAACATCTCGAGCAAGCGAACGCGGCCAGGGCCGAAGCAGAGCAGGCGAACCGCGCGAAAAGCGAGTTTTTGGCCAACATGAGTCATGAGCTGCGGACGCCCTTGGGCGTAGTTTTGGGTTTTTCCGAGCTGATTGCTGACAGCGACACGACCCCCGAGGAAAAGGCTGAAAACCTTGAAATTATCAAGCGCAACGGTCGGCAACTTTTACGACTGATTGATGATATTTTGGATCTGTCCAAAGTCGAAGCGCGTCGCCTGACGATCGAAGCTCTGGACTTTTCGTTGCCTGAACTTATTTCGGGTGTGTTGGTGGATCTTAGGCCGCAGACGCAGGATAAGGGTTTAAATCTTACCATAATCAGTGGCGATGGGGTGCCCGAAACTGTCAGGACCGACCCCATCCGTTTGCGGCAAATCATCTATAATATCGTTGGCAATGCGATCAAGTTCACGGAACAAGGAGAGGTCGGGCTGCATCTCAAAGCAGATCATGAGCACTTGATCCTGATCGTTCGCGATACAGGCATTGGCTTGACCGACGAACAGCAACAATTTCTGTTTCGCCCCTTCACTCAGGCTGATGGAAGCCATACCCGCAAATACGGAGGCACGGGCCTTGGTCTGGCTCTCTGCAAGCGTCTCGCGGAACTCCTGGGCGGTGACATTCATCTCATCGACAGCAAACCGGGTCACGGTTCAACGTTTCAGATTCGTGTCAAAATTAAATGACTGACGCGTGACAGCTTGGATGATCTTCGCTTGATTCAGTAATCCCCATGATAGCTCAATAAAACTGAGTCTGATGCAAGGGGAAGGGAGACTAACCTGTGTTTCTAGTATTTTAAGCTCTTAAGGTCTGATTCATCAAATTTCCGCAAACCTCTGGCAATGACTAAACCATTGGCAGCATAATATGGATTTCCGAACATTTTTCTTAATGCGGTGGCTTTGTCGCAGACGACCCAATGATTGTCCGCATCTTTGCGCTCCATAAACTCGAACGTAATAAAAGGCAGGACATTATCGGCGAGCATTTTGTCAAGTGATGGGTTGTATCCTGTGGGGAAAGTGAAGAGAACGTTGCTCTTGTCAGAAACAAGTTCATAGAGGTGCATGAGACATTTGAGCGGTTTCAGTGGATCCTTGATCGCTTCGTCCCAACCGATATGCTCGAGAGTTGATATGGACACAATGCCCTCAATGTTGAAGGTATGTGGAATATCTAGTACATCCAGATTTTGTACGGTTTTGGAACGTTCGTACTTGTCCACGACTAGTGGCGGACGATTATTTTTAGAGTAGTACGCACTTACGTTGCCAAGTTCCAGAATCCTCCTCAATCTATTGATTTCAAGAAATTCATTGAGAAGAGGCACTTCAACAGCGCGTTCGTTACGCCAAGTAGCATTATAGTAATGAGTCGCGTAAAAATATTCTTTACCACTGGCGCGAAAGCGCTGCCTGCCGAGAGTAATTTTTTTGATAGGGGTCAAAACAGAAGTGTAAATCTTGTCCAGACTTCGTTCGACTATCTTTTCAGGATTATTTTGTGCGACTTCTTTTACTCGTTGTGCAAGCCGAATTATTTCCTGCATCGCATTCCCTTCTCAAAACCAGACATGCTTAATCCAGCTTCGCATTAACATTAAATACCTAAAACATCCATAAAGAAGAACTTGAGACAGTCAAGTGCTGAATGCCAGAGGATACGTTTTCAAAAAAACCAAATAATGTCAATAAGACTTAGTTAATCTGCTTTATCAATTTTAGGAGACGGCCGCAATATGGTTTCAAGTCTGCTGTCCAAGGGATGTAACTTTATTGTCTTCCAACCTTTTTGCGAGTAACTACTTTCTTAAATCAGGTACGGGTGAAACCTGTTCTTATGTCTGCAGTAAAAGTATGACAGGGCTGCCTCCCCTGAAAGCTGTGGAAGGTGGCACCTGGGGCGGAAGCGGCAACGCATTTTTCGTTTGTGCAGCTGGTGATAACCGTCCAGGGTATCAGTTGCCCGGTTTTACAAGCAATCTCTGCATTGTTGGGCAGGGTGGCAAAGAAGTTCCACTTGGAAACTATTTCTGTCTTTGTACCGACACAAATGGCGATACACCATTCCTTGACGGTCGTTAATCCGATCACAGCAAAGCGAGGGTCAAGTCCTCGCTTTGTTTTTTCAAAGGCTCTGAAATACTTCAGAGCCTCTGAACTTTTCAGAAATGAATTCTTAAGTTTTTTATGAATAAAAAACGAGCTACAGCCGAATGCTATGGATGAAGATCGAATGGGGTGGCTGATGGGGATTGAACCCACGTATGTCGGAATCACAATCCGATGCGTTAACCACTTCGCCACAGCCACCATACCAGGACGAGGAGATCGTGATATTACCCGGCCCATTGCTTTTGTCAACCCAATAGCCCGGGCCTTTTTAAAGATTTTCCAGGATCCCATTTTCGATGGCAAATGACATGGTTTGCTCGGGGCTCCAGCTTTCACCATCTTCACTCACGCTAATATGCATATCAAATGCATCGCCCTCGACGATGGCCTCCTTCAGAAATTTCGAATCTGGCAAACCGTCAGTGCCGTTCAGCCGGATTTCATAAACTTCGGTCCGATTGCGCCTTGGACCCAGGCCGGAGCTTGTAAATTCTGGCGCAAGGCGCACGATATTTTCTGACAGGACGAAACGACCGAGATTGATGGCGCCGTGCTGTTCAAACCGTATGTAGACCTGCAGATTTGCATGTGTGATGGACATATTCCGTATGGAAAGCTGGAGTCGCATCTCTCCCTCATCAGCACCTTGAGTCAGATGGGAGGACCGATCCAGAGTCACCTTGGCCTTCATAAGCTTGGGTGTCTGGCGCGGATCGCGATAACCGCCGGGAAGAAAGTTCGCCAGCTTTTCTTCCACACTTTGATCCCGCTTGAGGGGAGGAATCGGCCAGGGTGATTCAAAAACGCGTTCATTCAAGGTTTCAAACTGCTTTTTGGCGGTGCGAATATCGGGACTATCCCGGCCGCGCTCCTGACCTTGTGCCTGGAAGCCCACCACGATGGGAACCGGCAGACCTTTGGCCATTTCCCCCAAGGCCTGCATAAATTCGACCGGATGATTGGTGTCGAGAATTTGCTCGTAAGCGGCCTGAATTTCCAGCGGTTCCTTGGCCTTTAAAAGGGCGTTGAATCCACGCCGTATGCGACGGGCTTCCTTGGCGACTTCGGGATACCCGCTTTCTATATTGAGAAGCCGCAGGGGCATGACCATATAAGAACCGAGCAGATTCGCATAAAAAGTCATGCCTTCATTGGGTCCTTCGCGGGACCAGTATTTGGGATCGACGTCAAAGGCTTTGGCCAAAGCCGTCCATAGCACCCGCTCGTCCTTGCGAGCCAGGGCCATGATCAAATCATGCGCAAAATAAAGATGCGCGCTGGCACTGAGTTTCCCAAGGTGCGTGGCCGATACGGGCTGGATATAGATCTCATCCATGGGATTGACCATGGCCTGATCACGGAGCAGCGTTCTTTGAACATCCTGCGCAAAGAGTTCAATATCCGGGACATCATCCATGGCCAGTCCTGTATAGCGGCGCAAAAGAGCCAGAATTCGATTGTAATCCCGCACATCGACAAAGTTATCGATGATCCGTAGGGACGCCGTCATATAAAGGGGATTGGCCGGATCTGCAGCGAGCACAAAGCGAGTGGCTCGGCCCGGTCCCTGTTCCTTTTTAACAGGAATGGAGAGCTTATGACGAAATTCCATCGTGTCCGCACCGACGAGAATGTTCCAATTCCGGTCATGCAAAAAATGTTCTGCCTCAAGGTTTAAAAATTCACCCTGACGGTCCGTGGTTCGACTTTCCCCGACACCAAACGTGCTCTGCCGCTGACTTTGCGCGACATAAAAGCTGCGTTCCTGCTTGAGTCCCGTTTCGTTGCGGGTCGTCACACGATAAAATTGAAACTGCACGCCACTTGATTTATCCGCTGGTGTCGTCTGCCCTTGCAGCTGCCCGGTCAACTCCCGGGCCTTGCGAAAATCACCGTGCAGCGCTTCGGTAAAGGCCTGCTGGGCCCCTTCACGCAGCAGATCAAAATCGTAAAGCTCATCAATCTGGAAAATTTGAGCCCGCTGCAGATCAAAATCCACGGGAGTGATCGGCGCAGGGACCCCAGCCCACCACTTCACCATCTTCTGGAACACCATGTAATCCTTGCCCAACGTCGTCTGGAAGCTGGTCCCGATGCGTCGAACTTCGCTCAAAGCCAGCCACACATGGGACTGATTACGGCGTAACACACTGATTCTATGTTCCCCATCCCGGAAAACGGACAGGGGAATGGTCAAATCCAGGTCGCTCAGACCCAAGGATTTTTGCAGAGTTTTCGCCGAACGTCCGGCCGTATCCACGGCCAGGGATGCACCCCCACTGATACCGTAACTTCTGACATTGCCTATAGGAAGTTCCAGTGCGTGTTCAATCGTGGAGGGAAAAAGGAACGGGGTTCTAAGATAAGTGACCGGATCATAGAGCTCAAGCGGGTTGAAGGACGGGGGCAGGATATTAGTGAGCAAAGGCAACAGGCCGAACCAATTGGCAAAAAGCTCAGTCCAGAAGCCGGCCTTCTGTCCCTCGGACTTACGGGAAGCTTCACTGCGGTAGGTGGCGTTGGTCACAAAGAGCTGGCTGTGGCCATTGAACGTCAAAGGCAGCCCTCGAATCTTGCCAAGCTCCCGTAGAAAATCCGGACCCAGCTGGAACCGATCGACCACCACATACGTCCCGATATTGGTCGAATGAACATCCCGCCGATAGCTGCTTACTGCGGACATGCTGTCACTGGCCCGAAGGCGAATGTCTTCGTCCATTAAGCTATAAAATAAACTTTCAAGCAGCGAATCCACGGACCGGTTGATGCTGTCGGCGCTTGAGGCCAGACTCGACGCCAGCGTTGAATTTTGCACGACGCGACTGATGGATTCGTAGGCATCCACCTTGCTGTTTTCATTTTCCTGGCGAAAGTTTTTTTCAATTTGTGATGATTGTGCGAATGAAACCGTTGAAAAAACCAGAGTCAAAAGATACCAAAACCTCATGGCTCCTGTTCCTCCCAAGCCCATGCCTGACCAAAACCCATGCCGACCATGGCAACCCAATGATGCTTAGGCTCGGCCCGCTCCCTTTGATAATGCACACTCATCGTGCCAATCAGATTGTAAATCCAGGGCCGTTTCACTCCATAACTGAGCCGATAGGAATCCTTGCGGAGTTCCTCCATCGCGAGAACCCAGCTCCAGCGCTTAAGCTGCTGTTCATGAACAAGGCGGAAAACCTGATCGAAATAATCCGGGAGGGTGGCTTCGGTAACCCTTATCCATTCCAGACTCGTGCGGTTTTCATCGTGATGAACCAGTGTTGCCAGGCCCATTCGCCTTTGGGTGTAATCCGAGGATGAGGCATAGGAGGCCATGATCCGGGCCCCTTCCAGCAGATCTATGGTGCGGACGATTCGCCCGCTGAGAACGCTTCGCTCTTCGCCTGTCAGAGGATTGGGTTGCACGAGGTTGCTTGTTCCCACTTCCAGCCGGTAACCCTCACGGGAACCCACACCAATCCGTCCACCGTTGACGCTGGTCAGCCAGAGGCGACGAGCACGGCTGGGCAGACTCAAACGAAACACGTCGTGATTGAGTCCAAATGGCGCATCAAGACGCCCAACAGAAGCATAGAAGGGATCCACCACGGGATGTCCCATCTGCAAAAAGAGCTGCTCGGTGCGTTTGTAATCGCGCGACTCCACATATTCAGTCCCGGCTTGCCGTGTATAAGCTCCTCTTGCATGCAGCGAAACCCAATGACCCAGCCCGACCGAGCCGTACATCTGAGCCAATACTGCGGTATCCGCGCGCGTTTGATCATTATCACCCAGCGCGCGTTCTGATACTTCGACATGTCCCGAGACGCAAGCTGTGTAAGGGTTATAAATAAGCCTTTTGTCGGCTTTGAGCTGACACGGTAAAAGTCCTTCGGCATGAACGATCGATGACAGAGCGCCCAACATTATGACGGCTGTGTATTTCATTTAGACTCGTCTCTGAAAGCCTTGAAAACCAGGGTATGAAGCAATCTTCCCCATCATGCCCAAGTCGATACGACATTGAAAGTTGAATTCCAACATCTGCAAAAGCTTCCTACAAAAACCTTGACACCCAAAGGCCTCAGTAATATAACCCGGTCTCCACTATCGAGGTAAGCCTGCTACGAGCAAGCCAATGCCACATGCCGGTGATGCTCATCACTATCTTGCCTCGGTTTGTTCGCAACCTATCCAGACTGATTAGGTTTAAGAATTATGAGTAGTCAAAACATCAGAATTCGTCTCAAGGGGTACGACCACCGGTTGTTAGATCAATCCGCGGTCGAAATCGTAGAGCGTGCGAAACGGACGGGAGCGCGAGTCGCTGGTCCTATACCACTGCCCACCTCGATCAACCGTTTCACAGTCCTGCGGAGTCCGCACGTTGACAAAAAATCACGTGAACAGTTTGAGATTCGCACGCACAAGCGCGTTCTCGACATTATGGACGCTAAAGCGCAGACAATCGATGCTTTGATGAAGCTCGATTTGGCAGCTGGAGTCGACGTCGAGATCAAACTCTACTAAGCAGAGTGCGGTTGTTGTCGTTTTCTGAACGGTCGCTTTAGGAACCGAATAACTCAACAGCAGGTTGAATATAAGTCATGACAATTCACGGACTAATAGCAAAAAAAGTGGGAATGACTCGGGTCTTGGACGCTGAAGGTCAAATGATTCCCGTGACTCTTCTCAAAATCGAAGGTCAAAAAGTTACCAAGATCCTGACACCTGAGCGCGATGGCTATCATGGTATTCAGGTTGGTTACTACGAAAAACCAGAGCGTAAGCTGACCAAGCCCGATGTGGCTCGTCTGCGTAAAGTCTCGGTTACCGAAAGTTTCACCCGTTTCAAAGAATTCCGTACGGAAGGTACTTTGGAAGGCGCGAACATCGGGGCATCCTATAACGCCTCTCTGTTCTCGGACGTATCGTCTGTTGACGTTACCGGTGTGACCAAGGGTCATGGCTTCGAAGGTGCCATTACTCGTTGGGGTCACTCATCGGGTCGTCGTTCGCACGGTTCGAACTTCTATCGCTTGCCTGGTTCGCTGGGTATGAGAACGACCCCAGGTCGTGTTTTCAAGAACAAAGAAGTTCCGGGTCACATGGGTACTCTGCAGGTTACCGTTCAGAACCTGAAAGTCGTCGATGTCGATGTGGAAGCCAATGTTATTGCTCTCAAAGGCTCCGTTCCCGGGTTCCGCAATGGCTTTGTTATCATCAAACCTTCTGTGAAAGCCAAAGAACTCAAAAAATGAGTTCTAGGGGGAATGGATAATCATGCAAGTCCAAGTCAAAGACATCAAGGGTAACAACGTCAAGTCGATCGATCTTCCCGATGCGATCTACAACGTTGAACTGAACGATCACGTTCTCCACCATGTGGTAAAAGCTTACCTGGCCAACAAACGCCAAGGAACTCACGCCACCAAGACCCGCGCTTATGTGAGCGGCGGTGGAAAGAAGCCTTATAAACAAAAAGGCACTGGTGGTGCTCGCGCAGGTTCGACCCGCGCTCATAACCGTCCAGGTGGTGCTGTTGCTCACGGTCCACAGCCTCGTGACTACCGTCTGAAGCTCAACAAAAAAGTGAAGGCCTTGGCCATTCGCGTTGCGCTGTCTGACAAAGCTCGTCACGGCAAGCTGGTTGTTGTTAGCGACTTCGCTGGCGTCAACTCTTACTCGACCAAAGCTGTGTTGGGTGCACTGAAGGCCTTGAACGCGCCGAAAGCTCTGCTCTCCGACGTTCGCGAAGACGATTTCTTGTATCGTTCGGCGCGTAACATCCACGGTGCAGCTGCTCTGTCGCCCATGGATTTCAACGTTTTGGATCTGCTTCGCTACGAGACCTTGGTCATCAGCGAAAAAGCTCTCGAAGCTCTCAACGCTCGCGTTAGTGAGGAAGCATAACATGCATCCATTTCATGTGATCGTTCGCCCCGTTCTATCCGAAAAATCGAACGGCGTTCGTGAAGCCCAAGGCAAATATACTTTTATCGTGCAAAAAGATGCCACCAAAGAAGACGTCAAGAAAGCTGTTGCGGCTCTTTGGGATGTGAAGGTGCAATCGGTTCGCACTTTGATTCAACGCGGTAAGTTCAAGCGTCGCGGCGCTCGCTACTCCCAGACTTCGCTCGTGAAAAAAGCGATCGTGAAGCTGGCAGCAGGTTCGAAACTGCCGATCTTTGAAGACCAATAACAAAGGGACTGGTAAACGTTATGGCTATCAAGCAATACAAACCGACATCAGCATCTCAACGCGGCACCTCCGTCGTTGATTACAGTGTCCTTGATCGCGTGGAACCGTTCCGTCCTCTCGTCGAGTCTACAAAGAGAAGCGGCGGCCGGAACAACACAGGCCGGATTACGGTTCGTCATGTCGGCGGTGGCGCTCGTCGTCATTACCGTATCATCGACTTCAAACGTGACAAGCGCGACATTTCTGGTCGCGTTGAGTACATCGAATACGATCCTAACCGGACTGCATTCATCGCTCGTATCGTCTACAAAGACGGTGAGCGTCGGTATATTCTGGCTCCGGACGGCCTGAAAAAAGGCGATGAAGTTCTCGCTGCAGCGACTGTGGATGTGAAGCCCGGTAACAGCATGCCTCTGAAAAGCATCCCCTTCGGTACTCCGGTACACAATATCGAGATGAAGGTGGGTAAAGGCGGTCAGTTGGCTCGTAGTGCCGGTTGTTCTGCTCAGCTGGTCGGTCGTGTCGACGGTTACGCTCAGCTCCGCATGCCTTCCGGTGAAATGCGCCGCGTTCGTGAAGAATGCTATGCAACCATCGGAGTGGTTTCCAACTCAGACCATTTCAACGTGAAAATCGGTAAAGCCGGTCGTACTCGCTGGTTGGGTATTCGTCCTACCGTTCGCGGTGTGGCCATGAACCCGGTCGATCACCCTCACGGTGGTGGTGAAGGTCGTACATCCGGTGGTCGTCACCCTTGTACCCCTTGGGCTGTGCAGACGAAGGGTCACAAGACCCGTCATAATAAGCGCACGGACAAGGATATCATCCGCCGTCGTAACCGCAAGTAATGGGAGGTATGCTAAGTGGCTCGTTCAGTTAAAAAAGGCCCCTTCGTGGATGGCTATCTCTATAAGAAGGCCGAGCAGGCTCTTAAAGACAAGAAGCCGATTAAAACCTGGAGCCGTCGTTCGACGATCGTTCCTGACTTTGTCGGCCTGAATTTCCTCGTACACAACGGGAAGAAATTTGTTCCTGTATTTGTGTCTGAGAACATGGTCGGTCATAAGCTAGGTGAATTCGCTCCAACGCGCACCTACTTTGGCCACGGGTCCGACAAAAAAGGCAAAAAGTAGATAAAGGGAGCTAGCTTTGGAACGTCTCTATCAAGCAGTTCTTCGGAACACGCGAATCACCCCGCGCAAAGCGCGGCTGGTAGCTGATCTCGTAAGAGGGATGCCCGTTGCGGTCGCTCTGGATGCACTCCGGGCGACTAACAAAAAGGCGGCTCCTCTCATCTCGAAACTCATTCAGTCCGCTATGGCGAATGCAACTTCGACTACGACTGTCGACATCGACCGTCTGGTTGTGCAAGAAGCCTTTGTGAATGAAGGTGAGAAGCTCAAACGTTACCTGCCCCGTGCGCAAGGTCGCGCGACTCAGGTAAAAAAGCGTTCTTCGCACATCATCATCAAACTGGCTGAGATTTAAGGGAAGGGTAGGATCCGTGGGACAGAAAGTAAATCCAATTGGTTTTCGTACCGGTATCACACGCCCCTGGGCCTCGCGCTGGTATGCAAAAAATGATTACGCAAAATTCCTGCACGAAGACTTGCGCATTCGCGAATATATCATGAAGAAATTCGATAGCGCGGGTGTTTCAAAAGTTGAAATCGAACGTGCAGCCGCTAACATGCGCGTGAACATCTTTTCGAGCCGCCCTGGTATCATCATCGGCAAAAAAGGTGCAGGCGCAGAGAGTCTGAAAGACGAACTGGTTAAGATCTGCAAGCTTTCGTCGGGCGATCCAAATGTGAACGTCTTCGAAATCCAAAAGCCAGACGCCGATGCCAACCTTGCTGCTCAAAGCATTAAGCAGCAGCTGGTTCGCCGGGTATCCTTCCGCCGCGCTATGAAAAAAGTAATCGCTTCGGCGATTAAAGCCGGTGCCAAAGGTATCAAGGTGAGTTGCTCGGGTCGTCTCGGTGGTGCGGATATGTCCCGGATCGAGAAATATCGGGAAGGTCGCGTTCCCCTCCATACCCTGCGTGCGGACATCGACTACGGCACAGCCGAAGCTTTGACCACCTACGGTTTGATCGGGATTAAAGTCTGGATCTACAAGGGCGACATTCTGACCGACCAATAAGCGGTCCGTAGCAGTAAGAGGAAAGTGCGATGCTATCTCCAAAGAAAATGAAATTCAGAAAGCAGCATAAAGGTCGCATTAAAGGCGAGGCCGAGCGCGGCGCCAAGCTGTCTTTCGGTGACTATGGCCTTCAGGCCCTGGAAGCAGGCAAAATCACTGCTCGCCAGATCGAAGCTGCCCGTGTCGCTATGACCCGCCACATTAAGCGCGGTGGTCGTGTATGGATTAATATCTTCCCTGATCATCCTGTAACCAAGAAGCCTCTTGAAGTACGGATGGGTAAGGGTAAAGGTAACGTGGAATTCTACGTTGCTTACATTAAACCCGGTCGGGTCCTCTACGAGATGGACGGTGTTACACCTGAAGTCGCAGCGCAAGCTTTGGAACTCGCAGGGTCGAAACTGCCCATCAGAACCAAACTGCTGAAAAAATCGGAGGATCCCTGGTCATAATGGAATACTTTAAAGTTACAGCCGATGAGCTGCGGTCCAAAGACAAAGGTGAATTGCAGGTTGCTGCAAGTGAAGTAAGAAAAAAGCTTGCTGAAATTCGTATGGACATCTATACAGCGCCAGCAGTGAATGTGAGCAAAGTGAAGAAACTGCGCAAGACCCTTGCCCGTGTTCTCACCGTGCAAAACGAAAAAGCTCGTGCGAAAGCTTGAGAGGGATTGAGCAATGTCTGAACAAAATGAAAAGAAGTCGAAGCCCGTGTTCGGTGTTGTCACCTCTGACAAGATGCAAAAATCGCGCGTTGTCACTGTTGAGCACTTGGTAAAACATCCTCGTTATGGCAAGTACATGAAACGCCAGACGAAACTGATGTTCCACGACGAAAAGAATGAAAGCCGAATCGGTGATTCCGTTTTGATCATCCCTTCTCGGCCCCATAGCGCTCGCAAGCGCTTTGATCTCTTGAAAATCGTGCAAAAAGCGGGCGAGCTTGTCGCCGAGTAATGGCAGATAGATGCAAGACCAAAGGGCGTTAATATGATCCAGATGGAATCCGTACTACTCAGTGGTGACAACTCCGGGGCGAAAGTCCTGAAGTGTTTCAAAGTACTGGGCGGCAGTAAAAAGCGCTTCGCGACCGTTGGCGATACCATCGTCGTGTCCGTGAAGGAAGCTCTGCCCAATAGCAAAGTGAAAAAAGGTAGCGTTCACAAAGCTGTGATCGTGCGGACTGCAAAAGAAGTCCTGCGTAAAGACGGCAGCACGATCAAGTTTGATGAGAACGCAGCGGTGCTGATCAAGGGAAAAGACAACGAGCCCGTTGGGACTCGTATCTTTGGACCGGTAGCGCGGGAAGTGCGGCAGAAGGGTTTTGTCCGCATCGCGTCTCTGGCACCTGAAGTACTCTAATCATCGACAGAAGAATATAAAGGTGTCCGTGATGGCTAACGTCCCTAGACTTCAAGACCAATACCAAAAGATCCGCGAACAGCTGGGGAAAGAGCTGGGATTAACTAATCCTAACGAAATCCCTCACATCGAAAAAATCGTTGTGAATATCGGCCAAGGCGAAGCTGTTCAGAATCACAAGATTCTGGAAGGCGCTGTGGCTGACCTGGAAAAAATCACAGGTCAAAAAGCAGTTACGACCAAGTCCAAGAAAGCTATCGCAGGTTTCAAACTGCGTGCTGGCTTGCCCATCGGCTGTAGCGTGACCCTTCGTCGTCAGCGTATGTACGAGTTCCTTGACCGTCTTATCAACGTGTCGATCCCTCGTATCCGCGACTTCCGTGGATTCTCGCCGAAGGCCTTTGATGGTCGCGGCAACTATACTCTCGGCGTGAAAGAGCAGATCATTTTCCCAGAGATCGAATACGATAAAGTTGATCGTATCCGCGGTTTGGGTATCACGATCGTGATGAGCGCCAAGAATGATATTCAAGCCAAGGCGCTGTTGGAAAAGTTTAACTTCCCCTTCAGAAAAAGCTAAGGAGCGACCATGGCTAAGAAGTCTTTGATCGAAAAATGTAAGCGCACACCGAAGTTTTCGACCCGCGCTTATACTCGATGCAATAAATGCGGTCGACCGAAAGCGGTTTATCGTAAGTTCGGGGTCTGTCGTATCTGTTTCCGGCAAATGGCCTTGAATGGTCTGTTGGCCGGTGTGACAAAAGCATCCTGGTAACAGAGCAGTCGGAGAAGAGAGACGATGCAAGTAAATGATCCAATCGCAGACCTTTTAACACGAGTCCGGAACGCTCAAAAAGCGGGCCATGAAATCGTGAGCGTACCAGCCTCGAAGATGAAGATTGCTATCGCTCATATCCTGCGCGATGAAGGCTTCGTACGTAACTATAAATGTATTCGGGACGACAAGCAGGGCGTTCTGAAGATTGCCTTGGCTTATTCCGAAGACGGCAAGCCTGGTATTCGTACGATCGAACGTGAAAGCACTGCTTCCCGTCGACTTTACGTTACGCATGACAAGCTTCCATTCGTAAAGAGCGGTTACGGCGTCGGTATCTATTCGACGTCGCAAGGTATCATGACCGATCGTGAAGCTCGTAAGCTTAAAATCGGCGGCGAGTATATCTGCTCCGTCTTTTAATAGAGGTTGGTAATATGTCACGCATAGGTAAAAACCCGATCGCGGTCCCAGGTGGGGTCGAGGTTAAAATAGAGGGCAGCCTGATCAAGGTGAAGGGCCCCAAAGGCAAACTGGAGAGAACGCTCCACCGGTCGATTCAAGTCGTCCAGGATGGTTCGAACCTCAAGGTATCTCCAGTTGCTGATACCAAAGAAAACAAAAAATTCCATGGCCTGACGCGCACTCTGATCGCCAACATGATCGATGGTTGCCACAAGGGCTATGAAAGACGTCTGACTCTCGTCGGCGTAGGTTATCGCGGTGCCAAGCAAGGCAAAGGTTTGAACCTTTCTCTTGGTTTCAGTCATCCCGTTTATTTCGAAGCTGTTGAAGGCGTTGATCTGAACGTTGACAAGAACACCACCATTATCGTCACCGGCGCCTCGAAAGAGAACGTTGGCGAAACAGCCGCGAAAATCCGCTCGCTGCGTCCACCTGAGCCGTACCACGGTAAAGGCGTTCGCTACGAAGCCGAGAAGATCGTCACCAAAGTTGGTAAATCTGGCGGTAAGAAATAACGGGGTAGGATCGCGTCATGGCAAGCACAAATTCGAAATACGCGCAGCGTAATAAGCGCAAAACCAGGATCCGTAAAAAGATCTTTGGCACGACTGAACGTCCCCGTCTGAGCGTATTCCGCTCAGCCCGGCACGTTTACGCTCAGGTGATCGACGATACCAAAGGCGTGACACTGGCTCATGTCCACAGCTTTAAAAAAGGCAGCGAAGAGCGTGCTGGCAAAGCTGTTTGTTCTGATCTGGGTAAGAAGCTGGCGGAAGCCTGCAAAGCTCAGAACATTACAAAAGTTGTGTTTGATAAAAACGGTTATGCTTATCACGGCCGGATCATGGCTTTGGCCGAAGGTGCCCGTGAAGGTGGCCTGGATTTCTAAGAGTCATGCTGGAGGCGCAAGTCAGTGGCTAAAGAAAGTATAATTAAAGATAATTCGAATAAACGCGACGACAACAGACGTGGTGATCGCGGTAATGACAACCGCGGCCGCGATAGTGGCAACAGCGCTGGCGAAGACAACCTGCAAGACAGAGTTGTGAACATCGCCCGCGTTGCTAAAGTTGTAAAGGGCGGTCGCCGTTTCAGCTTCAGTGCCTTGATCGTCGTCGGTGATAGCAAAGATAAAGTCGGCTTCGGTCTGGGTAAAGCCAACGAAGTTCCTGATGCGATCCGCAAGGGTTCGGATCAGGCCAAGAAAAACATGATCACTGTTCGTAAGACCGGTGGAACGATTCCTTTCGAAGTCGTCGGCAAGTACGGCTCCGCAACGGTTCTGATGTACCCTGCTAAAAAAGGTAAGGGCATCATCGCTGGTGGCGCTGTGCGTATCATCGCAGAACTCGCAGGGATTCAAGACATCGTATGCAAAGTCCACGGCACTCGTAACCACCAGAACGTGGTTCGCGCAGTGATCAATGGCTTGCAACAGCTGGAAAGCCTGGAAGAGTATGCAAAGAACCGCGGTAAAGAGCCTCATGAGGTTCTCCAGGTTCGTCATGCAGCGGCTCCGGTTTAATCTCTCGTAAAGCCTAAGGCGGAGTTCTCTTATGTCGAAGATTATTGTGAGACAAACCCGTAGCTTGATCGGCAACAACCCGAACAACCGTAAGGTCGTTCGTGCGCTGGGCCTGGGCAAGATTGGGAAGACGAAAGTCCATAAGGATAATAATTGCATCCGCGGGATGATCAACAAAGTCCGCCATCTCGTTGAATACGAGTTGGTAAACGACTAAGGATGCTTAAGTGGAGTCTATCATGAAGTCGTTGGAAAATTTGCATCCAGCCCCCGGATCGAACAAGAACAAAAAGCGTCTTGGTCGCGGTCCCGGTAGCGGTAAGGGCGGCACTTCGGGCAAAGGCCATAAAGGTCAAAAAGCCCGTAAGAGCGGTAACGTCCGCGCCGGTTTCGAAGGTGGTCAAACTCCTTTATACCGTCGTCTCCCAAAACGTGGTTTTACAAATCCTTCTCGGATCGAATACAATCCGATAAACCTGGATGCTCTGAACGTTTTTGACGCGGGTACAGTTGTAACCGCAGAGTTGTTGGCTCAAGGTGGAATGTTGCGCAAGCCGGATATGCCCGTCAAGTTGCTTGGTCGCGGTCAGCTGACTAAAGCTTTGACCGTCAAGCTTCATAAGACCAGCGGCGCAGCAAAAGCAGCAGTGGAAAAGGCAGGCGGTAAAGTTGAGGAGATCTAATAGTGGGACAGCGGATATCATCTCTGCCTGAGGTGACTCTCAATCATTTGACCAAGAAGATCCTGTTTACTCTGGGCTTCTTGGCTCTATACCGGATTGGGGTGCACGTTCCGATCCCGGGTGTCAATTCGGAGGCTTTGGCTGAGTTTTTCAGAGGCCAAGGCGCCAACCTCTTTGGCATGTTTAACATGTTTTCTGGGGGCGCCCTCGAACGGTTCAGTATTTTTGCCTTAGGTGTGATGCCATATATCTCGGCCTCCATTATCGCTCAACTTCTGACTGTTATTGTTCCGCACCTGGAAGCGCTTTCGAAAGAAGGCGAAGCCGGTCGTAAGAAAATCACTCAGTACACGCGTTACGGCACGATCTTGATCGCTCTGGTTCAGGGCTACATGATCGCTCGGACGCTGGCGACATCCTCGATGGGGACGGGTTCTTTCGTAACTGATCCGTCCACCAGCTGGGCTGTTCTGACTACGATTTCCTTGACCGCGGGTACGGCTTTCGTCATGTGGTTGGGTGAGCAGATCACCGAACGTGGCGTCGGGAACGGTATCTCACTCATCATCTTCTGCGGTATCGTGGCTGGTTTGCCGAGTGTCATTGGCAACACCTACGAGAAATTCAACAGTGCGGAAATGGACTTCCTCCATATCGCTGTCCTTCTGGTGATCGTCCTGGGCGTCACAGCAGGTGTGGTTTTCATGGAGCAGGGTGCCCGTCAGGTACCGGTTCAATACGCAAAACGTCAGGTTGGCAATCGGGTTTACGGCGGACAGACTTCGCATCTGCCCATCCGGATTAACACCGCTGGTGTGATTCCCCCGATCTTTGCCAGTTCGCTTCTGCAGATTCCTGTGACGGTGGCCCAGTTTGCCAAGACAGGTCTATTTGCAAGCGTCGTGGGAACGGTTTTGATTCCTGGTGGTTGGCTCTACAATGTGCTTTACCTTGCCATGATCATCTTCTTCTCATTTTTCTACACGTCGATTCAGTTCAAGCCCGACGATATCGCGGAAAACCTGAAGAAGCATGGTGGCTTCATTCCAGGTATTCGTCCTGGTGCTCGGACCTCAGAATATCTGGGTAAGATCATCAATCGTCTGACCCTGACCGGTGCTCTTTATCTGAGTGCGATCTGTTTGATCCCCTCATTGATCACCGATAGTTTCAACGTTCAGTTCTATTTTGGTGGCACCAGCCTTTTAATTATCGTTGGTGTGGCTTTGGAAACCTTTAGACAGATTGATGCGCATCGCCAGTCCCTCCGTTACGAGGCGTTCATGAAGAATACCAGTATCAGGAGCAGAGGAGGCCGGCGTTGATAGTCATCCTTACGGGCGCCCCTGGCGCAGGCAAGGGAACTCAAGCGGACCTTCTCGCCCAGCGGGAAGGTTTTAAGAAGATTTCAACCGGTGATGCCCTCCGTAAGCATATTAAGGAAGGCACTGAGATCGGCAACAAAGCCAAGTCCATTATGGCCGAAGGCAAGCTGGTCCCCGATGATGTTCTCCTCGGCATTCTGCAGTCGGAATTGGAAGCCGCTCGCGGTTTCCCCATCCTTCTGGATGGTTATCCCCGCAACGTGGCGCAAGCCCGGGCTCTGCAGGAACTGGTCGGCAAGGAAGGCATTCGCGGCGCGGTCCATTTGGAAGTTGATCCTAATGCGCTGGTTCAGCGTATTAGTGGCCGAAGAACCTGTGTTAACTGCGGCGCCAGCTACCACGCGACCACAAATCCTCCGAAAAAGGATAAGATGTGTGATCGCTGCGGTTCTGAAGTTGTGCAGCGTCCTGATGACACGGAAGAGAAGGTGAAAGTTCGCCTGGGTGTTTACGAAAGTGAAACCCGTCCGGTTCTTGAATTTTATAAGAACCTCGGTCTCTACCACCGTGTTGACGGCAACGGAAGTACGGAAAGTGTGTATAAGGCTCTCGCCGCTCAGCTTCGTTCTCTCGCCTGAGCGAAGCGGTTGTGGGTTCTGGGAATCAGCGGTTTTCACTTGCTGAACCAGGGGCAAGTGTGTAAAGTTTCGCATCTGTCAACCCTGGGCAGGCATTCAGGCGTAAATCCGAGGAAGGCTTATGGCCAAGGAAGATGTGATTGAGGTCGAAGGGGTCGTGAAAGAGCCACTCCCCAATGCGATGTTCAAGGTCGAACTTGAAAACGGCCATGAGGTCTTAGCTCATATCAGCGGCAAAATGCGTATGCACTTCATTCGCATCCTGCCTGGTGACAAGGTCAAGCTGGAGATCTCTCCGTATGATCTGGGTCGTGGAAGAATAGTTTATCGCGCAAAGTAAAAGAATACGGCGGGCACAGCGAAGGATGACGACGCAATCGTGCCCTAGTCATACGAGAGGGTTCTGAATGAAAGTTAGAGCAAGTGTGAAGCCTATCTGTGATAAGTGCAAGGTCGTTCGTCGTAGTGGCGTGCTGCGCGTGATCTGTGAAGTCAAAAAGCATAAACAGAGACAGGGCTAAGGAGTTAGGGAATGGCACGTATTGCTGGTGTTGACCTTCCTGGTCAAAAAAGAGTTGATATTGCATTGACGAGCATCTACGGCATCGGCCGTCGTTCTGCTGTCGTTATCGCCGAAAAAGCTGGAATCCCTGCGACCAAGAAGGCTGCTGAATTGAGCGCCGAAGAGGTCAACTCCATCCGTAAAGTAATCGACGGTGAAGGTATTCTGGTTGAGGGTGACCTCCGCCGTGAAGTTTCGCTAAATATTAAGCGCCTGATTGACTTGGGCAATTACCGCGGTCTGCGTCATCGCAAAGGCCTTCCTGTTCGCGGTCAGCGTACAAAGACCAACGCGCGTACGCGTAAAGGTCCTCGTAAGACGATTGCTAACAAGAAGAAGTAACCGCGTTAAAAGGAATAGGTTGATATGGCAAAGGCTACTGTCGTTAAAAAGCGCAAAACGAAAAAGAACGTCCCCATGGGGGTCGCTCATATTCAAGCCACCTTTAACAATACTATCGTTACCATCACCGACCTTAACGGTGAAGTGGTTGCATGGTCGACCGCGGGTGCCAAAGGCTTCAAGGGTTCTCGTAAGAGCACCCCATTTGCAGCCCAGGTTGCTGCAGAAGAAGCTGCCCGTAAAGCCATGGACGCAGGAATGCGTTCGATCTCGGTTCTTGTTAAGGGACCAGGCTCGGGTCGTGAAAGCGCCGTTCGCGCTTTGTCGGCTGTCGGCCTGAAGGTCAACTTGCTAAAAGACATCACTCCAGTTCCGCATAATGGTTGCAGACCGCCAAAGCGGCGTAGGGTCTGATCTGGGGCTAAAGTGGTCCAAGTCCGCGGCCTGATTTGCAGAAGGCCGCGATATTTCTAGACCAGCAGAAAAATGCTGGTAGAATGACAGTACTGGACTATCAAAACAGCCGCGTTCATTAGACGATTCGAAGAGCCGCGCTAATGAAATCAGGTCTTATTCATCATTAACGGAATCAAGACGGAGAAGCGTTCATGCATCGCAATTGGCAAGACTTGATCACTCCTAATAACGTAGAAATTGCCGCCTTGACCGATACCTATGGCAAGTTTATTGCGAAGCCGCTCGAGCGCGGTTATGGTATCACGCTTGGTAACTCGCTGCGACGCGTGCTTCTCTCAAGCATCAATGGTGCGGCTATTGTTGCCGTTCGGATCGAGGGCGTCGAGCACGAGCTGAGCACGATCACGGGCGTCAAGGAAGACGTGACAGATATTATATTGAACCTGAAGCAGGTCAATATTCGTTATTTGGGCGAAAACGATGCCCGCATTACGCTGAAGTCCAAAGGTGATGGCATCCTGCGCGCTGGCGATATTCAAGCCAGCAGCGATGTGGAAATCCTGAACCCTGAGCAGCACATTGCAACGATCGGTTCCGATGGTTCGCTGTCGATGGAAATGATCGTTCGTCATGGTCGCGGCTATGTTTCGGCTGATGCCAACCGTACGGAAACTATTCCTACGGGCTATATAGTAACCGATTCGATCTTCGCTCCCGTTCGTCGCGTGGCCTACACCGTATCGAACGCTCGCGTGGGTCAGATGACTGACTACGATAAACTCACGCTGGAAGTTTGGACTAATGCCGCGGTTCGGCCGGATGATGCACTGGCTTACGCAGCAAAGATTCTGAAAGAACAGCTGACGATCTTCATCAACTTCGATGAATCGGAAGAAGTGGAAGCTCGCGGTTCGGAAGAAACCATTGAAGCTCGTCCGCAATTGAACGAAAACCTGTTCAAGACGGTCGACTCGTTGGAACTCTCGGTACGCGCTGCCAACTGTCTGGAAAACGCCAATATCAAGTATATCGGCGAGCTGGTCACGAAGACAGAAGCTGAGATGCTGAAAACCAAAAACTTTGGTCGTAAGTCTCTCAACGAAATCAAGGATATCCTGGCTGAAATGGGCCTATCCCTTGGTATGAAGATCGACGGATTTGATCCTTCGATGCTGAGACAAAAAGAAAGCGAAAGCAATTAAAGGTTAAGAGGCTAGTTATGAGACACAAGCACGGCTATCGGAAACTCGGTCGCGATTCAGCTCACCGTAAAGCTCTTTTGCGGAACTTGGCCACGTCGTTGATCACTCATGAGCGTATTACAACGACTTTGCCAAAGGCCAAAGAACTGCGCAGCGTTGTTGAGAAAATGGTGACTTTGGGTAAGAAGGGCAGTCTGCACCACCGCCGTCAGGCCGGTGCTTATCTCTTCGAAAAAGAAGCTGTTGCCAAAGTGTTTGGCGACCTCGCGACTCGTTTTAAAGACCGTCCAGGCGGTTATTGCCGGATCCTGAAGCGCGGACTCCGCGTTGGTGATGGCGCTCAGATGTGCATGATCGAATTCGTGGACTTCGAGCTCAAACCAAAGACTGCTGACGCGAAGTAAGTGAAAACACCCGCCCTCTCCGGCGGGTTTTTTTTGCCCAAAATCAGCTCGTCCCCTGCCAGGGCATCCCGTCTTATGGTAAAATTGCCATATGTACCGGGAGGTGGTCTATGTCTGTTTCCAAGCCAGGTCTGGTTGCCATTCTGTTGGCGCTCGCGCTGACTCATGTTTCCTGCCAGAAAATTCAGGGCATCAAAGACGACATTGATGAAACCAGTTTCTCATGGACCGGTGGAACCGTTTTCGGTGAACCATTTCAGGTCACGACCAAGCAATTGCATTTTGATACGGGTGATCTCTTTGGCAAGGATGTGATCCTGGAAGGTGACATCCTGGAACGCGGCGAGTCCAGCACTCACCTTGTCATGTCCGATCAGGACGGCCGCATCCTGGTGGTGCTGACAGCCGTGGACGAGTCCTATCAGATCCTGGCTCAGGAATCCGTGAATCGTGTGAAAATATTGGGCCGCCTGGAGCGCGGGAAGAAAGGACTCCCATATCTGCTTGCGAAGGCGGTCAGGCCGGGAGTAAAGTCGTCGCAGTAGTGTGGTAGCGACGAAGGCGGAACATGACTTTATTTTTCTATGTGCTGCGGGATTTTATTCGATATGTTGTAGGGACGTTGCTGCTCTGCGTCTTTTTATTTTTGCTTTTCGACTTTATCCATAAGACTACGAGATATATCCCGCGGTTTAATCCAGAAACCGGCCTTCTCATCAAACTTTATATCTTCTCGTTGCCGAGCATGATTATTCAGGCTCTGCCGATCTCTGCGCTTCTGGCGTCTGTCATCACAATGGTCCTTTTGAGCCGGACCAACGAAATCACCGCGATGCGAGCCGCCGGCATGGGACCCTTAAGGGTTGGCATGCCGATCGTCATCGGTGGGCTTTTTCTTTGTCTGATTAACATCTTTCTTGGCGAATACATCCTGCCCCGTTGGTCGCAGAGGATGCACTATATTTCTGAAGTCCAGATCGAGAGAGGCTCGGAAACCCAAATCGCAGAAGGGGCCCGCTGGGTGAAGGATGAAAATATCCTCTATAACTTTCGCGATTATGATCCCATTACCAATGTGATGACCGGTGTCCGTGTGATCGAGACTGGAGAAAACTTTCGGCCGAAAAAAAGCCTGGAAGCCCGTCTTGCCACCTATCGAGCGGAGAGTCTGGATTGGCTTTTGGAGGACGTGAAAATCCTATATTTCTGGCCTAAAGGCACATTGTCTTACACCGAAAGGAAAGACGTGATGCCGGTCAGTATTCCCGTGGAGCCGGTGAAACTCAAGAAAGAACGCCGATCACCCAATGAGCTTTCGTCGGCTGAGCTGATCGAAACCATTCGCAAGGGCTCAGCATCCGGTGTGGACATCCTTTCTTACAAGGTGGAGCTGCATACCAAACTCGCCTTTCACCTTGCGCCCTTTGTGGTCTGCCTGATCGGTTTGCGTTTTGGCTATCGATCAGAACGCTCGATGGAAACGGCACGAGGTGTTCTGCTCGCAGTCGCGATAGGGATGAGTTACTGGTTCTTCCTCAACGCCGCCCGTGCCCTCGCCAAGCGAGGACTGTTGCCGCCCATACCGGCCGCGTGGTCAGCCGATGTCATTCTTATGGCCTACTCGATTCTCAACCTCTGGCATCTGCAGCGCAAACGGACGTAAAAAGCAGACGATGGTGCTTCAAATCCGCCTCAATCAATCCCTGGTCCTGCAGCTCGCGTAAATAGCGCCTCAGGGTGCTGTCCGGGATGCGGGTGGCGTCCTTGAGGCCTTCCATCGAGCGTGGCCCATGCTGCAGGGCGCGCAGGATATCCTGCATGCGCTCGCTCTGTAAATTCGCGGGGACCGGTTCAAAACTCAGGGCCTCCAGATTCAGCCGCAGCATGCCTTGCGATTGAATGACCAGGGGCGCCATCATAAAGCGAAACTGGAAACGCAGACGCGAGACCGTATTACGCAGTTTCTGTTTCCATCCTTCCAAAGACGCGGTCTGGCGCCAGACGAGATCCTGAACATCCTGAGTGGCAAGAGCTTTTTGCGGATGGCGTAAAATTTCCTGAAGCAGGCGATTCAAAACCGGATAGGGGCCGAGGTCAACTTTATAGACGTCGTTGATCAAATACAGGCTATGCCCCAGGCTTTTCAAACTTGGTGCGAAAAAGTATCGCAAAAGCTGCAAGCTTACGGCACTCAGTTCAGGATCCACATGGCGAGGCATGCGCCCACGGGCGTGGGCCAGCCATAAACTGATAATGCGACGACGCAGACGATCCTGAGATAATCGTCGGGCGCGGCGGAGCGTTTGAATGCAATCATGAAACTCTCCCCGCCGATAGAGATACGCGGCCAGAAGCAGAGCTCCAAAACTTTGCAGCTCATTGTAGGGCATGCTCTGCAGGAGTCGAAGTTCCTGAAACCAAAAAGCAGCCAACTCCGGTTCATCGCGAAGCGGATATTGATGCAGAATATGGCCCAGGAGCCTGGAACGCGCACACGCAGCGAGCAGGCCATTGCCCAGCCTTTCCTGCTTTGCCAGAGCCTCCTTAAGCGCGGGGAGACTCTGTTCCTGTGAGGCTTTTTGAATAGTTTCCAGTCCTTCCATGCAGTGAGTCAGCCAGAGCATTTCAGGAACGTGAACAAAACTTGAATGTTCCGGCGTGGCGGCATCAGGCAGCTGGCTTTTCCAAAGGGCGGCACCAAGCCCCTGTTCGGGATTCAGGAGATAAGCAGCGACCTCAAGCAGTTCGGGCTGATCCTCGGCATGTGACAATTCATCCAAAATCTTGCGCAACTGATTCTGCAGGCGGACCTGTTCAAACCACCTTGCTGAAATGCTGGCAATGTAAAGGTGAAACGCGACGCCGTAAGCCTCAGCCAGAGGTGTTCCCGACCACTGCGCGCATGAACTTCGAAGCAGGGCGATGACCATCTCATGGTCGAGCTTGCCGTTTAAATAGCTGACGATGGTGGCTTTCAATTCCGTCAGCCGCTGCCACTCGCTTGGCTCGCCTGACCCTGGGAAACAAGCGTAAAGCTCCCAAGCCTCATCCGTTTGCTGCATGGCGGCCAGACGATCGGCCACGCGCACCCAAGCGGCCTGCAGGAGCAGGTCGTGAGGAAAGCAAACGGCCTGCCTCAGATCGCTCGCCACCTTACGAAGGTCTTTCAGCGTTTGCAGACTGAGCGCACGCCAGGCCAGGTGTTCCAGTTCATCGTGAAAGACTCGCTGCCGTAGACGCATCATGCTTTTCTGCCAGGCGTCGGTTTCGTTCAATCGTTCACGGGCGTAACACACGAGCAATTCCTCACGGGTGCTCAGACGCTCGGGCTGCTGATCCGCCCATGTCATCAGGCGGCGAAAATCCCAGTCACGGACCAGTCCTTCGATAAGCTGACGGCGGCTCTTCTCGTCGAGGTGTTGGCGGTGGTCGGCTCGATGGGGTGCCAAGGCTGGGGGACTCCAACGTATAAGTTGCGAAAATTATTTAAATTAATTCATGAGAGTAACAGGCTTGGAAAAGTTCAGAACATCCTAGCGCTTTATGGAGGGAAGGCCAATTTACAACTCTTATGGCAGCGCCTTGGGCTTGCAGAAATAGGTCAAAAGAGTTGACTTTCTCAGGGGGACCTGCTAAACGTCGTTCGTTAGATTGTACGCCGTGAACCCTATTATACTCCCTGCGAGTCACGGAGAGGTTCAGCGTACGGCTTCTGCACGTCAGCTCGCAAGTACCAGCGGGCGATCGGCCCTCATGTTGACCCAAATCAATCATGGTTTATATGAATGCCTTGCTCACTGTGATGGTGCGTGCTGGGCTTTTTTATTTGTGGTGTTTGAAAAATGAATCGCCAGCAATACGACAAGATTATCGCGCTTATCAATCCGAAGATTGCCCCTCTCGGCTATGAATGTGTCGAAGTTGAATGGGATGGAACGGAAGAAACACTGCGCGTCTACATTGACAGGCCTGATGGCATCAAGATGGAAGACTGTCTTCGTGTCAATGATCTGTTGATTGAAGCGAACGACCTGGATGTGCTGGTTCCTGGAGATTATCGTTTGGAAATCAGTTCGCCTGGTATTGAACGCCCTCTCCGTACACGTGATCATTTTTCACGTGTGATCGGCCAAAAAATAAAGGTGCGTTTGCTTGAAAGAACGCAGAACAGAATGGAAGGTGCAGGGAAGCTTCTTGGAATAGACCAGGATGATATCGTATCCTTAGAGTTGCCGGCAGGTGTCTGGAACTTTCCATTCCAAGCGATTCGCAAGGCCAACGTTGTGTTTGAGTGGTGAAAAACACTGACATGATGTTGGAACTACGGATCTTTTTTAACTTTTTTGACAACTTCTTGAGAAGGAACGACCGACGATGACTCTAATCGATAGTTCAGAATTAGAATCCGAGCTCCGCAAAGTCATTTCCGGCGTCAGCCGCGACAAAAATCTGGACAAGGCAGTGATCATCGACGCTCTCCAGCAGGCGGTGGTGCATGCCGCACGCCGGACTTTGGGAGCGACGGCCGACCTTGAAGCTCATTATAACGAAGAAACGGACGAAATCGAACTCTATCAGTTTCGCACTGTTGTCGATGATGATGATGTTGCCAACGAAAGTTTGGAAATCGCCCTATCGGACGCCCGTAAATTGGATTCCGAAACTGTTCTGGGTGATGCCATCGGTATCAAGATCGATACCACCAAATTCGGTCGTATCGCAGCCCAGTCGGCGAAACAAATCATCGTGCAGAAAGTGCGTGACGCTGAGCGTGCGCAAGTTTTTGATGAATTCAAGGATCGCGTTGGTGAAATCCTCAGCGGGTATGTTCGGCGCTTTGAGCGTAACGATATCATCGTTGATTTGGGTCGCACTGAAGCTGTGATTCCTTATAAAGAACAGGTTCCTACGGAAAAATTCCGCGTGAAGGATCGGATCCAGGCCTATGTGGTGGACGTCAAGCGTTCGAGCCGCGGCCCGCAGATCATCATGTCACGCGCTCATCCCGGCTTCCTGGTGGCCCTCTTCAGTCAGCATGTGACGGAAATCTATGATGGTATCGTCACGATTGAAAGTGCTGCCCGTGATCCCGGTTATCGCTCGAAGATCGCTGTTTATTCCCGCGATTCCGCTGTCGACCCTGTCGGCGCGTGCGTGGGTATGAAAGGATCGCGTGTTCAGGCCGTTGTGAATGAAATCAATGGTGAAAAAATTGATATCGTTCCTTACGATCATGACCCTGCTCGCCTCGTGTGTAACGCTCTGGCCCCTGCAGTCGTGAGCAAAGTGATTGTCGACGAAGATAATCACAGCATGGAAGTGATTGTGGGTGATGACCAGCTGTCGCTGGCGATCGGTAAAAGAGGTCAGAACGTACGTCTGGCAGCTCAGCTGACGGGCTGGCGTCTCGACATTAAGAGCGAATCGTCGATTGAAGAAAAAATGGCAGGCGCCAAAACGAACTTGGTTCGCATTGAGGGCTTGGACGATATGATGGCCGACCTTTTGCTGCAGGAAGGTTTTACTACCCCTTCAGAAGTAGCCCAAATGTCTCCAAGGACCCTGAACCGCCTGTTAAATATGGATCAGGAGCAAGCGCTGGAACTCATTGAACGAGCCAAGCGTGTGGCCAGCAGTACCCCGACATCGGGCCGCGCTGAGCCTAAAAAGTATCCTCCTGTGGATGATGTGCTGGCAAATTCCTCTGCGTCCCCCGTTACACTTGACAATAAGGCCGAAGACTCTCAAATTAGCGAGCGTGTGAAGGTCTTTTTGGAGCTGTCTGGGGTCGGTGAGGCAACTGCCCATGCATTGGCTGAAGGTGGCTACGTCACAATAGGTGATATTGTGGCGGACTCTGCCGAAGAAGTAGCTCAGAAGACAGGATTGTCGATAGGCGTCGCACGGACCATTCAAATGGCTGCTGATCGCTACCTGCAATCCGAATAAGCAAAGGCAAAGGAGAAGCGGCTCGAAAAACGAACCACTTTTCCCTTCCCATTTGCACTAAAAATACAGATTGAATGCTAAAGAGATACCTTGGGGGACTCAGAGCGAATGTCCAAAATTCGTGTCTACGAATTAGCCCGCGAGCTAAAGATCGAAAGTAAGTTGCTTGTCAACAAGCTGAAGGATATCGGCATCGAGGTTTCCAGCCATCAAAGTACTTTGACGGCTGACCAGATTGTCCGTGTCAAGCGCGAGTTGAGTGGGGAAGGTGCGGGAAAAGCTCCCAAAGCAAGCCCTTCAGTCATTCGGCGCCGAAAAGGCCCGGACGAAGAGAGAGAAGCAGCTGCGTCATCAAGTGACGTCGATCATGAGGTGGCGGCGGCGAGTTCTGACTCCACCCATCATGAAGTGGAAGCCGAAGACGAAGTCGTGCCTGTTGCTGCTGCGCCTGTACCTGTTATGGATACTGCTCCTCCGTCGGCACCTGCCGTCGAAGTAGCCGCTGAAGCTGACTATGAACCTGAAGACGAAATCAGCGAGCCCGAACCTATTCAGACTGCTCCCCAGATCGAACAACCTGCAGCCAGCGCCGCTCCGGTGACTCCTGCTGCAGCTGAGGCTCCTAAACACGTAGAGGAGCCAGAAACCCCAAGCCCGCGGATGGATGTACGGCCTCCGGCCCCCACTCCTCCCCCCGTGCGTCAAGAGGCGCGTGCTCCCAGCCCAGCGCCTGTCAGCGAAGGACGACCCATGCAGCGCGCTCCAGAGAGTACGAACCCTAACGATACGGCGAAAATCGTCAGGCGCGAAGCGCTGACGCCACCGCCCTCGACCATGGCATCGGCATCGCCGTCGCCATCGCCTCAAAGGCCAGGTGGAGCAACGATCGTTCGTCGTGCTCCGACAGAAGAAGAACAACCAAGACCCCGTTCGGCGTCAACAGCCCGCATTATGCCGGTTGGTACTCGTCCAGCGCCCCGCATCGGCGGCAGCGAAGGTGGAGGTAGCGGCGGAAGCGGCATCACCATCGGCCCTCGTGTTGGCCAGCGTCCTATGGGACAAATTGCCAAAGGACCCAGTCTGGATCTGCCAGAAGATGGTGGCCTCGGCATCGGTACCAAGACCTGGCGGGATGATGGTTCGAAATCCAAAGAAAAAGATAAAAAACGTTCCTTTGCCAATGTCGAAGGACCGGAAGAAAACGTCCTGAAAAAAGCGCAGAAAGCCAAGCGCGATCAGCTCAACCTCAGAGCTTTGCTCAACCAGGCTGAACCCTTGGATGAAGAAGGCGAAGAGATTGAAGTGGTGCCGGAAGCGCCGGTCGTTGAAGAAAAGAAAAAAATGATCTACACGCCGCAGGCTTCCGGTCGCCGGAAAGATCTGAAGCGTCGTAAGGATCTCAAGAAAACCCAGCTGACCACGCCACGGGCTTCGTACCGTATCGTGAAAATGGGCAGCGAAATTACTGTGGCCGAGCTGGCGAAACAGCTGTCGGTCAAAGCGGCTGAAATCATTAAGAAGCTCATGACGCAAGGCGTCATGGCAACGATGAACCAGCCTCTGGATTTCGATACGGCCACCCTTTTGGCTTCGGAATATCAATTCGAAGTGAAGAGCAACGTGGTTTCCATCGAAGACATCCTGTCGGACAAGAAAAAAGCCCAGGACACCGCCTTGTTGGAAGAGCGTCCGCCTATCGTTACGATTATGGGTCACGTCGACCACGGTAAAACGTCGATTCTGGATGCCATCCGTAAAGCCAAGGTTGCAGCCGGTGAAGCCGGTGGTATTACCCAGCACATCGGTGCTTATACGGTGGAAAAGAACGGTCGCAAGGTGGCCTTCCTGGATACCCCGGGTCACGAAGCCTTTTCGGCCATGCGTTCCCGCGGTGCAAAAGTTACCGATATTGTGGTTCTGGTCGTTGCTGCCGATGACGGTGTGATGCCTCAGACCATTGAAGCCATCTCGCATGCCCGCGCTGCGAATGTGCCGATCATTGTTGCCATCAACAAGATCGATAAGCCTAACAAGAACCTCGATCGCGTGAACCGCGAACTTGCAGATCAAGGCATCCAGTCGGAAGAGTGGGGCGGCGAGACGCAGTATGTGAAAGTTTCCGCGTTGCAAGGCATTGGTATCGACGAACTCCTCGATGCCATCCTGCTTCAGGCTGAAGTTCTGGAACTGAAAGCCCCGATCGACGTACCGGCTTCAGGTGTTGTGGTGGAAGCCCACCTGGATAAAGGTCGCGGTCCTGTGGCCACGATGATGATTCAAAAAGGTATGGTTCGTGTCGGTGACTACGTGGTGGCTGGTACCACCCTGGGTCGCGTCCGCGCCATGCATGATCATACAGGCAAGCGCCTGAAGGAAGCCGGTCCCTCGACTCCTATCGAGATCGTCGGTCTGTCCGAAGCGCCTATGGCGGGTGATCAGTTCGATGTGGTGGAAGACGAAAAAACCGCCAAGGAAGTGGCCAGCTGGCGCCGCGATCAGGAGATGAGCAAAGCGCAGAACCGTTCTTCGGCTGCGACGCTCGAGCAGCTGCTGGCTAAAGCCAAGGTTGCTGATGCTCTTGAAGTCCCTGTGATTATCAAAGCTGATACCATGGGTTCGGTGGAAGCCATCGCGGAAGCCGTGATGAAACTCAATACCGATCGCGTGCGGAACCGCATTGTTCACAAAGCGGTCGGCGGGATCAATGAATCCGATATGGCTCTTGGAGCGACATCGGGTGCTGTGATCATCGGCTTCAACGTTCGCGCCGCTCGCGGTCTGGATGAGGAAGCTGAGAAGCAAGGTGTGCTGATCAAGTATTTCAGCATCATTTACGACATTGTCGACGTTCTGAAGTCGATCATGGCTGGTAAGCTGCCTCCGGTGCAGAAAGAGGTTATCCTCGGTCACGCCGAAGTTCGTGCCACCATCAAGGTTCCGAAAATTGGCCTTATCGCCGGTACTTCGGTTCTGGATGGCAAGGTTACGAGAAGCTCGCTGCTGCGACTTGTCCGGAATGATGTCGTCATTTACAGCGGTAGAATCGGATCGCTTCGCCGCTTTAAGGATGACGTCAAGGAAGTCGTGCAAGGTTATGAGTGCGGTATCAGTATCGAAGGTTACACCGACATTCGCGAAGGCGATGTGATCGAGGCCTTTGTGATCGAAGAGCACGCACCAGCGCTGTAATTGGAAAATACATTATGGATCCCCTGATTTTATCAGGGGGCAAGGGCTCAGGACGGCCGCCACTCAATTGGCTGTTTTTGAGCCTTTTTTGTTAAGGATAGAAAGTTATGAGTCTACGCACCGAACGAATGGCTGATGAAATTCGTGATATTCTAGCTTCGAATTTTCAAGGCGGCCGGATGAACGATCCCCGTCTGGAATTTGTGACCATCACCGCGGTGAAAATCTCATCGGATCTGCAGGTGGCCACGGTTTATTACCGGACCTATGATAGCAGCAAACCCGACCGGGCCCAGAAGGGCCTGGAGTCAGCGGCGACTTATCTGCGCAAGCAGCTTAAGGTCCTGGACATCAGGCGGGTTCCTGAACTTCGCTTTATCTATGACAGTACCCTTGAATCCGCAGAACGCATTGAAGGGATTTTGCACAAGATAGCCGAAGAAGAATGACCCTGGAGCCAAGAGTGAATCGTCCTCAATTACGTAAGATTGTTCCGATCGATGGATTGCTGCTCGTCTATAAACCACCTGGTATGACTTCCAAGGATGTGACGCGCTGGTTTCAGCAGCGTATCGGCAAGGTAAAGATGGGCCACGTGGGAACTCTGGATCCCCTGGCCGAAGGTCTCTTGCCGCTGCTCTTTGGCAAAGCCACGCGCATCCAGGATTTCCTGCTCGCTGGCACCAAGGCTTATGAATTTGACGTTGGTTTTGGGGTGGCGACAGACACGCTGGATGCCGATGGTCAGGTCGTGGCGCATGCTCCGAAAGAGCATATTACCGAAGAGCAATTGCATAAAATCTGCGAATCGATGGTCGGCGACTTCATGCAGGTCCCGCCCATGTATTCCGCCATTAAATTTCAGGGCAAACCCCTTTACGAATATGCAAGGCAGGGCAAGGCCGATCAGGTGCCTCTGCAACTTTTGCGCAAGATCATTCAGATCGAAAGCCTGCACTGTCTGCGGCTTGTTGATGGCGTGGGAACCTTCCGAATTCGTTGCTCAAAAGGCACCTACGTGCGGGTCGTGGCGAGCCAGATCGCAGAGCAGGCTGGTTCTTTAGGCACGATCACACGACTTCTGCGCTTGAGCAGCGGTGATCTTTCCTGCGAGCAAGCTTTTAAGCTGGACGAGTTGGAAAATAATCTGGAGAATCTGAACGAACGTATCATTCCCATTCAGGATATCAACTTGGCAATCCCGAGCTGGCGAGCTCTGGACACCGCTCTGGTCGACCGTTTGAAGATGGGACAGGAAATGCACGTGGAAATGAAGACCTTTGAAGGCGGACTCACCCATGATGGCGTGCGGCGAGCCACAATTAGATCGCTTGACCACGTGATTTTAATTGATAACAATGGAAAGTCTTTCGGAATTGGTAGCGCCCACGTGCTCAATACGGGGCGTATCGCGGTTAGAATGAAGAGAGGACTCGCATGAGCTCACAACTCAAGAATTATCTTTTTACTTCGGAATCTGTCAGCGAAGGTCATCCAGACAAAGTCTGTGACCAAATCAGTGACGCCATCCTGGATGCTTTGCTGGCTCAGGACAAGTATTCTCGCGTTGCCTGCGAGTCCCTGGTGAAAACCGGTCTGGTGGTTATCGCGGGTGAAATCACGACCAAAGCTGTTGTGGACTATGCCCGGATCGCTCGTGAAACCATCGAAGAGATCGGTTACAACGATGGCGCTCTCGGCTTTGACTCGAAAAGCTGCGGTGTGATTCTTTCCATTGAACAGCAATCTCCTGATATCTCCATGGGTGTGACCGAGGGCGAAGGCCTGCACGGGGAGCAAGGCGCAGGCGACCAGGGTATGATGTTCGGTTACGCTGTGAATGAAACAGCCGAATATATGCCGGCGACCATCAGCTACGCGCACCAGCTGCTGAGCAAGTTGTCGAATCACCGTCGCAACAAGACCGTTCCATTCCTGCGCCCGGACGCCAAGTCCCAGGTGACAGCCGAATATCGCGACGGCAAGCTGAGCCGCATCGATGCTGTTGTGGTTTCGACCCAGCATTCTCCTGAAGTGGCTCACAAGGATCTCGAAGCTTTTGTGATCGAGGAAGTGGTGAAGAAAACCATCCCCGCGCACATGCTCGACGCCAAAACCAAATATCATATCAATCCCACCGGTCGCTTCGTGATCGGCGGACCTCAGGGTGACTGCGGTCTGACCGGCCGTAAGATCATCGTCGATAGTTACGGCGGACACGGCGCCCACGGCGGTGGTGCTTTCTCGGGCAAGGATCCGACGAAGGTGGACCGTTCGGCTGCTTATATGGGCCGTTACATTGCCAAGAATATCGTGGCTGCGGGCGCTGCTGACCAGTGTCTGGTTCAGCTGGCTTACGCGATTGGTGTTGCGGAACCGGTCAGCGTTTTTGTGAATACCTACGGCACCGGCAAAGTTTCTGAAGAGAAGCTGGCCAACGTGATCCGTGAAGTGTTCCGGCTGACCCCACGCGGAATTACCGAAAGTCTCGACCTTCTGCGTCCTATCTATAAGAAAACTGCTTCCTATGGCCACTTTGGTCGCGATATCTTCCCCTGGGAACGTCTCGACAAAGTCGACGCTATCAAAGCCTGCTTGAAATAAAGCTGGGACGGGCCCTGCACGCGCAGGGCCTTCTCGACCCCTCTTTAGCCATTCCCAACTCCCCGGCCGCCAGTTATAGTGGTGGTTATGAAGCAAAAATTTCAGCGTCAAAAGCAAAGGCTCATCCTGATCAATAGGGACTTTCAGTTCCGTTATACAGGTGCGGCTATCCTGGTCGGTCTTCTGTCCACGGCTCTGACCACGAGCGTCATTCTCTATCCGCTTTTTCAATTTGAAATTCTGCGCATTCCCCGTTTTCTTCCTGGGCCTGTCCTGGGTGTGATGGCGATGGCTGCAATTTTGAATATTCTCCTGGTCGGATTTATGGGAATTTTAATAACGCATCGGCTGGCCGGACCCATGTATTCGCTGGTCAGGCAGTTTCGTCGCGTCGAGGAAGGCCGTTGGTACGGCCAAATGAAAATTCGCGACGGTGATGACATGCGTTATGTCGTGAGGAATTTCAATGCCATGCTGGATGCCATCAATAAGCAGACCCATATGGATTTTGAAAAACTCCGGCACGTGCGGGAGCTTCTGGTCTCGGACCAGGGCAATGAGGGCGAGCGCATTGCCAACGCCTTGCTCGAATTGAAGAACCTTGATGAAAAAATGCGTGAGCGTTTGCATGCTGAATCCGAGCATGATATCGAAGCGGAAACGGAACCTCCTACGCGTTTGCGCTGAACCTACTTTTTCCTGGATTGACTCATGTATATTGAACGACTGACAGGAACCTTTTTCGCCAGTCTTCCGACCGGTATCATCCTCGATGTCCAGGGCGTCGGTTACGGCCTGGAGCTGCCGCTTTCCACACTCTGTCAGCTGCCTAAAGTTGGTCAGAAGATTTCGCTGTGGATCTATACCTACGTTCGTGAGGACGCCATTCGGTTCTTTGGTTTCCGGAGTTATGAAGACCGCCAGGCCTTTGAAATCCTTCTGAGCCTGAGCGGTGTCGGCCCCAAGGTGGCTCTGGCTATTCTTTCAACCCTGACGGTGAATGCCATCGATCGCGCGGTGACGCAGGACGATGGGAAAATTCTGGAGAGCGTCCCCGGTGTGGGTCCACGTCTTGCGGAAAAAATTATCGTCGATTTGCGGCCGAAACTTCTGAAACTGAAGGCTGCCCAGCTCCTCGACATGCGCGAAAGGAGCGGCCGCCTGGATTCCGATGACCTCGACGGACCTTTGCCCCTGGATCATAGCCAGAGCAGTCGCGAACACGAGGACATGGTCTTTTCCGATCTGGAATCAGCTTTGGAAAATCTTGGCTACAAGGATAAAACCATCACGCCACTCCTCACCAAACTCAGAAAGGAATCGGCGCATCTTGCCTTTCCGGATCTGATGCGGCAGGCTCTCAAGCAGCTGAGCCAGGGAACCCTGGGCCCAGAGAAAAAGCGTGAGGTCAAGGAACGCGACGTCAAAGGCGCCAAGGGCCGTGACCTCGGACTTGCCGACAACGAGCCTTTTTAAAAGGCTTTGTTAAGGAATCAAACACATGGATCCCATACATATTCAGTTGCAGGAACTCCCCCCGCGACGCACCGAAGAGCTGACCCAATCGACTTTTCATGATGTGGATGACGGCCTGGAGCAGCAACTGCGCCCGCATCGATTTGCCGATTATCCGGGCCAGGAATCGGTCAAAAACAATCTGGAAGTTTATGTTGCCGCCGCCCGCAAGCGGGGCAAGCCCTTGGATCATATTATTTTGCACGGACCGCCGGGGCTTGGGAAAACCACGCTGGCGAAAATTGTGGCCCATGAAATGGCCGTTCCCTTTTATCAGACCAGCGGGCCTTCCATCGATAAACCCGGTGATCTGGCTGGAATTTTGGCTGGCGTGGAGCCGGGTGGCGTGCTGTTTATTGACGAGATTCACCGCCTGCCCATCACGGTGGAAGAAATTCTGTATTCGGCCATGGAAGACTTCTGTATCGACATTCTGGTCGGTCAAGGGCCCACCGCCCGCACCGTGCGTATGCCGATCAATCCTTTTACCCTGATAGGCGCCACCACCCGTGTTGCCAGTCTTTCCGCGCCGTTTTTAAGCCGCTTTGGCATTCAGGAACACCTGGAATTTTACGATACGGAATCGCTTGCCAAAATTCTGCAAAGAAGCGCCGGCCTTTGGGGTGTGGAGCTGGCCCAGGAAGGGGCCTTTGAATTGGCCCGACGTTCGCGTGGAACCCCACGGATTGCCAACCGACTTTTGCGTCGGGTTCGGGACTTTGCCGACTTCCATTGCGTCGAACGTCTGGATCGCGATATCGTTGATTTAACGCTGACTCGATTGAATATTGACCTTGCTGGATTGGATCGCATGGATCGCCGGATTTTGCGCATTCTCCATGAGCGTTATAACGGAGGCCCGGCCGGTATTGAAGCTTTGGCGGCAACCATTGGTGAGGAACGCACCACAATTGAAGACGTTTACGAACCTTTTCTTACGCACCAAGGATTTATCAGACGCGGACCCCGTGGTCGTGAGCTCACATCGCAGGCTTTGATTCACCTCGAAGCTGTCAGCCAGATGGTTTAGACATTTAGTTATAAGCTTATTACACTTGATGCTGGAATAAAGCCTTGGCTATGATGGGCCACTTTTGTTTCCTAACCAGGAGGTTCTCTGTGAAAGTCTCTAGCGTTTCCTTGAGTTTGGCGGGCCTGGCTTTGACGTCCACCGTGCAGGCAGCACCTGAGATTGAAATTGGTGCTGAGTATCAAGTGAATGTCGTCAACACCAATGATGGGCTGAATGACAAGGATCTGGGCAAGCAAACCAAAACCACGACCTTTAATCTGAAGGGTGCGAAACTCGTTTTTCGAGGCAAACTTTCTGAGGAGATCTCGTGGACGGTCTTGTATAAGGCCAAGGAAAGTGAGCTGGAGCGCTTCTACCTGACCAATCGGGTCAATGAAAATCTCGAAGTCACCATTGGTAAACAAAAGATAAAAACCTACGGATTGCATCGCAAATTGACCAGCGGCGTCACGACTCCTGTGATCGCGGCTTACCTGAATAGCAATCCTCTCAAAGACAAAGTCGCTCTCGATATCACCTACAAGCTGGCGGGTAACCTCTCGCTTCAGTTGGTCGATGATTATAGTAAATGTGCGAGTGCCACGACCTATACGAATAATCCCACAACCAATGCCGTCACAGCCAGCAGCAGCACCAGCTGCACGAGCTGGAATCAGGGCAATGCAGAAGGCATCGTCACCAACAGCAAGGAAACGCAAACGGCTCAGAAGCAGCCGGCGATTGCTTTGGAATGGTACGGAGCCTTTGGCGAGTTTTCGCCTTTGGTGCAGTACGCTGTTTACGATCTGGGCAAGAGCAGCACAGCTTCGGTGGGCGTTCGCTTCAAGCGCGAGGCTCTTGATGCTTATCTGGACTACACCATGGATACCCGCAATAACAAGGGTGTGGATCCCGCGGATCCAACCCGGTTTATTGAAAAGAAAGACGTGTACACCGGCATGGTTGCCTATGCTGAATACAAGACCGGTGACTACACGCCCTTTGTTCATGTTTCAACGATGGGCACCGATCCTTATACAGCTCCTGGTGCAACCGATGCGGCGATCGTAACGGCCGAAAGCAATACGGCCGGCAGCTTGAACAAGAACGAACTGACGGTCGCGGTTGGGACTCACTACGACGCGTGGGGAACTTTCTATCGACCTTTTATTGATGTGACGATGTCTTCCGGTGAATTCGTTGACCCGAGCGATGCCACCAAGAAAAAAGATCTGACGCGAACCGACCTTGTGGCTGGTTTGATTGGCAAGTTCTAAGCGAATTTAACATTTTCTGTTAAGCTTGAGCCCGTGACCATCACGGGCTTTATTTTTTAGAGGAGTTGAAGGATGGAGCTGTGGCATTCCGTCGTCCTGGGGATCATTCAAGGATTGGCCGAATTTCTTCCCATTTCCAGTTCGGGACATTTGATTATTGTCTCGACCATGCTGCAGGGCCGAGCCTTGTCAATGAGCTTCGAGGTGGCTTTGCATGTCGGCACCCTTCTGGCTCTTTTGGTTTATTTTTGGAAAGACTGGATTGATCTCCTCCAGGGCTCTGTCTTGAGCCTCAAGGAAAAGAAAATCAACCCACGCAGCCAGCTGCTGATCAATCTGATTGTCGGCACCGTACCCGCGGCCATCATCGGCAAACTCTTTGAGCATCAGATTGAAGAGTTCTTTTCCACCCGTGCCATCCTTGTATGCTTTCCTTTGATTATTGTCGGTATTCTACTCTGGTGGGTGGATCGCAAGGCTCCCGTTCATCGCAAAATGTTGGAATTCAAACCCATTCACGGCCTTCTGGTTGGGGTGGCTCAAGCGTGTGCCCTCTTTCCAGGCACGTCCCGCTCCGGTGCAACCATCATTGCCAGCCGGCTTATGGGGCTCGACCGCAGTGAGGCCGCTCGCTTTTCCTTTTTGCTGGGCACGCCCATCACAGCCGGGGCCGCTCTTTTGAAGGCGGATGAAATCCTCGCCAGTATTCACCTTCCCGAATTTTACGTGGGCATGCTAGTGTCAGCCGTCACGGGCTGGCTGGTGATCGGTTTTCTGATGCGCTACCTGCGCAAGTATGGCTTTGGTGTCTTTGCCATTTATCGCGTGGTGCTGGCCCTCGTGAGCATCGGTATCCTGATGTCACATTGAGGCATTTTCGGGCATGAAACCCTACTTAAGACGTTCCATCTTTACCAAAGCTTCCGCTCTTGGTTTTATCGTGATGATTCTGCTGGGCAACGCCTGGCTGGTTGTGTTTTTAACAGGCCAGAGTGGTGCGGCCTGGCTGTCTTATTCTTTGACTGCATGCATGATCTGGACTATTTTGGCTGGCTGCGGTATGGGATTTAAGATGATTCAGCACCAAATCCAAAAGGAACCGGATGACGACGCTGCAGTATGAGCTGGGAACCTTACTTTTGGACGGCGCTCTCGGTGACGTGAGCGAGGAATGGCCGGGTTTTCGTTTTGATAGCCGAACCAAACAGTGGCGCGCGCCTGGCTTCTGTTATCGTGATGTGGTGCTGAAAGCGATCGAAGACAAGAAACCGTTGGTCGATCGAGCCCGCGTGTATCAGGCTTTGGAATTAAAACTGCAGCAGCCCATTATCCCGAGGCCGCATCAATCCGAGGCTCTCAGAGCCTGGCAGCAGCAGAGTTCACGAGGGGTCGTCGCTCTGCCGACAGGCGCTGGTAAAACCATTCTTGCGATCCTTGCCATGGTTGCCAAACAACGGCCGACGCTGGTCGTTGTCCCAACGATTGATCTGCTTTTGCAGTGGCAGAACGTTCTTAAAAATTTCTTCGGCATGGACATAGGAGCCCTGGGCGGCGGCTGGAAGGATATTCGGCCGGTGACCGTCTCGACCTATGATTCCGCTTACCTTAGCATTGAAACGATCGGCAATCGTTTTGGGCTTCTGATCTTTGATGAATGCCATCATCTGCCGTCGACTCAATACCAGATGATTGCTCGCGCATCGATTGCTCCTTTCCGTCTGGGCCTTTCGGCAACCGTTGAGCGCGCGGATGGCAAGGAAGAGATGATCTACGAGTTGCTGGGTGACCTTTGCTATGAAGGCCACATTCGCGAGATGGTGGAAACCGTGCTCGCGCCCTATGATGTCGTGAGCGTGGAAGTTCCGCTGACGCCTGAGGAAATGGCCGCCTATCAGAAGGCCCGCGGCACCTATACCGCCTTTATCAAAAACAATCGCATCAACTTCTCGGGACCGGAAGGTTGGCAGGATTTTATCCGCAAATCGGCAACGCTGCCCGGAGGCAAGGACGCGATTGAAGCCTGGCGCGAGCAGAAGCGTTTGGCCCAGGCCGCCACGGGCAAGATGGATGAACTCTGGAATATTTTGATGAAGCACCGCGGTGATCGCATTATTGTGTTCACCCAGGACAATGCCATGGCCTATCAGATTGGCAAAAATTTCATGTTACCCGTGTTGACCCATCAAACGCGGCCCAAAGAACGCAAACAGATGTTGGAATATTTCCGTGCCGGGCGCATCGATGTGCTGGTGACTTCCAAGGTTCTCAATGAAGGCGTGGATGTCCCCGAAGCGAGTATTGGCATTGTGATTTCAGGCAGCGCTGCGGTACGGGAGCACGTGCAAAGGCTGGGCCGCATCCTGAGGCATCAGGAAGGCAAACGAGCGGTCCTTTACGAAGTGATTTCGAAGGACACCAACGAATTCTACGTCAACAAGCGGCGCAGGAACCATCATGCTTACCAAAGACCTTCTCAAATATTCAAGACGTGAGAGTCGCGTCCATCCCAAGTATCTGAAGCCGAATGACAAGAATCTCATTCAGCTCGGTGATGACCTGGCAGCGCTCTATCGCCTGCATGTGGGCCAGAGCTGGCGTGATTTGAATGATCAGCTGAAACAGCACCCGGAGTCATCGGATGGTGTGTTTCAAGGCTTTGGCAAACTGCTGGAGGATCGCTGCACGTTCGGGGAATCGGATGAGACCCTGGAAGAGCAGCGCTGGACGTGGTTTGAGACGAGCCGCGCCTTGCGCGCCCAGGGTGTGCCGAGCCGGGCGGATTTTGAACGGGAAATGGCGGAAAAAAGCGGTCGCAGTTTCGGAGCCATGCAGGAACAGCTCTATGCTGATCTGCCGGAGTTTCGCAATATTCAAACGTTCGAGGATATCTCGGGCGAGGCTCTGGTTCACCGTTACAACGCGGCCCAGATTCAAGGACTGCTCCTCAGGGCGCAAAAGGTTCGATTTTCCATCCACGAAAAGGATATCGTTACCCGTCGACGATTGTTGCAGAAACTAAGATTCTGTCGACTCCTGGCTGAATTTGTTGAAAATCCAGAGGGTGCGTTGACTCTGGAGATTTCCGGCCCTCTGTCCATGTTCGATCAAGTCCAAAGTTATGGAATGCGACTTTGTCAGTTCTTTCCTTATGTTCTGCTGATGCCCAAGTGGGAGTTGGAAGCGACGGTAAAGCTTGGTGAAAATTACTATGATCTGAAAATCGATAGTTCCAAGCCGATCCGCAGTCATTACCGTAGCTTTAGCGGGTACATTCCTGAAGAGTTTCAGGCATTTATCAGGGCTTTTAACGCCCTTCCGGCCGTGGATCGAAAAGATTGGTTAGTGGAAGAAGGACAGGAGCATTTGAATCTTGGCCAGCAGTGCTATAGTTTTCCTGATCTTACACTTCGTCACAAGAATGGAGTTCAAAGGCACCTGGAATTGTTTCATAAGTGGCATGAGTCGGAGCTTCGCAAACGCCTGACCGTCCTCGCCGATTTCAAAGAAGCCCCACTGATACTCGGCATAAGTCAGGATTTGGCGAAGGATCCCAATGTGGAAGGACTGCTTGCGCGCGCCAAGGAAACTGGCATAAGTATTTTCACGTTTCGGCAGTTCCCGACGGTCAAGGCAATATTGACCTACCTGCCCAAGGTGAAAGTTTAGATTGCAGTGTTATAATGAATTAGAGCCGCGATCCTTGCGGACGTGCAGACTGTAAAGAGGGCCGGACCCAGGCGAGCACGTGAAAGGAGTAAGCCCTTTGTCGACGATGGATACGCGATTCAAAGAAAAAGAGGCTGAGTTGATCAGTCTCAAGAAGAAAGTCAAAGCTCAGAAAGAACTCAGCGGTGGCGACACTGATCTGATGGAAGCTGAAGCGAATGGCACGGATCCCGTACGCGTGGAAAAGAAAAGCAAGACTCAGGAACTCATCGAAACCCTGGATAAGGCTCGCGGCAAAAGGCTGCTGATCTGCATCAAGGGTTATCCAGATCCTGATAACATCGCAACTTCTCTTGCCCTCGCTTACATGGGTGCTCAGTTTGATATTCAATCCACGATTCTTCACTTCGAGCAGATCTCACACCATGAGAACCGCGCGCTCGTGAAAAAACTGGATCTGGATATCGAGGAATATAACGATCAATTCGATTATTCCTCGTACGACTACTATGCTGTGAATGACTCGCAGAATACCGAGCTGCCGATCAAACTGCCGGAAACCTGCGAGCTGCTCGTGTTTGTCGATCACCACAGAAAGCTGGGGACCATCAAAGGCCACTTCCTGGACATCCGGGAAAACGTCGGTTCCACGTCGGCCATCTATGGTGAGTATCTCTGTGATCCGCGCTTTGGGTTTAAAGGCGATACCTTGGAAGAAGCCAAGATTGCCACAGCCTTGATGCACGGTGTGCGCACGGATACCGATAACTTTGTGAATGCAACGCCCGCGGATTACAAAGCCTCCGAGTTTTTATCCCGTTATGTGGATAAGGATCTTTTGGCTTTGATCTCACGGCAGTCGATTCCCGCCAAGACCATGGACCTCACGCAGATCGCCCTGCAGCGCAAGGATATCCGCGGCACGTTCATGTTCTCGGGCGTGGGTTATGTTCGGGAAGAGGATCGCGATGGCATTGGCCAGTGCGCCGATTACCTTCTGAATCGCGAAGGGATTGATACGGTTGTCGTCTATGGTGTGGTCGGCGGTGAATTCGTCGACGGATCCCTGCGCACCAAGTCGCATACCCTTGATCCTGATAAATGGATAAAAGACGTATTTGGCCAGGACCAGCATGGTGTGTACTATGGTGGTGGCCGCAAGGATAAAGGTGGTTTTCAAATCCCGCTCGGGGTCTTTGGCAAATGTTCGGATAAGGAACTGCTTTGGATCCTGATCAAGAAGACCATCGACGAGCTGTTCTACAACAAGATCGGTGTTGATGACAGCGAGTCCAATAACGATTGATCCTCTTTCTCAGTACTCAAAAATGACCAGACCCGAAGGCCTCAAAGGCTTTCGGGTTTTGGTGTTGTCTTCAGCGACTCCTGCACCCAAGCCGCATAAGCTGGATTCACCGACTCAATCTTCCATTCGATAATGCACGGACAGCTGTAGCTGTGCAGTTCTTCAATTCGCTGCATCACCTTGCCCCGATATTCCGGGCTGGTTTTGACCAGCAGGATGCTTTCCTGCGTTTGCTCCAGCATGCCTTCCCAAACATACAGAGAGTCCGAAGCTGGAATGATGTTCGCGCAGGCAATCAATTGTTCTTCGATAAGTTTATGGCTGATGCTTTCGGCTTCTTCGCGATTGCCGCAGGGAACATAAAGTACGCTGATCATGTGTCGGCTCCTTGATTGGGAAGATCCATGATAATGGTCACCGGTCCGTCGTTCACGGACGAGACCTCCATATGAGCTTGAAAGACGCCAGCTGCAATCTGTATGCCTTTGCCCGCCGCACACTCCAGAAATTTTTCATAAAGCGCTCGCGCGCGTTCGGGTGGCGCTGCATCCTGAAAACTCGGCCGCCGGCCTTTGCGGCAATCACCGTATAACGTGAACTGGCTGACAACCAGGAGTCCGCCGCCTCCATCCTGCAGCGATCGATCAAAACGTCCCTCTTCATTCGGAAAAATGCGCAAATTGATGATCTTATCGACCAGAACCGGTATGAGTTCGGGTCCATCGCTTTGATGAAGGCCCAGATACACCAGCAGGCCGGCCTCGATGCTGCCTACAACTTTGTCTTCAACTTTAACATCAGCGCGGCTGACTCTTTGAATCACGGCTCTCATGCGTTGTGGTTATTTTCCTCGGGAAAAAGCTTTTTTCTTGGAATCCTATCGGCTACTGTCAGCACGTTGCCAACCATAATCGCAGGGAGTTGGTCGTGTCAAAAGCAAAGCGTAAAGTTCTCGTCGTCGTTATGGATGGTGTGGGTGTCAGGGCCAGTTCGTACGGCAATGCCGTGAAGCTTGCTCACACGCCACAGCTCCGTCAGTTGGAAAAAATCGGGCTGTATCGCACGCTCAAAGCCCATGGCACCTATGTGGGTTTGCCCAGCGATTCTGACATTGGCAACAGTGAAGTTGGTCACAATGCCTTGGGTGCCGGTCGAGTCTTCGATCAGGGCGCCAAGCTCGTGCAAAATGCTATAGCCGATCGTAGCCTTTTCCACGGTCAAACCTGGCTGGACCTCGTGCGGTCCGTTCAATCCCACGAAGGCACGCTCCACCTGATCGGACTCCTGTCGGACGGCAACGTACATTCCCATGATGGACATTTGCATGCGCTCCTGCGCGAAGCCAAGCGCACCGGCATCAAACGGGTCCGGATCCATGCTTTAATCGACGGCCGCGATGTTGGAGAAAAGACCGCCGAGGTTTATGTCGAGCGGTTGGAAAAAGTGATGAGCGAGCTGCAGAGCTCGGATTTTGATGTGAAGGTGGCGTCGGGCGGGGGCCGTATGACGACAACCATGGATCGTTATGAAGCGGATTGGTCGATGGTCGATCGCGGTTGGAAGGCGCATGTCATGGGCGAAGCGCCGAATCGATTTCCCAGCCTGCGTTCGGCGATTATGGGTTTTCGTCAGGATCCCAAACTCATCGATCAGTATCTGCCGCCGTTTGTGATCATGGAGCAGGAAAAACCGGTTGGAACCATTCAGGATGGTGATGCCGTGGTGCTCTTCAACTTCCGTGGTGATCGCGCCATCGAAATATGCCGCGCTTTCACCGAAGCGGATTTTAAGGTCTTTGATCGTGTACGCTGGCCGCAGGTTTATTTTGCTGGCATGATGGAATACGATGGCGATCTGCATATCCCGCCGCGTTATCTCGTTACGCCACCGGCGATCAATGACACCCTTTCCGAGCATCTTCTGCATCAGGGTCTTAAGCAGTTTGCGTGTTCAGAAACGCAAAAATATGGGCACGTGACTTATTTCTGGAATGGCAATCGTTCGGGGATCATGGATGAAAAGCTCGAGGATTATGTGGAAATTCCGAGTGATGTCATTCAATTTGATTTGAAGCCCTGGATGAAGGCTTATGAAATCACCGAAGCCACCATTGCCCGCATGCGCAGCAATAGCTTTGATTTTGGTCGTATCAATTACCCGAACGGCGACATGGTGGGCCACACGGGAAATCTGGAAGCCTCGATTCTGGCTGTTTCCGCTGTCGATCTTTGCATCGGACGGCTGGTGCAGGCGGCCAAGGAAACCGATACGGTTCTGATCATTACCGCCGATCATGGCAACGCCGACGAGATGTTTGATACCAACAAGGAAGGTCCTGCCGATTGGCTGGATCTGCCCTTCAGCTGGCGTCCCAAACCCAAGACGTCGCATACCTTGAATGCTGTTCCGTTTTATCTTTATGATCCTCGGGGGCCCAATGGCTATCGGCTGGTTCCAGGACTGGAGCAGGGAAGCATTGCTTATATTGCGTCGACGGTGATCACCATCCTCGGTGTGCCGCCCAAGGAAAATTATCTTCCGTCTTTGATTGAAATGATTTGACGCATCTTATGTGCGAGTGGAATGGATATGACATTTGATGAAAAGGCCTGGCAACAGGAAGTCGATGCACGAGCTGAGGCAGCCGGTCGCCTCTTTACCGAATTTGTAAAAACGGTCTCCACCCTGCGGCATCCGCTACGGGGCTGTCCCTGGGATTTGGAGCAGGACCACAAGAGTCTGCGGCGATTCATGCTGGAGGAAGCTTACGAGGCTGCTGAGGCCATGCTAGGGACCGATGAAGCCCATCTGCTTGAGGAACTCGGTGATGTCCTTTTGCAGGTCGTTCTGAATGCGCAGCTGGCTGTTGATCAAAACAAGGGGGATATCCGCGATGTGGTGACCGCCATCAACAGTAAGATGCTGCGGCGCCATCCGCATGTTTTCGGTGAGCTGGCGGGGCAGGGGATCAATCAGGCCGAAATCAAAAGCAATTGGGACAAGATTAAAGCCAAGGAGAAAGCTGTCAAACTGCAGAAGGCCGGTTATTTCTCGGACTGCGCCAAGGTTCTTCCGGCTTTGACCCAGGCCTATAAAATAGGCAAAAGGGCCCACACCATTCGTTTTGATTGGGATACAGCGGCCGAAGTGCTCAAGCAGTGCCAGGCGGAACTTAAGGAACTCGAACACGAGATGGTCGGCGCGGACCAGGATCGGCTCCACGACGAGCTGGGGGACGTCTTCTTTAGTCTCGCTCAGCTCAGTCGACATCTGGGGGTTGAACCCGAGGTCGCGGCTCAGCAGGGCAATGCGAAGTTTCTAAGGCGCTTTGCGGCGATGGAAGACATCTGCAGGGTCAGGAATCAGGATGTCAGTCACTTGACGCGGGATGAATTGGAAGCTCTGTGGAAGGACGCCAAGTCCCTGGAAAGATGAACGCACAAAAAGCCCGTTGTCCAGTGACTCGGGCTTTTTCTATGTGCCTTACCGTCAAGTCATCAGCCTAAAATTAGGCTTGTGCCTTGGTCTTCACAGCAGCTGCCAAACGGGCAACTTTGCGGGAAGCGGTGTTACGGTGAATCAGGCCGCGCGAAGCTGCTTTGTGCAGCAAGGATTGAGCTTTTTCCAGCAGGCCAGCAACTTCGGCTGCTTGACCTTTTTCAATCGCAGTACGGACTTTTTTAACAGCGGTGCGAACGCTGGAAATATATGCCTGGTTGCGCGTTCTTTTTTTAGCGTTGGTAAGGATACGCTTTTTTGCGGATTTATGCTGTGCCACTGTGTCGTTCCTCTTTTCTCTTCAATTTCAGAGAGTATGTCGAATAACAAGCCGGACGCCATTCGTCAAGCTTTATACTTCATCATCCACGGCTGTGAAGCCGCGCGCATCGCGTAGTGCAGTCGCCTGTTTGCGGGCTTCCACGTCCACGCGTTCATTATCTTCATGGCCATTGTGACCTCTAACCCAAACCCATTTGATCCTGTGGCGCTTGACCTGACGCTCCAGTTCCTCCCAGAGGTCCTGGTTCTTCACCGGCTTGTTTCCGGCTGTCTTCCAGCCATTGGCCTTCCAATTGGCGAGCCAGCCCTTGTCAAACCCATCCAGCACGTAACGGCTGTCGGCCAGGAGCGTGACGTCACAGCTTTCTTTCAGCGCCTCAAGACCCTTGATAACCGCCATCAGTTCCATGCGGTTATTGGTGGTCCCGGCTTCCGATCCGGAGACCATCTTTTCATGCTGGCCGAAGCGCAGCAACGCTGCCCATCCTCCAGGTCCGGGATTCTCAAGGCAGGCCCCATCAGTGATCACAGTCACTTGCTTCAAGCGCTGTCCCCTTGAAAACAAAGAGCGCTCCTTGGACGGGAACGCTCGCTGTCATGGCTTGTGCCGCCTGACCTCAGATCCAATGGACCAAGGCAGGGTGAGCCTTATTTTGCAGCTTTAGCTGCTTCGATCTTACGCTTTATGCGCGCCTTCAGTTTGCGGCGAGCTTTGTGCTGTCTGACTTTAGGAGTTCTACGATTATCACCGCGACCCATGGTTTCATCCTTACTTCAGTTTGATGCCGTTTTTGCGAGCGAACACATCCAGACCCAACTTATCGATGGTACGGATAGTAGACGTGGCAACTTTGAGCGTCACGAATTTTTTCATTTCAGTCGACCAGAATCTTTTGGTCTGGAGGTTCGGGAGGAAGCGGTGTTTCGACTTGATATTCGAGTGCGAAACGCGATGGCCTACCTGAACGCCTTTACCTGTGAGTTCACAGCGACGAGACATTATTCTTCTCCTGCGTCACGAGGGGGACGTTTATCTTCATCCGAACGAGGACCACGTGGGCCGCCGCGGCTGGAAGTGCCCATGGCTGAAGTAGCGATAGCCGACATCTCGGTTGCAAAGTTACGTTCCTGGCGGTGGCCAAGGCTGTAAGGCAACAGAGCGAGGTAGCGAGCGCGTTTGACGGCGTTACAGATCGCGCGTTGTTGCTTGGCAGTTGCGCCAGAGATCCGACGAGGAATGATCTTGCCGCGATCCGTGATGAAACGGCGCAGAACGTCGGGATTTTTGTAATCGATGATGATGCTAGGATCCAACGTCCGCTTCCGACGGAACATCAGACGTCTTTTCTTTCTCGAGTTAGCCATGCAGCCTCCGAATTATCCAGTGTACTCTCCGCCTGGGGAAGAGAACTTTTAAATCATCGTAAGCCTCTTCCTGTCTGCGTTTGGGACGAGGGAAGCAGGCACGTAAAAACTACCTTGATGGGTCTTCACCCTAAAGGGTGTTGAAAATTAACCTAAGCGCAAGCTATACGCAAGTAAATAGATTTCCGAATCACCTGTGGTGAGAAGGGTCCCGGTGCAACAGTATCATCTCGACATATCAATGCCGGTGGCCTTGGAACAGAGCTTTACTTACCTCGCCGCCGAGAAGATTCCAAGCGGTTGTCGCGTGACCGTGCCTTTTGGTGAAAGGAATCGACAAACGGTCGGCGTCGTGCTCGGGATCAGCCAAAAAGCACCGGATCCAGCTTATAAACTTAAGGCGATTTTGGCTAGACTCGATGAGATCCCGATCTATAGTTCCATCCTTCTCGATTTGGCGCGATGGATGAGTTCTTACTATATGCACCCGCTCGGCGAGGTGCTGCGGACCATGCTGCCCGCGTCGCGGGTGAAGACGAAAACGTCCAAGGTCGTTTTGACGGAATCGGGCAAATTGCTTTGGAAGGATCAGGAGGATCCCAGGGGCGCCTTGTTTCGACTGATTTGGAAAAAGGCCTCTGGCAGCTGCTCGCTGAAAATTTTCAAAACCCGCATGGAGGAGGGTCTGGCGGCCGGCTTGCCTAAAGTCACACTGGCGCGGTTGCAGAAGGACGGTCTTGTCCTTAAAGAGGATAAAAATGAAACCCGCGCGCGGGGTGGAGCCTCCAGTAAAACCTCACGACCCGATGCGGCCGAAGACGATGTACCCACGGTCTCTCCTGTAATTGTGCCGCAGGTCCTGACCGCCGAGCAACGTGCTGTCTATCAAAAGCTCGTGGATGACGGCATCACGCAAGCTCAGTCCAAGCCATTTTTACTCCATGGCGTCACTGGGGCTGGCAAAACCGAAGTTTATTTACATCTCATTGCCAAGGTTTTGGAGCAGAATCCCCAGAACCAGGTGCTGGTCATGGTCCCGGAAATTGCCCTGACCCCCCAGATGACCCGTATTTTCAAAGCGCGTTTTCCCGATCAGGTCTCGGTCGTCCATTCCGCGATGGCCGACACCGAGCGCTGGGCCCAGATGGAAGCCATTCGCAACGGGGAGCGGCAAATTCTCATTGGCCCCCGTTCCTCGGTTTTTGCAGCGTTTGTGCAACTCAAACTTCTGATCGTGGATGAAGAGCATGACAGCAGTTACAAGCAGACGACGGGGTTAACCTACAACGGTCGTGATGTTGCCGTCATGCGTGGTTATCTGGAAAAAGCTGTGGTCGTCCTGGGGAGCGCCACACCTTCCCTCGAATCCTATGCCAATGCTCAGCAGGGAAAATATAATTTATTGGAACTGCCGAATCGAGTCCATGGCCGTGGCCTGCCTGATGTGCAGCTGATTCAGGCCAGCATTGAACAAGCTTTTGCGCGGCGCTTGAGTCCGCGTGGGCAAGTCCCCCGCCTTCTGGAATTGCCGATCGATCCTCGCATCGTCGAGGCTCTGCGGGCCAATCACGCCCGGGGCATGCAGGCCATGGTGATTGTGAATCGCCGCGGTTTTGCTTATTTTCTGTTTTCGCTGCGAGAACGCAAAGCCGTCAGTTGCCCCCACTGCAGCATTTCGATGACCGTGCATAAGAATTCGAGCATCCTGCGCTGCCACTACTGTGATTTCAGCCAAAGGGTTGATGATCTGGTGGCTCCCGAGGAACGTGACGCCTTTGTCATGGTCGGCTACGGCAGCGAGCAGATGGAGCTTTATCTGCGTGAGGCCCTTCCTGGGGCCCGCATTCAACGCGTGGATTCTGATACCGTTGGCAATCGCGAGGCGCTGCCGACCATGCTTAACGATTTCCGCGAGGGTCGCATCGATGTTTTGGTCGGGACCCAAATGCTGGCCAAGGGGCATGACTTTGCGCGAGTTACCTTGATTTGCATTTTGGAAGTGGATCAGGTTCTTAATTTACCGGATTTCCGTGCGGGTGAGCGGGCCTTTCAACTCATGGTCCAGGCTTCAGGCCGCGCCGGTCGCGGGGAACACAGCGGCTGCGTCATGATCCAGACTCAAAAGCCGGATCATCCGATTCTGCAGGCCGGAATTCAGCATGACTTTCAGGCTTTCTGGCAGGACCAGGAACCGTTTCGCCGCCAACATGGTTATCCACCGTTTGGCCGGATGATCTTGTTTGAATACTCCGGTACCCGCAAAGATCAGCTGGATGAACTCATGCGATCGATCGACCGCTGGATCAGCGAGAGTTTGAAACGATCCGCTTCGACCCTTCAAGCTCTGCAGGTCCTGGGGCCGGCTGTTCCACCGATCGAAATGATACGCGGCAGGCTGCGGCGTACGCTGCTCCTGGTAAGTGCGGATCGAAAAATTCTTGCCTGGTTTGCTCAGCAGCTCCGATCAGCCTTTGCTGAGCTCAAAGGCGACCTGCGACTCAGAATTGATGTGGATCCACAAAGCCTTATGTGAAAAGCGGTTTGCATTTGCCGATCGCACGACTATAAAATACAGGGTATTCGCATCAACCCGATGCCTGAGTACGAACCTTTTCGCCAGCACGAAGGAGCTAGCATGAATATGAGCGGAATGGACCTTGAGCAGTTGGCAGGTCAGGCAAGTGAAAGCAAATTGCTGGAAAAGCGCGTTATCTTTGTATCGGAAGCGATCAACTCCAACGTGGCCAAGCGCGTGGTCAGCAATCTTTTGGCGATGGACGCTCAGGAATCCAACCAGCCTATCTACATGTATTTGAATAGTCCTGGCGGGGAAGTGAATAGTGGCTTTGCAATTTATGACACCATGCGCTTTCTGACCTCGGAAGTTCGCGTCGTGTGCACAGGCCTCACCGCCAGTATCGCAACCGTCATGCTGCTCGGTGCTCCCAAAAAACATCGCTACAGCATGCCGAACACTCGTTTTCTGATTCACCAACCGTTGATTGGTGGAAGCATTCAGGGTCAGGCTTCTGATCTGGAAATCACTGCGAAAGAGATCATAAAGACACGGTCTAAAATCAACCAAATGCTCTCCAAGGAGTGCGGGCAACCCTTTGAAAAGGTTGAAGAAGACACTTCTCGTGATTATTGGATGACGGCTCCGGAAGCTTTGGAATACGGTTTGATTACAAAAATCGTTGGCAACCTGAAAGAGATTGTGTAAAAGGATTTTCTCCATCTCCATAGAGAGAAAATTGCGAAGGTGGTGGAATTGGTAGACACGCTAGTCTCAGAAGCTAGTGCCTAACGGTGTGGGGGTTCAAGTCCCCCCCTTCGCACCACCAGACTGAAGATCCCGAGACAATCCACTTCGAGTTGAGTTTGGTATATCGATACCTGCAGCGCCGGTTGACTTCCCTGGTTATTGCAACTCTATGTACTTTCGCCTTGGGAATCGTATCGGCGCTCACCTTCGCTCTTATCGGCCCTGCCTGGCAGGTTCTGACTCAGCCTAAAAATGTCGAAATTATCCGCATGGACCAGCTGTTCAATGAACGGCTTGGTGCTTTTGTGTCCTGGGTCGTGCAGCGGGATAGTTTTCCCGCCCAGGAACTTTGGACCCTGCTGCCCTATCTCATCGCGGGCGCCGCCACGGTCCGGGCTCTTTTGACTTTAATCCAATGGTTCCTTTGGGAGCGGAGCAGCGAGCTGGTGGCCCGGGAAATGCGCCAGGACCTGGTCGAAAACTTTCTGGACCTGCACCCAGAGGCGCGGCGCGATTCCGCCTCGAATATCGATGTGGAGCTGGCGGCGAATATCGGCACCGATATCCGCATGGTGCGCGAGTACCTGGTTCATTTCTTTGGCGGCTTTCCCCGGGAACTGATTCAGTGTCTTCTTTACCTTGTCACTCTCTTTTTGCTGGAACCACGTCTAGCGGCATTCTTTTTGCTGGGCCTTGGTCCTGCCGGCCTGCTCCTCTCCAGACTCGGCAAAAAACTACGGAAACGCTCCCAAAAAGTCTTAAGCAATGTCAGTCAGCTCTCGGAATGGCTGCAGCAGCGTTTATCGGGTCTGGAAACGATCAAGCAGTTTCGTACGGAAAGCAACGAAGTCGTGCATATGGAACAGCTCTCGAAATCGCTGTTTCGGACGTTTGTTCAGGCCGCCCGGGTCAAAGCCCGAACCTCGCCTCTTCTGCAAGTCGTCGCCGTGGCTGCCATGATGGTGGTTATAGGCTATGGCATCAAGGAAATCGATCGGGGCGACCTCAATAGCAGCATTTTGATGTCGTTCTTCTCGCTCCTTGGCATCCTGTCCCAATCCGCTTCGAAGCTGGGGCGCTATTTCAATAGCAATAAGGAGGGGGAGGCAGCTCTGCATCGCCTTGAATCCACCATGAAGGCCATGAAGCAAGGGGCAAGCCCAACCTGGCAAACACGTTTTGCAGGTGATTCCGCTGATCCTTTGATTTTGAATCAACTCAGCTACCGTTATCCGGGCACGACCGAACAGGCCCTGTCCGATTTGACTTTAAACTTCAAACGGGGCCGTATCTATGCGATCGCTGGTCCATCCGGTTCAGGAAAAAGTACACTTTTAAAATTGATCCTGGGCCTGTGGCGTGCGCCGGGTGGAGCGCTGCTCTATGGTGTCAACGGGCCGGAAGATATTGGCTACCTGCCGCAGACGATTCAGTTGATGCCGGCTTCCATTGCGGCCAACATCACCTATCCCGATAAGGAAGTGGATGAAGCCCGACTGAAACAAGCTTTGCAGGAAGTTCGCATGCTGGAATTTGTCGAGCAGTTGCCCCAGGGCTGGCACGCCGAAGTCGGTGATGGGGCGCTTACAGTCTCGGGAGGCCAGGCGCAAAGGCTGCAGCTGGCGCGACTCTTTTATCATCGTTTTCCTTTGATTATTATCGATGAAGGCACATCCGCGCTCGATCCGGAAACGGAATCACTGATTTTTTCTGTTTTGAAGAGCATGGTGCGGCAAGGTTCCACAATCCTGATGGTGGCCCATCGCCTGTCCGCTTTAAAAATAGCCGATGAATTAATCGTCCTGCGTCGGGGACGCCTGCATTATCAAGGCCCCCCGCAGACCGTTTTGCAAGGCGAGGATTGGCGCGAACTTTTCGATGGGGAAGCGTAAAACAAAAAAGCCCGGTGATGACACCGGGCTTTTTTTGCTTTTTTGTTCAGTCGAGTCGGATGATCAACCCTTCAGCTCTTTCAGAGCCTTGGTCATGGCTGGCATGACCTGGAACAGATCGCCCACGATTCCGTAGTTGGCAATCTTGAAGATTGGCGCTTCGGGATCGGTGTTGATGGCCACGATCACTTTGGATGAACGCATGCCGGCCATGTGCTGAATCGATCCGCTGATACCCGCGGCGATATAAAGAGTTGGGTTCACAGTCTTGCCTGTTTGACCAACCTGCATATCATGAGCCGCAAAACCAGCATCCACAGCCGCACGCGAGGCACCCACAGTGGCGCCGATCACATCAGCAGCTTCGGTCAGAATTTTGAAAGCATCGGCCGAACCCAGAGCGCGACCACCCGAGATGATCATGGTGGCTTCGGTCAGGTCAACCTTGTTGCTCTTGCCGGCGCGAATTTCAACAGTCTGGAGAGTGGCAGCTGGAGCCGCCACATCCAATTTGCTGACAGTCGCTGCGCCGTCGCCACTGGTTTCGCCTTTGAAGACGTTGGGACGAAGGGTGGCAAATTGCAATTCGGTATTTTGCAGAGTCAGCTCGGCAAATACTTTACCAGAATACATCGGCTTCAGACCGGAGATGTAATCACCGTTGGCTTTGATTTCGATCAAGTCGGTTGCGATACCGCTATCGAAACGGGCTGCCAGGCGCGGGAAAAGATCGCGGCCCATAGGGCTGGCGATGCCGAGCACCAGTTTGGGAGCGAAGGTTTTGATGGCCTGCTCAGCTGCGGCGGCGTAAGCCATGACATTGTATTTATCAAAGGCAGGGCCATTGACAACATACACAGTATCCGCACCGTAATTCTTCAATTCACCGGCCAGACCTTCGACGCTACCGCCGACGACCAGAGCTCCGACCTGGGACGCGGAGCCAGCCAGTTTACGCGCCGCTGCGAGGGCTTCGAAGGCGCTTTTTTTCAGTTTATTGTCACGTTGTTCAACGAAAACCAAAATTTTCATGTGGCCTCTCCTTACAGCACTTTCGCTTCTTCGCGCAGCAATTTGACAACTTTAGCGACCATGGCTTCAACGGGCTCGCCCTTGAAGACTTGACCAGCTGCCTTCTGCGGTGGGTACTGATACGCTTTGATCGCAACTTTCACTTTGCCTTGCAGCTGACCCTTGTCCAGACCGAAGTCGGTCGGCGTTTTCACGTCGAAAGGTTTTTTCTTGGCTTTCATGATGCCAGGAAGAGCTGCGTAGCGGGGTGTGTTCAGAGATTTGTTGGCGCCGATGACGGCCGGCAGTGGGAATTTGTAAACTTCCACCAGTCCGCCTTCTGCTTCACGTTCTGCAGTTGCATTCTTGCCATCGAGCGTCAGCTTGTTCACGACGTTCACATGCGGCCAGCTCATCAGTTCCGCGAGCATGGGACCCACATGCATGTTGTCATCGTCGATGGCCTGTTTACCAAGGAGAACCAGATCAGGATTCTCTTTTTTCACGGCAGCTGCCAAAACTTTTGCAACCGTGAGGGAATCAGCGTCCTGCAGACCTTCATTGCTAATAAGAAGTCCACGGTCACCACCCATCGCGAGGCCTTTGATGATCAGTTCACGAATGCTCTCGTCACCGAAACTAGCGATGACCACTTCAGTACCAGCATTCTTTTCCTTGATCTGAATCGCCTCTTCGATGGCGTACTCATCATAAGGGTTTATGATGAATTTCACATCGCTGCTATTGATGGCAGCGTTGTTGCTGGTGAGCTGAATCTTGGTCTCGGTATCAGGTGTCTTTTTGAGAAAAACCAAAATTTTCATAGAAAAACCTCGATCTGCCTAATCTTCTAGGGTTTGTCGAAAAAGTGACTGTAGCAGGCAGTCCTGGCCTTGGCAACTGCTCGTCCAGGGGTCCTGCAGAATGCATGAGGAAAGATCTTACGCCAGTGTCCGCATTGCAGCCGCGGCCCCAGAGCCGAGCGCATGGCTGTAGCCCAGATTATGTAAGCCCATTTCAAGGGCGGCAACAGCGCCTATCAGGTCGAGATGATCGACCAGTCCCAAATGAGCGACGCGAATTATTTTGCCTTTTAATTGATCCTGCCCGCCCGCAAAGATCGCTCCGTATTTATCGCGACAGGTTTTGACCAGGGCCGACCCATCGAGGGTATCAGGCAGGCGAACAGCCGTGAGCGCTTGCGAAGGATGGCTTTGGGCCAGCAAAGGCAGCCCTATCGCCTCAGCAGCATTGCGACAGGCTTTGGCCATACGCGCGTGATATTCATCACAACCTCGCGGTCCCAGTTCACTGAGGATATCGAGCGCGGGTTTTAACGAGAGAATGAGCGAGATCGCGGGAGTCCAGGCCGTTTCGCCTTTATCCTGGCCGGATTTTTCTTTGGCCAGATCAAAGTAAAACTTGGGGCGCTTGGAAATCCGGGTCCAGGCCCGCTTGGAAAGACTGATGAAACTGAGGCCGGGAGGAATTCCAAAGCCTTTTTGGCTGCCGGCAACGACAGCATCGAGACCCCAGTTCTCCATATCAATGAATTGTGCGACCAGTGATGACACGGCGTCCACCACGATCATGGTATCCGAAACCGACCGAATGGCCGCGGCCAATTCCTTGACAGGATAAGCCACTCCGGTCGACGTTTCATTGCCCTGGAAAAAGACTGCTTTGCAGTCGGGATTGTCACGAAGGTGCTTTTTCAGAACCTCGGCATCCGGCGCGGAACCCCAGGGAATGGTATAGCTGATGACTTTGCACTGATACGCCTGCCCCAATTTCTCCCAGCGTTCGCCGAATTTGCCGCCATTGATGACAATAATCTTGTCGCCAACGTCGGTGAGGTTGACCAGTGCGGCTTCGAGCGCTCCTGTGCCGGAACTGCTCAGAATCAAGGGAGCTTCGGCGCTGCCAAAGAAGGGCTGCAGGAGGCGTCGGCAATCGAGAACGATTTGCCGAAAAGCATCTGTTCGGTGATAGATATTGGTTTGCAGAGCGGCCGCACTGATATCCAGCGGCACCGGGGTCGGACCCGGGCAAAACAGCCTTGGTTTGACAAAAGGGTTTTCGCGCATGGAGTCCTCACAACTAGGGTTGGATGCTCCACCGTTATACGCATGAATTTTAGGCTCGTCCTGCCTTTTTCCAGCAGGCGAGGCGGGGTTTACAACATTCCCGTCATGATCGCTGGGACGGGTACGGCGATCGTGCGTCCTGGCTTCAGGCGCTGAGGGTGCAGGTCAGGATTCATGTGCAGAAGGTCTTTGATGCTGATGCGATAACGCTTGGCAATGTTGTCCAGCGTTTCGCCTTTTTGAATGCGATGCATCTGAACGTCTTGAACGGTCAGCTGCTGCAGTTCACTTTCAATTCCTGCGAATTGATCAGCCAAGGGTTTGGGCAAACGCAGTTGATAGGGAACGGGCTTCAAGTGCTTGGGTGGAGGCGTGACGCCGCGCATGATTTCGGGATTCCAGCGCTGCAAAGCCCGGGCGGGAATCGCCAGCTTTTCGGCGATATCAACCAGGCTGTAGGGTTGCTCCACGGTGATCGTGGTCAGAGGCGTGGTATTGCGAATGTCCTGCGACACCTGAAATCCATAGTTTTCCGGGTGGCTGGCAATGATCAGGGCCGCCAGGAGCTTGGGCACATAGTTTTTAGTTTCCGGCAAAAGATAAGGGGTTTTGGTCAGAGTCCAGTAGTCACGTGTTTGCGCGGCTTGCATCGCGCGCATGACTTTGCCGGGACCTGCGTTATACGCGGCGACAGCAAGGTACCAGTTGCGCATCTGCTTATGCAGATCTTTGAGATAGCGGGCGGCTGCGAGCGTGGACTTCACCGGATCTCGGCGTTCGTCGACCCAGTAATTGATCTGGAGCCCGTAATGTTTTGCGGTAGGTTTCATAAACTGCCAGGTTCCTGACGCTGCCGAACGACTGAAGGCCGTGTTGCTGAAACCCGACTCGATCATGGCGAGAAAGAAAAGTTCCTGCGGTAAACCCTCTTTTTCCAGCATGGGGACCACCAGGGGACGGAACGATTCACTGCGCACCATCCACTGCAAAAATTCCATGCGGCCTCGGCCTGTAAAATACTGTATCCAGGCGTAAACACGTGGAGTGGCTTCCACCGGCATACCGCCGAAAAAAAGTGGCAGATGCTGATTCAGCTTTTTGTACGCTTCCAGGTTGGCTTCCTGGTTCAGGCGGCGGGCATTTTTATCTTTTTTTGAAGGCTCATAACTGAATTGATCCAGGTAGCTTTCTTTTATATAAACACTATAGATATCATCGTGGCAAAAGCGTCTGTTGTATGACGCTTCTTCACCAAGGCCAGTTTCGGCCTGCATTTCCGCAATTTTTCCTGGTTCCTGGACAGCCAGATCTGAATGCGAAGAATCTGGTTGCTGTGCTGTCTGACATGCTGCCGTGAGACAGCAGACAAGGTAAACTGGTAAAAGACGCATATTCATGCAGAGGCCCCTCCCGGCATGCCAAGCTTCTCGACAGCTTGGGGGAGAGACTTGAGCTTTTAAACGATGAAGCCAGCGGCTTTCTTTTTGAGCCTGAGCTTTTAGAGCGCGACGCTGTCGGCTTTCTTTCTCAGTTCATCCGATTTCTGCTTCAGTTCGTTGGATGACATCGATTTGAAATAAATATTGGCATCACTTTGTTCGTCCTTTGATTTCGTTTTGGACATTTCGTCAAAGGCAAAAGATGCCCGGTCATAGGCTGTCTTTAATAGATCTTTAAACTGCGGGTACTGTTCAGCCAGCTGCAGATAGCGATAAGCGCAGGCGTGATAGATTTCCTGCTTGCAATAGAACTTGGCGATGAATTCGGAATGTTCAGCCACACGTCGGCGGCCTTGTTTCAACAGCTCCTGAGCCTTGCTTAGATTGGGACTTTGCGGATAATTCTTCACCAATTTGTCCCATTCCGCGATCGCTTTAATGGTATAGTCCTGTTCGCGATCAATCGAATCCGGGGCTTCCGCCCAATAGGATTCGCCCACGCGAAACTGGGCAAATTCAGCTTTTTCGTGCCTGGGATGCAGTCTTGTGAATTGTTCATAGGCACTGGCTGCTTCGCTGAAATGGCCCAGCTGATAGTGAGCATCGGCCACCATCAATTCCGCATCGGGAGCGTGTTTGGAATACGGAAAACGTGATTTGAATTCGCCAAGCCGTTGGATGGCAATCTCGTACATCTCATCATCATACGACTCGCGAGCTTTGGCAAAAGCCGATGCGGGATCGTTAGGGTCGACATCTTTCTCGACACAAGCGGTAGAAAACAGGGCTGAAATAATCAATAGCTGAAGAATGTTGCAGATTTTTTTGCTTAATAGCATGCCTGGCCCTTCAAGTGCTTGAACTTTTACCGATAAACTAACATAAGGTCAGAGAAGCTGGGTCAACCCTGGGCTAACTGATGAATAGTTTTAGGTGTTGTATTCAGTATTTGACAAGCTTTTTAGGGGCCATGGCCACGAACAGTTGATAAGGGCCGGACATGAAAAGGGAAAGCCAAAAAGAGGGACTGTTCTTCGGCCTGCCACGCCAGGGCTGGTTCTGGCTGGTCTTGACGATCGTCTTCTCTGCGTTTATCCATTTGATTTCATTGATCAATTTGGACAAGTTGCCGCATCGCGCCTCTATGCCTCTTCCGCGCACTAAAGCCGGGCCTTCTAAAGTGACGGTCAAGATCACAGAGAAGCCCAAGCTCAAAGAAAAGGTCGAAGAAGAATCGCCTGCGGAAAAGCAAAAGAAGATCATTGAAACTCCCATGACTCCCACCGAGGCGCCGAAGGTTTCGCGTTTTGATGGAGCGCAGGATCACATCGCAGAAAAGGAAACCCGTGTTTCCAATCTGTTACCGCGGCCCAAAGCTGCTGATGCTGGTTCAACTGGCTCTGACAAAAAAACTCAGCAGGAAAAACAGAAGACTGCAGCGCAGCAGGCCCAGCCTTTGCATCCTCAGCAGATGACGGTGACGCCTGAGCGTCTTGCGCCGAAGAAAAAAACGGAACTGCTTTTATCGCCGAATGGCAGCGTTAGCGTGAACAAGCCTGATCGCAAACCACGTAACGTCTACGAATCGTTGATGCCGCAGGCCGAAGAAATGCGCAAGCAGGTGGCCGCGGGCTATCAGGATTATGTGGATGATAATGTCGAAGAAGGCGAACGCGTTGATCTGAATACCAGCAACTTCCGTTACCTGGCGTATTTCACATCCCTTCGCAAAGCGTTTGAGTTGGTTTGGACTTACCCTTCAGAGGCTGTCCAGCGGGGACTGCAGGGTGAAGTAAAAGTTGAATTCACCATTCTGAAAGATGGAACCGTAGCGCGCGTGAAAGTACTCGATGGCTCCGGACACCGTATTCTGGATGATGCAGTGGTTGAAGCGATTCGTCTGGCTGCTCCTTTTACACCGCTGCCGGTGGGCATGAAAAAGGAGAGGCTGACAGTTGTTGGCTCATTCCGCTATGTTCTCACCAACTACGCAGGCGCGATGTAAATGGGTGTCAAAATTCTGACAGTGGGCCTTTTTTCTGATGCCGTGTAAGACTTTATAATGCTTAGGAATGATTGATCTATACGGAAATTTCAGAATCGCTCCAAGTGGAACGCGCTTTGCTTTATACATAGTGAAGATGGGGGATGTTCTCACGAAATGCTGTGACGTTCCTGTTGTACTCCTGCTGTTTCCGTACCTATACCCCTGCGAGTTGCCCTGGAGTTCATTTGCCCATCTTATTTTATCCAAAGACATGATCTTGGCTCGCTGTCCCGACCTATGATACAACTGATCCTTAGCGATCAGGAAATCTTGACAACTTCATAACCAAATCAGGCTGACGAGAAAAACTTGATCGGGCAGACCGATGAACCAAGGGGGTATTATGGATTTTAATGCCAGGAAATCGAAAGTTGTCCGGCCAAAGGAAATGAACACGGTTCATGAAGATGGGGTAGCTGCTGCTGTGGATACCAGCCTTTTGGAAATGCTGCGTAGCCTCCAGGAAGCGGGCGGCAACCAGAGTTTTGCTGATTTGCTCACATCGAATGTGCAAAAGATTGGCTATGATTTGCGCCTCGCTCAGCATTTGGTTTTGCAAAGAGACCAAGCGGGTCTGGATCAATTAGCCCAGGCTCTGACGCAGAACGCACTGAAAATCGGTGCGGTTCGCATGCTCACGGGAGCCATTGAAATGCAGGCTTTAGCGCGCATTGGCGACTTCATGGGAGTCGCTGAGGTGGTCACTGGATTGGAAGCAGAACTGATGGCTGTTCAAAAACAGTTGGTCTGATTGTTCTTTCTTTTTTCAGGAGCAATTTCCAGTGCCTGCCGGCACGAGTCGGCAGGTTTTTTATTGGCTGTTTTGCCATTCATGGATGAAAGACTGATACGATCGGCGCCAGTCGTCATCGGTAACAGTAATCGTGTAACGGCCTTTGTCCTGGACCGGCGTTCCCCAGCCCTGCAGAAGCACCCACTCGCTCGCATGGGTTTCCATATTCTTTTTATCCTGCTTGATGCCGACTAATAATTCCTGGATGAGATCGGGATTCTGCAGATCATCTGCGGCCAAAAAACGGCGTAAGGCGTCCGGGGATGGAACAATCCTCGATTGTTTCAACTGCGTGGTCATCGACTGCCAGGCGTCGTCCTTCAAGTAACCCAGGGAATGACTCATATCGATGCAAAAGAGCAGGCCGATGCCAACCGCTTCGCCATGAAGAATGGAATTCTGGGGATTTTTATCCTGACTGATGCGTTCGATCGCATGGGCCAGGGTATGGCCGAGGTTGAGGCACGCACGCAGGCCTTGTTCTGTTGGATCCTGCTCTACGACCTCGGCTTTCACGGCGACGAGATCCCGCAGATACAGATGGAGATCCTGAGTCCTGCGATCGAGTTGAGCGACTTTTTCCGCCAGTATGGGATCGCCGCGCAGAACCGCATGTTTCCAGCTTTCTGCAAGGCCGGCGAGATACTCACGCGGCGGCAGAGTCTGCAGCCAATCCAAAGCGATCAGAACTTCCTGCGGGAAGGCAAACAGTCCAATTTGATTTTTTCCATAGGGAGAAAAATTCACACCCGTTTTACCGCCGATGCAGGCATCGACCATGGATAAAAGTGTGGTTGGAATCAGGCGAAAGCTTTGACCGTCGAGTGCCGCCGCGAAGGCCGCAGTATCAGCGAGAATGCCGCCACCAACAATCGTCCACGGTGTTTGGAGTCCGGATTTTTTAGCGAGCAGCCGCAGCTCGGCCACGCTATCGAGTGTTTTACTGTGCTCATCCAGGCGAATGAAAATTCGATTGGGCCTGGGTTTGATATCATGGGCTGTGGCCACGGTCTGATCGATGATGCAGAGTTGATTGTGGGGCAGGAGTTCATTCCAGTTCAGCGCCTTGATAAAGCGGATGGGATACTGCCCTTGTTTTTGCTCCGGCTTCTGATCTTTCATGGCTACGCCTCGGCGAAAGACCCGAGCGGCCGTTTGAAACGGTGCCTGCCGCGAGCTGCGGGAGATTTCCCAACCATATTTCCGGGTCAGCTGCCTTTGGAACGCCTCATCCAGAACACGCAGGGTACCTGCCGGCCAGCCCAGCTTTTTTTCCAGTTCTGTGGCGTCGCCTAATGGCAAATCCGGCCATTTGAAATATTCCTTGGCCGGCATAGGTGGATCCGGCATGGCCCAGCTGACTGTGAGCGGCGCGATCGGGTAAGGAGCCGACATATGGGATGAGTCCTCCTGTTTTTTGCGGAAGCAACCAAAGGCAGACTCATACCTGCCGCTCAGGTTTCATAACAGAATGTCGAGGAGTGAGAAAGGATGTCTTACCGGTGCAGCTATGTAGTTGCATCGCCCAGGAAGGGATGGAGTGAGTTACGCATGAGCGGTCCACGATTTGGTTCAAAAGGTGAATCTTCGCTACGACGCCAGATCGAAGCGATTCAACGTAAACGCATGGTCCGCGAGCAGGTCGTCGATCTGAACGACTTCCGGAACCTGCGCAAGGAACTTCAGGCGCCCACGATCCTCGTCGTCGATGATGAGGAAATCATGCGCAATGCCATGAAGCGGATCCTTGAAAACGAAGGTTATAAAGTCATTTTGGCTGAAGATGCCATGGCCCTGTCGAAGGTCCTGGAGCATACCCAGCTCGATCTGATCCTGCTGGATATCAATCTGCCATGGGTGGATGGTCTCGAGCTGTGTGCCCTGCTGAAGAAGCATCCGGTGTTACGCCTGACCCCGCTTATCCTTTGCTCGGGTCGTCGTGGCAAGGAAGACGTGGAGCGCGGTTTCGAAGCGGGTTGTGATGACTATATCACCAAGCCATTCGAACTGGAGAGCATGGCCCACGCCGTCTCTAAGGCGCTGAAGCGTGTGCAGGCTTGAACTTTTCATTCAATTTCTCCGCTTCGAGTCTTGACAGCCCGAAGCAACCCATGTAGTTACATAAGCCTAGCAAGTTCCTCAGTAGCTCAGTTGGTAGAGCAGGTGACTGTTAATCACCTGGTCGGCGGTTCGAGCCCGTCCTGAGGAGCCATGCTTCCCACCACTTGAACTCTTTTTCCGTAGATTAACACTCAGCTCCTGAGTGGCTGGCGGAACCCCATAAAGCTCTATTGAAATCAGATTGTTATCTCCAACTACAATTCTCTTAACCAATCGCTCTATAATGTTTCGCTGCTCCGTTCCAGGTTGCCTGTTGTATGTTTTAAGCAGCTCCGACGCTGTGAACTTCAGTTGGGACAGGTTGTCCTTCGTCAATATCTCTTCCCGCAAGCGATGCAGGTATTCCAGGTCCATCGACTTCTGGTCCTTTCGTTCATGATAGGCCTCAATTTCCATCATCCAAACATTGGCCGCTTTGGCAGTTGTGTCGGGATCGACTAGCCGCAGTCGTGCGGTAGCTAGGCCGCTGTCGATGGCTTTCAATTCCCTTTGGCATTCCTCGATCTGAGTTTCCAGAGCGGGTAGCTGCTGGCTTCTGCGTTCGTGGGCAACGTCGAGGAGTTCGGAGAACCGTTGTGGGTTAAGCAGGTGTTGCTGGAGGGCTTCCTCGATTGCCGCGTTCAGCGGGTCGCAGTGGATTCTCAGTTTACGTTTACTGTTGTGGTAATAGCGGTATGTGCTATTGCCTATTGCTCCGGTGAATTTCGTCCCGTCATGGTAATAGAGGAGATGAGACAGTAAGTAGACATACTCGTCCTTTCCGGTGCGTTTGTACTTCCGGTCGGGATCGTCCAGGATTCTTTGAACATTATCCAGCAAGGTAGCATCAATCAACTGGCCGTGAGGCAGGCTAACGGTTTGGTACTTCCTCGACTCGGGGAGATCGAGTGTGTCTTCGTCCTGATTCTCGCGGTTGGCAAACCACTGACCTCGGTATCTCCAACGGACGTTCTCCAGGATCTGCTCTAGCATGAAGAGGTTCAAATCCCGTCCACCCTTGCCGGTGATCCCCTGCCGTTTGGCTTCGTCGAGCACCTTTTTCTTGCTGGATAAAGTCACGAACATTTTCAGGATTCTTTCGACTTGAAGGAGTTCGTCGTGGTTGGCAACGAAATGCCCCCTAAGTTGAGGGTCACGGTCGAGGCCCAAGATTTCCGCAGCTCCATTGATTTTCCCATCTCGCAGTAACCGCGCAAGCGCATTTTCCCGAACTCGAACCGCCGTCATCTCCCTTTCAAATTGAGCCAAGGCGACGAGAACAACCACCATCATCCTTCCGAAAGGAGTTGATGTGTCGAGATCCAATCCAATAATAAACAAATCTACTTTATTGACCTCGCAGTGTGCGACAAAAGCAAGGAAATCGATGACCGAACGGCTTAGCCGGCTGAGTTCCGTTGCCACCACGAAGTCAATTTTTTGTTCACTAATGAGATTCCAAAGTCGCTGGTATCCTGGTCGATTCGTATCCTTACCAGAGAATGCCTTATCCGAAAGTTGCTCGGTCAATTTGTGGGTGATGCCGGTCTTCTGAGAAAGATAGGTTACATGATGGTGGCAGCGTACCTGCTGCGCCTCTGTTGAACCATCATGTTTGACCGAACCGTCTTCCTCGAATGCCTGGTCGTGTGTACTGACTCGATCATATGACACTCCCAACTTCTTTGCTCTGCGATTAACTGTGCTCAACTTTCACTCCGTTCAACAATGTGCAATAGAAATCGTGACCGTTTGAAAAAACTAGTGAAGGGCCTGTAAGCATTCGAAAACGAAAAAGTGCATGCTTATGTTTTCAAATTCTCCCAAATAGAAAAAAAATCCACGGGTACTCGATGTGAGTTCGAATGCGTGTAGTCTAAAAAATCATAATAAATATAATATATTAGACGATTTTAACATACGAAAAATATGTCAGCATTCAGTGGTGTTTTTAGTAGATCCCGTTTTTGGGGACGCTGGATAAGATCGGAAAGCTGGACAACGTTACTACCGGGCGGGTCAGATGATGCAACACCCTGGGGTCACGTCAGAGGATAACGGGCAGGTCAGCCACAAGACGTTTGAGCTTGCGATTCTCGTCCTCAAGCAGCTTCAGCCTCCTCATCCGATGTTCCAAGGCCGGCATACTTTTTCTTCCACGTGTAAAACGTCTGCTGCGAAATTTCCAGTCGACGGCAAAATCTTCTCGCTTTGTGATTGCAATGGTTTCTGCGAAGACCAGCACCCTCGGGTTAATCTGGGAGGGGTCAGAGATCTCTGTGCATGAGCTGGTGAGGCTTGGATGAAAGTCCAGGACCATTCTCCAACAGTGATCGAGAGAGTGGTCAGAAGGGCTGGTTTGCAGAGGTTCTTGAAGTGTAGTACTCGCTGAGAGCTGCGATCGACCCCTTTCATCTCCAGCAAGGGCTACATAAAGTAAGTTTTGTTTGCCAAATTATTGAGGGGGCATGTCTGCAGACCTGCCCTCTTTACAATTTAGTCTTCCGAGCAGAAATGGGCAGGGCTTATTCCAGCGCATCTCAGCTAACGTTCTCGCATGGATCACACGCAGCAGCGATGAAATGTCGGACTGTTTGCGGCAGGCAAGTCGCTCTTCAATGCAGAGACATGGAACACTTCAAAGGCCGGGAGTACAGCTACCAGTTCAACATTCTGCTCACAACCTTGAAACCCAGCATTGTTACAGTACCCTGAGTCCACTCGCAAAAGAGGCCGTTGGCGAGCCGCTCTCTGAGCCGACTGTACGGAATTCCTGCCGTAAGTACAGCATGCTCTTTCCAATTTACGTCAGCGAAAGAAAAATAGGTTTGTCAACTAACTCAATTCCAGTGCTTCATCGCGCGAGGTGGAAGAGCTTGGTGCGTAAAAAGCAAGAAAAATCCTATCCCTATCGACTACCAGAAGTTCTTCACAAGCTCATGAAGGAGCAGAACCTTACGGCAAAAGCATTGGCCCAGAAATCGAACGTTCCTAGGAGTACCATAGGGGGTTGGGCGACTGGTGTTAAGCCCCACAACCTTTCCGACGTTAGGAAGGTTGCTCGGGCACTAGGATGCGGTTTCGAATATCTGATTTTTGGATCCGAAGAACCTGAAGACATGCAACATCCAAAGAAATCTTTAAGAAGCATGACATTTCAAAATGCCCATCGCATCACTATTGAGTTTATTGATTAAGCGAATGGAAAATTTTCATGACTAAAATCATCAAGAGTGATCCTTACTATTACACACACAAGCCAACCGGAATTACGTATGAATGTATCGATATATACATCATTGGTGAGAATGGGCACGTTAAATCAGAAACGTCATACAAAGATGGAGAGAAGGAAGAGATAGAGGAAAACGAAGTAAAGTGGGATGAGCTTGATGATGGAACCCTTCGGATCTTCGACCTAGCCACCAAAACTTATGTTGATATTCGGCCGGACGGCACTCTTGTTAACGGCATTGACCCAGCACTGACATCTACTTTTAAGTTGGAACGAGATCTGCAAGTCGCCCTTCGAAAAAACATTGGCGCTCTCGAAGAAGGCCTGGAGATCAGCGATGGTGGGAAGGAACGAGAAACTAAAGCAGGAAAAATTGATATAACTGCAAAAGATGCTTCAGGCAAGACGGTCGTGATTGAGCTGAAAGCTGGGCCAGCCAGACCATCCTCATTGACTCAAATCCTGGCATATATGTCTTCTCTTAACGACGAGCAAAATGAGCTTGTTCGCGGAATCCTGGTTGCCAGTGATTTCGACAAAAAAATAGTGTTTGCAGTGAAAACCATTCCAGCAATAAAGCTCTATCGTTATCAGTATAAGTTTATCTTCGACAGAGTAAGTCTTTAGATTTCCAAATCAATTGGGGTGGAAAAATGCTACTAAGAGCTATCGTCATCGTGGATGAATCTGCTGGACATATCTTTACGCAGCCGGTCTATAGAGTGGCCATTTCTAAGTGTCGATTAGAGGCTATGCAGAGAGCCAACCGATGAAATCAAAGACCAGACCGCTAGGCGGCAATCGAAACATGATTTACGCGGATGGTTGGAGCAACTCTGCATCTTACAGATTGTACTGTGAGGAGTGGAAAGGTGAACCCCAGGTTCGTAATCTTTACCAAAGCGGGTGTCAGTGCTTCCAGTGTGATCACTATGGAAAGTTTAACTGCGACTATGGGCTGTGTTGTAACGCTCAATCTCGGCACTTCTGCGAAACCGTCTTCGAGCATTTCACTTGCGAAGAATACATAATGCGAAACTCCAACCAATGCTAGTCAAAAGAGGGCGAAAGAGGAAACTGTCTTTGCGTTCAAGCTTGGACACCGATTGATCGTATTCCCCATGTTTGGGCTGAGCAGGCCAGCCGTCCACACCTGACGTTTGATGGGCTGCAGCCATAAGCCATGTTAAGCGAGGAAAGATGGCTGTAGCACCAATGGATCATAGATCGATCCCTCTATTTTTTCGCGGCTTCAGGTGTTTTGACAGCGCTTTCTTCATTGACACTATTTCGCATAAGCACGCGACGGTCTTTGAGTAGTAATGTGTCTGCAGTATTCCCATCTTCAATTCTGTATGAAGCATGAAGGGTAGATGGAACGCCAGATGTCGAATTCAAAGTGTTGCTAGCAGAAATACTTTCGACATGAATGTTGCCTTTTCGGGCATTTAAAGCCGAAAAATCAATATCTGTTAGGGGTATCCCAGACATTGGATTGTAACGAGATAGAATAAGCTCAGGGTTCAGCGCGTGTTTGATTCCCAAGCCCAGATTACCGTTACCGGCATCGAACAATCCACCGGACCCAGGTTGAGCCTGTACTAGCTCCTCTAACAGTTTTTCTCGTGCAGGCGGATTAATTCCTCCTGTACCACCAGCTGCCGCGGCTGTAGAGATGCCTAATATGGAGATGAGTGATATAGATTTCATTGTTCACTCCCGTTATTGGTCGCTAGAAAAAGGCCACTTGCGATCGTGCTTAGGACTATGTTGGGTCCTGAAAATGCACTGTTTGCATAGACAGCATCAATTTCTTCAACCGCCGATTCAAGAATCTTGAATATTTGTCTTGAACCGTGATCATTGAGCCCACCAAACCGATTCACAACCAAAGTTCCTGGCAGAGCCAAGTTTATGAACTGAAGATGCTTCTTGGCGTGCTCTTTAATGTGTGTTTCAGACGGGGTCAAATTCTTGCCTTTTAACGGGCTCAGGATTCGGTCACCTTCGATTACCACTATACCAACAGAGGCCATCTTGTCGATAATTGATAACCCCAGTGTGCCAAATTCCTCTTTAACGTTTGATATCGTTAGAAGGTTTTCCTGCTCCTGAGATCGGATATAAAGAATAAAAGCCACGTCCGAGCCAAAAGCGACCATCATCTTCTTGTTTAAATCCTCCAATGGATCAGTATCTGGTGTCGCTATTTCAGCGACCTTTGCCATTTCCACTGGAAAGTAGTCGAACATGATAGTTCTAAAATGGTCTGGATCTGTTTTTTTGAGGATTTCGTATGCAAGGAAGAACGGGGCATTACTGAGTGTGCCATGATAGAGGCGATACACGTTATTATAATCAGCTTTCAGGATATTTGCGACTTTGTTGATATTCCCGGCATGCTTGGAATCAACGTACTCTTTCACCCGAAGTGAGAGCAATCTTGCGATGGGTTCCATCATCCCTCCCGACTTCAACTTGAAACAATGGACTTACCCGTGAAGCTATGGCGGGTCAACGGGTAGATGAACCGGGACGATTAATTTCGTTCTCCAACCAAAAATTTGCCACGGTTAATTTGGTTTATCATTTGAAAAAATAAGTCATTTGCGTTGGCAAAATTGACTTATTGAGTTTGCAGATTAAAAAAATGAACCCTTGGTATTTGTTTAAGCTTTCCATCGTGAGAACCAGCAGTAGTCAAAATCGACTATTCAAAAGTTTTCAATGCAAGATGATTTTGCGGATTCGATTCATGAGTTTGTTGCGAGAACGATAGGCGGGTTGTTATCTCCATTGCACCGCCGTGGTTTGCACGGCTAATGGACGGAGATTCAGCAATGACACCACACTCACTTCAAGCATACCGCAATCTAGCTTCCAAAATTTCCTCGGCTTCCTTCCCATTCGCTGCACTTAAAAGACCTACCCACTCCCCCGAACGGTCACTGCTTGCTGTGGAATCCAGAGATTTAAAATCAAGGTTTTCAACGCTTGCTCCTCTCTGTTTAGCGCTGTCGCTACTCTCACAGTCAGGATGTGGACCTTCAGGTGCTGCTTCTCAAGGTGAATCGAGCCTTTTCAATGACGACGGACTGTTCTGCGACCGCCTAAATGGAATTCCCGTTTATTGTGATGGTGCGGGTAAGTACACGTTCGTTTTCAATAAGAAGGAATATTCACTACCCTTCCCTTCAGGTGCATCCAGCGACACCGCGTTATTTAATTGTAAGCGCCCCAGCAAGTCACGGTTAGACTCCGTCCCCACCTGATCGTATCCTGCCTCATCACCCGCAGTTGGTGATCAAAATACAGTTGAATTTTGAAGCGTCCGTTTGAGTGCTTGGTAAAGATGCAAAAGCCAGCC
>NZ_DASQYZ010000485.1:0-16684 GCF_035638955.1 Oligoflexus sp. | reverse complement strand
TAAAGGAGTGCCACTCGCGCAAATTCCCGGTCCTTATCTTCAAAACGGACCAGTTTTGACGCCAGAAGGTCATGCACTTCGAGGCAGTAGGCGGTACATATCTCGTCGTTTAGGTTTTTGACCAGAAGCTTGACGCAGCGTTTTTCCCAGCCCGAGGGCAATACCGCAGCTTCGAGTATGGGGACACCGTGAACGTAGAAGCCGTGGGAAGCGTGGAAAGGTGAGCCATCACCAAGAGATCCGTCGATGTCATCGGCCTTCTGTGGCAAATTTTTTGGTGTGACATCGACTTCGATCGATGTACTCAGTGTGGATATTTGCGCCGCTTGCGAGAAGTTTCCAAGTATAGCTTGGCTTCCATAGATCCACAGTTCGGAATCGCCAGAGATTTCGCAAGATGCGCGAATCGCGTGCAGCAGCTGTTTGAAGTTCATGAGGTGACCCCCTCGCTTTTTAATGATTCCAGGGCTGATGTCTTTTCCTCTTCGGTCAGGAGGAGAGGGAAAGGGCTTGACTGCCTTCGTCGCACTGCTACGTCAGAGGTTCCAACCAAAACCTGCGTGATGCGTTTCAGTGAGCCTTTTTCCAAAAGACGTTTCCACTGGAGCAGTTCGTTTTTAGACGATTCGGATGCCGTTGCCAATTGGGATTCGATCAATTCAAGAGCAGCTGGTAGGAGGGATGGATCACGCTCCAGCTTTTTCGCTGCGGCTATGGAAATCGCTCTTGAAGCGTCCGATTGGGCCTGTCTTGTCCTTGAGTGGCCAGCTTTTTTTGTTGTCTTCGGCTGGAGCAAGGGATGTGGTATTCCAAGTATGAGTTCCAAGGCCGGTAATTTTGAGGCTTCGTTACTTTCAAACGCTTCGATATCTGCACGGGTGATACCGCGAACATAAATAGACAGATCAAAGAGGTTTTCGATCTGAGAGATCTCTGCTAGCGTGCTTTGTACTATGTTGGAAATTTTTTCTGGAGTGCCCAATACAAGAACTTCAATCGTGTCCTTAGGCGAAAAGTTCTCATCGAAACAAGAGTTCTCGATCCAAACGGAAACGGGCTGATCTTGGAACACTATTTTTAATGCCTCCTTGAGACGCAGCGGGAACGCTTGCTCAAGTTTATAGAGCTGTTTCAGGCCTTCGGCCAATGGGTGCTCGGAACGCAGCTGAAAGAGCTTTTGCGAAGTGCTTATACGGGTTATGACACCAGTTTCTTCCAAAGCATTGAGCGCATGGCGAACTCCATTCATCGATAGTTGGGTTTTTTGAACCAGCTCGGTCGCCGAAAAAGATTGTGAGGGATAGAGACAGAACGTTCGAAGTACGCGTATGGAAGCTTCACCGCCTCCCAGGATATGGCTCAGGGGATTTGTGAGGAAACTTTGCGCTTTCGTTATCGGCCTCATAGGGTTACGGTTCCTTTTATCGAGTCATTCTGGCAATATTCATTTCGGCATTATAACGCAAAAAATGAGTTATAAAGAAATAATTACCTTATAGAGTATTTTATGCTTTATAAAGTAAAAGTTTTGACCACTAAGGACACGAAGCTTGAAATGGTCAAATAATTAAGTAATTATAGATACTTCTAGTGGAGCTTCCAATGCATTCACAAGCCTCCCGCGTGAGGCGTATATGGAATTGGGCGGATAGGACAACGTGTAAGGATTTAATCCAAGTCCTACCAGATCATCATCTAGGAAAGCTTGGCAGCTGGGTTGTTGAGCAGCATGCAACCGAGGCCCAGTGCAGTTTGCCGAAAATTGACCTTTGCCCAGCAAGGGTTTTGACGCCTCGATCTGAGACGGGTTCATGGCCAGTCTGTCACTTTCGTTTTCAAAACCCGCAACAGTTCGAGGGCGAATCCACGGAATGCTTACCCATCAGTGGGTCCAGGTCGATCAGGTAGGTTTTGGCAGTTTTCCTTACCACTGTCCGAATAGGCATCAATCCCCAAAGCAAGCTCTTGAAATCCCACCCTGGGCTGGTGAAGTTCCTGTCTTAAAGTATCAATTTTTTCCAACCTCTGGGTTTGTCATGCTTTGGTTATGAAGTGACTTGACTTTTTCAAAATATTGCTTCTCGAATCTGATTTTCTGCCGTCAAAGCTTTCTGCCACGGATTTGCTCGTAAGGATGCGGACCGCTACCATGATAACATAGCGTCAAATGATTTAATCGTGAGATCAACGCAGCCAGGGCGCGTAGAAAAGTGCCAAGCAGGCCATCTCTGTCACCAGAAAAGAGAGAGGCGGCATTTGCACTGATAGAAGCCGAAATTTCCCACTCGCTTGGGATCGGAAGGCCCACGATTTGCTGAAGTCGTCTTTGACAATCACTGAAGTCCTTTTGAGAACTGACATTGGAGCGACCCTATGAAAGCTACCGAAGCAAGGCTTCTCGATTTTTTGAAAAAATCTCCTCAATTTGTCATTCCAATTTATCAGCGGACCTATTCATGGACTGAGAAAGAATGTCGGCAGCTTTGGGATGACATCGTACGCTGTGGTAGCAACGAAAAAGTGATCGTCCACTTCATAGGCTCCATTGTTTATGTAGAGAGCGGACTATCGCAGGTAACGCATCAAGCACCCCTGTTGGTTATTGACGGACAGCAACGCCTCACCACTGTTTCGCTAGTGCTGTCAGCGTTGGCGGACGCTGTAGGTGATGCTGAGCCATTTGATGGTTTTTCACAGCGAAAGATCAGAAACTACTTCCTCTTAAATCCCGAAGAATCAGGTGATCGTCATTATAAGCTTTTGCTATCGCAGACAGACAAAGCCTCGCTGATGGCCGTCTTAGGCAACACGGAACAACCTAAAGAGCCATCTCTTCGCGTTACAGAAAACTATGCCCTATTTAAGCAATGGATCGACGAGGCCAAGAGTGATCTCGCCACGATCTGCAAGGGATTGGCAAAGCTGGTAGTTGTCGATATCGCACTCACTCGCGATCAAGATAACCCACAGCTAATTTTCGAAAGCATGAATTCAACTGGCAAGGAACTAAGCCAGGCTGATCTGATTCGAAACTTTATCTTGATGGGCATTGAACCAAAGCTTCAGACGCACCTATACGAAAAGTTTTGGCGACCTATGGAAGTGGACTTTGGTCAAGAGGCTTACAGAACCCACTTTGACAGTTTTATGCGATATTACCTCACGGTGAAGACAGGCGAGATTCCGAATGTCAGTGCAGTCTATGAAGCTTTCAAAGCCCATTCACATTTATCAAGAGATAGTAACATTGAGGACGATGTACATGTTGAGGCATTGGTCCGCGACATTCGGAACTATGCACGATATTTTTGTGCCATGGCATTGGGTACTGAAACTGAACCAGAGTTGAAACGTGCTTTTCACGACCTGCGCGAGTTGAAGGTCGATGTAGCGTATCCATTCTTGCTGGAGCTGTATCATGACTACACTACTAGCCTCCTTTCAAAGATCGACTTTGTAAGTATCGTGCGCTTGGTGGAAGCCTACGTGTTTCGCCGGGCCATCTGTGCGATCCCGACTAATTCAATGAACAAAACTTTCGCGACATTCACCAAGGCGGTCAAGAAGGATCGCTATCTTGAGAGCATCCAAGCTCAATTTTTGTTGTTACCTTCATATCGGCGCTTTCCAAGCAATGACGAGTTTCAACGCGATATTCAGACTCGTGATCTGTATAAGTTTCGCAGTCGTAGCTACTGGTTGAGGCGGCTTGAGAATCAAGGACGTAAGGAGCTTGTTCCAGTAACCGAATACACTATCGAACACATTATGCCGCAGAACGAACAACTCAATACCGCGTGGCAAGCTGCACTTGGCCCTGAATGGCCTCGGGTGCAGCAGACATGGCTACATACTTTGGGAAACCTTACGCTGACAGGTTACAACTCCGAATACAGCGATCGTTCATTTGCAGAAAAACGCGACATGAAAGGCGGCTTCAAAGAGAGCCCGTTGAAACTTAATACCGGACTCGGCCAGCTCGAAGAATGGAATGAAGAAAGTATAAAGACACGCGCAGCAAGGCTCGCGACCCTCGCCGTCCAAGTCTGGCCTGGGCCACAGCTTGATGCCGCTATACTTGCTGCGTATCAACCACGGCAGGTTTCCGGCGAAACCTATTCCATCCAAGACCACCCGAATCTTCTGAATCCAGGACTTCGTCCTGTTTTTGAGGCATTTCGCAAAGCTGTCCTCGCGCTTGACCCTTGTGTGACCGAGGAGTTCTTGAAACTTTACGTGACTTATAAGGCCGAGACGAACTTTGTAGACATTGTGCCGCAGTCAAAACGATTGCGACTTGCCCTGAACATGCCCTTCGCTGAAATAAATGACCCCAAAGGTTTGTGTAAAGATGTCACAGGAATCGGTCGATGGGGCAATGGGGATGTGGAAGTCGGCCTAGCAACGCTAGATGAATTGCCCTACGTTATCGGACTCATTCGCCAATCGCTCGAATTGCAACTTGGGAATGGAGGCGAGACCTGAACGAAGCTGAAACAAGGGCAGAACTGCTCGTCCATCTTGAGCCGGATTTGCGGCAGCACCTGCAGCCGCTCGCGGAGCCCATCGAGCACAGGGCGCGTGGAAAAGTGTCTGTGGACAACCATCCTTGTCCCCAGTGGCGGGTTTCGCGCTGATTGAAGTCGGAATTTCCGCTGCAAAGGCAGCAAAACAGATTGGATTGCAAAGTCAACTCATTACATGTCAATCAATCTTCCCATGCGACGCCCCTCCTTTCCATAATGAAGAGGACTTTGGCAATTCAGTGAAATCGACTTTGGCAAACGACAGATGTGCTTCGTCACCACAAAAGCTGTTTATGCAGGTCTTAGGCTAAAAGGTAATCGGGCCAAAAGTGTTGAGTCCGAGGGGGAGAAGGCCCGGGCTTTTGCTGGAAAAATTTGGAAAATTGAAAGAACCACGCAAATCCCACTTGAATGGTGAAAAGTGTCTATCTTTCTAACTGCCTCGTGCCAACAGGCAACAAGCTAAACTTCGATTTCCAGTTCCGCAGACGCTCCTTTGATTGCTGAGGAATCTTTGCTGTTCCTTGACGTTGCATTGTCAGCGGTCGTCTCACGATCAAGCCGCTCTTCCCTAGTCTCGGAATGTCTGACCCGGTCAAGACTCTGGGTTAGTCTATCGGTCAGGCTGGCAAAAATTCCTTTCTCAGTTTCGAAATTCTGGAGTTCAAGATCCTTGCGGTACCTGAGGGTCGTATCTTTTTCAGACGATCGGCAGAGGCGGGCGAGAAGCCGGTCCTTGTACTCCTGGTCGAGGATTTTTTCGCGATCCTTCGGGCTGAGTTTTCTGAGTTCCTGCCTTTTCTCATAGCTGATCCGCCCCAAGGATGCCTGGTCGCTATAGAGCATGTTGCCTTCCCGGCCGCGGGTCAGGGATACGTATACTTTCTCTTTATCCATGAATGGACCGTCCGCATAGACAAACGAGCGATCGACGGTCGATGCCTGGGATTTATGGGAGGTGATCGCATAGCCATGGGAGACGGACTGGAAGTTATTTAGGTCAAAATGGACTTCCTTTTGATCACTGCGGAGTGCTGTAATCCTGGTTCCATTTATGCGTGATACGGTGGCAAGGTCAGAATTATAGATGCCTGCTGGCTTTAGATTCGCGGTGAAAATGATTTGATCCCCTACGGCAAGATCAAGCGATCGCCCGTCTTTTAAAATGTACTCTTTGGAATCCTTAAGGCTGCCTAATTCCTTATGTTCTGCCCGGACCATCCGGTTTATGCGCTCCACAGATTCGTTCCGGGACGCGATGATGAGGCTGTTTTTTCCAGGATTCGTCGTCTGGTAGGCCATCGCATCTGCGACTACCCTCTTTATTGTGCTCTCGCTGTCGGCGCCTATGTAGAGCCGGCCTTTGGCTGAAAGATAGGAAAGCGTTTCTTCAAAATCCTGGAGTTTGGTTCCATTGCGGAGTCGAAGATAGGCTTCTGCCTCCTCCTTGTCCGTCTGCCTGATGACCTGTCTTAGCTCCGAGCGGCCGAACCGCCGATGCATCTCGCCGAACATCTGGCCAGCTTCAATCGGTTGGATCTGTTTCGCATCGCCGAGCAGAATGACTTTGGCGCCCGCCACCTGGGCTTTTTGCATGAGTCTGTCGAATCTACGGGAGCCGGCCATGCCTGCCTCATCTATGATTAGAACGTCCTTTCTCGTCAAGAGCTCTGTACCTTCCTGCAAGCGGAAGAGAAAGGATTCGATGGAATTTGCAGGCATGTTCCCGGTCGAGCGGGAGAGCTCCCGCGCCGCCTTGTTTGTCGGAGAAAGGCCCTGGACGTGGTACGAATTCTCCTCAAAAACCTGACGAACAGCGGCCATGGTAAAGCTCTTTCCGGCGCCTGCGACCCCCTGAATCAGGGTAACACCCGATCTACTCCCGGTAGCGGCATCAAGGGCAACCCGTTGCTCGGGTGCCATGGTCGGAAAATGCTTTTTGACGATTTTGTCGACGTCCTTTTGCGGGATCATATGGAATCCTTCGTCTGCGCGGGCGCGGATAACGTCATGCACCCGCTTTTCGATCGCCATCATGGAGCGGGTGGAATATTTGTCCCGGCCAGATGGATCGGACAGCAGGGTTTTCATCTCTGACGAGGCATGGGCCTGATGTATTGATCCCTTGATGTCCTCATAGGACCCCTTGCCGATGAAAGCCTCGGCGATCTCCGAATGTAGGTGGACCTTTTCGAAAACGGATCGTGATTCGGTGACTTTTTGCATCGCGTCCAGGGAAACCTGTTGTAAGGTTCGCTGCGGCGTAGCCTCCCTTGAAGGCAGGGTCTGCGCGCTTTGAATCCCGCCAATGGAGTCGCGGGTAAATCCCGCTTCAGCGTTTTCCAGCGCCCATCTCTGAAAGTCACGAGCGGCCTCGGCATGATGATGGCTAGACTTTGATTTCCGGGTTTTCAGGACGATGCTTTCCTTAAGTTCGCGCGACGCAGAATCCCTAGTCAAGCCCTGCGATGCAAGTTCATCATCGACTGCACGAGAGCGGGTGGACTGAAGGGCCTTGACCTTTTCCGGGACACCGGTGATGGAAAATGAGTCCGCTGTCCGCTCGACCTTAAAGCCCAATAGCCGGATGCTGTGGGCGAGGCTTGCCTTATAAACAGCTGATATCGCCCGCTGATCCTTGTATATATGGCGGGAGTCCAGCGTTCGCCAGATTCCATCTTCTCCATAGGCAACATTGGTAACGATTGCGTGGGTGTGAAGTTGGGGTTCCTTTTCGCGATTCGACGAATGCTGGAAGAGCCCGGCGACGATTTCGGAAGCGATCGATTCCTTGCCGCCGGCACCTGTCCGGCTTCGCGCAGAATGATTTTGGAGTTGATCAAGGGCGTCCTGAACTGCCCGATCCTGGGCAGCCTCGATCTTCGCTCGCAGCGCGTCGTCCGCTGATGACCAGATGATGCTGACATCCTTGGGCGCTGAAAAAGTTAGGTCCCATCCTGGGGTATGGCGATGCTCGTTTTTGTCCTTGTCCCAGCCTTTCTTGACCAGGGGTTGCCCTTCCGCGTCGTTGCCGGATAGCAGTGATCTGAGGTCTGCTTCCGTAACAGCTTTGCCGTCAAGCGCGAGACGGTGGGCGCCTTTTCCTGCCCATCGGCCCTCTGCCTCGCCCTGTGCCAGGGCATAGGCAGCATAGTATTTAACAGCTGATTCGCTGCTTGTAATGAGGTTAGGCCGCATCATGGCAGTGACTGTCCATCATCCAGGATCGGCGAGTTCGGATAGAATACCGACCACTGGTTTCGAAGATGAGGTTACCCGGGCTGCGGCTGTGGCATCGCGCTGATTTTCAGCGTTGCCTGGATTGAGGGTCGGGACCTGCGGCTCATCACTGATTGGAAGTTCGACGACTTCCACAACTGCCAGCCGCGTCCAATCCCTATCCTTATCGCTGAGCCAAGCGGCATCGACCTTGGCTGGATATTTATCAGCTACGTATGGCGTGATATAGCGTAGCCGGACTGGGTTCCAGCCTTGATGGACGAGCCAGAACATGGAGCCGTTGTAGGAAGTCGGGATGGGGATGGCGCCAAATTCCCCTGGCGCTATGGCTGGTTCGTAGCGGTTTTCAATCGAATGTGAAGAGCCGGCTTTCCCTGGATGAGGGTTTTGTTTCCGCACTTGAATATGATTCTTTGAGAGCAGTCCAGCAGCGAAGTTTTGCATTCCCTCGCTCCCCAAGTGGCCTATGAGCTTGAATCCTATGAGATTTAAAAGGGCCTCGCGAGCGCCGTCACTCTTGTAGAGTTCGTCGAAGCGTCCAAGATCCTGTGTTCCGAGTAGAAGGCGCAGTCCCTTGGATCGTCCAGCGCGAGGACCCTCCATGAGTTTGGGTATATAGGGCAGTTGCTGGGCTTCATCGATGCAAAGCACCAGGCGGAAATCCTTTAGGCGACCTTTGTTATCAGGCCGGCTCAGGACAATGAGAATAGCCTGGTTAAGGAAGTTCGAAACCCACGGCCCTATTGTCTCCTGGTAGGCTGGATCATAGGTGATGACGATTGTTTTCTTAGCCGCAAGCGGGTCGTTTATCCAGCTTGAAAGGGATAAAAGTTTGTCGGGTCTTGACCGGTCACCCCAGGCACGGGCAAGCGGTTCCATACGAACCATGGCTCGGCGGATAGTACCTTTAATGGCTTCGAATTGCCGAGAATTACCGGTGAAGTTGGCGATGAAACTCGATTCTTTTCTGTATTTTTTGACCGCTTCGATCAGGAGGTCGAGATCCTGTGACTGGTTATAAAATTCCCGAAATCCCCAGTCATTGCGCCTTTCGACTTGAAGTTTGATGATGATGGCACAAAGCATATCTTTGGCCCAGTCCTCAAAGACAGCATCTCTGCCGCCGTCACCCTTTTGCACGATCATAGCAGCAAATTCCCAAGCACGGGCCTCGGTATCGATGTCCCGCGCTACGTCCCAGATTACTGACCTTGCGTCCAGTGGGGAGGCGATCATAACATCATCGTCCTCACCGATCTTCTGGGTAAAGTCGCGCTTGTAATCGAAGATTATGACCTTGTCCCCACGCCGCCTGAACTGAGGCAGAAAATGGGTCATGATCGTATAGGTTTTGCCAGAGTTTGGTGCCCCGATGGCGATAAAGCCACGGTTTTCATAAGCGAGCGGGATTCGAAGGAGGGGGTGGATGAAGATGCCGTTTGCCCGCAGCATGATGAAGCGGAGTCTGGCAATCAGTAACCCTTCGAACTGATCCTTGATGGCTGCTGTTCCGGAAAGAACTTTCTCCTGGATATGGGAAGCCCGGCTCCATGCGAGGAGCTGGATGACTATTATCGGCAAGATAATGAGACCATGGGTTGCATAGGCGGTAAGGACGGCGAAAATGGTTTCGATTGAGGCACGAATTCGGGCTGAATTCATAAAAAAGCGGATGGCAACGGATCTTGATATCTCGTAGACAGTGAAACCGATTGCGAGATTCAGAAGTACGGGTATTTGAAGATCCTTCCGACCAAGGATTACGGCAATCCAGTGAAACCATACGGTGAGAAAGTTCCCGATTTTTGCGAAGCCGGGTCTGTGAGATGCGAATAAAACCTCGTGCAAAACATCTGCAGTTACGTCTGAAAAGTGAGCGTAGTTTGCATAGATCAATGGCAGAAGGAGCACCAGCAATCCGGTCTTCAGATACCTACCCATGGGGCTGATCAGTAGAAGGCCGATCAGCAGCAAGCCGCATAGCAGCGAGACTTCCGGGGCGTAACTGAAGAACCGATCAAATGTCATGTCTTTTTCCTTATCGTATCGCTTATTTCGCTGAGATAGTTGTTGATCTGCTCAAACGGCCTCTGCACGTCTGTGAGGAACTGGGTCATCATTCTGCGCGTTTCATCGTGTGTTCGGTCAGCTCTGAGATTCACAATCTCAAGCTGTATTGCGACTGCGTTCGCTTCCTTCACAAGTCTCCCGATGCAGGCGCCGTCTGATTCATTTTCCTTCTTCCGTTTCTTCAGAATGTCTTCAACTTCCGCATCAATCGTGACGCTTATACGACGGTGTGCCATGTAAGACTAGCCTCCCTGACCAATGAGCGTTTTCACTCAAATGATTGTTATTGATATCGGTATATTACGCCTTGAACTGCACCACATTCAAGCGGATGCTTGATCAAATTTGCGCAGTTGGTGCAAAACCGCTCACATATTTTATAATTATATCAATGAAGTATCTCCAATAGTGGTGCGATTTCGGTGATCACTTGAGTGCATCTGGTGTGGAAGTGGACCGGACCAAGGAATGCGTTAGCATGACGTGGGAGGACCGCATATCAGCAGGAGCGAGTCGCTTGCCGGCTCGCGTAAAGCAAACTGTTTGAAATCTCTGTCGGCGCGTCGCCTCTGGCGATGGGCTAGAGGTAATTTCGGGTGGCCCTTATTGGATCGAGAACCTTGTGGATCGTGCGAGCGAAGTACCCGGTTGCAAGTCAGAGGATTTTCGAGGAACCGGGGAAGCGGGGAAACGCTGCTCCTGGACGCAATCTCAGGGACCTGGTAGGGGAAAGGACTGGAAGCCAGAGGGGCGGTGCCCAATCCGTAGGTGGCAGACCGTGGCGAGCTGAATTCTGAGGCCAGAGCCAGGGATAAGCCGGAAGGCAGCGACAGGACGCAACCAACGCCGAAGCGCTTGGTATCCCGAGGACCAGACTCCCGCGGGCGGTAGCCCATCGTTTGGTGTGGGGCCGGAGCAATCAGTTTTTGCGGTCGGAGTCAGGAGGAAGTGGGAAGCGGCAAGGTCCAATCATGTTGCTCGGTAGTTACTGCATGCTGTTAAAATTAGATGCCCAAAGAAGGACACCGGGTTGTGCTGGAACTGAAGTCCGGGGCGCCCAAGGCCGACTTTTAATTTTGGTTCTGCTTGTTGAAATGGGAAAAGGTTATTGGCATCTGATATTGATAAATTGGGTTGGTCGCCACCCCGGAAATGGGAAGCGACCGGAACTAAAAACTCACTCGGAGATTTCTTTGGGTTCAGGCGTAGTGCCTATCAAAAACTCGACGGCGCGTTGCGCGGCGTTTGCAGACTGCACAAGCCAATGCGGATTCTCTCGCAGGACTTTGAGCCAGTGGTGGATGTATGCAGCTGAGCTATGAAGTGTTTGGGATATAATGCCAGCTTCGGATGACAGGAAGCAGGAGCCGAGTTCGGCGATCAGTTCTTCCTTACTGTAGTCGTGGGTGCCATATCCATGTCCTTCGGTGATCGACTTGCGGGCTAGGCGCGATTTATGGCCAGTGGCGTGGATGAATTCGTGGAAAAGCGTTGCATAGTAAGCCTCACGCTCGCGGAATTCAGATAAAGAGGGAATATTGATTTTGTCGAGGATCGGCGTGTAGAAAGCTTGGTCGGGTATCTCGTGGCTAATCCTTGGCTTGTCGCGGAAGGAGGCTATCAGGGACTCCGCGCGAGCGATCGGATCATGTTGATACTCAGGCTCGTCTGGAGCATTGAGCGGGGTATAAGTGATTCCTTCACATTGGCAGGCATTGAAAACGACCGAATACTTTGCGAATGGTATCGCGCGGGAAAGTTCATCAGAACCTTCAGAAGATTCGCGAGCCAGCATCGAGAAAAATATGATTGGAATTCCCTTTTCACCACGCCGCACATTGCCGCCAGCCATAGCAGCCTGTTTGAAGGTGAGCCAATCGTTGGAGTCATATCCAGCGATGTCGGTGAAAAGTGCGGTTGTAAAAGCATTGATGCCACGGTAGGGCCTTTGCGAGAGATGGTTTCGGCCGACAAGCATTTTGCGGCCACGGCGCCAGGGCCGATGCCAAGGGAGATCGTTGGTCTCCTCTATGACCTGAATGATGCGATCGGTAACGGCGAGGTATGCCTTCGAGACATTGGCCATGATAATTTCCTGAGTTTGTTGGTTTGATTGGTGGAAGGGAGCCGAGGAGGACTCGGCTCCCATCGCAGGTCAGACAGCAGCGGAAGCCATGGCCTTCGGCTGAAAGTCGATGACCAGAAATTCTGTGACATATCGCTTTTCGCCACCGGTCTCGTAGCGGCGGGTCTGGACTTTGGTAGTGACCTCGATCGGCTCGCCTTTCGAGAAAAAGGTCGAGACTGCTTCGGCTTGTTCGCCCCAAAACACGATCTGAGGATAATCAGTTCGATCGTAGGGTTCGCCGTCCTTGGTGAATGCCTGGGATTTGACCGCGATGCTGATCGCAAGGTTTACATTCCCATTCTCAAAGCGTTTGAAACAATCGGCAGGGGATTTGGTCAGACGGCCTTGGAAGCGACAGATGTTTTGGTTGTTCATGATGATTCTCCTTTGGTAACACTAAATTTTTTGAGGGCCATTCCCTCGTCACGCGAAACGAATCGCTTACCGTGGCTGCGCGTTCAAAGGCGCAGGCGGGTGATCCCGCAGGACATCGGCGCCTTTTTTTCACCCGGTTTAGCTAAACCGGGCGCGAAGCGGGACCTGAAGGGGGCGGAAAAAAAGCGTCGGTGGCAGAGGACAGCACTTGAACGATCGAGCAGTCCGGTATGCGAGAAGAGAGTGGGAAGAAGGGAAGGCCGCCAAGGAAATCGCAGAGTGTTACCAAAGGAGGTTCGCCTTGAACAAACCGATGGGACAGCGCTGGCAGGGCCGTGTGAATAAGGAAGCCAGATGGCTGCCGTGAAAATGCGAGAGCGGTATCGAAGAACGGGGATGATCGCGCGGGCAAAATTCCAGGTATTCACCCAAATTGGCGATAACGTGAGGCCGAGTTTCCAAGGGGAACCGGGCAGGGACAGTGGAAAGAGCTGTTGAAGGCTTCGGAAGGCCTGAGAGCGATGAGCCCGCAGATGCCCGCTGTAGGAACGGATGGTGGCAGAGCGCGAACGGCTCTATGCAGAGTCGGCAAGTAGCCGAAAGGATGTCGCTGGACCCTTCGCTGGGACAGAGAGCAGGCTAAGAGGTGAACAAGCCTGAACCTGCAGAATATGAACCGTATAGCCAGGGAAGCACCGCAAGCGCTTAGGACGGGACGTTCGGAAAGGAATCCTGGTGCAACGGTGGTAAAGTCTCCAACGCTGAGAACGATTTCAAAGTCGCCATCTGTAACGAGGATTGCGGGTTCTTAGCGGGGACTGGTATGACGGCCCGGACAGTCGGCGCATGCCCGCTGCCCGAGGCGAAAAATCAGTTAACTTCGAAAAAAAGGACGAAGAGATGCCCCCTAGGATTCCCCAGATCAGTTCGATAAAGAGCCGCCAGATTTTTATGAGCCAGCAGCTGCAGGAGAATCTTGACCTTTACGCGAAGTATCTGTCAGGCAAAGTCGGTTCTGAATACGAATCGGATGACATTCTTTCCCATCTTCTACTCGACGAGAAGAAGCTTTCGGAGCTACAGCCCAAAGTCACTGGTAACCAGAGCAAGGCCAGCTTTCGATTGGCTGCCAGGGCTTGGCAAAATTTGGATATGGCAGTGGAGCGTACGGGATTGAAGATCGAAAGCGTAATTGAAGAGGTCAGCCTCGGCCTTTTCAAGGATCGGGACTTTATGGCTTTCAAAGCCAGCCTACATGCAGAATCGCAACCGCCAAAGCCCGCGGCAAAAAAATCCAAAAAAGCAGCAGCCGGATCCGTTGCGGTCAACGAGGTTTCCGAGTGAGCAGCTACCCCGTGGCCGGCCCCACAATTGTGCGGTCGGTGTCGGCTTGCTCCCGGCTTTAGCGGTAATTACCCTAAAATTGAAAGTGTGACTGAATCTTCGGAAGCAATGACTATTGAGCAAAGAGTTGCCTCACATAATGCATTAGAGAATCGAATGGGAGTGGCTCCCATCTGGCTAAGAAAAGGCACTGAACTCTATATGGCCTGTCAAGGACAACACTTCATTCCCAAGACATATGGGCTGCCGAAGGAATTCTCAGTCGAGCTTCATCACGATCAACCCCTTCCAGCTATCGCGCGTGTTTCACATGAGTGGTTCATAGGCCCATTGATCTAGCGTTGCTGGGTCCTTTTGAACCTCTTCTTGCTGTCCTTTGAAACACTGCTGTATGGCAGCGCTCACAATTATATTCCGCTAGCCAATGAAATCCTGATCAAGGTGATACACCTGAACTATATATAATGGCACAGTAAAAAATACGTCCAATGGCTCTTGAGTCTCGATATCAACACTAAACCCCAAATATTCAGGATATTAGATGAGAAGGATACTCCTTAAGAAAGATGGACCATCGCTCCTCAACCAGCTGGCAGCGGAATACAAAGCATTTAAGGGCCAGAATCCAAGGAAGACAGCGAGAATCCCGACCACCCTCAAACAGTTGGCAAAGGATGTTCATGGGGGAGGAACTGCTCCCGAGGAGATGGCAAAAGCTCTTGGACTTTCCCGGCAGGGGATGCTGCGGTGGCTTGAGCCGGCAGCTGCCGATGGACGGAAGCCTGTCCGGCAAAGAAAAGCCAGGACGACCCCACTCCCAGCGGTGGCTCATGCGACGCGTGAAGCGTCACCCGCGTCGAATTCCGTTGAGCCGAGCCTGAAGCCGCTCTCGATCCGAAGTCCGGCAGAAGCTCCACCTGCGGATGACTCAAAATGGGTGCGGATTCGTATTGATGGGCGTGAAATTGAAGTCGCGAGAACTGACTTCTGGGACCTCCTTCAAAGCAGAGTCTAATAATCTTCCACTCCGTCTTCTGGCTAAAGGAAGCGTCAGTGGCCAAAGATTACTAGGGCCATGCTTGCGCCCCATTGCCTCGCAGCACTGAGCAGGTTCTCCAGTGGCGGACACATTTGAATGGGCTCAATATATTTCGCAATAAATTGTTGAAAGATTTGTCCATTTTCGAAAGCAAGAGTGGGACCAGAATAAGGATGGGCGATAAATGCGATTTTCCACGACATTATTGATAATGTTTACTGCGGCGGCCTGTGGCTGCGGCTCCAAGTCGGGTCGAAATACCCCTGAGACCCCAATCACCCCGCAGATTCAACAGCCTGCCAATCCCGACTCCAGCGGACCTGTGACGCCGGTGGCTTCGGATACGACGCCGCCGAGAGTTGTTGGAATTCGTCAGGAAGGCCTGGAAAAAATAGTCGTTGAGTTTTCCGAACCTATCAAACGAATTGACTACCTGTCCAAGGGGCAGGCTTTTGCCGGGGAAAGCTGGAGTGAGGACAGAAAAAGTCTGTCGGTGCCGTTTGACATTAAAAAGATCCGCAGTGGGACACTTGCCACACTCACGATCAGCGGCATTATCGACGACGCCAATAACCGGGAAAATCAGATACAGACGATTCCCGTCGACCACATTCCTCCGATCATTGAAGGTATCAAGGTCATCGATTCCCGGAATGTGCTCGTCACTTTCAACGAGCAGGTAAAATTCAACGATCAATCCAGTTTTCTTGTGGACGGCAGATTCACAGGAACCGTTGTGAGTGCCGCTCTTCCAGCTCAACAGGCTATAATTCGGTTTTCTGATGTCGACCTTTCCTCGCCTGACAGTCACCTTCTTACAGTATTGCAGTTGGCTGACAGGTATGGAAACCATGCAGACAAGCGCAGCCGAGGCTTTGCCCAAAGCGCAGACAAGGAATCGCCGCGTATCATTTCGATTACGCAGATCCCATCAAAGCATAACGGAAGAATGGCGCTTCTTGGTTTTGAGTTGGAGTTTTCCGAGTATGTGGTTGATTCACGTGATTCTGACGGCGGCGTGGCCGGTGAGCTGGAAGGCCTGCTCGACAGCCTGAAAAGTTTCACGATAAATGGGAAAGAGGCCATTAATATCCTCGGACAGTGGATCCCTCGTGCTGACCACCGCGGCGGCACTCTATATTGGCCTTCCTTGTCCATCGAAACGAGCTTTGAAAATAAAAAGGAAAATACAATAGGCCTCACGTTAACTGATGCAGTGGGTAACAGCCAGCTCGCGAGCGCGCCTGTGGTCGTCGACAGTGAGGCGCCGTCGGTCCAGGGAAATCCCTACGCCAATGAGCAATGCGAGATGTCCGGAGTGCGTGGCTTCCGCTGCCGGATCAGTGAGGCTGATGTGGAAACGGCTGTTCTAGCGCCTGAGTCCGCCTGGCCAACGAGTGATTACGCCGTGAGTACCAGTTCTGAAACTGCCAATGGCAAGGAGCAGCACTGGCTTAACTTCAAATTTCAAAAGGATGTTCCGGAGACGGCAATCGACGATATCCTGATTACGGACAGGATTGGCAATACCAACAAGGACCTCCTCCCGAATACCATTTCGTACGATCCAACTTCGGCACGTCCAGAGATAGTCAAGGCCACCGCCTTTAACAACAGCATTCTCGAATTGGAGTTTTCCGCTGACGTCGGATCCATCGAGGCAGTCCTTGTGGATGGGCGTCCAAAAGAATTTGAAATGACGTTTGTTGATAATTTCCAAGCGAAGTATAAACCAGCCAACGTCGTTGTGCATTTCTCTGCTCCCATATCCGACGGAATCCACAAGGTTGAAATCAAGGGAGCTTCGCGCATCAGAAACAAGGCCGCGCGCACTGAGTCTCTTGTCCTGGATGATCTCGATAACCGGGCCGTGGACATCCTGCAATCGAGCATTACCCAGGATCCCGACCTTTGGCGTACGACAGATCTACGATTTGAGGTGACAAGGCCTTTTACCAGCAC
>NZ_DASQYZ010000484.1:0-21534 GCF_035638955.1 Oligoflexus sp. | reverse complement strand
AGGTGCAAACGCCGCCGGTCTCAAGGCTTTCAATGATGAGCATTCCACCGACATCGAGCTCGGGCAGGTAAAGTATCTCAATAATATCGTCGAGCAGGACCACAGGCGGGTGAGGCAAAGGACAAGGCCCATGCTGGGCTTTAAAACCTTCATGTCGGCCGCGAAGACCATCGCCGGAATTGAGATGATGGCCATGATCAAAAAAGGCCAGGTCGATATTCAGGGCTCCTCACCTTTCGAGCAGTTTTACGCTCTCGCAGGATAAATGCGTCCGGGGAATAGTGTCTAAAATGGTTCGCCTGGCTGATGCAAGGTGTTCCGTCTGGTGATCTCCTGCTTGATGGTGCACGGGGTCGTAATACCGTTGAAATTCAGGCTGGAAAGGGTGGCCAAGGTTAATCCTTTCCGCTTTTTCGCAAAAAGTTCAGTTTATGGTCGCAGGAGCGCCGTGAGAGATGGCGCTTCCTTGCATGAATTGTTGTCTCTTTGATTTCAGATTTTTGAGAAGAGATATTCCAGATCGATCATAAGGCCTGCTCTGCAGTTGGAAAATGAAGCCGGAATGGTTACCTTTATATGGCGCCAGACGATGTGAAGAACACTCTATGGTTTTTAATAACGGTTGATCTCCACCGTTTTGCTCGATTCGCTGGAATGATTGATACATTTGATTTTAAGGATAAATTCATACAGATTTTAACTTATGAGGCGGAAGATCGAGTAATTCTGTTCAAGTCAAAAGTGACGACTTATCTTGAAAGGATGTCCTTTATGAAGCTAAAAATCCTTGAGATCTTAACATTTGTCAGCGCTACCTTCCTGATTCAATCATCCGTACTAGCGCAGAGCTTGCCGTTCAATATCTACCAGGGACCCATTCATAGAGGCGTCCGACCATGGGCTTCACTTGGTCAATGGATTAAAAAAACAACTGTGCAAAGCTCTTTTATGCAGGTGCCAGGGACAGTCGGGCTTTATATGAATGTCTGGACAGGCCAGTATTATTCTGTGACACCTGAAGGAAATATCGATTTAAACCGCTCAGGCCAAAATTATGAGGGGTCACTTGCGGCATGGGACTTGTGCATCGAAGGGGGCGGAGGAGACGCTTGCATGACAAGAGTCGACTATCGGATAAAAACTATCCTTCAGACCTATTAAACATACTTCATCGATGTTTTTTGGGGGGGCTTTCCCTATGGCAAGAGCCCCCTCGATGACCACAGCGGAGACAATGTAAATTAACCGCAGGTTGCAGACAGCAGCTGCGCGGTGACTGAGCCACGCCATCAAGAAAAGAACATCAGCGAGTGAGCCTGTCCAGGCTTCTCTTATTCTGCCAATCGCCGAACGACATTTGAGTTTGAACGGGGCTGCTGATCCAGCCAATTCCGAGTCTGTGGCGGTACGATGATAGCAAGATGGAAACCCTGATTCTTCTGACTCTGCACTTCATAGCGTCCACCCAATTCCTGCACAGCTGCTGTCACTGCTGATAAGCCCATGCCACGTCCGGCCAGTTCGGTGACCTTCTCGGCCGTTGAAAAATTGGGATGGAAGATCAAGCCACAGATCTGCTCGTCACTCAGGCTGTCATCGGCCCGAATCAGTCGCCGAGCGATGGCATGCTGGCGAATCTGTTCCGGATCCAAACCCCGCCCGTCATCCATGATGTCAATGTGAAGTCCACCGTCGCCAGCGGTGGCGAAGCGCAGCGTGATCGTTGCTTTCGGTGGTTTTAAACCGCGGTCTTCGGGATCTTCAATCCCGTGGACCAATGAGTTGCGGATGAGATGGGGCAGGGTGGTGAGCAAGGGGGCAAAGGCATTGTCGACTTTGGCATCCGCTCCTTCCACCACCAGGCAGGCATTTTTATGAAGCTGTTCCGCAACACGTGTCACCATAGGTGCCAGCGGGATGGTGTAACTTTTCAAAGGCAAAGCTTTGACCGATCGTGACCATTTTTCGACGCGGTCCATGGCCAGCGCCGAGGCGAGAGGTGTAAGGCTTTCTTTCAGGGCATTGAGATCTGTTTGATCCACACCGAACACGCTGCGCATCGGCTGATCGAAGTCCAGATGCAAAATGCCTTCGTTCTGCCTCAGGAATTGACGTACGTGGTCGGTAACATTTTGAATGTCCTTGCCTTCGATTGGATTTTTTTCTTCCAGCAGATGCAGCCGGCTGACCCAATCATCCAGATTGAAGCTGGCGGCATTGCCTTTCATGGTATGCAGCAGGGAATGCAGATGGTTGGTATCACGCTTGGCAATCGCTTCAACCGCTCCTTCAAGATCCTTTTTGAAATCCGTAAGGAAAATACGAAAGGCATCCTGATCTTCCAGGATGTGGATCAGGATGTCAGCGCGGCGCAAACCTTCCTCGGCTGCGACCAGGTCGGTGACATCGTTGATGGTGAGGAGCACGGCTGTGACCTGGCCGTTACTGCGGGATTTGACCGCCGCGGCCTGCAGCCCGATCATCTGATGATTCACAGGAAAGCGTCGAGGAAGCTGCTGCATGGCCACTTCGGTAGGAAGATCGGAATCAAAAATTTGCTGAATGGCCATCATGAACTGGGTCAGCAGATGATGAGGAAGTTCAAGCTGCTTCGGCAAAGGTTCACCCACCTTCAGGTTCTGTCCCAGGATCGTCTGGCAGGAAGACGTGAAACCATTTTGCAGCCGGGAATCACGATCCACCAGAAGAAAGCCCGATCGAACGTGCGAGAGTATGGTGTTGATTTGCTCGGTGCGTTCCACAATCTTTTGTTCCAGGCTTTGATTCAGTTTGGTGACTTCATGCTCGGCTCGCTCGGCGCGATCAAACGTGCGAGCAAAGCGTTGGGCCAGGGTCAAGGCCTGAGCGGACATCAAAAACATAAGTCCCAGGTGCACGAGGGGAATGGTGTCCATAAGGCGGTGGTGATAGACAATGTCGTTGATCACCGAGACGTAGAAAAAGAGATTGGCCATCACCAACATGCGTGCCCCATCACGTCCCTTTCTGGCGGCAACGATAACGGAGACTATGGTCACGATTCCAGAGACGAGGATCATGAGCTGAAATATTTCGAGAACACTCGGATAGTAGAGCGGGGGCGCCACAATAATAAAGGCCGACCAGGCAAAGCTGAAAAAGATGGCTGGTTTATAGACGAGTCGAGGTGATTCGTGGGGAAACATCTCCCGATAGAAACACAGGATATAGCCAGTGCCAGCGGCAACGGCCATATATTCTATAAAATAGCGGACCTGCATGGGAATGCTCGGCCACACCTGGTAGGCTATCTGTCCATCACCGACCAGCGCCAGACGCAAGGCGATTCCAAGAGACAGCACCCCGAAGTAAAGTGCTCCATTGCTGCGCTTGAGGAGCAGACGAATGTAAAGGTGATAGAGGGCCATAAACAGGATAAAGCCAAAACTCACTGCATCCTGAACGGTCGCGCGCAGCTGATCCTTACGAACGGCTTCCGGCAATCCAATGCGAATGGGCAGAGATAGACCGCCATACCAAAACGAGTGGTTGGACATCTGAACCGTGATATGGTTTTCACCCTTGTGAGCCTGGAACTCCAGTTTGCTCATGCGCACAAAGGCGACCTCTTCGGAGGCGACGAGCGACGTGTGACCAAACTCCTGCTTAAGTTCACCGTTGATCCAAATTCGAGACGCACTGTTGAGTATAGGAATGGTTAGCATCAATTCCTGCGGTTCTTGAGTATGAACACGCAAATGATACGTGGCGCCAGCCCAACGATTGAAATCGACTGCTGGATGTTTCGTCTTATGCCACTCGGTCTCAGGGGGCAGATAGGCCGAAAGCTTGCCCTGTCCCGCTTCGATTTCAGTCGGGGTCAGGAGCTGGTTCCAATAAAGTTCCCACTCACCTGTCAGGGGGATTGTGGCTTCCTGGTGCCAATTGACCTCGCTCAGGTTCACATGGCCCTGGACGGCACGGGTCTCTGCCGCCACGCACGGCCATGCCGGCATGAGAATGAGGAGAATGATTACGATAAGTGCGCGCATGATTCATCCTTGTTTGACCCAGGCGTCATCGACTGGAAAAATTTTCTATGAAGAGGCAATCCTTGCCGGGTGGATCCAATCCCATCATATCGCATCAAAATTTTCCAGGTCCTGCCACTGCCAAGTCCAGGCCTGACGCGGTATTCCTCGCATCACATCCTGTTTGAACCCGGAGGTTCAAGCGCCATCAAGGGGAGCTATCTGATGAAACTAATTCTACTATCTATGCTTTTGGCCACGAGTTCGAGCCTTTGGGGCATGACCCCCCAGCTGTCCAGCTCCCTGAAGTTTTTGAACGATATGCCGTCCGCATGTACCGATGGCGCCTGTAAGCAGGTGGTTTGGGATACCGTGTGTCAGCCGGATAACATTATTTTTGACGCCAACGACGATGGCAGCTTCGATATCGTGTTTTTGGACTTCAAAGCGGAAACGGATATGCATCACGTCCGGGCATCTGCGCAGTGCCATTTGGAAATTCCAGTGACTGTTCCCGATGGCTATAAGGTGGCTCTCCAATCGGTGGCGATTGCGGGCATCACGGATGTTTCGCAGAAAGGTTTGTCGGAAGCGAGCATCACGCATTCCTTCCGCACGGGACGGGAATCGATCAAGACGGAGCGCTTCCGTTTTCAAAATCAGGTGCAGGATGTCGTGGTCAACCATCAGATTGAGAAGGAATGGACGCAATGCGGTCGCGACCGCGAGGCCATCATCGGCACCCGCATTGGAATCGTCGCACAACGTGAGGCCCATGATATGAAGAATACCTTTATCGCGATCGACGAAGGAGCGGCCCAACGCAAAGCGGTTTATCGTTTGGACTATCAACGCTGTGATGGGCAACCCGAGGATCGCGAGTGCCGGAAGGATGAAATCGCCTTTGGAGGTTCCTGTCGTCCGTTGGCCCGGCAGTGTTCAGGCTATGATTTCACCGATGCCAAGGTTTGCAATAACGGCAAGGACAGCTTGCAGTGTGATTGGGTTCCCGGATCGCAACGCTGCGTTTCGTCCTGTCCTCAGGGCCATTTTTCAATGGATGGCCAGTGCTACAAAACAGCCCAGAATTGTTCCGAATACAATGGGACGAGTGACAAGGTTTGCAACAACGGTCATGATAAGCTCCAATGCGATTGGAACTCGCAGAAACGCAGCTGCTTCAAGGCGCATTGATTCCCTACGTGCAAAGACGGGCCTGTAAATTGCGATCGGCGAGGATGGAAAGATTGCCCAAGGCCACCGCCTGAAGCGGTTCGGCTACGGGCAGGAACTTCAAAGGGAGATTACGCGCGAGTCCCAGCAGCACATGCCGGGACAGGGCGCCCCCACCCGTCAGGCGGATACCGCGGTCCATGATATCCCCGAGTAATTCGACGGGAGTTTGTTCTAAGGCTTCCGTGATGCACCCAACAATCGCCAGCATATAAGGGTCAAGGACTTCCAGGAGTTCCTGCACCCGCAGGTCGAGACGCTGCGGCAGACCTGTGGCCAGGCAGAGCCCTTTCATATGCAGTTGATCATTTGGCTCTTTTTGATGCAGACGGCGTTTCAAATCCTCGAGCGTGGCGTGGCCCACGAGGAGGCCATGGTGCTCTTTGATGTGATGTTCCAGACGCTCGTTTTCGCTGCGCCCTTGCAGACGCAAGGCACTGGACGCCACCACTTCGCCCTGAACCATCACCACAGCTTCCACAATGCCCTTGCCTAAATCAACCAGCATATGGCCTTGCGAGCGCAAAATATCCAGCCCTGAACCCACGGCGGCGGCCAGCGGTTCTTTCACGAGCAGGACCCTTTCCGGTTCCAGGTAGCCAGCAACATCGCGAAAGGCCATCTTTTCAATCGCTGTGATGGCGTGTGGAAACGAGATGAGCACCTGTCCGGGTGAAGTCGGCATTTTGGGTTGGAGCATCAGGCGCAGCATGTCCACAGCTCCCTGCAGATGCACGATCACACCGTCCTCCAGAGGCCGTATGGTGCGAACCGCATCATTGGTCCGACCTTCCATGCAGAGTGCGCTTTGTCCCGCAACCCAGGGCACACTGCTGCCATCAGGCTTGCGGGCATAGGCCAGGATTGATGGTTCATTCCAGGTATGAGCCCCCCGTCCTCGGGCTTGAATGAGCGTATTTTCTGTGCCCAAATCAATGGCCAGATCCCAGGATGAACCAAAGAGTTTCTTCCACGTGTTCATAAACCAGTCCCAATCGTTTACCTTACGTTAGCAGATTCAGCGGGTTCTGACCAATTCGAAGCGTTGATGGACCGATAAATCATCCAGAAACCGCATATCGTGGGTGACCACGATCAGGCTCGACGGTAAAGCCCGCAGGGTTGTCACCAAGCATTCCAATGCGACAAGGTCCAGATGGTTGCTGGGCTCATCGAGGAGGATCAAATCCGGTGGCACGATTCGCGTGGCGAGCAGAATCAAAGCCGCGCGCAAACGTTGGCCGCCACTCAAAAGCTTGAGAGGTACGCTCGCCTCACGGGTCTTCAGTCCCAGTCGGGCGGCGATCGTCCGTCTTTGTCCAGCATCTGTCCCATACAAAGGATCCTCCCAGATCTGCAGAAGACTCAGGTTTTGAGGCAAAGAACCCAAATCCTGGTCGAGGAGAAAGGCCTGCCGAAACCGGCGATGGATCTGCCCCGCTGTGGGTTCGACGTGACCCAGGATCAATTGCAGCAGTGTGCTTTTCCCGGAGCCGTTGTCGCCAAGAATCGCCACGTGTTCACCAGCCGCCAGCTGCAGGTGGAGCGGTTCCGCCCAAAGATCCGTTTCGGTCCAACGGTGCTGGACCCCTTCCAGACTGAGCAGTGGCCTGGCACCCGGTCTTTTCTGGGCTCTAACGTCCAAATGCAATTCAGGCGTGTGGATGAGCCTCTGAGCCTTTTCACGCAGCTGCTCCTGCGCTTGCGTAATTTTTTCCTCATGTTTGACCTGCAGTCGAGCGCCCGTGAGTTCGGCCTTACGCTTCATCATGCCCAGGGCGATCCGCGGCACACCGCCCTTGGCGCGATCCCTACGCCCTTGGGCGGATTTTTTCGCGTGCTGGTCACGCACTTTTTGGGCTTCCATGCGGACCCGATCCAGGTCCTGTCGCGTCTGGGCAAAGGCAGCGTGAAAGGCGGACTGCTGCTGATCATAAGCCGCCTTGTAAAAATCATAAGGTCCGCCGTAAACCTGAATTTTTGTCGGTTCCAACGCCAGGGTCAGGTTCATTGTATTCAATAATTCACGATCGTGACTGGCCACAAGACAGCCCCCTCGATGTCGCTCCAAAGCCTGCATGAGCAAACGGCGGCCATCGCGATCCAGGTGATTGCTGGGCTCGTCCAGTAACAGAAAACTTTCCTCGTGAGCCAGGGCCAAAGCCAGGCGTAAACGCTGCCAGATGCCACCGCTTAAGGGGGAGCTTTGGAAAAAATCCAAACGGCTGAGCCCCCATTCGTCGAGGCGCTGCTCCATGGCTGCATAGAGGCTCCAATGATCCTCCATAAACAGCCAGTCTTCAGCGTTGGCCCGTTCGGCTTGAATCGCACGCCCGGTCCTGAGCACACGCAGATCTGGGGATTCATCCAGCGATTCACCATCCAGCTGGGGCAGATATCGAAGGTCAACTTTTTCGTATAGAATGGATCCGACCGAGGGCTTCAGCCGACCCGCAATCAAAGCCAGCAGGGTGCTTTTTCCGGATGCGTTGGAGCCGACGAGACCGTAACGTTCGCGGGAAAGATTCAAATACAATTGGTGAAAAACAGAAAAATCATCATTATAGGCAAAAGACAGATTGATGATCTGTAGCATATGCGTCCTTGAATTTTCGTCAAAATTGGCTTCGGGCGCCGATTCAGGATCGACGTTAAGGAAGCGAAAGTATTGAGAAAATCATTGACGCATAGGGCGTCGGCGAGGGTGCCGACTGAAGACTCCTTTTTCCAAGGCACAGTTCTATTTAAACAATTCGGCTGTTAAACGCAAGATCTTGAATCACGCGGCTTAAACTCGGACTGGCAAGGCATTTTTGGAGACTGTTATCATAATTTTCTTAAAGTCAGAATATTAATATCGAGTGTTCAGTATTCCAATATCCGCGCGCAGCCGGGACTTCAGTCCTGGAAAAATGTGCCGATGGGTCATTATGCTGAGGCCCTCGATACTGCGAGGAAACTCTAACTTTTTGCGACAGAATGTGATATCTCTGTCGGTTCCTGTGGGCTCGACCCTATATGAAGCCAAACCGATGGACCTGATTGGGACCTTTGGCGTCGCAAGCTGCGTGAGAGGGAATGTGAATGGGATTTACAGAACAGGATTTGCTCAGTTGGTTCACTCAATATGCTTATCAGCCCATTCTGATCTATCTCGCGATATTTATCCTGATGCTCGCTTCCGGATTTGGTTTGCCTGCGCCTGAGGAATTCACGCTCGTGAGTGCAGGACTCGTGTGCTACATCGCGTCGCGCCCCGACCTTTATCCTCCACCTTATGTGGGTGCGACCCCTGTCAATGCCTATGTCACGGCGGGTGTGGCCTTCTTCTCAGTAATTTTTTCCGATTGTCTGGTGTTCTTTTTAGGACGAAGATTTGGCGGTCAGTTTTTACGATCCCGCTACACAGCCCGCTTTCGGGCGCGTATGGACGACGTCGCCAAATGGACCAAGAAATACGGAATGTGGGCGGCTGGTGCCTTTCGCTTTACGCCGGGTCTGCGTTTTCCTGGGCACTTTGCCTGTGGCATGATGGGACTGAGCACAACAAAATTTGTCCTGGTTGATGCCGCTGCGGCGGGGATATCGGTGCCGACTCAGGTTCTGCTCGTTGCGTTCTATGGGGAGACCATCCTGATTTACTTCAAACAATTCAAGATTGTCCTTGCGGTGATCCTCCTCGCTGTTGGAATTTATTATCTCGCTCGTTGGTTGCGGCGGCGCAGTTCCACCAAAAAAAGTCTGCAGACTCCGCCCGTGGCCTAGCCTTAACCCAAATATCGTTTTCTAACCAACCCTGAGCCTTGACCGCAGCCTGCGGAAAAGGCTAGCTTCGCTTCTTGCCTGTCACGTCGAAGAGGTCTGGGTTCCGTGTTTCAGCATTCCGGTTGGATGATATCCAATCTCATCTTTTGGGTTGTCCTCCACCCGCTGCTGCGGATCGTGGTCTATCCGCATTGGGAACTGAAACCCTTCATCCACAGCATGGAATTCATGAGCGCGAGTCTGCTCAGCCTGCAAGTTTTGAGTCTTTGGACGCTTTATGGGTGGCCTCGGGAACGTTGGGAGGCTCGACCGTGGGTCAGTGCCTTGGCTCTTTTTCCGGTGGTCTGGCTGTTCAATTCCCTCATCCTTTGGCTCTTCATGGAATTTCGCCTGGTGCAGGAACCCCTGCTGGAACCCCTTTATGACAGTCAGCACTTCATCCGTCAGCATCCCATAAGCTGGACATCGCTTGGCTTTATACTCAGTGCGATTTGGGAAGAGATTTTCTTTCGGGCCTGGATGCCTGACTTTCTGCAAAAGCGCCTCCGCAGAAGCGCAGCCCTGGTCTTGAGCGCGCTGCTCTTTGCCGTGGCTCATATTTCCTTGCATACCACAGTCCAGGCTCTCCTGGCTTATTTTCTCTTCGCTTTGAGCCTCAGCTACGTGCGGTCCTTCCATGGCCTGGGCGCTGCCATCGGCATCCATCTTTTAAACAACGTGCTGGCGTTTGGCAGCCAGGCGTTTCATTTTAATTTTTTTGCCGAGCTGCAGGCTCAGAAAAGTTTGCTCTACCTTATGCTCTTGTTCTTAAGCACAGGCCTTCTTCTGGTGGGGCGGGATGTGTTACGGCTTGTGGACAAGGGGGCCGAAGCCCCCTAAGGTTCAATCGTTGCCTTGAATATTGCTATAAAAGTCATTGCCCTTGTCATCACAGACGATAAACGCCGGAAAATCCTTGATGCGAATCTCGCGAACGGCTTCCATACCGAGATCCGCAAAGTCGACGACTTCCACACTCAGAATATTCTGCTTGGCGAGAATCGCTGCGGGTCCCCCGATCGAACCCAGATAAAAGCCACCAAACTGTTGACAGGCCGATGTCACGTCCGGTGAACGATTGCCTTTCGCCAGCATCACCAGCGATCCACCCTTGGCCATGAACGGCGCCACATAAGGATCCATCCGGCCTGCGGTGGTGGGACCAAAACTGCCCGACGGCATGCCTTCCGGAGTTTTCGCAGGTCCTGCGTAATAGATGGGATGGTTCTTGAAATATTCCGGCATCGGTTGACCTTCATTCAGCATCTGCTGAATGCGGGCGTGCGCCACGTCACGTGCCACGATCAAGGTTCCACTCAGCTTCAAACGGGTTTTGATGGGATGCTTGCTCAATTCACGCCTTATCTCATCCATGGGGCGATCCAGATCAATCTCCACAGGTTGAGCCAGAGTCGGATTCTGTTTCGGCAAAAAGCGGGCTGGATTATGTTCCAGCTCCTCGATGAATATGCCGTCCTTGGTGATCTTAGCCTTAATATTCCGGTCGGCGCTGCAGCTGACGCCGAGGCCCACGGGACAGGACGCAGCATGGCGAGGCAGACGAATCACCCGCACGTCATGCACGAAGTATTTGCCACCGAACTGGGCCCCGATACCAGTTTCCTGACAGATTTTTTGCACGCGCGCCTCCCATTCCACATCGCGGAAGGCCTGGCCATGAATATTGCCGGTGGTGGGCAAATAATCCAGATAGCCGGCCGAAGCTTCCTTGACCATTTTCAAGCAGGTCTCGGCCGATGTCCCGCCAATGACCAGCGCCAGGTGATAGGGCGGGCAGGCGCTGGTGCCCAGGTACTTCACCTTGTCTTCGATAAATTTGATCAGGCTCTCTTCATTCAGCAGTGATTTGGTTTGCTGAAAGAGAAAACTTTTATTGGCTGAGCCGCCGCCCTTGGCCATGAAAAGAAAATCGTAGCTGTCGCCCGGCGTCGCATACAGGTCGATCTGCGCGGGAAGATTGCTGCCGGTATTTTTTTCCTCGAACATGCTTACGGGAGCCAGCTGGGAATAGCGAAGATTTTCCTTCTGATACGTTTTGAAAATACCCTTCGATAACCATTCCGCATCATCAGCCCCGGTAAAGACATGCTGGCCTTTTTTGCCAATGACGATGGCCGTGCCGGTGTCCTGACAACTGGGGAGCTGACCGTTGGCGGCGATCTCCGCATTTTGCAAAAGCGCATGCGCGACGAAGCGATCATTGTCCGAGGCTTCAGGATCGTCCAGGATTCTGTTCAAGCTTTGCAGATGAGTGGGCCTTAGAAAAAAAGATACCTCCCGCAGCGCTTCACGGGCCAGAAATTCCAGACCTTCCGGCGCGACCTGCAAAATGGTTTTACCCTGGAACGTCGCCTGGCTGACAAAATCCTTGGTCAGCAAACGATAGGGTGTCTTGTCTGGTCCCAGGACCAGAGGTTTTTGGTAAGCGAATTCCATGGCAGGTCCTCACAATAGGGGCTTCATGCTTTGGCAGACCGAAGTGAGAAGTATAAAAACCAGGAGGGGCTGGGTCAACGGGAGGATAAAAAAAGGACCCGGGGAGGGTCCTTTCGCGGATGTTGGGCGCTTTTTGGCGTCCTGGATCCGGGATTTCAGTGAGCTTGAGCCTGCTGCTGCTTTTTGAACTCGTCTTCGCTGGTTTCCTGCTGGCGCGCTGTTTCATAACCGCAGGCCTTGTCAGGTGCCATTTCCAGACGCCCAGTATCATTCTGACAAGCTTTGGCCACCATGGAGTTGGTTTTCATCTGACGGGCATCCCGCAGATGCTTGAGACCTTCCTGCCCTTCACTCGATTTTGTGTCGCCTTTGACGGAGCAAAGCAGCGAAGCCGCCAGCATGATCTTGCTGCAAGGGTTGGGCGGATCCACAGCAATGGCATCTTTATGGTACTGAACCGATTTCTTGATGTCACCTTTGACATCGAAGAGCCACTTCATCAAAAAGAAGTCCGGCACAAGGCGATAGAACATACCGAGAGCATAACGAGCGTTGCCTTGCAAGGAAGCGGATTCACCAAAACGATAGTTATATTTCGAAGCCACGACATCCAGCCAAAGTTTTTCGACCAGCTTGGCTTTTTTCAGCGAGGAAAAAATGCCATCGATCGAGGCGATCTTGCCGATCATGGCGCCCAAAAATAATTGGCAGATAGGATGATCGGGTTTCTTTTCAATGCATTTTTCAGCTGATTTCTGGCCACGAACAAACACACTGCGGGCGAACGCCAGATCCTTGGGGTCGGTATACGAACCACCAAGTTGGAAGGCCGAATCCGCCACCATCCAAAGACCATCCAGCCAGGCGCTTTCCTTGGCTGACATCGATTCGATGATTTCGAGCTGGCGCTTCAACACAGGCTCAGGCATCACCGCGTCGGCATATTTGGCTTTATTTGCATTCCATTCCGCATGAAGGGCAGGATATTTCTCCATGGGCTTGAAATCCACGGGATACGGTAAATACTTATCCTGTGCCGCGCTGAGGCCACTGATGCCAAGGCCCAGAGCCATCAGGCAAGCGGCCCAGACTGAACGTTTCGAGAACGACATGAAAAGACTCCTTTTCGCAGAAACATAAGCCGAACAGGGTAGCTATCGGCAAGGGCCGATGGGATGTGAGTGGGGGTTTGGGAAAATTTTAAAAATCGAATCAATTCATATTGATAATGCCGGGAATTACTGGCCTCCGCCGCCGTTTTTTCCATTGCCTGTCTTCATCGAAGCGCTGTTGCCCGTATTAACTTGGGTGGCCGCACCGGTCAGGATCTCGGCCAGCGTTGTGTTCCTTGTGTCCGTAGTATTATCGCTGCGATCCGTGATCGTAAGATAAACTCCGATCGTTTTATAGGCGGCATGGATCTGATTCAGATGGGTGCCTTCGATTGTTACCAGCTGGTCATACTCCCCTGTGGCGGCGCTCGCGTCGCGAATGGTGACGCTATTGTTGGCTGTTGGCGCGGCCGTGAAGGTCACTATAAAACGAGCGCGATCGCCCGTAATTTTCGTTCCGTTGTAATAGCTTGAGACGCCAATGAGAGACCTGGCGGTTGTGTTGGTCGACGATTCTTCAAGGACCGAGGCGACCAGCCAGGCACCTGTCACAGGCACAGGCGGGACAACCTTTTCGTCGGCATCCTGGGCATCCGGAGCGGGAGCCGGATTGCGACTCGAAAGCTCGGATTGGTCCAATTTGGTTTCCTGGCACGCTGCCAGGCACACGCCTAACAGGGTTGCCTGTACCCAGGATTTTTTCATTTTTTTCGCTCCAGTGGCTTTGTAATACGATCGGACTAGTGATCGCCCTTCTTGAGGAAAAGCAAAGCTCGGGCAAATGTGTCTGGAAAACAACGGTTTGCAGGAAGCACTTGTGACTATTTCCCGGCGTAAGAAAGGGTTGGAAGCGCTTTTTTTCGAAGCGGGTTCCACCCTGATTTAACCCCAAGTAAAAACTGACCGAAGACCCATAAGACGTCCTTTCACCGAGGATAGTGAACGCCATGTGGAATTGGATCCTGATGCTCGCCTTGTGCGCAGTATGGCAGGAGGCTCCCGCAGCCGATGCGAAGAGTCCCCAGCTGTCGCTGACGGATTCCTATTCCCTAAAATGGGCAGCGTTGGATAACCCGGCAGCACTCCGCGCTTGGGCGCGTGAACAGATGTCGACCCTTGACCCTGCGACCCAAGGCAGTCTTTGGGTGCAGGCGGTTGCGGCCTATCTGCGGGTTCGCGATATGGGTGACAACGATGCCGAGCAACGTCAGCTCCTGAGCCAGGCCCTCGAATTATCTGCACTTTATCTAATCCCCCATGATGCGCTTTATACCCTTAAAACCACCCAAATGGATTTGCAAATGATCGAGGACCATGGGGTCGGCGCGGTGCTTGCACCAACTCTGCGCGATCGCTTGTTCCAGGATAAAGTGAATCTGGCAGATCAATTGAAACTGCCCGGTCGCAAGGCACAGATCAGCTTGGAGTGGGGCCAGTTTATGCTGGAGTCAGGGCGCGACGGCGAAGGTATTAAAAAAATGCACGAGGCCATGCGGGAATTGAACAAGGCTTCGGATGTCACAGATCTGGAAATTATGCAGGCCAAACAATTCTATGCCGGCGGCATTCTGAATATCCAATCCAATGAAAAATCGAAACTGATTTATAGTGAATTGGGTCGATTCTGTGAGGTCCGTAAGCCACGCAATTTCTGTCTTATTATTGACCATGATTATGCCTATCTCCTGCTCGCTGACGACAGCCCAGCCAACCTTCAAGCTGCGCTGGACGTCTTAACCCGCGCTCTGGCCGGCGCTGAGGAGTTGCAGGATGAGAATTTCGTGGCCATTATCAGTACGTCCATGATTCGCCTGCTGGATAAAATGGGGCGAAACGATGAAGCGCTGCAGCACGGCATGCGAGCCATGTCGATTTTTAAGAAATATAATGATGGGGTTTGGCTGGCAGATACGCAGCGTAAACTGAGCAAAATTTATCTCAATCTGAACCAACCGGACAAGGCCCTGGAACTCCTGCATGTCGCACGCAAGTCGTTTCCCAAGGATTATTTTTGGGATCATGCCCAGATCTCTTTGCAACAGGCTCGAGCCTATAAGATGCTCAATCAGCCTAAAAAAGCCTTTGACGCGATGAGCGACTATGCCCAGGCTCTGCGGGAAAATGCCAGCCGTAATCAAAATACGGACATCGCGCAAAATCTGACCCAGATCAATCTGGAAATGGAAGAGGAGCAGAGTCGCTCCTTGACGCAGGCCGAACAGCTGCAAAAAATTCAGGCGCAGTTGGATGCCGCCAACCGCATCGAGCAGGAGGAAACGCTGCTGCTGATCAACGGCATTTGGGTCGCCAGTGGCTTCCTTATCCTGACAGGCATTTTCGGACTCGTGTGGATCCGGCAGCAGAACCGCCGCATTATCAGTTTGAATCGCCATCTTCGCGAGGACGTTCTCCAGCGCTTTTTACCGCCTGTGATCGCGGAACGGGTGGCCCATGGCCAGGCCGTGCTCGATGAGACTCCGCATGAGCAGGACGTGACGGCACTGTTTGGACGTTTGGTTAATCTTGAGCACGCGATCGAGGAATTGGGACCGCGTGTTACCGCCCGGCTTTTGGAAAGCCTGATGCAGGCTGTGACCGATGTCAGCCTTGAGCATAAAGGCTGCCTGGACAAACTGCATCGAGGCAGCTTTCTGATTTTGTTTGGAGCCCCCATCGAATGTTCACCCGAAGAACAGATTCAACAAGCGATAGCCTTCGCCCATTCGCTGCAGCAGCGGTTTGAAGAGATCCGTGAAAGCTGGCCAACCGTTGAAGGCTGGCGCCCTGGGTTGGCTATTGGCATTCATTTCGGTAACGCGCTGGTCGGTGTCTTCGGTGGCAAACGGCGGGCCGATTATACAGCCGTAGGACAGACGGTGAACCTGGCAGCTCGGATTGAGGGCGAAGCCAAATCCGGCGACATTCTGGTCAGCGAGAACGTGGCTGAAATGTTGGGCGTGGAACATTGCCGTGCTCTCGGTGATGTTCGATTGAAGGGTATTTCGAAAGCGCAGAAGCTGTTTAGCGTTGAGCCCATCAAGGTGGTGCGGAACGCATCGTGAAGGAGTCTGGTACTGTGTTCGCACAAGGTTTGATTATCATCCTCGGGTTGGCCCTCGCCGTGAGTGCATGGGCGCTGCCTTGTCATCATCCAGGGGCACGTTTTGAGTCCATGCGTCTGGAGGCTTTTGACAATCCTGTTCAAAGTGTGAAGGCTGCGCGTGAATCCCTGCAAGCGGCCGGAAATAATATCGACCTTTCGACACGCGTCATGTGCAGCCTGCAGCTCAGTCTTGGAGCGTATCTGGCTGATCGCGTCGACGCCAAGGACGAAGTTTTTTTAAAGGCGACCCGGAAACTGGCCGGCGCCGGTACCTTCAAGAAGGAAGCCATACTCCTCGAAGCCTTGCAATACGCCTCGACGCGGACCTATCCTGCTGATCTGCAGGACCGTCTTCGCTATTTGGATACCGCATCACGGCCTATGGGCATCCCGATCCGATCCTTTTTGCTGTATCTCATCACGGCCCTGGTCGAGGATCCGGTGACCAAGGCTGGCCTCGAAGCTGAAGTGGAAGCCTTGCTGGCTCCCGCCCAGTTGACTCCCGAATTTGAACGGGTCCTCTTACTTGAATTTCAGGCCTTTCATATCGATCGAAATCGTAATCCCCATAAAAAAGTTGAGCTTCGTGAATCGTTCCTCCCACGCTTGCGTAAGCTCAACCTTGCCTATTGGGAAGCTTTCATCGTCTATAACCATGCCCGTACTTTTGAATACCTTGCCACGGAGCAGGCCTTTCAATCCGCTGCGCGTTACTATGGTGACGCCGAAAATCTGTTCCGGCTCCTGGAAAAGGATGATCTTTACGCCAGTATTCTCCTCGGCAAGGCGGGCGTCTGGTATCGAAACGGTCGTAAGGCGGAAGCCATACGCCTGGCCAAGCGGGCAGAAGCCTACTTTCTGGAATCACAAAACAGGATCTGGCAGGGTGAAGTCTGGAAACGCCTGGCCATGTTTTACTTGGAAGATAAGCAGTATGAGGAAGCCAGCAGGGCTTTGGATCGAGCCTCCACGTTTTTCGCGATCGAGCATGAAACGGATCGCAATCAGCTGGATGAAATTCGGGCGCGCATCCAATATGGGCTTCGTCAGTACGACAAGGCCGTTGAAACCCTCGAAACCTATGCCAAAGATTTTACCAGAATCGAAAATAAGCAACGGGAACAGTATGTAAAGGAGCAAAGTGCGCGCTATGGTTTGACGTTGGAAGAGGAACGTAACAAGATCCGTCAACTCACTCAGGAGAATGCTAAAAAGCAGGCCCTGATGGATGGCGAGAGTCGCAAGGCTCGGGAGCGCGGGCTGCTCGTCCGTTTCTTTGCAGTGCTTGTCTCGCTGCTTGGCGTCGTGTGGCTGGTCTGGATTCTGCGCAGGGGCCTGGTCCTAGGCCAAACCATTCGCAGACTGAACAGCCACATGGAGAACCATGTTCTGGAACGGTTCCTTCCGCCTGCCATGGTGCATGAAGTGGCCGCGGGTCGCCTGCATCTGGATGAAAGGCCCAACACCCGTCTCGTCACGATCCTGTCGGCTGATATCGTCAGCTTCACCAACGGCACAGAATCGCTCGGTTCGGAACGAATTGCCGTGATTTTGAACCGTTTTATGGTGGCGATGGCCGATGTTATCTTCGAACATCAAGGCACGATTGATAAATTCATTGGGGACGGTGTGATCGCCATCTTCGGAGCGCCGGTGGATATGGATGCCGAAACTCAAGCCTTGCAGGCCAGCCGCTGCGCTCAAGCCATGGTCAAGGTGCTGGATAGCCTCAATCAGGAGCTGCTCACAGGTCATACATGGAAACTCAGATTGCGCATCGGCATGCATCAAGGCGTGGCTTTGGTCGGTTCGTTTGGAACCCGGCAACGCAGTGATTACGGAGCCATTGGTGATGCCGTGCATATCGCATCGCGCATACAGGCCGTGGCCGGGCCTAATGAAATCCTGCTGACCACCAGTGTGAAGCATCACCTCGATAGCACGCTCTGTTCCCGTCGCGGCGATCTTAAAATCCGTGATCAGAGCCAGGCGATTTCCATGCATAGTCTCTCGCTCACTGCCGAATTAAAAGCCGCCTGATATCTTCATCACTTTACTCTTGTCTTTACTGACACAGCGTACTATCAGTGGGCCATCAGCCTACTGTTGTCTCCAATCACTGACTCCTCCTGGTTTTCAGCAATTCAAGTTCATTCGAGATCCCGGATGGAGGAGTCAACTGTGACGTTCGGTTATGTGAAAATGGTCGCTTTTTGCAGTGTTTTCTTTACGACAGCCGCGCTGGCTAACATCGTCGGTTCCGATCTGCAAAACTTTGTGCCTGCCCCAAGCAGCATGGATGGTGTGACCGTCAACAACGCGCTTACCTTGGGTCAAGGTCGTTTCGGATTGGGTCTGTTTGTCGATTATGCAACCAACACCCTGCCTTATTTTAAAGAAGACGATGGCACGACGCGTGACCGTGACAAGGAATTCAATGATGCCGTCACCACCTTGGATCTGCAGGCCGTCTACGGCTTGACCAACTGGTGGGACGTAAGCGTTGCGGCTCCCTTCATCATAGGGCAGCAGGAAGGTGACAACGACGAGCCTCATGGTTATTACGATCGTAAGGGCTTGACCGGATATCGCGTTGGCACGAAATTGCGCGTTCTTGAGCTGGGCCCTTTCGCTCTGGGCGTCGTGGGAACTGCTGCTTATAATCGCGTTCAGGACAATCCCTATACGCAAACGAAATGGCCTTCGATGAGTCTCGAACTCACTTCAACCTTGAATATGGGCCGCTGGCTGTTGACCGCGAACGCCGGATACCGCTGGCGTCAGGGTCAGCCGGGCGACTCCATTCGTGAGACTTTGCCGGTGGAACGTTTTGGTGATCAGATTATTTATAGCGCGGGCGCTGTCTTGCCGCTCGGCTCGGAATGGGCTGTCATGGCGGAAGTTTACGGCGCGCGCAATTGGGATGAATTTTCTGAGGAGTCACCACGCTCGACTTCCATCCACGAGTCGGTGCTGGGTCTTCGCTATGATGTCACGCCGTCCATTCAAATGCACCTGGGTGCTGGAGCGGAATTGCAGCATTCCATCAGCAGCGCGGATGCCCGGGTTTACACTGGCATCCGTTGGACTCTGGGTGATAAGGAAGTTGCCAGGCCAGTGGCTGCGGTGGCCCCTGCCGTTCAAAAAGTCAGCTTTGAACCCATCCCGAAGCCTGATGCCGTGATTGACCTGGACGAGGTGCACTTCGGTTTGGATTCCTTTGAAGTCCGTGATCCCAAGGCTGGCCCGATCATGCAACGTCTGACGGAGATCATGCGCCAGCATCCCGATATTGAGCGGATTATGATTGAAGGCCATACCTGTGACCTTGGCAGTGATCTTTACAATATGAAGCTCAGCGATCGCCGCGCGATTGCGGTTGAAAAATGGATGGTGAATCGTTACGGCATCGATAAGAAAAAGCTGCATTCCATGGGCTGGGGTGAATGGCAGCCGAAAGTCGCTAATGCTGATGCGGCGAGCCGTAAGAAGAATCGCCGGGTGAGCTTTAAGATCTACTTTCAAAAAAATCAACCGACCGATCGAATCTATCAAGCCAGTATTCGAAAGTGATTTGCAGCCGGATCCTCAGGCCAGCATTCGGTCGTGACTTGCGGACGGATCCATCAGGCCAGCGTCGCATGGGGATCTTGCAAAGGGAGCGGCCTTCGCGCCGCAACCCTCGCAGCCGATCCTTACTGCCTGGAAAGTTTGGCGATCTTATCAATGATGGCCACACTCAAATGAGGGTTCGCGGGATCCGGTATCGTCGACGTCCAGGCGAAATCCGGGTGGTTTTTCCGTGAATTGCCAAACCATTCGCCCCCGATAATGCTACCTGCGTGAAGCTCCAACACATAATCAAATTTCAAGGTCGTCCCGGTTGCGAGCCGTACATTCGATCGCACCTTTAAAAATTCCGTCGCATCCGGATTCCACAGATAGGATGGAGCACTGGCGATATTGGTCAACTCGCGAGCCTTGGCTTCGTCGATAACCTCGATCGTGCTGCGGTATCCCTCGACGGCGTAATTCCAAACCTCGTCCCCGGCCGTATCATCGATGATGAAGGGCTTGTGGTTCTTGCCCAGCATGTTGCCCAGCAGCACATGGAACGCTCCGGCATTCATATCACGGCATCCAGCGCTGGTCACACGGCCTGAATCATCCACGACCGGTGTGGTCAGGCAACGCCGACCCACCAGTGTCACATACTGGGTTCCCTGCCACTTCTCGATCAGCAGCGCCTGGATATCCTCGACTGTGAAGGTCTGGCCTTGAAACGTCACGGCACGCTTGGGTGGTTCTTCATTCATGCCGGCTGCCGCCAGACCATTGCAGTGACCCGCCCAGGCCACATGTCCGGCTTTTTTCACGGTCTCGGCTTCCCAGGTCTCGGCCGCCTTGCCTCCACCCGTCGCGCGATCGTATTTCCGCATCGTCGCCACGGTTCCGCCCTTACTGAGCGGCCACCAATTTCCATTCCAGATGAATTTGAGACTGTCGCCCTGGGCGGGCAGGTCCTGAGCCATGGTCGTGAAGGTCACGGGTACACCCAGCCGACCGACGTCATTCATCTCGTCAATGGCTTCCTTGGTGTGGGACGGAGGTTCCGCCGAACAGCTGAGGATCAGGCCCATGGGAAGTAACAACGCCAGACGCAGACTGATACAGGACTTAGGAAACGTGTGTTTCATGAGATATCCCTCGGTTAAATCACTGCCGAGAATACTCCTCTGTCTTGAAGCCTGTCGATCGGGTGTTAACCCCAGGCATAACTTCGTACTAGCCAATAGGTACCCATTTCTCAGTATAATGGAACAGACATAAAGAAAACCCAGACAAGGATGCTGCTCATGGTTCGAGATCCAGTTGCTGCGGCTCGTAACATTGTCAAACAGCGTTTTCCTGATGCCGTCTGCGCTTTTGCCAGTGGCGATTGGCAAAAGCGCGAGGAAACTCCTTATTCCATCGTTTCCATTGTTGTGATCATGACCCGGGTGCAGACTGCCTATCGTGAAAGTCTGCGGGTGGATCAAATGCCTATGGAGGTATTTGTGTACGATCCAGAAAGCTGGGATTATCTGGGTTTAAAGAAAGATCGTGCGAAGGGAGATGCTTCCGTCGCGCAAATCATGGCTCAAGGCGAACCCCTGCTCCCCGGCAGCGCCATGGCCAGTGAAATGCAGCAGCGAGCCAAAGCTGTGCTCGCAGCCGGCCCTTCGCCTCTGCAGGAGGACCAGATTCATGAGATGCGCTACCGAATTTCTGTGCTCATGAATGAATTGCGAGCGCCGCGCAGTCACGGCGAAGCCATGGGCAGCCTGGGTGTTTTGCATGAGACGCTCGCGGATTTTTATCTGCGTGGTCGCGGGCTATGGTCGGCGAGTGGTTCCGATATTCCCAAGGCCTTGCAAGCCGCTGATGCGGAATTTGCCAAGCGCTGGCAGCGCGTTTTCACATCAGCCTTCATGGGTGATCGCAGCGCGGTGATGAGCCTTGTGGATGAAGTCCTGGAGCCGCATGGTGGTTTCCTCTTCGACGGTCACGTTCGTCGCGCCCCTGATGGCTGGAAGCAGCAGCCTGTTGCCGGCTAATATCCCTTCAAAAGAAATGAGGCAGACCTGATCGGCCTGCCTCTCTTCGATGCTTAATACTCAACGGCAGAAAATGATACTCCATGGCCATGGATAAGGACAAGGTTCTGGAACAGGAATCGGTGTCGGCGTTGGTGTCGGAGTTGGTGTCGGAGTTGGTGTCGGAGTTGGTGTCGGAGTTGGTGTCGGAGTTGGTGTCGGAGTTGGTGTCGGAGTTG
>NZ_DASQYZ010000483.1:0-3743 GCF_035638955.1 Oligoflexus sp. | reverse complement strand
GCGCTCCATGGCCATCTCCTCGAGATCGCGGTAGCTCAGCTTATAGGAAAGATACCAACGGACATGGAGCATGATGATCTGGCGCTCGAAACAATGTCCTTTGGTGTCAAAAAGCATGAGTCGGCCTCCCGAGGTTTCCCGCAGAATACCACGGACTTACCCAGACGCAACATAACCCGACATACTGAGAGCATCGGGAAAGCCGATCGCCAGTTGACCCCTATCAGGTCTTCTTCTTCTTCGAGACGTTTTCAGTTTCGATGTCGAGGCTGATCTCGACGTCATCGCCCAGAATCATCCCTCCTTTGTCGAGAGACTTATTCCAACTGAGACCCCAGTCCTTGCGGTTGATCTTCACACTGCCTTCCCAGCCGGCCTTGACGTTGCCCCATGGATCCACGTTTTCACCCAGATATTTGGCGTCGATGGTCACAGACCTGGTCACGCCGCGCATCGTCAGGTCGCCTGTTATCTTTATTCCCTCCTTGCCGACGGGCTCCACTTTCGTACTCTTGAACGTAATCTTTGGATACTTGGCGACATTAAAGAATTCCTCCCCTCGAAGGTGTTTGTCGCGGTCCTCGCCTTCAGTATCGATGCTGGCAGCATCAATCTCAAGATTGAATTTCGCTTCCTTGACCCTGGCTGGGTCGAAATCAAAGTCGCCCGAGTAAACGTTGAATTTACCTGTGGACTTCGACATCAGATGGCGAATCTTGAAACCGAGATTGGAGTGTGAAGGATCAATCTTGTGAGTATCGGCGCTCGCAAGCGCCGAAAAATTGAGACCCAGAACCAAAAGAACAGTGGACCAGCCTGTACTAAACATCTTTTTTCTCCATACGTGAACGATCAATTGATCTATGTTAAATAGCCTGCGTGGTTCGGTCTACGACGCATCTTCAAGTCAATTTTATATTCCCCCTCGTAAGATTCTGGAAATCTGTCGTTCAGAGGCGGTTTCACCGGGACAATGTTTTTCGAGAAAAAAGTGCCTGCTCATAGCCAGAAGGCCACATGGACAGCACCCAGCGGAATGGTTTCCTCGCCAACCTCCTTCTTCAAGGAATCATCCTTATAGATGGGCCAGGGATTTGATTTCGAGACAACCCGACCCAATCCCGCCTGAATATCGACGCTCCAATTTTCATGAAGCATCCACTCATATCCTGCGGCTCCAATAAGCTCGAGATCACGACTGTCATAATTCTTGCCCGTGGTAACATGGTTTTCCAGACGGCTCTGACCGTAAGAAGCAAGAATCTCGAAATTGAAGGGACCAGCCAAGTATTGCCTCATGCCGAAAAGTCCGGAGATTTCGGAAAACTTTCCTTCCGTATCACGATGATCAGGGGCTGACCAGCTGGCACCAATCAGAGCTTCCGTTCGATATTCCAACTGTGAGTGAACGGAGTGCCTGAGAGCCAATCTATATTTGCCGCCAGGATATATAGGCCAAAGGATATTTACCCTTATGCCTGTTGGAGGTGCCTCAAATGCCTGTGCTTTTACCGATAAACCTGACAGCGATGCCAACAGTAAGATGATTGCTTGCTTGAGCATTTTATTCCTCGACTGTTTGAAAGATCCACCGCGTGCCAAGCTATTCGATATTACGTCCATGAATGGTAACCAGACGGCCTTTGACTCGGCCTTCTTCAATCAATTGGTGGCCTTTTGCTATATCTTCGAGAAGGAACCGGCCCGAGATCAGAGGGACGATCTCGCCCTTGGCAAGGAGAGCAAACAAATGTTCCAGGTCCCTGCGAAAGAGCTCGGGGTCTTTGTTTCTAAGAGTGGATATATCGTAGAGCCTTACCCCCCGACGATTCGATTTGGAAGCAAGGGCTGCTCTGGCAAAGGTGGAGAAGACTTTCAGTTTGCCAAAGAAGCTTGGAGCTTTATGACGATTTTCTGCATTCCAGGCGCTGCGAAGACCAGCAAAAATGAGAATTCCATCGCTTTTGAGAAGTCTTCGCATCCGGCGCAGAGGCTCACTTGCTGCAAGCTCCAGAATAAGGTCAAATCCTTTTCCAGAAGCAATTAGAAGAGACTCATAGCTCTTCGGCTCGTCGTAGGCTATGGCGAATGCACCAGCTTCCTTGATCAGGCCAAGATTGGCTTTGGAAGCCACCCCGTAACATTCAAGGCGCATATGCCTGCAGAGCTGGACCGCAAGCAATCCCACGGCTCCGCTTGCCCCTGTTATCAATACGCGGGCTCCAGGTTTCAAGCTTTTGAAATGTGTAAGAGCCTGGTAGGCGGACACCCCGCTTAATATCATGACCTCCGCCTCGGCAGCATCGAGAGAGTCAGGGACTCTGACAAGTTTGTCCGCTGGACGCACAACAAGATCCGCGTTTGATCCGATCTGAGTGAGGTCCGCGACGCGATCCCCTGATTTCCAGCCGTTTACCGCAGGACCCAGGCTTTCAATATGTCCGACTAACGAATAACCCAGGGTAAACGTGGGGACTGGCTTTAAGACCGGATAAAGGTTTCGCCTTATCAAAAGATCGGTAAAAACCAGGCTTGACGCTTCGACATTGATTCTTACCTCGCCGGTTCCCGGCGAAGGTGGATCGATCTCTTCGATCACAATTGCCTCCGGACCTCCGAACGACTTGATTCTTGCTGCACGTGCCATGTTTTTCTGTCCTTTCGAGAAAATCTCACTTCGTATTATTTAAAATCGCTCTGAGATCCGACAGTTTCAAAGTTGGCGGTTCCGCCAGGGCCGTGCCGGGGTCACTTAATCCTTCCGCCGTGATCAAGTGCACCGTCCTGATACCAATGAACCCCAGAACAGTCCTCAGGTAAGGTTCCAGGAAGTTATAGGGGCGCATGAAATCTGTTGAATAAACGCTCCCACTGGCTGTGACCAGGAAAACCGGTTTATCCGTGACGAGTCCCTGGGGTCCACTGGCAGAATAAGAGAAGGTTCGCCCTACCCTTACAATATGGTCAATCCAGGCTTTCAGGCTCGATGGGATTGAGAAGTTCCACATGGGTGTGGACAAAATTATGATATCCGCAGCGAGCAGCTCATCAACGAGCTGATCAGAAAGCCTGATGGCTTTTTGAAGTTCGGACGTGCGATGCTCAGGAGGGGTGAAAGCGGACGTTATCTCATGCTGGCTTAAATGGGGTAACGGTTCCAAGGCAAGGTCCCGCAAGGTAACTTTCGCTGTCGGGTTCAACACCATGAGTTTGGAAACCAAATCCCTGGTCATGCTTCGGGTGGCACTTTCTTCAAGACGTGGACTGGCTTGAACAACGAGAACCTGCATCTTAAACTCCTAAACTATTGAAATTTGATTTGTTTTCACTTATTCACGCTTCGCTTGCCTGAACAACCATCACCACACTTTACGGCAAAATTATGCAATATTTTAGATGGCTTATGGATAACATACTGTTCGCTCTTGCGAACAATCCCCGCCGTAGTGGTTTAAGGATTTCGGTCGATGACAGTCTCGTCGCGCAATTTGGTCAAAAGCCAGGCATTGACGTTTTATTTCATTCCGCAGCCCGCATTGAAGGAGGATCTTTTCTGGCCATCCTTCTGACCGGAATGGGCAAGGATGGGGCCGAAGCGGTTCTGTTGCGCCTGGGTAAGTCGGTGGTATTCTCGAGGAAACCTCGGGAGGGCGGCTCATGCTTTTTGACACCAAAGGACATTGTTTTGAGCGCCAGATCATCATGCTTCATGTCCGGTGGTATCTTTCCTATAAGCTGAGTTA
>NZ_DASQYZ010000482.1:0-19086 GCF_035638955.1 Oligoflexus sp. | reverse complement strand
CTCGAAAGCCGGCCTACAGAACGTCACTCGTGATGGCATTCAACTCAATGCCGGTAACAACACGGGTAATATCATCACGCTCGGCAAAACGGAGGTGATGAAGGTCACCGCGGCGCGCGAGATGCAAACGTCTTCAAAGTCATCCTTCTTCAGCGGTGATATCCGCAATGCGCCTTCGGTTCGCCAGGATATCAAGGATATTATTCGCCGCGCGCCTGACGTGGTGGTGGATAACGGCCGCCTGAGCGTCGGCGGTGCCAACAATCGTTTCAACAGCATCACCATCGACGGTATGCGGCAGGACGATTCCTTTGGGTTGAATAGCAACGGTTACCCGACCCAAAGAAGCCCTATCTCCCTGCAAGCGGTTCAGGAAATTTCGGTGGAACGCTCTCCCTTTGATGTGCGTTATGGCAACTTTTTGGGCGGCGGAATCAACGTCGTGACCAAATCCGGTACGGATGAATTCGAAGGTTCCGTGTTCGTAACGCGCACGACCGATGGACTGACCGGTAAGAAATCCAAGGACAGAAGCTACAAAACTGATTTTGAAGAAAATCGCGTGGGTTTGACTTTGGGTGGACCGATCATCAAAGAAAAACTGCATTTCTTTGCCAATATTGAAGGTCTGACTTCGACGTCACCGGCATCGGCTGGCCCTGTGGGTTCGGGAAGGCCTTTTGAAGTCGAACGCGTCACTCTCGATGATGAGGCCACGGTGCAGGAAATCGCTGGTCGCGTTTACGGTTTTGATGCGGGTGAGTCGTCCAAAAGTTTGAAGGAAGAGGATCTCAAGGGCCTTCTTAAACTGGATTACGCTTTGAATAGTGATAACCGCCTGGAGTTCAAATATCAGAGATCGCAGGGCAATAACATCAGCAGCGGTTCCGCCACAGATAGAAGACTTTTCCTGTCGTCCAACTCCTACGATAAGTCGGACAAAATGGACAATCTGTCCTTGCGCCTTTTCTCGGATTGGTCCGAAGCACTTTCAACCAAAGTTGAAATCAGCAATAAGAAAGTGGTCACGGAACAAAAGCCTTTGAATGGCAATGACTTTATGGAAGCCGAAGTCAAAACTCCGGCTAATGGTTCGATCTTCCTTGGTCCTGACCAAAACCGCCACATGAACGAATTGGAGAACTCCAGTAATATACTTGCCGCTGAAGCCAATTACCTCATGGACGAGCATCTGATTACCGGTGGTGTCCAGCTTGAGCAAGTTGATATTTACAACCTCTTCGTTCCAGCCAGCAATGGGGCCGCGACTTATGATACTGCGGCAGCCTTTGAAGCCAGGACGCCATCACGCTTCTTGTACCGCAACGCGATCAGCGGCAATGTGAACGATGCAGCGGCGGACTGGAGCTACAATGTTTCTACCTTCTTTCTGCAGGATGAATGGCAGCTGACGCCTCGCTTGACAGCACGCGGCGGCGTACGAGCCGACCTTTACAGCGCCAACGGTGATATCGAACACAACGAAAATTTCGTCGATCGCTATGGCTTTAGCAACACCGAAGATATTTCCGGGAAACAGGCAATCCTGCCACGCCTCGGTCTCGCCTATAAAGCTACTGACGATCTACGTTTCCGGGGTGGTTTCGGGCTCTTCGGGGGTGGAACACCTGCGGTTTGGATTTCCAACAGCTATACCAACGATGGTGTAACCGTAGATGAAGTGGAGTTGACCGGTCCGAGTGCAGCCCAAGTCGCTGGTTTTGACGGTCGCAATATTCCGGCCAGTGTCACCTCGCAGCTGGCAAGTGATGGCAGTGTTGATGCTTTGGATCCCAGCTTCAAAATTCCTCAGTCTTATAAATTCCAAACTGGACTCGATTACAAATTTGATATCCCCGACGTCATGGACGATGTGATGTTCGATCTGAACTACACTTACACGCGCACCCGTTACGGCCTTCTGTGGAAGGATCTGCGTCGTGATAATCCGAGCTTTACTAATAACCTGCCGACAGCGGTGGGACCGGACGGCCGCGCAATTTACGACACCACTCCAGCCACCGCTACAGCGGGTACGGACTTCAACGCAAGTCGTGGCCAGGATATGCTGATGACCAACACGGATAAAGGTTATGGTCACACGGCGAGCATGAGTCTTTACAAGCGTTTCAACACGGGCTGGAATGTTTCGACCTCATATGCCTGGCAGGACGTGCAGGAAGTCAATCCAGGAACCAGCTCTGTTTCAACCAGTAACTATGGGATTGTTCCAATTCAATTCGACCCCAATAATCCTGGTCTGGATCGTTCCATCTACGAAACCAAACACCGCATTCTTTTCAGCACCGGTTATGAAACCAACTTTTTTGAAGATCTGATGTCGAGCGTGAACCTGATCTTCGAACGCCGCTCCGGTCAGCCTTACTCCTTCACTATGGGCGGCAACCGCGATACGCTCGCCCGCATGTACGGTGAAAGTTCAACGTTCTCCTTTCGGAATCGGATGCTCTTCTATGTGCCCAAAGGTGATGGCAGCGACGTGATCCTGGATGGAATCGCCGAAGAGGACCTGAACGCGTTTATCAATAAGTACGGTCTTAATAAATATCGTGGCAAGATTGCCCCGCGTAACGCCTTCTTCAGCGACTGGGTTCAGAAACTGGATATGCGCCTGGCTCAGGAACTGCCTGGGTATGGCGACACCGGCAAGGCTCGTCTGGTGCTGGATATCGAAAACCTGCCCAACTTTCTGAACAAAAATTGGGGCCAGGTGAAACAGGTCGATTTCCCCTATATGGCCGCCGTCTCAGAAGTCAGCTACGATGCAGCTTCAAATCGCTACATTTATAGCAAACTGCGCACAACCCAGCCTGATTCGGTTCGTCTCTTGGAATCGGTCTGGAAACTGCAAGTCGGCCTCTCTTACGATTTCTAATTCCTGATCTATCCTCCGCAAGGCTGCCCCCCGCAGCCTTGCCCTCTCATTTGACACCACGCTCCTCTCTCGCATAAAATTCATATCTAACATTCAATCACACATGAGAAGAGATTCATGACCATGCTTCGCCTTGCGTGGACGGCAGCCTTTGCGCTTTGCATGTCCTGCGCCGATGCCTTGCCGCCTGTGTCCACCCCTTCTGGTTATCCTGTGAGTCTATCCTATGCCTCCGCGCCCGTCATGATGCGTTCCGAGCAGCCCACTGAAGCTGATCTCACGACCTACCTGGAACAAAAAGTTCCAAACTGGGGAGCGAGACCGCAAAGTCGTGAGCTGCTTGCTTTCGCCATTCGAACGTTGGCTTTAGATTTTGATATCGATGCTCGACTTCTCACGGCTTTGATCGCTCAGGAATCAGCTTTCGATGCCCGGGCTGTTTCTCCCACCGGTGCAGTTGGCCTGACCCAACTCACCATCAGTGGGATCAGTGAATTCGTGGATCAGAGCGGAGCGACTTATGGGCATTTAGGCAACCGTACTTATGCTGGAAGTGGCACTGCTTATTTTCAGGAAGCCATTCAAAAACATTGGGCCAGCTTTCCTGTTGGCAAGCCGCTGGAAGACTTCCCCGCGCGGACCGCCTGGGCACGGTCGCTCAAGGAAAGAATTTTTTCACAGCCGGATCAATACGGAGCGCAAATCATAGCGGGAGCGACCATACTCAAGGCTGCTATCGCTCACGTCTGCACGCAAAGTTCACGCTGTACGCCTGCCACGATCGGACAGGCTGAATGGATTCGTGCGGGGCTCGAACGCTATAACGGTGACACCACGCCAAGGGCGGATGGAGAACAGGAAAAAGTTCATTACGCGAAGCAAATTATAAAGATGGTGGAGCAGATGCGTTTTTGAGTCATCCAACCAGCAAATAATCAATCCCCAGCCTCCCGCGTTAGGGGAGCGATGCCAAGAGCTGGGCGTCCATGGGAAGACGACTCAATACTGGTACTGCTTAAATGTTTGAAATATTATCAATATGTTAGGGACAAGGGAGAAGCGTCTCGGCCTTCCGGTGGCAGCATAGAACCAACGTGCTTTTGAGCTTTGTCATGAATAACACCGACAGCTGCATGAAAAACTTCGATCTCTCACTCAACCATCAGGCGGTGCTTGGGGCCTTTCTCTTAAGGCCAATAGCAATTCTTGTGAATTAAAGTTTATGTATATATGATGCTATTGTTTATATAAGACACGCCAAGGGATAGCCCAGCCGCTACACGCGGCCATTATAGCATAGTCCCGCTGCTGTCCAGGCATTTCTCGACTGTAATTTGTGGGGTACTGGACATTGCAGTTGTGTCGAGCCCACCATCAAACCGACTCTGATAGCGTTGTCCGAAGCTTTGATATCAGGGCAACGCTCATAAAAATTGAGATCAGTAATAACTTCAAGGTCTTGCTTAAGACACTATTTTTATTAGGTTAGAACGACATCTGTGCATCCTTTGGCCCTTTATTTCTATACGGTGACCTATAATGGATAATCTGGACGTTCCCAAACGCTTGAAGTACTTCAAGAATGTTATCCTCAATGATTGGACTGAACGTGTGCGGAAGGAAGTTTCAGCCGCCAGGAAACAGCAATCCCTCGCTTTGAAAGATCATCTGCCCGAATTTTTGGAAAACATGGTGAAGATTCTGGATACCGACGAGGATGTGGAGCAGGTCCTTGAAGGAGAAAAAATCGGTGAAGAGCACGGAAAGCAGCGTTTTAAGCTTGTAGGATATTCTCTGTCCCAGATCGTTAAAGAATATCATATTTTTCGCCAAACTGTTTTTTCGCATCTTTTACGTGAAGATGAGTACGACAGTACCGTTGTCCGTGTGGTCAATGCTGCAGTGGATCGCGGTATCTCCAACGCGGTCGAAGCCTTCGCTCAGGAAGAGCTGGCTGAAATCACAAACGCCGCAAAAGTTGAAGCTGCATCCTACCAGGACCACATTTCAAAACTGAACAGGGATCGCGAACTGAGGGATCAGTTTGTAGCGACACTCTCTCACGATTTGAGAAACCCGATTGGGTCCGCGGTCATGGCCCTTGAAATATTGATGGAGGAGAGTACAGTCAATGAAGACACTCAAGAACTGTTCGATATTATCTCGCGAAGTCTCAAGCGAAGCGAAATAATGTTGAGGGATCTGCTGGATGCAAACCGTATCAATTCCGGCTGGCAACTTCCTCTGAATGTCGAGGACGTGGAACTTGTTCAACTTTTAAAAGATTTAGTTTCCGATCTTTCAACGAAGTTCGGTCACCGTTTCCTGATTCGATCCGCTGCTACCGTAAGTGGTAGGTGGGACGCTGCAAATTTAAACCGGATGCTCGAAAACATCATTACAAATGCTGTGAAGTATGGTGATGGCAAACTACCGATCACAATAACCATTGACCAGGATAATATCGAAACAGAAATAAGGGTCCACAATTTCGGCAATCCTATTTCGCCTGATGATCAAGAGAAACTCTTTGATCCCTATACCCGCGCGAAGACCGCGGAAAAGAGTGGAAGCAACGGCTGGGGACTGGGTTTGACACTGGTTAAAGCTGTGGCCGAAGCTCACGGCGGAATAGTAACCGTAAAAAGTCTGAAGGATGATGGTACAACTTTTACCATAGTGATTCCAAATGCAGCTTCAAACAGCAGTCTGCCGAACGGGTCTGCCGCACTTTAATAGAAAGAGTCAATACGACACACTTTTCCCAGACGAGATGTCTGAGAACGATAATAATAAGCAGAGTCTTAAAAAAGCCTGGATTTCGGTCAAAGGAAGGGACTAATTTGAGCGGCCAGACTCAGATTTTCCCGGAGAGACCTTATGAAAATTATCGCCCTCGTCGCCGCCTTCAGCTTCTCGTACAGCAGCGCCAGCAGCAAACCCACGCCAGGCTCCGGTGTCATCAAAGAAGAAATTCGCAACCACAAGGACTTTAAAGCGATCTCGCTTGCCCAAAGCTTCACTGCGAAATTATCCCCGGGTCCGTTTCAAGTTCGCATGAAAGGCGATGACAACATCCTGCCTTTCATTGAAACCGAAGTGTCCAAGGGTGTCCTTCGAGTTCGGTATAAGGACGGCGTTGCCTTCAGGACCGAGACACCCATCGAACTTTTCATTCAGGCTCCCGTCATCGATTCCATTCATTTGTCAGGGGCCAGCAGCCTCACCGGAAACCTTGCTGCCAATGACGAGCTGGAAATTGATACTTCAGGCGGGAGTACCCTCGCGCTCGGCAAGGTCCAGGTGAAGAATCTCGACATCGATTCATCCGGCGCCAGCAAAGTCAGCCTTGAACAGTTCGATGGTAAATCTTTGACGATCGATTCGTCCGGCGGCTGCCTCGTGACTTTGGACAAGTTGAATGTGAAAAAACTTACTGTCGATGCCTCGGGTGCTTCCAACATAAATCTGGAAGGCACGAGCGAAAAAGTGGACATCGATGTTTCAGGCGGCACCACTGTGAGAGCCAATCGGCTGAAAGCAGAGGAAGTGGCTATTGAAGCGTCCGGTGCCAGTGATACCCAGCTGAAGGGTGCCATGGCTATCGCTGGTGATCTGACGGGTGGTTCCACGGTCCATGCGGCGAAATCCGCGCGTGTTGATATCAATAGCTCGAGAGCGGCACGAGTGATTCAGGATTAACGGAAGGGAAATCCAGCCTGGTAATGTCTGGTTTAATGTTCTGCATGTCTTTTCACCAGATTGATATAGGCAGCGTGGCTAAGGGGTTCACCTTCTCTGTTGAAATTGAAATAGTAGCTGCCCTGGACCTGCTGGCTTGCTGGTCCATCAGGAAAGAACAATTGAATTTTCTGATTATTGCTCTTGCTTTCGGGCTCGATAAAAACAGTCAGGACGGGACTTGCCTCGATGTGGATGCGGTCTCCGAGCAAACCGATCGAGTTACGCTCAGCCATGACGAGGCCGTCTTCGTCCACAATCCTGAACGTGAAGCTGCCTTCGAACCGCCGCTCCTTATTGATCGAGCCTTCTATCTCCAATGTAGCCGTGCCGACGGAGCGGCTATTCTTCCATTGAATGGTTCCTTCATACTTGCCCACGATCTGTTCGGCCACAGCTGGTAGCTGATCGATCGATGGATATTTGGCAAAGCTGGCGTCCGACGCCATGTCCAGGACGTGGCTGTCGAGAAACGAAACGCTGTCAGCAGGCAGAATAGTGATAGGTGTTTTGTCCTGAAGAACCCGCGCAGCATCGGGTTGCGTTCTGCTCCGTGGATTGGCGTCCCCTGCAGGCGTCTCTTCGGAAAATGTTTCATACTCCGCAGGCTGAATGTGATTAATGTTTGGGCTTCCGGCCCGCTGCGCATTCACTTTCGTCTGCGGCTTCTTTTCAGAAGCTTGGACGTCGTACTTTTCCTCAGAGGAATCGACTCCATCGTGCTCTCTCTTTCCCGCGCGCAGGTAGTACACGCCGAGCAGAATGAGAAATACTGCGATGAGACTGATCTTGCCTAAAAACAATGGTTTGTTATCCATCATATTCTCTCCTGCTGTCGAGCCAACTGCGTTGCCATAGTGGGGATCACAGCCTTCTTGATGTAAAGGCAGTGTTTACTCACGTCCAATGAACTCTTGTCGTTGAATCCTTCGATCTCGTTGAAAAGTCCGCATATTAAGCTTTTGGCGTTGAGCGACATAAAAAAAGCACTGGTCGTGAGACCAGTGCTTCGCATTCTCCAGCGCTAGCCGGATAAATTATTCGATTGTATCGTTACAACGATCGAGAACCAGCCTGCCTTCCAATTGTCTTAGATAGCGGTAGTAATCAAAGACATAAGACGTGTCAGCTTCAACGGCATAATCATTGGACCAATCCGAAGCAATGCCCGCCAGCATGTCAAATGTGAAGGGGTTGTCTGAACTCGAAGCAACCAGGTAATTGCCAGCAAACTCCACCACAGCAACGCTTGAATTCTGACCAAAGAACTTGGTTTTCATGGCTTCTTCACCGAAGGCTTTTTTCTTACGCTCATGAACCAGGTTTACAGCCTTGAGTCGCGACGAAACTGCATTTCCATTTTCATCGCGGCGAACATTGTGGTCCGAGTCAAATGATGGGAATGCACTCAGCTCGAAACCAGGAGCCAGGTATTTCTTCATTTGCTCACCCGAGACACATTTGAGGTCCGAACGGGAACGCAGTTCGTAATCTGAGCTGTAGACATAATTGGTCACGGTTTCAGCATACAGCATGCGACCGAAGTTGATGAAACCTTGGTACGCATCGGGTTGGGTCGTCAAATTCACTCTGAGAATCTTTTCAATGGCATCGGAATGCCCACGGAGACTCAGGAAGGAGAAAGGCGTCCCATAGTTATTGACCGAGTATGGTATCGTAGGGGCACTCAGCAGGAAGTAAGCGGCATAGAACTTGTCAGCCCCGATACCAATCGTCCGCAGCGAGCCATTCTTGGTTACATCATCCTGGAAAGGACGTTCGGCTTTGGACTGTTGAATCACGGCATGGAAGAATGCAGCCACCAGTGTGCCCGCCTGGTATTGATCCCGCTTGATGTCCCGACGGATTTCATCACGCTTCTCAACGCCAAAGGAATAATTGCTTAATTCCTTATCCATGGTGGAATCAAAGGTTTCGAAAGCAAAAGGCAGGAACTTACGCAATTGCATCATTGTGCCGAAGCGCGCAGATGAATAGCCTTGCGAGCTCCAATAAGCGCGATTGAATCGCTTGTTGGAAACTTCATAGCTGTTATCATAATTTTCAATCAGACTGAGAGCTACTTCAGACGGGGTCGAGCCCTCGTCATAAACGTTGCACATAGCATTCAACGTGCGATGTTCATCTGTACAGTACAGATAAATCGTGGCGTTTTTCTTGGCCAAATCGACTGCACCGCTGGAATACGCGAAGGCCAGAGCAGCTTCGTCGTATGTACCCCATTCGAAAGTCTCTTTGAGTTCATCCACAAGGTCGAGGTAGTCCATAACAGACGAACTCAGAATCTTCGAACGGATGGGCTCACCCTTTTCATCAACCAAAGGCTTGCCTTCACGATCGACAAGGGATTGATCCTTATGGAAGTTCTTCGCATCAACTGTACCCATAAAGTTATGACGAAGGTTCAGGTTGTGGCCGAACTCATGAATCGCGACGCGATAGAGGATGGAGTCAATGATCTGTGGAACGCTCATCCCCTTGACCAAACCACCGCCCAGACCTTGAGCCGATTCGTCAAGGTAATGAATTGTGTTCGCTTGGGAAACATTCTTGTAGAGGCGCTGACTTGCCTTCGCAAGTTGAACGCTCTCAACTTCTTTTGTAATGCTTGTCAGGTGTTCCAAAGACGAGTTCACTTCCATGCGATCCTGAAGGCGATCCAGATAGCGACGCTGATCCAGGTCGAAAGATGCTTCACTCATCGACGCGAACACTGCTGGTGGAGCCACCTTCGGAGCGATCGCTTTGTAGGTTTCCAATTTCTTGAGTATGTCGCGAGCCACGGTCAATTCTGGAGATTCGCGCTCATAAGGCAGCGAATAAAGACTATAAGGCGCAAAAGTATACTTCGGCAAAAGTGTGTGGAAAATCTGAGCAGCGTCGGTACTGAATTTTTTACTTCCATCTTCAGCGTCGACCGTCTTTAAGGGAACAGAAGTGTCTGTCCACTGAGCTGGACCTGTCTCTTCCCCGAGGATGGAGCTGATCTTGGAATACAAATCGCTGGACTTTTGATCAACGCGGGACTCGGCAGATTCGATGTTCGCCTTGATTCGCTCAATGTAATATCCGAGGCCTGACGTCCAGATGATGGAATTCGCGCCAATCAACTCGCCTGTGAAAGGGTTGGGATCCGAGGGGCCATATCCGAAGGGTGAACCCGCAGATTCTTCTTCAACGAATTTGATGAAGCTGTAACCAAGATCGCCAAACACGACGCCTTTTGGTGCATCTTCGACCTTGAAGCGCATCTTGATGCCATGCTTCTCCATCAGTTGATTCGTACGCGCCATCACCCCGAATTCAGGGTGATTGTAAATCCACTTCTTATCTTCTGGGAAACCAGGAGCGAAGTAGATCGTGTGGTCCTTCTCAGGATTCCACCGATTCATAAGGAAAACGTTTTCCAGACGATTGTTGTCGCCTTTCTTTTCGACGACACTTGTAAAATAACCGTATTTGTCAAACAGGGGATCTGTATCACCCGTATAGCGGTAAGGGGTATATCCCTCGTCCTTTGGCGCCGGTACAAAGGAATAGCGAACGCGGACGGTGTGAGTCGTCTGTTCGGACATTGAGCGTTGGATGTATGCCAGCCAGCACTCGCCTTTCAGCTTGTAGGTATAATCGACTTCAAAAGACATCCGAGTGTCGGCCACGCTCTGTGATTCGGGAACGAGACTTTTGGTCACGTTCTCGAAACAAGTATCTTGACCAGTGGTATCCATCAGGGTCAGAGCAGCCTCTGAGAAATCAACTTTGAAAAAACGCTTGTTGTTCCATTCAAGATAGTCGTTTTCCTCTTGGCGATTTGAAACTTTGCCACCGCTTTCAGTGAGGCGATACTCAGAATGCTCAACATCCCACGAGTAGATGGTTGAATCGAGCGTCTCTTTGTTCGCGGCATAGCTGGTGGCGCGAATGAATTTCAGTTTGTCTTTCGAGAACTCGAATTTGCCGGCCAGAATGCTGGACTGCAATCCAACGAATCCAAAGCCGCCTAGCGGGTCTGAGGAGACAATGGTTTCTTTTACAAGCCAAGTATCGTTGCTGGTCAGTGCAGCTTTTTCGAAACGGTTTTCATTGATGTCGGGAACTCGTTCCGTCGACCGAGTCTTCGCGCAGGACAATGCCAAGCCGATAATCGGTGCGCTTATAAGAATTTTGTTCATATGGATTCCTTATAGCTGATTAATCATTTTTCAGTTGATGACGTAAACCGTAAATCCGCTCAGCAAGCCTTCAGTGAAAGCCAAAGTCAACCCATGTCTCCGCGCCCCTTCTGGTGCCAGATGGAGTTCGGATGGAATACGGTTTGCGCCGTAACCAGGGGTTAAAAAGCGCCTGCAGTTCTTGACAGTGTCGTAAGCCTTTGCGAAATCGTCGCCGACCTTAAGGGTTTGCTTTTCGCTGGCGCAGGTGATCGAAAGAGCCGTTCCATTTGGAAATCCGCTCAGACCCAGGCCTTGAACTTCGACGGTAGACTTTGACTCAGACCGACCTTCAGTGCGTTTCCCCAAGATATCCAGACCTCTGGCATTCATGACGACATCATAGGTTCTGGAAACGACAGAGGTCCCGTCGGTGCCATTCAGCACGAGGCGCTCTGCGTACGTCGCATACTCAGTTGCTGCAGTTTCAGCACTGAAATCAAGCGCTGCATAGCGGAGGCTGCGATCGAAAGGATCCATATCCACAGTGCTGCCAATCCCAAGTCCTTCAACAACGACAGCACCATCGAGATTGACAGAATAGCCGGATGTGTCTTTTTTCATAACGCTTAGGCCAGCGTTATTGCTATGTACGTCTTCGCCAACGGCGCTGGTTGCGAAAAGCATCGCTTTTGAGGATTCAAAATAATAGACGCCGACTTCCAAACCACTCTTCAAGGTATCATCCGTATATATCGAGAAAGCCTTGATGAACGTTGACTTTTCTTCGAGCGAAAGGAATCCGGTTGGTACATATTCGACTACATTTTGTTGCGAATTTTTTGCGCTCTTCAAGACTGCATCGTAAGTCGCATTAAAGATGGTTTTACCAAAGCCAAGGCTTAAGTCAGCTTCACCAGGAAGTGGGTCGGATTCTTGTGCGACGTCATATACAGATTCGAATGTGACGTTGCTATTGGTTGTTGAAATTTGGACGGTGAATATCGACTCCTCGGTGCTTTTTGCGAGCCATTCGCCATACTGAGATTCAACCAAAGCCCGGAACGAACTTTGGAATGTCGCAGCAAGGTCTGCCTTGAGAGGAACCTGCACACAATTTTCTGTCGCCGCCGAGGACGGAACGACTGAAGCCAGCCAACGGGTTTGTTCTGCAGGCTTATCCGGAGACGCAACCAGGTTACCGTCAGCGGAGCTCGTCAAGAACGAAGTTTTGAGAGCGACAACTCGTGCCTCCTGACCTGTTGCTTCGGTATCGTTCTGCACCTTGCAAAGTTGGTACTGCAATTGATCTTGACCAGTACTCACAAAGCCGTTGAATGAATCACCTGTCGAGATTTCTGTCAATTTATCAGTGTCGAGTGGGGCCCTTGCGGCGCTGTCTTTGACCTGGCTGCGCGCGAAAGAAAATCCTACATCGTTGCTCAGACCTACACTGAAACGCGTGAGGGATCGACCAAAGTCACGTGGTTCGACACGGCTTTCCAGTTGACCTGCGGCCCGAATGTCAGCCCATGTAGAAGTTGCTGTTGCAAGAACAGGAGCTTCTGGAGTGCCGTCCTTGCGCATGATGCCACTCAAAAGGTCAAAAGTCCAAGGAGCCTCGTAGTCACCAGCATCAGGGGTGCGGCTGAGAACGCGAATCTCAAAGATCTTTTTTTCTGTCTTTGTCGGGTCATTCTGATAGAGGACCTGCGCTGCGTTGGTCAACAGGAGAAGACTCAAGCCATTGCCATTAATAGTCCGGCAAAGTCGACTTGCTGCACAGTCATCAACTGCGGGGTTGAAAGACTTATACATCTTTTTGAGCAAGGCGTCGTTGCCGCCTTCCGCATTGATAATGGGCGTAAGATCCGATCCAACTTTCAGACCGAACTCACTGATTGCACCAAGATACCCGTTACCCGCGAGCAGCATGGAAACCTTGTTCTTGGTGACACGGTCGTAAAAAATGAGGAACGATCCACCACCGTATACCGCAACTGGCCGCAAATTCGAGTCTGTGGTCACGTAATCCGGCTGGCCGATTTTCGTTTCAATGGCGGTACGGTCCATCGAGATATCCACGCCGGCCAAACCTGTTCCCAGTATGATCGGCGAATAAATGGCTTCAGATAACTTCTTGGCCTCCTCGGCTGGTGTCGGTTCCAAATACCAGCCGTCGATCAATCCTGCTCCACTATTGGTCGGAGCTGGAGGTACTACCGTTGGAGTGGGGTCAGCGCTCTTGTCAATTCGCTGATCACCAGGGGCCTGATACTGCTTTCGGCCTTTGGAACACCCGACGCCGAGTGCCAGGACCGCAAGTGCTGTGATGATCTTTTTGGAATCCATTCGTATCCTCCGAAAATAGCCTTTGGGTTCGTAATAATGTAACGGTCTAGAACTTTCTCGAAGCCGAGATATAGTATGAAGTTGTTTCAACGTCGTAGAGATTGACATTGACGACACCAAGCTGCTCAGCACGGTCGCCTTGACTATAGCCGATGCCAAATGATGTTTGAGGATCCATGGCATACCCTAACCCAATATCAAACAAATAGTCATGCTCGGGCGGATGTGAACCATACGGCGGATCTTCGTAATGCCTCTCAACCCACTGATTGGTCCCATCCAAAGACAAATCGTAAGGCAGTTTGACTGAAGCACTTAAGGTAACGCCCACGCGATATCGCACAAGCGATACACCGGCGTCGTCTTTGTCAAGCGTCTTGTACTGGTTTACGTGATAACGGAAAAACGGCGCGAGTGTAGCGCTGACAAGGCCAAACTCCCGAGTGGCGGATACAGTGGCACCTGCTACCGTTGTTACTTTTTGTTCTCGCGAAAATTTCGAAACCGGAAGCGTGGCTTCCGCACTCACACTTATACCAGTCTGAGCAGGACCCTCTTCTTTGGATACAACACTGCGGGTGACGTAAACGCTGGTGTCAGCGAGCTGGATCTCATCCTCTTCAGGGTCGACACGATACAGTTTGGAAAAACGTTGAACCACTCTCCAGCTGAGTACGTCGTTGAATTTGTACCTTACGATCGCGTCAAGTGTGGTGAGTGGATCCGTGTCGGTTTTCGCTCCCACGCTGTGAGCAAGTTTCACTTGATAAGCGAAACCAGGCTTTGATTGATCCTCCCCCTGCGAAAGTGCAGTATCGTCAGTCACAACATCAGACAGCTTCTCTTTGGACGCCTGTGGCTCCGGGGCTGCTTCTTGCGACGCAGATGAGGTGTCCTTGGTTGTTTCCGTTTGACCTTGGAGGGCCGAATGCTGCCCCATTAAAAGGCAGGCAAGGATCCAAAGGTACGCTTTCATTGGCCGCATTATTTTTTCCCCAGTTTCAAAATGACTGATATCCCTACTGGTTGATTTCGGTGCCTGTTGACCTTGCTACATTGCGCTCCTTGCAATCGAAACTAGAGACAAGTGGCACTAGTCCTATTAAATGGTCAACCAGCCAACTGATACCAAAATCCTACAGTTCATGCACGACTTATTTACATTTAATAAAATATCTTTTGACTTTATCTATAAAACACTGTGGCTTGAGTGTTGTACGTCACAATTTACAGTGTAATTTTGTACTAGATTATTGCTGGGGAAGTTAGTTCTCAATGCGTTTAGAGCCGTTTCACCAGTCAGCGATTACCGCTATTCTGGCGCAAATCCCTGCTGCGGCCAAAAGTCAACGTTAGCGTCACTTAACTCCGAAATAGGAGAATATAAGACGCAACTTTCAGAACCTTACGATGACTTTTCGCAACTTATAATTGAAGGCGGCGCGATTCATTGCGACCGCTGCACGGTAGGCGCGAGCATTGGCGGCAAGCCATGCCTGCTGAAGATAATGACTTACGATCTGGGGGCAGTTGGAGGTCGCGGCGCCACCGAGAGTTGAATAGAGCAGCGCCTGCTTCCATTCCTTCCCGACCCTATGAATAACACCGCCAACTGCGCTATGGCAGTTGGCACATAGACCAGTTATTGCTTTGTTGAAATATTCTTTTCCGACCCGTTCAAGCGCTTCCGTGAGCGGGACGTATAATGGCTTTGACCATGTTTTCCCAGGTATCAACATTCAGTATGAGACTTGTCGTCTGTTGGTGCTCCTCACCTACAATTTCTGTGGCCAAGCGCCTCGTGCACATCCTCGAGCCGGCATGAACCTCAAACCGCATGGGATAGATCCTGAATCGGGATCTGATCGAACAAAATATTCGGCAAAGTTATCACAAAAGAAAAAAGACAGAATTCTGAACCTTTCGCCGGATTTTCCACACGCAAGGAGATGCTGCCGCCCATGTCCTGAATAAATCGTCGCACCGCATCCATCCCCACACCGCGTCCCGATATTTCAGTCACTTGATCGGCAGTCGAGAAACCGGAATGGAAGATCAAGTCGGCCAGCACATTGATGTGGGCTTGATCCTTTTCCTCGAGAAGTCCACGAGCCAGACCAATCTCTCGGATTTTTTGCAGATTCAGACCACGGCCATCATCCGAATAAATCAAAGCAACTTGAGAGCCCCGGCGCTCCATTTCAATCCGTACGCAACCACGCCTCGCCTTCCCAGCAGCCGTCCGCTCCGCCACCGTCTCAAGCCCGTGATCCATCGTATTACGGAAAAGGTGGACGAAGACATTCCGAAACAGATCTTCGCCCTGGCTGCCCAGGCGAATGTCGTGCGAATAAATGTGAACCTGGGGCACTTCCTTTTGCAGATCCTTGGCGAGAATCGGAAGACAGGCTGCAATTTCCTCCAGAACCTCCTTTGCATCCCGGAAGATCTTGTAATGGAAGAGCGCCTTCACCTGGTCAATCCCATGGGTGACTTCCACGGGCAGAGCATGGTTCATCGCGGATCGACACAGCTCCTGATAAACCGATTCGATTTGTTCGATCCGAAATTCCACCATATGGCTATGGTCGATGCTGCGACCAAGCTTTTCCTCCGCAATCCTTTCATAGAAAGTAACAATATTGAGGGCGTCATCCAGATCCTTTTTCATCCTTTCGACATTCCAGGGCGTATTGCGATTGGCCTGAAGATGAGCATAATACTGCTCGACTTCATGAAAGATCCCGGACATTTTTTTCAAACAAAGCGAGCGGGCCGAACCCTTGATGGTATGCATATTGATAAAGAGCATTTTCAACACTTCAAGATTGCGCTTTGGAACACCCTGGGACCGCATGAGTTTGACATTTTCCTGAATCATGCCGCGGCAGGATTGAATGAAACGCAGGAACTTGGCCGTGGGGATAGCCAGGATTTCACCCAGAAACTCCAGTTCCTCCTTCTGATCGCGAGTCAGATCCTGCAGCTTGCGCAGCTCGGTGACATCGCGCATGGTGACCAGGACTTTTTCCACCTGCTGCCCCGAACCTTCTATGACATTCCACGTCAGATCAAAAATTTCCTGACTGCCTTCGGGTTTGGTCCGCCTCAGTTCCAGGGGGAGGGCTCCGCTATTCATATCAAAATTCAGACGTTCTTCGCCCAGCGAGGCTTCGAGACAGCTTTGCGCCTGACTTCGCTCATCAGAATTCAGGTGACTGGCCGAGAAGATAAGGTCGGTCGCGTGCGCATGCTCCAGATCCTTTCCCTGGAAAATTTCACGCAAATATCGCGAATGGTAGCGATGGATCTTATGATCCGCCTTGATCATGAAGATTCCCAGAGGGATGTGTTCCATGATGGAACTCAAATCACGGGTCTTTTCGGCTACGAGACGTTCAAGGTTTTGATTGCTCTCCTCCAATCGGTTCTTGAAATGGTTAATCTGATCGGCAAGCCCCAGCGAGATAATGAGCATCTCAAAGCAAAGGCCAATGTTCAGTGAATTTTCCGTCAGGACACTGCGGGCAATGGTTCCATACTCAGCCAGGACCCAAACAAGACTGGCCGCTGCCAGGCCGAACCATCCAAGGACATAGAATCGCATGATGCGGTGCTTCCGCGGCGAATAAAGATAAATCATGGAAAGGCCAAAGACGGCAATAAGGAGCAGATTGAAATCGGTCACATAAAGGACCTGCTTGGAAAAACCGCAAAGCAGCAGGGTCCCGCCTATCAATCCGATAGCCGTCGTGATGTGAAGCAGGCGGCTGAGAACAGGGTAGGATGCTTTGATATTCAGATAAGCCTGCGCGAAAATGATCGCCGTTGCGACAGCGAAATTCCCGAAAGCCGGCGCCAGGTAATTCCACTTATCGATGCCGAAGAGAGGGAAGGAAAGCCCGTTCAAAAGGAAGATGTCTGCGAAAAGGCAGGAAGCAGCCAGAGTGTGAAGAAGAAAAACAGCATCGCGCGTAAGGATGTAAAGGCCAATATTAAAGACGAGCAGACCAGCGATCACACCGAAGAGAACCAGGACGGCAGCAAGGGCATCATCCGCTTTTTTTTCAGCTCCAGGATCGACGGGTTCCAGCTGCAGGCTCAGTTCGTCCTGAAGACTGAATTGCATTTTTAACAGGACCGAAACTTCCTGCTGAGGTGCCAGCGTGAGGCCCAGTGCGGGCAGCCGAGCTTGCAAACGCGAAGCCTCGACGAGCACAGGTGAAAGGGAAAAAACAAAATATTCGAAGTGCTTAAGAACCCTGTTATTGACAAAAACCTGCGCGGATTTTCGTTCGCTCGCGCTGTTGCGCAGGGTGAATTGAACCCAGTAAAAACCGTTATGGTAGCCACCCTGCATCAGGTCCTTGGCATTCTGTCCGATTTCGGGCATGTCGTGGGATATCGCCTCGGGAGCGCGTTCACCGCCAGTATCGAGGAAGGCCGAGGCCTTATCGGTGATATCCACTTTTGCATGTAAGGCTGCGAGATCGAGAGCAGCCATAGGTTGCGCCATCACATTCCTGGTCGAGAAACTTTGCACGAACAGCAAGAGAATCATGAGGAAACGCATGGATATTCACCCGAGGGAAGGGTTTCTTGGGCTCAATACATCATTCATGATACCGCAATGGGGGTGACGCGGGAAGGAACGGATCCTTAACGCGTTTCAGCATGATTTCCAAGCGCTTGAACAAGACTACGGTAATCATCCGGATCATTGTAAATCTGTGCTGATATCCGCACGACCCTTTGCGGCAACGCAGGGAATGGAAAGATGGGAACCTCAATGCCATTTTTGAGAAAAAGCGCGTTCTGAAGAGGGTCAATCAGGAGAGAATCTGAGTGCGTATCGTCATGCGCGAGGGGGAGCGGGACAGTAGCGAGGGAACCGATCATACTCTCCGGCGCGGGTGGCTCGCAACCCAACCCTTGGCACAGCAAATGTCGACCGGCCAGCACCATCTGCCGGTTATGCTCGGCCAATTCCTTGAGGCCACCAGGCAAAAGCGTGGAGAGGAAACGAATGGCCTCGGGAAGGACAAGAAAAGGCGTGGGATCTGTGGTTCCTGTCCAATCAAACTCAAGCTGGAAACGGGAACGGTCCTTGCGGGAACTATTGGCTCCATGACTGATCGAAAGCGGACGCATGCTGTGCTGTTTATCAGGACGTACATAGAGAAACGCAGCTCCTTTAGGAGCACACATCCACTTGTGGCAATTGCCGGTATAATAAGCTGCCCCAAGGGTCTGGAGATCGAGGGAAACCATACCCGGGGCATGAGCCCCGTCAACCAGCGTATCGATCCCAAGGCGATTGAGTTCACCGACGATCCTTTCGACTGGAAAAATCAGCCCTGTTTGACTCGTCACATGATCGATAAGGACAAGCCGTGTCCGCGAACTCCTGTGCGAAAGAATGGCTTCGATGACCTCATCGGGCGAGGCGATAGGAAACGGAACATCAGCGACGACCACGCGCGCTCCTGCCCTTGCTGTGGCGAAGTCCAACGCATTGCGACACGCGTTGTACGTGTGATTCGTGGTGATGACTTCGTCCCCGGGCGCGAGATCAATCGATCGCAGAACCGTATTCACACCTGCCGTTGCATTGGAGACGCTGGCTATATCCTTGACATGCGCACCGATCAGAAGTGCAAGCGCGGCACAGGCTTCCCCATGAAGGGTTTCGAGTTCTCGAACGAAGAAACGCACAGGCTCGCTCTCCATGCGGGCACGCAGCCGGCTTTGCGCTTCAAGCACAACGCGCGGACAGGCCCCGAAGGAACCGTGATTCAAAAAGATGATCGCGGGATCGAGCGTCCAGAAGGGCTTGACGCGCATGGCATGCGATGAGGGAAAATCATGGAAGGACATACGGTGTTCTCTTCTTAAGAAAAACGAAAGGACTTCAGTCGCAGCGGC
>NZ_DASQYZ010000481.1:0-6713 GCF_035638955.1 Oligoflexus sp. | reverse complement strand
CTGCTTCTATCTGCCGTTTTCGAATGATCCTCATCGACTCAAAGCCACCAATTGTAACCCTTGCCGTTCGAAAACTCCCAAAGCCCAAGGTGGCTCTGCATAGCTGTTTGATGGGCCTATGGTCCTGCTCGATAATGTTGTACAAATATTTACTCTGACGAATTTCGATATCGGTGCCTTCGTCCTCATTATGGGCCTGAATGCCGGCGACGTTGGCTCCGCTTTTGTCGATGGTGATTTTTATCGGTTCGTCATTTAACTTGATAGCCCTGGAGAGAAAGCGTTGTGCGGCTTTCCGGTCGCGCTTTGCCGTCAGCAAATAGTCCACGGTATTGCCTTCCTTATCCACTGCCCGGTAAAGGTATTTCCACTGGCCTTTGACCTTGATATACGTTAAATAAGACCCCTTCTGAGACAGTAAATAAGACCCCTTCTGAGACAGTAAATTGGACACTGCTAGCTGGGCAAGTTACAACTGAGACACCTACAGGGACGCCTTCTGAGACATCGCCTGCTGCTGGACATTTATTATCTGAGACACCTTCTGAGACACGGCTTGTGATACCCTCTGAGCCCCCTACTGAAACAATTACCCCCGCTTCATCGCAATTGATGGAAACAGGATCAAAGACAGGAACTAGGACACCGTCTAAGACGCTAGCAAGAGCTGACGCTCAAATGCCTGCACCCGCACCATCAACGAACAGGGTGAATTCCAAGGCTTGGCCGGCAGAGATTGATTTTGAACTAGCTGAGCAACGTCTAAGCCCACGATATCCATTGATGGAGCTTTTTGTTTCGGCTATCGATGCGACAATCAGCGAACATGTGACTGTGAAATTGAGCCATAAAATAATTTCTGAATATTTTGGATGGTCAGATGCGAAGGTAAAAAAGCTTATCCAGAGGCTCTCACATGACAAGTGGATCCGGGTTCACAGTGAACGCAGAAGCTACTGGGTTCGATATGAAATTAACCAGCAGATTGTAAAAGAGGTTAAGAAAGAAAAGCTTTTGGACCTACGTAAGTTCAATAAGATCAAACAAAAATGCTGGGATACACGCAATGAGTTGACAGTTCAAAGTAGGACAGGATCTGAGACACTTACTGAGACAGCAATTGAGACAGGATCTCAGACCACTACTGAGACAAGCTCTGAGACACCCAGTGAGACAGTCCATTGATCGCTGAAATTTAAGGTATTTTTTAGGTTTAAAAGGTGTTTATCATGGAACATGAAGCATGAAACTCAGGGCGGTGGTTCACCATCCTGATCTGCTCGAATTAGGTTTTATTGACAGTATGCCTGCAATTAAAGCGAACGCTTAAGCTGCCAAAAGACAAACAGAAGCGTTTTTGTGGAATAGGGATTAACCAGAAGTAGAGTAACCAAAATTTAAACAATCATTCCCCACAAGGGGGGTGGCGATCAAAGGTGCAGAGCTTAACGAACGTGGTACTTCCTAAGCTATCCCGCCTTTAATTGTCGCGCAACCCTCTTTTAAAAATTGTTGTCAAAAAACAGCCGTTTATGGCCATTCTTGCGCGTTGCGCTTGGTCGTGTAAACGGATCAGGAAACCTTTGCGCCCGGAGGCCATGGAATGGCTGCAGCCGCGATGCTGAAGAATATTTTTGAAGGACAGGGACGTTGCCGGAAAAAGAAGGAACCAAATACCAAACAGCCGTCCCACTATCAGTTTGCGAGGTGGGAACATGAGGATGGGAAGCGATTCGCTGTGCCGGTGGGGGCATACGCAATGACAAGCGTGGGGAATTCCCATTAATCTCGACCGCGATCAAAAACGAAGGGACTGGAACCGAGACTCTGATCTGGCTCCACTTCGACCTCGACTTTTAACGCGCCGACAGGAAGTGGCGATTCGCTGAGAAACTCGACTGGCCAGCGATAGCGGATACCCTGAAAGGAGGTTCCGCTCCTATTTTCGTACCTCTCGTATGCTGTCCGTTCATCCGGCTGCAAGGGAATCAGCCTTGTGTTGGCGATCTCGCCGTTGGAACTCATTGCTGAGACTGGCGACATTCAAAAACTTGCGTTCAAACTTCAGTTCATGGTTATCGGCATCCTGAATTTCTATGGGATGGGTGCGGACGAAGGTGCACGGGGCCTTAAGAGGCTCATGCCCAATATGTTTCAAGCGGACAGGGTCCTTGATCACTGTGAGTTTACCGAGGCCGTCATTCAGAAAAAACGCCCACGGGTTATCCAGAATCTGCTTCATGCGTTGCGCTTTCACCCCGCGCTCAAGCCACAGAACAAGCGTGACCGTGAGGATATTCTCTGGAACGACATTCGTGTCGAACTGCCGTGCGCCCGCCTTTATACAGACCTGCTCGATTCTGTTGGACCGTGGGGAACGGAGCAGGTATCGGCGGCATTGATCATGCAACGCTACCGGATCTCAAAAAACTCAGTATATAAGTTTCTGTCAGATCCGCCCAAATGGTTGAACGTGGAACCCATTCGAGGAGAAGGATTTCGTCTGACCATCCGCTCAACGTCCGAGCTGACGAATCGTGCTTATGCGCTTTTGGAAACCGGAGGGGAAGGCCGGGCGAAGGGATCATTTGCGTCGTTCACTGCGGCTTCGATCTGTGCGCCTGGGCAGGTTCGAGACGGTGAGCGCAATCAGTGGCTGGTCTCAGTGGTACTGGCATGCAAGTGGAAGGGGATCGATCGCGCGAGGCTGCTGTTGGTGCTTAAATCGCTGTTGAAGCGCGTGCCCCATTATCATGAATCCCGGAGCCTGACGCGGGAACTGCCGGCGATTGTCCGCAGTTTATACCATCATCGCAGTGGACTTCGCGGCAGGAATCCGGAGCTGATTTTACCTGAGTGGTTGAGCGAGGAACTGAATCCGACCAAGCCAAAACAAACTTCCCAAATTTTTTCTAGGAAGGGATCCAGCGTAGCTGGATTCGGAGCAGCTGTTTCCGACCCGGTGATTGTACGCGCTCCCGATCTCATGACTGCTTGGGTTATCGAGGCCGCCGCTCCCTCCGCCTCGAGCGGTGCCCGGCCGGTGAGGTTCGGGGGCAGGCCAGGCCCCCGCAGCCTTTTTGGATATCGGGCAGCTTGAGTTGAACCCTGACTTGGGAGACTCGAAGCTTTCAACTTTCAAGCCTCAGCTGGCTGAAACTGGAGAAGATGCCGACAAAAACCCGGTTCCCAGCTCCGAAACAGGAGTGGGCAATACCCTTGATCATCTGTCTGGATCAGCGCTCAGCGGGGCATTTTCGAAGGCGCTGATGCGTTCGTCACTGCTGGCCGCCGAGAAGGCCAGGATTTTAACCGTGGTGACGAGCGAGACTGATCCAGCAGCGAAGGAACGCTTGCGTTGGGAGTGGCTGCTGAAGCTGCAAATTTAGAGCGATTATACGAGTGAATTTTTGGCGCCGCTGATCGAGGAAAATATGCCGAAGAAACAACAGGATGCGACAATGAATATATGCATCCAGAATTCCGTAGTATTTTGATCGTAGGTGATATTGTCAGATAGGCAGCCGTCAGAGCTTTACCGTATGATTCAGGAGCGTAATGGCCCAATACTTGTTCAGGGAGATTTTGAAAGAAACGAGCCATCACTCCAAGCGGCCTCCAGTTTGAGCAATGGTTCGCCGCAACCCTCCTTCGTTCACGGGGAGGTCAAGGCGAACCGCTAAGGTTTCGCGTTAGCGAATACCGCCGTTGGATTCCGCCCTCCTTGCCACCGTCCTTTTCCAGGTTTTGTCGTCGTTTCTCTTAACACCAGCAAATCTTTTGGACTGCTCAATATTCTTTTTCTCTGAAGGCTTTCGTTGGCTTTCAACGTAGGCTTTTACAATATCCAATGGCGCCCCACCGCATGAGACTACGCAGTAGCTCGGACTCCAGAAGTGGTCGCCCCAAAGCTTTTTTTTAATCTCAGGCCAGAACTCCTGCCGAAGAATATAGCTCGACTTTCCTTTAAGCTTGCCCGCCAGATTGGAAACGGCGGTTTTTGGGTGGCATGCGACCAGCAGGTGGACGTGATCGTCCTCACCATCAAACTCCAAAAGCTCGCCCTGCATTTGTTCCATGGTCTCCGAATAAACTTCTTTCAGCCTTTGAAGCATGGCATCGCTTAGTACGCCGCGTCTATATTTCGTGACAAAGACAAGATGAATATGATTTTTAAATATGCAGTGTCTGCCTGTTCGCCACTCAAAATCACTCGACATATGCTTGACTCCTCCTGCCGGTTTCCATAGAATAGCGAAAGAAAAAAGAAAGGTACAGCATGCTTACAGGAATTCGGCTTAAAGCGAATGTGACTGACCATCAGAGGCTGGTTTTAAGCCAGTGGATGGGTTGCGCTCGTTTTATCTGGAACAGTAAGTGTGATGAAAACCGTTACCACTCGGCCTATGCGCGAAAGTATTGCCCAATCGGCACATACGCACCAATTGACAAAAAATACTCGCATTTCAAGGATGACGATCTTTCCCCATGGCTCTCGGCTTGCCCGAGTAAGATCCTTGCCAACTCAGCCTGCAACTGGTTTGATACATATCAGGATTTCATGAAAGCCCGCTGCGGAAAGCCAAAAATAAAGAAAAAAACACGCAGCGGTAGTATCCACCTCACGCGTGACCTTTTTCGCTTTGAAGTCTGTCCCGATGGCGTCAGAAGGTTATTCATTGGAGCAGAACGCAATAACATCGGCTATCTTTCTCTTAAGATCCATAAGGATTTCCAGCAACCGGCTTCCCTCTATATCAAGAAACGGCACGACGAGTTTTGGGTGTCCTTTTGCTACGAAGATGGCCAGGACGAGAGTGAAATTTTATCGCAAAAAGATCATCTCAAATACCTCCGGGGCCAGTCCGAGGAATTTCTCAGGCAGCATATCATCGGCATCGACCGGGGAGTAAAAAGGCCGGTTCAGGCAGGTGATCAAAGCTTTGACTTTGCACCCAGGCAAAAGCAAAGCATGGACCAAAAGAAGAGGAATCTTCTTCGTTACCAAAGACGAATGTCAAGGCAGCAGAAGGGTTCGAAGCGCCGTCATAAAACCAAAATCAAGCTGTCAAATACTCACAATGATATAGGAAATATCAGAAAAGACTTTTGTCATAAGGCTTCCCGTGCCCTTGTCGATCAAAAAGATTCGAGAATTTTCATTCTCGAAGATCTTAAAACAAAGCAAATGACAAAGAGAGCCAAAGCCCAAAGGGACGATTCAGGCAAGTGGCTAAGGAATGGAGCTGCCGCCAAGTCTGGTCTCAACAAGGCTATCCTTAACGTAGGCTGGCACCGATTCGAGGAATTCTTAAAGTATAAAGCCAACCGGGCTGGCAAAGTCTGGTTCAAAGTCCCTGCCCATCATACCTCTCAGGAGTGCGGAGCTTGCGCCTACACTCATCCCGGTAACCGCAAAAGTCAGGAATTATTTCGTTGCGGTAGCTGTGGCCACGCTGATAATGCCGATCATAACGCGGCAGAGGTCATTAAAAAGCGAGCAATCAGTCTTATTTTAAACTCTGGATCGGAGTTGTCAGACAGGGGAGTTTTGTCCCAATCTGACAGTGGACGTGGAGCCAAGGGTAAGTCGCGGCGGGTCAAAAGCCCCTGCGCTCGTGGCGATGAAGCGTCAAAAAAGAAAAAGAAGAGTCCAAAGGCGTTGTCTCTGGATTTTTCTTTGGAAGCCAGTCCGGGGAATGATCCCTTCAAGAAGAGAAAACCCGGCTGCATAGTCAGTCGGCCATGAAAAAGTTTGATCACGCTATGGAGTGCACACAAATTTCAGGGAATGGTTTAGGTCCAAAATCAGGCAAAATCGCTCAGAAATTCGTTTTATGCCCACGCGAACGATGGCCATCAACTTTCTAAAGTTGAAGCCTGCTCCAGACATGACAGCGTTGATTCCATCGCCTTTTGCGCCCAAAAGATGGTTTCTCCCGAGCCTGAGATCGTGCTTCATATGCCCAATCACAGGTTCAATGCTGGATCGGCGTTTAATATTCAGTGGTGGGTTCTTTGCCTTGCCAGCAATATACGCCTGCGATCCCCATACCAATCCATCAAAGCCTTTGTACCCTTGATCCAGATAGACTTCGTCCGGCCAGGTATTATGAAGCTGATTGATCATCCAGAGTGTATCAGAGAGGGTGTGGCCGTCAAATGGATTTCCGTGAAAGGACTGTACGGCAAGCACCCAGCAGGATTTTGCTGTTGTTGCTATCGACACCTTGGATCCGAATTCGTATTTCTTTTTCGCCTTGCCTTTTGCGATGCAGGAAACTTCTGGAGCATGAAGGCTATAGATTTTGTCCTTCTGCTTTGGATGCCGATTGAGGATTGATTCCGCCTGGGCGAGAAGAAGATCCAGGGTAGGTGGTGGATCGGAAACTTGTCTTCGGATATCCCGAATCACTCGTCCAAGAAAGGTTTTGAGTTTTTTAAGCGCACGTTTTGCCAATTTCGACTTTTTTTGATGCCTATATCGTGCATGCTGCAGAAGAACCTTCGGACTTGATCGGACGTATGTTTGCCGGAGTTTTATGCGAAGTTTCCTGCATTCGACGACGAGCCTTTGCCGGGCCTTATGAAAGAGTTTGGCATCAGTCGGATAGGTGATGGCCTTCTCCTGCACGGTGGTATCAGCCACAACCCGGCTCAGTTCAGCATCAGGAATAATCTTTTTTCTACGACCAAGTTCAATCGTCTCCTTG
>NZ_DASQYZ010000480.1:0-3167 GCF_035638955.1 Oligoflexus sp. | reverse complement strand
CCCGGATCCATCTTCAAAAGAATGATTCGAGCCCAAATCACCTTTTACTTCAGCATAACTTATCTCCGTGGGCTTTTCCCTGAATGGTGGAAAACGCCATTCTGATGGGACCTTCTCCAAGCCATACAGTATCTGAACATCGGCATATATCAAACTGGCATCCTTCTTTTAAAGGGCATTCAGAACTTCAGACATTTTATGGATGAAGACGGGAATCTGGTCAAGGAAAGCGGCAGTGGCTGACACCTCCATCAAAAGGTTGCCGCAAATGGAAAGCCGGGGATTCGAAGTATTTGTCCCTGCGAAGCAGTTGAGCCATATCGACATTGAACGCAGACTTTGAAATGCCTCCGTAGGGGACGTTGGCAACTGACATCTGAATCAAGCCGTCCTGACCTGATATGCAACATAAGTCCCTTTATGATGCATATTATAGAAGAATGACCGTAGTGGTTTTCAAAAGTCCTCTGCATCGATAGGCTAAAGTTCACTTCATTACGAAGCCAAAACAGCTCACAAACATGGCGCAAAAGATTTCTAAATCGGCAATGAAGTGATTTAGTGTCATACTTGCATGACTTGCTATGCCTAGAAGTCCCAATCCCAAGATGTATATGATCCTGACCTTTTCATCCTGGCAACGCTATACGAGTCAACGGGCGTCAAGGAAACTAACTCGATCTCCCCATGTACGTTTCTTTTGTATTCCAAACTTAAACATTCTTCTTGGTACTCTGTTTGATCAAAGTCCTCTTTAAATGTTTTACAAATCTCGGAACTGTCTGCTGCAAAACCGCATTCAGTGCAGCAAATGGCACTTATCTGGCAAGCGATCATTTCATCCCCGTCGTCATTAACAGAGCCAGATTCAATATCGATGATGACATTGACGGTCTCCTTGCAGTTAGGACATTCGCCCAATTCATAGGAGAACTTTCCTAAGGATTTGAAGCCGTAAACGGCCTCCAGTGTTTTGTATATTCCCCTGCCCGCGAACTGCTTTTTTGCTAGCTCCATTTTTTTGTCCATATCCGCAGCCTCCCAGGAATATTCGGAGTAAACTTCAATGGACGCCAGTCTGTCATCAAAATTCCTTTTGCTATATTCCTCGCATGCTTCCGAGGCAAGTTCGCTAAGTTCGTGAATACACTCAACCACTTGCTCATTGAAGAGATATCGGGACACCTTGCTTTTTTCCGACATATGAAAACAATGAACATGGCCGTTTCGAATCGTCGCCATTCTTGTGAGAAGCTGACGATGACGCTGGATGTCGTGGAATCGATGCACTCGGTCGATCGCTTCCAGCATCCCAATCCAATTTTCTGGCTTAAATTTATATCCGGCACTGGGATATTGGAGCGATTCAATTAAATCATTTGGTTCAATTTTGGAACTCAGTAGAAGAGGGGATTTTTCGAGTAAGATAAGCTTCAAAATCTTTTCAGCCAGAAATGTAAAGACAGAAATGAATAGGCTATTCCATTCCGCATCATCATTATTTTTATCCTTAAACACCTGAATCATTGTTTCAAGTGTGTCGACATCGATTTCAATGCAATTGATGATATGCGCTTTCTGTTCCGCAGCCTTCATACCCCGCCCTTCAATTAAAGATTCGAACTTTTTTGAGCCAATCATCCAGCCACTGCCCATTCCCATATTTTCGCAAGCAAAGCTTTCCATTCTTTTAACGCCACGAACGCCGCTCCAGAAACGACAAGGAACTGCAAACTCCAGATAATAATCCGAGGCGGAAGATAAATATGTGACGGAACGCCCTCCTTATCCCTGACCCAAGAGGGGTGTCTGGAAACCATGAATCGCAATCCAGCATTATCGCCACTCAACCAACAGGCATGCACCAGAATTTCCTTTTTGCTCAATTCGGCTCCTGGCTCATCAGCCTTGTCATATTCTTTATCAAGGCAAATAATTTCTCCGGATGTCTGGGGATGTGAGATAAAAGAGAGGTTCCATCCTCTAACCTGTGAATTATTTCTCTCGTAAGGAATGCCTAAAATCTCATATTGCAGGGACACTTTACCAGGTAAGTAGCCAATCACCCTAATTCTGCTATCAAGAGACAGCAGTCTTGGGTAAGCGTCTTCGATCGGAATTACTCCGCTGACTTCCCTGTTATCCAGAAAGCGTATTTCAGATACTTCTCCAACATCTGATGCAGTTTGGAGTGTCTGTCGAGTGAATATTCCCATTCGGTTGGTTCTCCGCCCCGGGAAAGGTATCTACACGGCCCTTCCTCTCCCGGCGTCAGTTCCTTGTTACGCAATAAGGTCTTTAACACCCACTTCACGAATAGCCACCATAAAACATTTGACAGAATGCTTTGAAGTCTGTGGCATATGCGCGTTAAGAACGTTGTGATTGATCCTATCAGAGATACGTGAATCAGAGCAGTCTTGACGTCGCGAGCTGCTGCTTGCAGATTGGTCATTTTCTATCTCATACTGTGATATCAAAATCAGTATCCAACCTTAAAAACCACACTCTTCTCGACGGTCTTTTTTCGCTTGTTATACCCCTGCGTCGTGCGCGAGTTTTTGTGGCCGAGCGCCTCCTGCACATCCTCAAGCCTTGCCCCCACGGTATCGAGAAGATGGCCGGTGAAGGTCGCGCGGCCCGAGTGAGGCGAGTAGCGGCGGAAGCTGTCGCGATCGACTTCTGCGCGCGTGAGGGCGGCATTGAAAATATAACGGATCGCCTCATCGCTCATGGGCACGTTGCGCCCGGTCTTCAGGCTTGGAAAGAGCACATGCTCGGGATTGTCGATCTGAAAGCCTCTGTTCCGAAGGATTTCCAGATGCTCCTCGATGGCAGCGATGGCAATGGGCTGTGGCACTGAACATGAGACGTCCACAGGAAAAATCGTGGGCGGTTTTATCGGCTCCAATGACCAGACACAGATTGGCGTCTATCCGGCTACGATCGGGTACCAGAATCTGGGACAAAATGAAGGGCGTTGTACGGCTGTTCGGATTTCGAAGGAATATTTTTTAACAGCGGCCGGGAGTGTAAAAAAGTTTGTGTAACCAGCCTCAACGGAGATAAGCTCGGACGCTGTCTCCATGGAAGGAGCTGGATATGGATAAGGAATCCCAACCATCAGAAAGCCTGCCGTTCGATCTGAGCAAAGTTCAGGATAAACT
>NZ_DASQYZ010000479.1:0-14202 GCF_035638955.1 Oligoflexus sp. | reverse complement strand
AAACTGAGGAGTGAAAAGGAAATCAGGATACGACTAAACCTCTGAATTTACAGTGGAATAACACGAATAGATAAGAATTCAGTCAGGACACACCTCACAGGGCCAGAGTGATCAAGAATTAATCATGCGTTTGCCCTGGGGGCTCCCCCTTATTATGATGCGTATTGGCATTCACATCGGTACAGTCACCGTGGGAGCATTTGGAAGTGCCGAGCGAACCGATTACACAGTGATAGGACCTGCTGTTAACCTTGCCTCGCGCATTGAATCCATCGCCGAGCCCGGCACGATTTATATCTCGACCGCGATTCGGGAGCATTTACCGGAAGACAGCTGGGAACCGGTCGGAACCTTCAAGTTGAAAGGCATTCCTGTCGAAGTCCTGCTCTGCAAAATCCGCAAGCCTTCAGCACTCCGCTCGGCCTCGTAGTTGAAGCGCCGCAACTCATCGAAGGACATTGTCATTTTCGTTCGACCCAGGGAACTCATGAAGGATCAGGTCGCAGACGGCGGGGAAATGATTCCAGGGATTCACCGCGCAACGTGAAACCTTCGTGGGCTTTCGCCCGCTTCCTGCCCCGGCTGCTCGTCTTCGAAGCCGCTTTTTCCCTCTTCTGGCCCGAGCATTCGGTAATAGAGCCTATGGGCACCAGGATCGTCCCGAACAAAGACGCTTTCCGGTGAAAGCTCCACCAGTTGAAAATGTTTTCTCATAGCCTTGTCGATCGACTTATAGACCCTTTCCTGAAGAATCAGGACTGAGCCTGCAGGCTTGTCCTTGAATATCAGCTTGCGCATCGCCTCATAGCGCGTGGCCAGGACGATACCAGGGCCATAGAGGTCATACTCTTTGGTTCCGGTCTCGGGAAAGAACCCTGCGATGTTTCCCAGGGCGATGCCAACTCCGCAGCAGATGGGCTCGTCCGGCTGCAGGATTTTCGCCTCATGATCGAGGATCTCGATAAAGCGCAGGGCCAGCTCCACGGCGTCGTTGGCTATGTTCCCGGTTCGGCTTTTGAAGGGGTAGCCTACCGAGCATAGGAAGCCGTCACCCATTTCTTTCACCCGATAGGCTCTTGCCTGCAGCCGCTTGCCATCGTAGCCTTCCATCATCGCCTCGTTGCAAGCTCGAAAGAGATTCCGAAAAAATTCCTTGGCCAGCGCATGGTCGATCTTGGAGCTTTCGATGATATCCAGAGCCAGAACACAGCCCTCGCCCTGGCCCGTTGCCATCGTCTCCTCGAGTTCGGCGCCTGATTTGATCAGCTCGATCTGATGAGGATAGACCATCTTTTCGAGCTGCTTGAAAGCGTGCTGCCTCGAGTTGGACTCGAGCAGGATATTCCTGTTTTTCTCTCTCAGGGTGATGGCGAACTTGTCGCCGATGGCCGCGCTCAGAAGTCCTGCCTCGAGCAGGATCCCGATAGTCAGCAAGTCGAGCGCAAACATCATGTGGCTGGAATTAGTGAGATACGAGATGGCCATGAATACCATACTGGATCCGAGGGGCATGAAGGAAACCAGGAAGAATATCGCCGGCCTGAATCTCTGCATCGCCAATTTTATGCTGAGTATCACGATCAATAGGATGATGGGAAGTCCGGTGATGATACCGACGAGGTAGTTGACGTAGAAAAGCGAGAGAACAGCATTCATGAAGACAATGAGAACTACGACCTTGCAGGCACTGTAATGAACTGGGGACAGTTTACGCCTCGCGTCGAAGAATCTGAGAACGAACAAGCCCATGGCACTCATGGAAAGATAGAGGCTGCATAGTCCGGGGGTAATGAGCAAAGCCTCGGTCAGGTCGCCAAACATCAAGCCGCCGATGCCCTGAGCCCAGAGGTTATAGTAGATCATACCGAACAGATACACCGAATAGAGGCCGTTCTCCTTGTTTCCGGTCGTAATAAACGATGCAATGTTATGAATAAGGACCATGAGCAGACCCGACAGCAAACAGACCATTTTCAGGTTGCCTTCCGCCGATCTCTTCATGAAGTTGTCTTCAGTGTGAAGATTCACGCTGACGGACAGGATTTGAGTCTGCACTTTTATCAGAAGAAGGTTAAGTCCGGGATTCAGCACGACCTGCTCGTAAGGGAAACGATGGAGAAGCCGCTTGCCGCGGTTGAGCCTCTTGGTGCCGTTGCGCGGGAAATGCGTCTCGCCCTTGTCAGAAATGTGAATCAGCTCGAAAAGATGCGAGGCATAACCATGTTCGAGAATCATGTTATGCGGTTGCTCACCATCCAGCCGCAGAAGCACAGCCTTCCAAAGAGCCGAATCCACGGCAGGCTGATTCACCAGGTATGGAAAGTCCACTCGAAACGCACCCGCTTCGAGCTTTTCCCGGATCGTCCGCCATGGCACTTCTGGATCCTCTTGCTGGTACAAGACCGTGCCAGGAGCGAGGTCCACAAAATCCTGATCAGGATCGACCAAGTGAATCGGAATGAGACCCGAAAGCTTGGTGAGGTCGATGCCGTTGAAGTCAGCATGAGGATGCGAGGCCTCTTCCGCGATAACGGGCGAGCCAGCAATGGCTTCCCGTGCGAAGGTCAGTGTCCAGATCAGGCAGAGCATCATGAGCCGCTTCAATACACTTACTCCCTAAGATCACGCTTTATTCGTAAAGCCCGGAAATCCTGCAATTCAAGCGACCTTGTCAAACGACAGGCTGCCGTCAAAAGCCTCCGGCATGCCGTCCTGGATCCAGCGCTGACAGGCTTTGATATAGTGAGCGACCAGAAGGTCCTGCGGATTTTCCGCCAGAATCATCTCGAAGTGAGACAGAGCCTCTTTCAAGCGTCCAGCTGCAAAACATTCAAGGCCGTCTTCCAGCCGGGAACGGGTGGCCACACGCAGCGCCAGCTGCTCGGCATCCCAGATATCCAAAAGCTCAACGAGATCGGTCCGTGTACTCTTGCCAGCCAGATGGAAACTTCCAATGCGGCGTAAAGCGAACCCGGCATCGAGCGAAGGCAGCGATTGCTGGCTGAGCCCGCAACGTATGCCGAGCGTCTTGGTCAGGCCCTCGATGCGATTTGCCATATTCACAGCATCGCTGATCACGGTCACGTCAAACCTCTCGGGCTCGCCGACTGTTCCCAGGACCGTCGTGCCCCTGTGGATCCCGATGCCAATATTCAAAAGAAAGTTCGAGTTGTTTTGCTGAGCGTTATAGGCATCCACCTCACGATGGATGGTGATGGCAGCCTGGATCGCATCCTCGGGCTTTTGTGGGAACAGAGCGAGCACCGCATCACCGATGAACTTATCAATGAAGCCATGATGAGCGCGCACATGCGGGCTCATGCGGGCCAGGCAATCGCTGATATAGCGGAAGGTCTGGTCCGCCGTCAGCTTCTCTGCAATCGTCGTAAAATTGCGGATGTCGGCAAAGAAGATGGTCAGATCATGCTTCGAGAAGTCACCGAGTTTCACGTCCGTAATCTTCTCATGCCCCAAAAGACTGATGAAATCCTTCGGCACGAATCGCCGCAGGGCATTATTCGTTTGCCGCACGATCAGGTGGTTCTGCAGACGCGCGAGCAACTCTTTCTTGGCAAAGGGCTTGGTCAGATAATCGTTGGCTCCGGCATCGAAGCCGGTCACGAGATCATCGAGCTGACTTTTGGCCGTCAGGAGAATGATCGGCAGTTCGGCCTGGCCGAAGCTCTGGCGAACGGTACGGGTCACTTCATAACCGGTCTTATACGGCATCATCACGTCGCAGAGGATCAAATCAAACGGTCCATCCTCTTCCACCAGGCGACAGGCTTCGTTGCCATCATGAGCAAAGACGAGCTCATACTTATCGGGACTGAGTTGCGCACGAATGACTTCAAGGTTGACCTCATCGTCATCGGCCACGAGGATGTGCTTGCGTTCATGGGGATGCGGCAGCTGGCTCAGCGCTTTCTCCACCTTGGGTACGATGGACGGAGCCATGAGCGCGGACGGAACGGGCATGGCCCCTGGCTCAGCAGGCATGAGGTCATCATGTGAGACAGGTAACGTAAAGGAGAAGGTTGAACCCTTGCCAACCTCGCTCTCGACCGCGATGGTCCCGTGATGGAGCTCGACCAGCTTTTTACTGATCGTCAAGCCAAGACCTGTGCCGCCGTATTTTCGAGCTGTCGAGCCTTCAGCTTGAACATAGGACTTGAAAATGTCGCTATGCTTTTCCTTGGGAATCCCGATGCCCGTGTCGCGGATCGCAATCCGAACGAGTCCGCCTTCGACCTGAGCCGTGACCGTGATGCTGCCCTGCTCGGTGAATTTGATGGCATTGCCTAGAAGATTGAAGAGGATCTGCTGCACGCGGTTTTCATCAGCCTGCACCAGCGGCAGATGATCCGGAATTTGAACCGATAGGGTTAAGGAACGCTTCACCAGGGTCGGCTGCAGGAGTTCCACCACGAAGCTCACCACGCTTTCGATCTGAAGGGGCTTATTTTGAAGCTCCAGATCATCATGTTGGAGTTTGGAAAAATCAAGGATATCGTTCACCAGGGCCATCAGCCGCCGGCTCGAAGCCACGACAAGGCCGAGCTTGCGCTTTTTTTCCTCAGCATCCTGACTGCCATCGTCATCGAGCAGCGCCTCAGCGAGCCCAAGGATACCGTGAAGAGGCGTTTTCAATTCGTGCGAGGTATTGGCCAGGAATTCATCTTTGAGCTGATCCATGCGCCGGAGTTCGCTGTTGGCCAAACCGATGGCTGCGGCCTGCTGATTGGTTTGCTTGCGAAGCTGGTTGATCACGTCAGCCATCGCCAGGGACATGAGAAGACCCTCGGCCCAGGATCCGATCTGCTGACCGTAAAGCGTAATGAAGTTCAGCGGCAGAACACCCACTGTTCGCAAAAAAACCACAAAGGAGCCAAAGGCGAGAGCGCTCCAGCTTGCCAGGTAAAGGAGAGCCGTGCGTCGCTGGGTCTTGAGGCAGACGATACCGCACAGCAGCTCAAGGACAAACCAGATGGGAAAGAAAACGCCTATGGTGATCCGAATGCTGGTTCCGTAGCTCATAAAGATCGAACATACCGCGATCGCGAGTCCGGAGATGGCAAAAATCAAGGAAAAGCGCCATACCCTCGGAGCCGCAGCCCTGACGTCCAGGAACATCAAGGCGAAAATCAAAGCAAATTCCCCGAACACAAGCACCGACATGGGGATGATCTTGGCGCCAATGAAATCAGGCAGGAAGCGATCGAGATAAATGAAGCCATAACCCATCAGAAAGGTCTGAAAGACAATCCAGGAGGCCATGTAAGCGACGTAACCGAGATACTTGACCCAGCGCAGACTGAGGCCGACGATCAGGTTATAGAGGACAAGCGCGATCAAGCCACCGATATAGATGCCTTGGATCATGGTTATTTCGCGATGGTAGACGCTCTGAGCTTCCGGGGTTCGCAGTTTGGCCGTGAGTTGCACGGAACCTTGCGACTGAGCGCGAATCCAGAGTGTGTGGTAGCGGCTGGTCTGATGGCTATTGACTGGCGGGAATATGTATTCATCCGAGGTCGCCGCCAGCTTTTTGCGTCGTGCGCTGTCCTTGCGCCCACCCTGAACGATCTCGGTGAATTCGCCGTTCGCACAATTCCAGTCGATCGCTCCGCGGGTATCGGGTTGGACCTGGCAGCTGAGAAAACGGACGTCGTCCGTCTGATTGTAATCCATCTCGATGACCATCGGGCCTGGTACGGTTCGCGCGTCGTGAACGCGGAGTCTCAGCCATACCGGACTTTTGCTCAATCCCCAGTTGAGGGAATGGTTTTGACTGGACTGAAATTTTTCCGACACAGCGGGGGAGCGGATGCTGGCAAAATCCAATTCGCTGGCCTGATCATCCTGATACTCGAGATAACCCTTCAGATCGATTTCCTGCATCCCGTCCCGCAACACAAGCCCAGAAGCCTCCTCCGCGGTCGCGCCGCCTGCGAGCCACCCGAAGCATGTGATAACGATCATAAGGACACGTGACAGCAAAGGAACTCCTGTTCTGAGATGAGACCTGCCTGGCTGTGAGAGGTTTTTCGACTGATTTCGAAAAGAATCAAGCCAGACCATGGAATAATTCCGACTTGCTAGCTATTTTTCAGTGGTTTTGTTAGGTTAATGCTTCATGGAAAAGCTTACAATTTGGCAAGGCCGACCACGACGGATAATATGTATTTCCCCATGAGGCCCCTATTTTCTCAGCAAAAGAGCAAATTTGCCCTCAACTCCCTGACCTTGTTGCCGATGAGCCTCTTGCGACCCTCCACGCAAGAGGTAAACCAGTGCTCCGAAGAATCCTGAAATGGTGGCTCGCCCATTTGCTTCTGGCAACACCATGCGCCTTTGCCGAACAGCACCCGGCTCCGCTGGAGTTTGCTGGCTCTTGGGAAATGAGCAGCACCGAGCCTGGCCATGTTCCTTTGCATGAGATTGGACCCGGTGATATCTCGGCCTGGCAGCCGCTCACCAGGTCCAAGGTTCCCGATGGAATCAATCAAACCATTTGGCTCAGAAACCGTCTTCCCCAGGTCATTCCCAGCGGCTACGGTCTTCATATCGCCAATGGACTCGAAGATGTCGCCATCTATATCGGTTCGGAAAAAATCTATCAGTACGGCAGCTTTGAAAAGAAATGGAATGAAGTCTCATCTCAAAGGTGGCACCTGCTACCCTTGAAGCCCGAGTGGGCTGGCGCCACCATTCATCTTCGTTACCACTACTCACTGTCTTTCCTACTCAAAACTCTTTTGCCTGATCTGCGTTTCACTGCAAGCGTTTACGATGAACAAATCAAAAGCCACTTGCTTTTGATCATCATGGCCGGCGCCTCTTTCCTCATGGCTCTTGTCGCCTTCATTTTAGCCGCTGTCCGGCGAAAAATTGATGTTTTCGTCTATTTCGGCTTCTTTTCACTTGCCGTTACAATGTGGAGTATATTTAATCAGGATGCCGCCTTTAAACAGTACCTTGGTGTCGATCCAAGACATTGGGCAGGTATCGATGTGTTCTTTCTTTATCTCGGCGTGGCTGCTTTATATACCTTTCTTTATGATATCAGCCGTCTCAAACGTATCGTGGGCCGCATCGCCATGCTGGGTCCATGGTGCATCTTCGGCAGCTCTGTTCTCGTTTCCATTTCAGAACTCTTACACCCCTGGTATCTCATCCCAGCCCTCCACGTCACTGCGTTATTTGCCATCCTGATTTTTACGCCTCGTGTGATCTACCTGGGATTTCGGGAAGCTGGCGAGGCACGAACGTTCGGTCTTGGTTGCTTCGTGGCCACCGTTGCCGGTCTGCATGATATGCTGCGCTACATCGATGGCTTTCCTCACTTTGATTGGCCCATGATACCCTTTGGCCAGATGGCTCTTTTCGGAGCGATGGGTTTGATCCTGGCCAAACGCTTTTCTGAAGAACGGATGGAAGCCATCCGCATTCGCGAGAAAATGATCGAAGAAATCGAGGCCCAGGTCGAGGAAAAAACACGTGATATCCGATCCATCATGAGATATATCCCCCTGGGAATCTTTACCATCACGAGGGATCGCTTCAAAATTCACAAGGATTATTCTCAGCATTTGCAGGAGATCTTTGAGACGCATGATCTGTTGGATAAAAATGGCTGTGACCTGATCTTTGCTCGTAGCAACCTCAGCTCTGACGAAAAGAGCCAGGCGACGAGCACTTTGGAAGTTGCTCTGGGTGAAGAAGCATTCATATTGGAAGCCAACAGCCACTGCCTTCCCAGCGAGATAAGGCACCGGCGCTACGACAGCACGGAAAAAATACTGCAGCTGACGTGGAACCCTATTCTTGACAGCATGAGCAAGGTCGAGAAGATTCTGGTCACTGTCCGGGATGTCACGGAATTAAGGGCCTTCGAAGAAGAAGCCAATGATAAAAGAGAGGAACTGAACTTTATCGGCGAATTGATCAATGTGCCTGCCGATGCATTCCGTCGTTTTATTCAGAACTGTCATGAATTTATCGATGAAAATCGCAAGCTTCTCAAATCAACAAGCATTGCCTCCACCGATTTGGAAGTCCTGAAGGTCCTTTTCATCAATATGCACACCTTGAAAGGTGCCGCCCGATCCTATTATTTTAAGAAAATGACGCAGATTTTCCATGATGTCGAACAGTATTATGCAATCCTCCAGAGGGATCGTCTGGCTGTGTGGGATCTCCGTAAGATGCACACGGATCTGGACGAGGTTGAAGAGATCGTTTCGATTTATGAGTCGATCAATAGGGATAAGCTGGGACGTGTTTCCAAAGATGAGAAAATCATTGAGATGCCAGAGGACCAGGTTGTTAGAATTTACCGCCACCTGCAGGCGCTCGAGCATTCCAAGCTGCGGGATCTTGACGATCATGCGGCTCTCCAGACGAGAGAAATCCGGTCGACGTTGTTTCCCTTGATATTCACGTCGGCGCAGCTGGTTTTGGAGGATGTCTGCCGATGTGTAGACAGTCTAGCCAGGGATCTGGAAAAATTGCCTCCCATCGTCACGATCGATAGCGGGAATTTCTGTTTGGACAGCCGCGGAGAGAACTTGCTTCGCAAGATTTTTGTGCACATCCTGCGCAATTCCATGGACCATGGCATCGAGAAGCCCGAGACGCGCCGTAAGGCTGGAAAAGCTGATCGAGGGCATATCAAAATTTCCATCAAAGATTGTGAGGGTGGAGCTGTGTTGAGTTATTTCGACGACGGCCGAGGCCTCGATATCAAAAAAATTCGTGAGACGGCGATTCTAAGGCGGATCACTTCGGACAGGAAGCAGCTGTCCGAGCAGGAATGCGCAGCCTTGATTTTCCATGCTGGCCTTTCCACTGCGGGTCAGATTAATGATATATCGGGTCGAGGCGTTGGAATGGATGCTGTGCGCAGATTCTTAAGCCAGGAAGGCGGCAGCATTGCCATTCACCTGCTTCATGAAGGTGACGGCAAGGACTTTTGCCAATTCTATTTCGATATCTATCTGCCGCTCCATCTGTTCGCTTCGCAGAAAAAGCCAGCGTTTGACGCAGTGGCTTGATCTCCCTTGCCGACTTCTTCGCCTGGCGCAGAGGACTATGTGCGTCGCAAAGTTTCACCCAAACTGTCCCTGAATGATGGCAGAAGGATTGCATCGCATTTCCTTCATCATGAGGGCACCTGGGCCTACAGCTCAACTTACGCCAAAACAACCTAGCTACCCCGTGGTTATCCATCGCCTGAAGATTACGGAGAAGCCTATGAAAAAAGTGTTTTTGCTTTTTTGTCTGGTTGGGTGTGCGTCGTCGTCCAAACCTGAAACCATCCATCTCGCTGAGTACAAGCCTGGAACGGCTGTAACAAGACCAACTGTTTTTATGTTTTCCACCGATGAGTGTGCGCCCTGCCAGGCGGCCAAGCCAATCGTGGAAAAGGAAGCCCGTATGCGTGGTGATCAGATCGTGATCGTTGCCGCTGATAACGATCGCTTGATGAAGAGAATGGGTTACAGCTCACTTCCTGTGTTTCGCTTTGTTAAGCCTGGTTCCCCCGACCTGGTCGTGAAAGGCTGGGATAAAAAGCGCTTTGTCAAAGCCTACGACCTCTTTGATGATCGCTACCAGAAACGGTGATTGAAACCGCAACCATCCCTGTGATGAGCGGGGATCATGCACTCGGAAATGTTGGAAAATTACATATGTCCCGCCAAGATCATCTGACTACACCATAATTTTGTAACAAAACCACATTGACGGTCGGCTGCTGGCTCGCTATAGCCATCGGGACTTCGCATGAAATTACGATCTTTCTGAGGAAACATCCGTCATGAACATGAAAAAATCCTGCCTGTCCTCTGGTTACGTCCTCATGTGCCTTGGATCTGGAATGACAGCGATAGCGTCGGAATCCGACCGGATTGCCCCCACCACGCTGCGCTTTCTTCCGAACGCGGTCGCGAGCGCTGATGGAGTGGTTCTATCGGGCGAGACCTTGATCCTGGACTATGACCCCATTCGCCTGTCTCAGTGTCGAGGCAAAAATAGCCGTGGTGTTGAGGAATGGACCATCCAGGCCTTTCTCTCGATCGATGGCAAAGCGCCTGTGGCTCTGGATATGATCGAAGGGCAAGGCACCTTGTTTCCTTCTGCTGCGGCGCGCCAGGTGACGATTCCAGATGGCCAGCGTCTGGATATTTGGTTCAAGGCCTCAGATGTGACGGGTTGCGTGCAGTGGGATTCCAATCATAGTCAGAATTATACTTTTCCGATTTATCGACTGGATCACGTTCCTGTCCTCAGCTTTCACGACAACTGGACCACGGAGCAGCAGGGTGAACTGCGGGCTGGTTATCCGGTCCGCTTGCATTTCGACCTGGCGCGAACTCCCCAGTGCCGGACAGGCGGTTACCATGGTTCGGCATCGTGGGATGTGAGCGCACAGATTCGAGTCGATAACACGCCGTGGCCAGCACCAAAGTTTACCTATGCTGCAAGCTGGAGCATGCGAGGTCAGCAGGATGTTGTTGTGCTCCTGCCCCAGGGCCAAGAGCTGACGCTTTGGTTTGAAAATAGCGGCTATGAATACTATGCTGGCCAATCGTGTGTAGCTTATGATTCGAATTACGGCAGGAATTATCGCTTCAAACTCAACTGATGCGTGGCATCATGGCGGTTGATGGACATTCAAATGCCTGAGATGGATGTCCATGAAGCGACCCGGACTTTACGTGGAGCCGGGTTCCAAAAGCCCATCCGCCCTAACCGTCCATGCCATGGCTGAAGAACGAGCCGGGACACGAGCCGCGGGGTGCAATGGGCACGTGACGAAACCCCTGAATCAAGCGGAGCTGCTGGAGATAATCCGGCAGCATGTGCTGAGATGGCTGGTTCAGGGATTTTCTGGACACATGGTTTCTGAGTTGCCATTTTCTTCACAGATCACACTCGCCTCGACGGAGCGACGATCTTTGGACACGCCGATGATATCTTTCGCGAAGAGCGAACCATCGGCCTGCTCAATCTTAATTTTCTTATAGCGGATGTTACGCCAGCTGACAAAACCCCAATCGGCCTTGCAGTCGGTGGTCGAAGTATTTTCCAGATCTTTGGACTCGACTTCAGAAACGGTGGCTTCGGGCACAACGATGGTCTTGCTGGCCAGGGTTCCGTCTTTCTTCACCACGCGCTTGGTCACTTTTGTTTCATTGACGTTATGGCCCTGCGCGACTTGAACGGTGGCTTCACCGTTGCTGCAGTATTCCTGAAACCATGATGCTTCCGCAGTGGCGCCCATGAACAAAAATCCTAGGAATAATGCTTTCATATTTTTCTCCGGTGCTTATGCAGTTAAGAGCAATGACAGGCGAGGTTATAACACCAGGATGAAGCTTTGGACAGCTTGAAAACCTTGAACGTCGCTTGGGACGGGGCCAAAAAGGTGTTGCGGTGGTTCACGGCGAGCTGCTTTTGCGCTCACCGTGCCACTGCATGTTTGAGTCAGATGCTGGTTATTATTTCCAGCGTTGGTTGGCTCCACCCCAACAATCCCAAAGACCGGCCTGGGCACCATTGTTGTTATTGAAGCTCAGGATTTCCAAACACTTGTTGTTCATCTTGTTTCTGAGCTGCTGTCCATCCCATTGCCATTGTTGATTCGCGCCGCCCCAGCACTCCCACATTCCAACATGCGAGCCGTTTTCGTTATGGAAGCCAAGCACTTCCAGGCATTTGTTATTCATGGTATTGCGAATCTGACTGCCATCCCAATACCATTTCTGGTTGGCTCCGCCCCAACAGTCCCAGGTTCCAACCTTCGAACCGTTTTCGTCGTGGAAGCCTAGAATCTCAACGCACTTGTTGTTGAACTCGCTTCGAATCTCGAAGACGTCAGCAGCTTTTGCTTGGGTGGAGGTGACGGACGACAAGGCGAGGAGGAAGGAAGGAACAGCGAGTGTTTGCAACCAATGTTTCATGTAAATCTCCATTGCAGTGTGTGATCAAGCAGACAGTGGTCCGCTCGAAATCAAAACCTTTGATGACACGGACGTAAGGAGTTTGTGCTTGCTGCAAACTTATAAAATATAAGAGTGGAACGTGCGTTGGTCAGAGTGTCTACATAATGATAACCAAAGGCGCCCAATTTTTGAGGTCGATATCTCTCTGGTAACGTGGGCCTTGTGTGTTTTAAATTGGGCTTTAACCCGATAGAATCACCAGAAAGCCAGAGTTCATTAAGAAAAGGAACAAAAGTTCCGATACTTTTGAAGAGAATACCCACAATTGGAGCCGACACATGTTTCTTACGTGGAATCTTACCGCGCTTTCGCTCGTGCTCGGATTGTGGTCCTGCAATGCCAACCCTTCGCTCCGAGGCGATCCCAATACGTCCGAAGGTCAGCCTCCGGCTGTGATTGACAGCCGCAGCGTGGTCCCGTTATCCAGGGAAACGGAAACATCCACAGAACCATCAGAAGCTGCCGAAATCGAGGAGACCAGCATTGCTCTGGAACCAACGCCTATCGGCGGCGCCTTTCTCACCTGCCGCTACCCGGATAATCAACTGCAGGGTGCTGCATCCTATCAGATGGACTGTGTGTTGACTCCGCCTGCACCCATTACTGTCATGACGGTGACAGCCTCCTTTCGAAAGATCGATACGCAAGGACAGAGCTATAATTTGGACCTCGTGCAGGAGAATATAGCCGACCTGAGCTGGGTTGTGTCCGAGACTCCCACGTCCCTGTTTTATAGAACGGTCGAAGCCAGCATCAGTGTCAATGGCAGTCCTGCGATGGTGTTTAAAACGGAGATTGCTGCGACCATGAGTTTGCAGCGCGTGGCAAGTTACTGGTTGGGCGGCGAGCCCAATAACGTCGGTGGAGATGAGGACTGCGTAGCCTATGAAAACCTTGCGGGTAAGAACATTCACGCAAACGCTACGGGTCTAACCACAGGCCCTTTGGGACGATCCAATGATTCAAACTGCGCTTTGACGCGCAATTTCCTCTGCAAAATCATCGCGGATAAAACAAGGCCAAAGTGGGCTGTTAGCACCGTCACGGGACCCTTCAGCGCTGCCGCAACAGCCTGTCCAGAGGGCTATCGCTTTGCACTTCCCATGAGTGACGTGGAAAGTCAGGAAGTGAACGCGCTTATCGACCAAAGATCGGAGGTGGTGAAGATGTGGGTGCCTCTGACTGACCGCGACAAAGAAGGGGAATTCCGCATCGGTTTTTGATGATGCCAGACTCGCCCTGCGTGATTTTGCAGAGCGAGTTCACGAAGCCATACTGCGCAGAATTCAAAGCGGCAGGCTTGACCAATAACCGGCTCGCTCACTGGTCAAGGCATCGAAGTCAGCATGAGAACCTTTCAAGAGCCACCCATCATCCGGCAGCCTATCTGCGCACATCACCATGGAATGCGCGCCCTCAGCAAGGCCGTGAATATCCATCAATGCGGAGTATTCTTTACTCGTCAAGCGAAGTTCGAAGTCGAATTTACGCTCCATGGGCTTTTCCTGGATATAAAGGTTATGAGGCTTCCGGCTTCAATTGCCAGGGCTGCATGGATTCGATTTCGGCAATGGATTGTGCCTTTGGCAGCCTTGTAAAAATTTCCTTGAAATAGAGGAAAGGATTGATGCCTGCGGATCTGGCAATAACAATCAAACTGTAGAGAGCAGCGCTTGATTCAGCGCCTTTTACAGTGTCGGCAAACATCCGGCTCTGTTGCACCTGGGCAAGTCCGTGGTATTGTCGGGAAAACCTAGAGAGGCCGGTTCATGCTTTTTGACACCAAAGGACATCGAGCGCCAGATCATCATGCTCAACGTCCGTTGGTATCTTTCCTATAAGCCTCGTGCTGCCCCGATTTGGAGAGCAGTCAAAAACTTTGTGGTCAGCGTCTTTTGATCATTGAAGGTGCGAATCTCTTCCATTCCCAACAGGAGCCGTGACATGCTGTCTCCAGGGGCCTTACTGCCGGTCTCCCTGCCAACGGCCAACACGCATAGTCTCGGAAACCTTGGTTTCGCTATCGATCGCAACTTTGCCATTTATGAGTTTGTAGTAGCCCCAATAACCTTCGAATTTTTCAATCTTTTCATTGAAGGTAAAGTCAAACCAACCCTTATCGTTTCGGGCCGACCAGGTTCCTGCTGCATGAAAATCTGACCATCTACTAACGATCAGCTCACCTACGTCTCCA
>NZ_DASQYZ010000478.1:0-3400 GCF_035638955.1 Oligoflexus sp. | reverse complement strand
TGGGGACTGCACCGCATCGATTCTAAGCTTTATACAAGGCATTTAGAGAAGGAAGAGAAAAACACGATAGAGAATGCGATTGAAGAAATCGGGCTGCTGAACTAATTTTCAACCCCGGACACCAATTTCCCGACGCTCCCGGTTATGGCCTCGCCTCGCGGCAAGGGGATCTTTCCAGAAACTCATCCTCTCTATCTCGGCGTCACAGGTTTTGGCCAGCATTCCGTTGTTCAGGAGTATATGAGGAAAAACCCTCCCAGGCGTATTCTGGTTCTCGGTACACGTCTAGGCGAAGGCACCTCGTATTGGGATCCTTCCATGGTGCCCTCAAAAGGATTCATACATGTCGATATTAATTCTTCGGTGCCCGGTGTGGCATTTCCTGCGGCGCCCACTTTTGCCGTCCACGCAGAAATCGGCGCCTTTCTAACAGATGTCATCGCCAGACTTCCGCCGGCCCCGAGGGGTCCGGCAAATGCATACGTTTTAGCTGACTCTTTCTCAAGGGAGCACTTATGCGCAAGCCCTGGCCGCGTCCGACCTCAATACCTGATGGCAGAAATACAACGCACTATTGTTGAGTCCACGGATGCTTTGGTGATGGCAGAGGCCGGGAACTCGTTTGCCTGGGCCGTTCACTTTCTTCGTATTCCTACGGCTGGCCGATACCGAATGAGCATGCGTATGGGATCGATGGGACATATGACAGCTGGGGTGATCGGCGCCGCCCAAGCAAGAAATGGCAAAGCAGTGGCCATCGTAGGCGATGGAGCCATGCTCATGACCTGCGAGATAAGTACCGCAGTTCACCATCAGATTCCGGCTGTTTGGATTGTTCTGAACGATTCCCGTTACAATATGTGCCATCAGGGAATGGAGACGCTTGGTCTGCAAGGAGCTGACGCCGATATTCCCATGACTGATTTTACCATGCTGGCAAGATCAATGGGAGCTCATGGTGTCAGGGTCGAATGTGAACGTGACCTCCGTGAAGCCCTGCTTGCAGCTCTGAAGGTAAAGGGACCCTTCGTGGTAGATGTCTTGATCAATCCCGATGAACGCGCACCCACTGAAAAGCGCAATCAGGGCCTCAAAGCAATCAGTGAAAAGGAAGCGCAGACCCTTTCTTTCCCTAAAATGGGAAGTTGAATTTGACTGTCCGAAACCTATATCCCTGTGAGGAAAACAGATGACCGTGTTCAAACGCTTGACTGAATCTGGACATAAGGAATTGCTGTTTTTCCAAAGCACTGCTGGAAATCTCAAGGCAATTATAGCCCTTCACGATACAAGCCTTGGGATCACAATGGGAGGAACAAGACTGTTCCCTTACCCTACTGAGGAAGAGGCTCTGCGTGACGTCTTAAGACTAAGCCTAGGCATGACTTATAAAGCAGCATGCGCTCAAATTCCGGTGGGTGGCGCAAAGGCCGTAATTATCGCTGACCCGCGGTCCAAAACCGGAGAGCTTTTCGAAGAATATGGTCGATTTGTTGAAGAGCTTAACGGGCGTTTTGTTACAGGCCAGGATGTAAATATTCAACCCGAAGATGTGTTGAGTATGCAAAAGCAAACCCGCTTTGTGGTGGGAACCGTCGGATTAGGCGGGGGGCCTGCACCGGCCACCGCGGAAGGGCTAGTACAGGCCATGAGTGTCGCCGTCACCAAGGGCCTGGGCTGCCCAGGGCTCCGCGGTTTAAAAATAGCCATTCAAGGATGTGGCAGCGTAGCTGAGAACCTGTGTCGTTTGTTGAGCCTTCAAGGGGCTGAATTGTTCGTCTCAGACATTGATGCCGCTAAAGTTAAAAGGATCGTGGATCTCTACGGCGCTACCCCTGTCGCAACTAATGAAATCCATAAATTACCCGTTGATGTCTTTGCTCCTTGCGCCATGGGTGGGATTTTAAATGATGACACGATACCGGACATCAAAGCCAAGGCTGTTGTCGGGGCTGCTAATAATCAGCTGGGTGAGGAAGGGCATCAGCGCGCGCTTTGCGATCGTCGAATTCTCTATATACCGGATTATGTTGCCAATGCAGGAGGCCTCATCAACGTCTACAATGAGATGATAGGCCGATCAGAGAAAGAGATGTGGAAGCATGTTTTTGGAATAGCCGCCACTACGAGTGATATATTGGATTTGGCAATGAAAAACTCCATTACACCCTTCGAGGCCTCGAAGACGGTGGCGACGGCTCGCCTTCATGAATTTCGCCACATGAAGCGACTTAGTAGTACGAAGAAGAATCTGGGGATAGCCTGAACATCATACAATACGAGGCTAAGAGTTATGGGCATATTCAACGAACAAAACACTTTCGCAACTTCTGTTTATATAAACAGCCCCATTGACGAAGTTCACGCTTATTTAATGGAGCTAAAAAACCTCAACGAGTGGACTTTGTTCAGCCGTATGAAGGAAAAAATTGACGCCCACACTTGGAAGGGAACCGCTTCGGGCTACCATCACGACCTTTACTATCATGTGCGGGAGATCAAAAGCGAAACGTTTAAGGGGATCGAGTGGCACTGCGGGCTTGAATATCAGAACTACTATCAGGTTTACCCTGTCTTGCTTTTCCCTGCTAGTTCCATGAATCCAGCTTCACGAGAGTCAGGCACTTATCTCCATTGGATAAGCTTCGTTGATCCCGCTCGTAGAACGGCTATGATAAAAGAAGCTATCGATGTCGTTCATACCTCAGAGTGCCGATCGCTTAAGGCTCGCCTGGAGCAGCGTAACGGCCAAACTCAAGCCTCCATTGGCCAGATGAGAGTCGATTCAGATACGATTTATATCGATGCCCCAGTAAGCGAGGTCGTAAAGCTGATTGGTGATATCCGACAGTTCGATAAGTGGGCACATTTATACAAGAAAAGTGGCGCCGTGACTCCAGAGCGCGGTGAATTCACCGACGAATATGGCCGGAATTCTGTCGTCTCGCATAAAGTTCACGATGTGGGTTTATACAGCATTGTCGATCAGCGTTGCTATTACCCTGAGTACAATAACACACAACACTCGCTAGCGCTGGTAATCCCGACCTCGTATGCTCTTGGGAACCAAACGGCTCGAGGCTGCTTTCACCATCGAGTGACATTCTGGAATCAATCTGAGCAGTCTCTCCTAGGGAGGCTGGTGATCGAAGACTTTGGAGCCGAAGCTATTAACATTAAGCGCTTCGCAGAAGCCGCCGCCGGCAATATGAGCACGTTTTCCCTAGGAATTAGTTATAAGGGTTAACCGGTAAACATTGGGGTCGGGTAAAAGGAGTGTCCCAAGGCACTCCTTTTGGCTCTGTTGCGTTTGTGTTTTCCAATCACGCAACCAGCTAAAATCACTATAGACGCCATACTTGCATATTCAGTGGTTTCGTCAGGTTACAGTTTATTGGAA
>NZ_DASQYZ010000477.1:0-8073 GCF_035638955.1 Oligoflexus sp. | reverse complement strand
CTGGCACAAAAAAAGAACGGCTGAAGCTATTTTCAGCCGTTCCGAATCTATTTCCCGTTAAATTCTGTCACTATCGTTACGATTGCCGCGAACAATCGGAACATGGAGAAGCGAGAGAGTCAGAAGGAATGGATTCCCTCTGACCGGAATCGATCTTGCCTTTTCAGACCAACCAGACCAGGGAAAGCCGGCAGGACTTTCTCATCATATTGATAATGAAAATCATTTGCAAGATTTAATTTGCTCGTTCCACCCCGAGCGTGGAATGACGTATAGGTTGATTGCTTTTGCAGCATATTAACAGTAAACAAGCGAGGACCAGGAAAAGGACCTTCACGTGTTCGAAGACAAACTTCAGACTTTCATAAGTCAATACGACTTTTCGCGTTATATTCTGCACCAGAAACTTCTGGAAGCATCCCGGGGCGATCTGTTTCGAGCGCGTATGCTGGTCGGTTTGAGCGTGGTATGTCTTGCCTTTGTGCCGACCATTTACCTTTATATGGTGCCCAGTCTCAGCCAAACCTTGGTTATTCATTCCATCGGTTATGCCCTGCTCTTGCTCGGTGCCATCATTTCCCTCGGCGTCCTGCGTTTTGTGGGGTCTTTTCGTCTGGCCGCGATTGCGCTGCTGATATGCCCTTTGGCAGGTCTGACTCTTTTTGCCTGCCAGGAACGGGTGGCGGTCGCCGGTACGTATTTCTGGTTTGCGGGTCTCGGTCTTTTTGGGCTTTATGTGCTGGGTTTGCACCTGGGAAAATACTGGTGCTTCATGGTCCTCCTGGTGCAGATGACTCTGATCCAGCTGTTCAAGGACCGGGCTGAGATGGTGCCCGTAGGCATGACCCGAGTCGATTTCGTGGATATTTTTTGGGGCGATGTCCTGGGTGTCACGCTTGGTATATGGACCATAGCCGCGCTTTATGAACTCCAGCGCCAACGCTTTGAAAGGGATCTGCGGAAAGCCCAGGCTGAAATTTTGCGGCATCAGGAAAAACTGATGCATGATGCGCGTCTCACCGAACTTGGGCAGATGGCCGGTGGTGTGGCTCATGAAATCAACAATCCCCTGGCCATCGTTCACGGCTACACCGTGCGGTTGAAGCGCGATCTGGAACAGCATCACCCGTTGACTGCAGAACAAGGCGCCATGTTCGCAAGTATTGAGCGCAGCTGCCTTCGCATATCAACCATTTCCCGTGCGTTGCTTTCGTATGCGCATGAAGGATCCTATGAGCAGGATGTTGTGTTCACCCTCCATAAACTCCAGGAAGAATGCATGGAGCTTTGTCAGGAACGCATGCGGAGTCGCGAGATTCAGCTGCGCGTGGACAGTTCGGATCCAAACGAAAAAATCAGCGGTAAATACGTGAAGCTGCTGCAGATTATTGTGAACTTACTGAATAACGCGATCGATGCTGCCGCGGCCTGTCCTGAAAAATGGATTCACCTGCAACTTTTTCTGCAACCGAAGTCGCTTCATGTCTCTGTGATCGACAGTGGGGCAGGTGTCCCCGAGCACCTGCGCGATCGCATCACGTCGCCCTTTTTCACGACCAAACCCATAGGCAAGGGCACGGGTCTGGGGCTCAGCATCGTGGATGGCATCATTCGGAATGTGAACGGACAGTTTTATTTGGACACAGGGGCTCCGCATACGCGCTTTGTGGTCCAGTTTCCTGTGATGCAGGTGTCTACGGAGCCCTGATTTCAGTTGATCGGTTCGCGGGGATCAAAAGCAGCGAGAAGATCAGCGAGCTCATCCGCATGCTCTTCCTCAACCTCCAGAATGGATTCCAAAATGCGGCGTGTGGTGGGATCAGTCGTGCCAATAAAACGAATGGCCGCGCTATACGCATCCACAGCGATGCGTTCGGCGATCAGGTTTTCCTTGATCATATCGACCAGACTCTCGCATTCGACATAATGAGTATGGCTGCGCCGACCAAAGCTGGCTGGATCCAGATCAGGTTTTCCGCCCAACTGCTTGATGCGATCAGCCAGCTGGTTCGCGTGACCTTCTTCCTGCTTCGCGTGTTCAGCGAAATGTTTGGCAATAGGTTCCGCGTGCAGGCCCTGGGCTGATTTGGCATGTTGGGTGTAACGCAGAACGCAAATCCATTCGGTGGCCAGGGCCGTATCCAAAATTTTCAAGATGGCATGGCGATCGGCCTGATAGTTCTGGGTGATGGCCCCTTTTTCCATCTGGCTGCGGGCGCTTTTGCGAATCTGCTCAATATCCAAAATAAATTCACTCATGCTTCGACTCCTAGGCAAGCGTTCGATCCCTTCTTCCTTCAAGCCGTGTGCCAGGTGGGAAAGGATAGGGGAACCTGCCTATTGCATACAACGAGGGTGTATGAAGAACGATGCATGATGGGTCGGCACAACCTTTGCTTTCATGAAGAAAGGGTAAATACCCTTTCACGGATGAGAGGACGACACGATCATGATCACCACGATTCGATCCACCTTTGAAATGATGTTAGCCGCCATCCTGTCATTGGCGGCCATGATGTCCATCGCGGTCATGGTTACGGTCGTTATTCTGTTGTCCGGGGCTGCTCTGATCACCATGGCTGTCATGTCGATCGCAGGATGATAAGGGGGCGTTCGTTCAGAACTGCCCCAGCATGCGGGAAATCAAAAAGGCCATTTCCAAACTTTGCGAATAATTCAGCCGCGGATCGCAGTAGGTTTCGTAGTTGCGGTCGAGTTGTTCCGCGGTGATGCCTGCGGCTCCCCCAATGCATTCTGTAACATCCTGGCCGGTAAGTTCGAAATGGATGCCACCCAGTGGACTGCCGAGCTGCTTATGCACCTCGAAGTTCTCCTGAACCTCACCTAAAATCGCTCCAAAGTCGCGCGTCTTGGTGCCGTCCTGGGTCTTGATGCCATTGCCATGCATGGGATCCACGCTCCATACGACCGGAATCTGAGCCGCTCGCACGGCTTGAATCAGCCCGGGCAGATGCTGCTTGACCTTGCCGTGGCCGTAGCGTGAGATCAAGGTCAGCTTGCCTTCTTCATTCAAGGGGTTCAGCGCCCGGCAGATGCTGATAATGTCCTTGGGATCCGATGTTGGCCCAACTTTCAAGCCGATCGGGTTGGCAATGCCGCGGAAGTATTCGATGTGAGCCCCATCCAGCTGCCTCGTGCGATCACCAATCCAAAGCATATGCGCACCCAGGTTATACCAGCGGTTCTGTTCAGGCACGAAGTGGGTGAGGGCCTCTTCGAGCGGCAACAGCAGCCCTTCATGAGACGTATAAAATTCCACCGAACGCAGACTTTCTTCGCGATTGCCGAGCGCTTCCATAAAGACGATGGCATCACGAATGTTGCTCACGATCCGCTCGTAATCGGTACGCTGCGGCACCTTATTGACGAAGGTCAGGTCCCAATTCTGGGGCTGATGCAGATCCGCGAAGCCACCTTTGGTCAAGGCGCGAACATAATTCAAGGTGCTGGCCGCCAGAAGGTAGGCGCGTTTGATCCGCTGGGGATCCGGTTTTCGTGCCTCCGCGGTCGCTTCAAAGGAATTGATAATGTCGCCGCGATAAACCGGAATTTCCTGTCCATCAACGATTTCCGTATCCTGGGACCGGGGCTTGGCGTACTGACCGGCAATGCGCCCAATGCGGACCACGGGTTTGCGCAGGCCATAGGCCAGGACTACCGACATCTGCAGCAGAATCTTTAGTTTGCTGGTGATCGCGTCCTTGTTGCAATCCTGAAACCGCTCGGCACAGTCGCCGCCTTGCAGAACAAAAACTTCACCTCGACCCGCGGCGGCCAGCTGATGTTTCAGCCGATCCACCTCACCTACAAAAATCAGTGGAGGAAGCTTGCGCACTTCCCCCAGCACCTCGTTCAGCAAGGCTACGTTTTCGTATTGCGGCTGCTGCTTGATAGGGCGCGCGCGCCATGATTCGGGTTTCCAATTGTCGGCTTGGGTCTGCATACAGGTCCGTCCTTTGGGTTCACGGTCTTGCAGTCTAGCCGAGGCTGCAGGGAAGTCCAATGCTTTGCTGAACCGTGGAGGACAAAAAAAGTCAGGCAGGTTTGTGCATTCTGGCCGCATAGGCCTGGATCATTGTCAGGACATTGCGCAGTCCACTGCGACGATTCATGGACAGCAGCTCAGTTATGCCGGCTTCGGCCAGAAAATCAGGGGACAGACTTTCAATCTCCTGCGGAGTGCTGTCATTATAGACCTGAAGTAGCAAGGCGATGATGCCTTTCACGATCATGGCTTCAGAATCAGCCATGAAGCGAAGACGCTCGTTCTGAATCTGCGGCACCAGCCAGGCGCGCGAGATACAGCCCTTCACCAGAAAAGGCTCTATTTTCAGCTCGGCGGGTAAGTCAGGCATATCCTTACCGTATCCGATGATGGCCTTAAGCCTTTCATCTTTATCTGAAATGCCTTTAAGTTCCGCCATGATACGGTCCTTGCGGGCGATGATGTTTTCCATAAATTGTCTCCTATCTCGCAGACTTGCCAGGGCCGAGCCTAAAGCTATACCGAAGACCCGGAGGCTCTGCAAGCGACGCCGAAGACATCCGGAATTTGGGCAGAATAATAAAGACTTGGCGCTTGCCCTCAAGAGACCGGAAAAAAAGACCGATCCTGAACACTGGACCAAAAATCGATTGGGAATAGAGGGGGCTTCAGTGGGGAACTTCACAAAAACTGTGCTTGTTGCGGTGACTGCGGCGTGGGCCGGGTCGGCCTGCAAAGCTGGCAAAGGGCCTATGGCCCCGGATGAACAGGTGAAATTTTACGACGGCAGCGCCGACGCAACTTCCAACGAAAATCAGCCGATAGGTACTATTGAAGGACAGGACGTTGTTCTCGGCAATAACCCAGGGGGAAATCCCAATGACGGCACTCAAAATAATGTTCCGCCCGGAGCTGATCAGCAAACTCCCCCGGCAAATGGTGCGCCTGGTCCTGGCACCCCAACTGCCACACCGACGCCAACCCCGCCAGTTGCACCGCCATTTTACCCGGCGTCTTGTGCGGAGATTAAGAAGGCGAAGCCAGATGCGGTTAGCGGCATCTTCAAAATTTATTTAAACGCAGCCGCCGAAACGCGCGTTGCTCTTGATGCGTCCTGCGACATGACCGAAGACGGTGGTGGCTGGACCTTGGTTCTGAACTATTCTCACAAAGCCAATACCAATCCACCTTTGTCGGTGCGCGCCGCGGATTTGCCTCTGCTTGGCAGCGATACGCTCGGCACCGATGAATCTGCACTGGTGAAAAACTGGGGGCATGCTGGTAATGCCATGCTCAACAAATTCGCTGTGAAAGAGTTGCGCTTTTACTGCCGCAGCTCACAGAATCCACGCATTATTCATTTTAAAACGCTGGATGCCAACTGCATCACGTCCGCTCAGAAAGGGACGGGCAGCTGTGTGAATGCTGGGGCTGCTGCAGCAGGCTTCGTGAAACTCACGGGCCATACCGGAATCCTGCCTGCGTTAGCGAATCGCTCCGAAATCAATCAAGTCGATTTTGCCCTGACGCGCGATAGCTTTACCAAGGAAGAGGTGGGCAACGATACCACCTGGGCTCTACGGGCGAATAATGATAACGCCTGGGAATGTGACTTCGGCTCGAACGATTTTGTGGATGACACGATTCATCGTATCTGGTTCCGCTGAAAACCGCGATAATTCCAGCTTGGCATGTAATCTGCAAAATCCTCCTCGACGCATGGGCGAGGAGGATTATCATGCAAAACATATCTGATGAAAAACAACAGCCGCGCAAACTGCAGGGAAAAGTGGTCCTCATCACTGGTGATGATGTCGATAAGGGGCGCGATGTCGCCGTCTTTTTCGCTAGGGAAGGCGCTGATATCATTATCAACTACAAGCCTCAGGAACAAAAGGAAGCGGTGGATACCGTGCGGTGCATTCGTGCCGAAGGCGGTCGCTGTTTTATGGTCCCTGGAAATTTACAGGACATCACGGCCAGTAAAACTCTCATCGAAAAATCACTGAAGCCCTTTGGCCGAATTGATATTCTGATCAACAATCAGGTGAAGAGCGTGCCCCCTGCTCTTCAAACTGGAGAGCAGGGTGGACGAGGATAGACTTAGGTGGCGTGGTCTTGAGTCAGGGCCTGGACGGTACCACAGGCAGCCTGATCAGCATGCGTCATACACTTACTGATGCTTGCGCTCGGGGCGTTTGCAGGTGCTGCCCGTTCCGTGTCCAGCCGTTGCAAAGGTTCACCTTCCACGCGAGTCGGATAGAGCAAGCAAAACAAGCCAACCAACCACTTGAAAGTCGACATGGCAATCCCCCTTTCACGCAGGGTAGTAAGGGTGCTGGATCTGCAGATGCACTTTATTCACATCAAAGATGCGATAGAAGCGTTTGAGTCGCAGGCCTTCCATGATCATGAGCAAGCCGAGAAAGGCAGCATAGGCGCCGACCATCCAGGACACGCCCACAAAACCAGCCGCTGGGAAAAACGTGAAGGTCGCGGCTAAAGCCAAAGCTCCGACACCACCCAGCCCCAGAATAAAAGCTCCCGGAACACAGCTGGCTTTACTGCAACGGAACGCCACACCCAATTTCAAAACGCCACTGACAAAGGCCCAGCCTGCGACGCAAGCCATGATGGTCAGGACACTCGTGTCCCGAATCAGGCAGGTCACGACCCCGGCCACAACACCTGTCATACCTTCAAAAAACACGGTCCACGACCAGCGTTCATCCGTCCTGCGGGCGAACAGAGTGAGCCAGGCGAAGATTCCATCGCTGAACATAAATCCCGAGAAGAGCAGCACCATCGCGGTCAAGGTGAGACTCGGCATGGACAAAGCCACCGAGCCGAACACCAGGGCGATGACGCCACGCAGTGACCATAACCACCAATTTTTTTCGAAATATTCGATCATACAGAACTCCCTGTTTAAATTTTCTAAGCCCAGGATTGCAAATCCAGGGCCACATTCGTCCGTTTGGGTAATGCTCTGCAAGAAGTGTCGAAAGGCTCGACGTTTCGCTGGAATTTGTCATTGTGTGGCCGCTGGCAGGCTGAACAAATCATGGGCTTAGCGGTGGTACAAGCATTGCTCTGCGTGGAATGAACATCATGCCAGCTATCGCCGTGGAAGGAATCTTGCTGTGAAAACGAGCCCCATATTCTTAGTGAGCGTTTTACTTTGGACCGCCTGTTCCGCACAATCCACTTATCGTGCCCAGCCCAGCACGCGAGGCGTCACCACACCTGGGGATGCCGCGACCGCCGATGCGGACGAGGATAAGAGCACCGTGACGAACGACGTCGCCGATACGACTCAAGCTCCTGTCGTGAAACCATCTCAGCCTGCGACGCCGGCGGCCCCTGCCGTCCGCAGTTCGCAAGGGACGGGGGGCGGAACCGGCCTTGTGGAAGTTCCATTTACGGATTCCACGGGCCTTGCCAGTTCCTATAAAATCAATGCGCCAGCCGATGTGGGGCAAAAGGTTTACGGTCTGCACATCCATTTGCATGGGGATGGCGGCGGCGGTTATCGTGACTTTCCCAACAAGGAATTGCGCTATGATTTAATCGGTGTGACCGTGAAGGCCCCGAACACCAACTTGCAATGGGGACGCGTGGCGGGTCGAGCCCATGCGCTTTATGTCAATGAGCTGATTCAAAAAGAACTCGTTAAGAAATATAACGTCAATCTCGATAAAATCTATTTTTCCGGTGTGTCCGGTGGCGCTTATTTCCTGATGGGCTCGTTCATTCCTGAGTTCGGTCAGAACTATAATTCGGCTGCCATGGTGATGTGCGGTGGCGAGCCCCCTCGTGTGGCGTTCGCTGATCCGGCTATGCTGGGCAAGTTCCGGATCCATGTGGAGGTCACCGCGGGTGAGCGTGCGGATATTCTCACGAGCGTGCAGAACACCGTCAATGCTTATAAAGGTGCAACGGCCTCGGCGGGCGTATCCGGCGATCAGCAGGCCAAGCTGCAAACGGTCAATATCCAGGGTGCTGGTGGGCACTGCGAGTTTGATGGCGTCAGCTATACCACGGGAATCCAGCAGGCGATCGATACC
>NZ_DASQYZ010000476.1:0-3687 GCF_035638955.1 Oligoflexus sp. | reverse complement strand
CGAAGCGATTTCAGGTTTCAGCTTCCTGCACTTGCCCGCATTTTGATGAAGGCAATCTATGCAAGCATATATTTGCTGTGATCCTGGAGGCAGAAAAGAGAGGCTGGGCAAAGCACGTGACTGCAAGCAAAACAGGCCTTTCCGTTCAATGGGATGGGGAATTGACCAATGATGAAGATAATGACTGGTGGGATGAAGACAAGGACGACGATCCCGCTGACGATGGGATCCCCGGCGACTATGTCACGAATCGACAAAAGCCTCCTCAGAAATCTCAACAGTCCTATTCTCGTAGCCAGACATCGCTCGATTGGAAACAGTTATTTAAGGATATGAACAGGATTGGTGCGCGACGGTCATCTGAAGGCTTAAGAGCCAAAAGCACACCACCAGGCGACAAAATGCGCGAGATCTGGTACGGAGTCAATCTTGCTGTAAGCAAGGCGCAGGGTGAGTTGACTCTTGATCTTTTCCAGCGGGAGAAGCTCAAAACAGGAGAGTGGGGGGCTTTCAAAAACCATAAAGTCCATAGATCAGACCTCGAGTCTTTGAACAGTTCAACCGATCGCGCAATAATTGAGCTCATGCTTGGTGGTGAGGCGGCCGGTGAATTCCCGAATCGCGAATCCAGTTTTTTTGGATATTCAACCAAGGCTGGACGTTACAAGGTATCAGCGGAGCTTGCGGGCATCCTGCTGCCTCGACTTTCCGCGACGGGTCGATTGGCTCTCATTGACTTCGCCGAGGAAAGGCCTCGAGTCGAACAACTTGTCTACGAAACTGAGGTCTGGGAGTTTGAACTTGCATTGTATCCGGCAGCGTCAGAGCGTGAAGGCTGGCTCCTCCAGGGGCAACTGCGACGGGATGATTCCACAGTTGCATTAAGTGCACCCAGGTTGCTCCTGCAAAATGGTCTCGTGATTTTCAACCAGACTATTGCGCCCCTGGCAAGGATGTCACCCGAAGATTTTCAGTGGATTGTCCACTTGCGGCTGAATGAACAGGTAAGAATCCCGGCTCGCGACTTTGACTCCTTTGTTGAAGAGTCAGCTCATCTTCCCTGCTTTCCCAAAATAAACTGGCCGGCAGCTACCGGATGGAAATATGCAACCGGAATGCCAGAGCCTAAGCTTTCCATCATCGTGTCCTCAGGGAACTGTCCAGCAGGGAAATTGATGGCATTTGTAGTCTATGACTACGAGGGCAGAAGATTCAGACGACGTGATGTCAAGGCCATGTGGGTTGATAGGCCCGGTAAGGTGGTATGGCGACGCAATCCGGAAAGAGAACTTGAGCTTTTCACCGAAATCTCGATGCAAAAAGGAGTGATGGCGAGCGGCACGGATGATGCTGATGTCTACTTTCCCATCGCAGAACTCGAAAGTCTCACGACCTTTCTATCAGAGAATGGCTGGCTTGTCGAAGCTGAAGGCCGGCCTTTGCGAAAGTCTGGTGAGTTTAAGGTGTTCGTCTCATCAGGAGTCGATTGGTTCGATCTGCAGGCAAACTTTCAATTCGGCACAGAATCCGCAGATCTTCCTGCCCTTCTTAAGGCCCTTGAGGAAGGGCAGAAATTCGTTCGGTTGGGAGATGGCAGTATGGGGATCCTGCCAGCAGAGTGGCTGGAAAACCTTGGCCAGTTAACAAGGTTTGGCCAGCTCAAAAAAAACGGAGTCCGGTTCAGGAGAATGCAAGTCACCATTCTTGACTCTCTCCTTGACGAATTGCCTGAAGCAACGGTTGATCAGCGCTTTGCCGATCTAAGGGCCAGGATCAAATCATTCGCTGGCATAAAACCTTCAAATCCTGGAGCCAGTTTTCGCGGCAGTCTCAGAGAGTATCAGCGTGAAGGTCTGGGGTGGCTCAATTTCCTCCAGGATTTTGGCTTCGGGGGATGTCTGGCCGACGACATGGGTCTCGGAAAGACCGTCCAGGTCCTGGCAATGCTGCAGGATCGCTATTCCGCCAGAAAATTTTCCCGTCCTTCCTTGGTGGTTGTGCCACGCAGCCTTGTCCATAACTGGATGGCTGAAGCGCAACGCTTCTGTCCTGATCTCAGGATTTACGACTATTCTCATCACAAAAGACATGAAAACTGGGTGGCCATGGCTTCATTTGATATTGTTTTGACCACATACGGAGTTCTGCGCCGGGATATCAATGAACTTCGCTCCATAACATTTGACTATGCGATCCTTGACGAGGCTCAAGCGATCAAGAATCAATCAGCGGATGTGGCAAAAGCCGCCCGGCTGATCAAGGCTGAACATCGGCTCGCCATGTCCGGGACTCCCGTGGAAAATCATCTGGGTGAGCTTGGATCGATTTTCGATTTCCTGAACCCGGGTATGCTCAAATCTTCAATGCTTGCGGCCATTTCAAAAAAAGGCCATGAGGCCGGACCGGATATTGCGCTTCTTGCAAGGGTGCTGAAGCCATTCATCCTTCGCCGTACCAAGCAGCAGGTATTGAGTGATTTACCGGATAAAACAGAACAGACTGTAATTTGTGAACTCAAATCAAAACAGCGCAAACTCTATGATGAACTGCGCAGGCACTATCAACGGCAATTGACCGCGACAATCAAACAGAAAGGAATAAACGCTTCCAGGATTCACGTCCTGGAGGCATTGCTTCGACTCAGGCAGGCTGCCTGTCACCCTGGTTTGATCGACAAGAATCGCAGGCACGAACCCAGTGCCAAACTCGATGCCTTGCTGGAACAGCTGCGCGAGGTCGCAGATGGAGGTCACAAGGCTCTGGTTTTTAGCCAATTCACGAGCATGCTCTCCCTGGTCCGGGAGCGCCTCGACAAGGAATCCATCAAATATGAGTATCTCGACGGAAAAACAAAAGACCGGCAGATGAGGGTGCAGAAGTTTCAAACAGATGCGGCTATTCCAATCTTCCTTATCAGTCTCAAGGCAGGGGGACTTGGGCTCAATCTGACCGCTGCGGACTATTGTTTCATTCTTGATCCATGGTGGAATCCCGCCGTCGAAGCCCAGGCTATTGACAGGGCCCACCGGATGGGTCAAACCAAACGCGTGTTTGCCTATAGACTGATCGCCAGGGATACTGTTGAAGAAAAAATATTGGCCTTGCAGGAGAGAAAGCGTGATCTGGCGAATGCCATTATTTCGGCCGAAAACAGCGTGCTCAAAAGTTTAACACTGGAGGATATTCAGCTCCTGCTGTCGTAATGCTGCTGCCCCCTACAGGCCTGACTATGTTTTTGTTAAAACGCTGTTGTGAGCGTCAATATTTATAATGTGCAGGCCTCATCCCAGCTTTCGCCTGATAATATCTTCAAGCTTCGACACCCGTTCCTCCAGGGTGCTTCGTTCACCCAGGAGAACCTCCCTCAGGAGTTTATTAATGTAGGGCTGGTATTTCATCTTTTCCTTTGCGGCTTCCTCCTTGGCCCTTTTCAGAAGATCCCCGTCAAGGTATAGAGTGATTTTGAACTTGGCGTCATCCAGGTTTAGTTCTTCTTCGATTTCCACAAGCCTTTTGCTATCAGTCATTGAAGTATGACTCCCATGCGTCAATAATTTCTTCTCTGGCTTCCTCCACGACTTTCAGAATCTTTTTAATGGCGGCAGGGCTGAAGCCTTTATTTTCGAGCAGTTTTACATCTGGTACGACCTGAATCTTTGCCCTGGCACCGGCCTTCTCAACATGGAT
>NZ_DASQYZ010000475.1:0-4709 GCF_035638955.1 Oligoflexus sp. | reverse complement strand
TTGGGCTTTTCGTGATGACACCGGAAAGTCAAAAAAAGTTTTCGCTCGAAGAACGCCAATACCTCGTGCTGCGCCTGCAAAAGGCAGCTCATAATTGCCTCAGTGCTTCGCCCGAAGCTGCGACGCGTGTTGCGACGACTGTTCTGATCCCAAGCTCGAGCGCCGGAGCTTTAACCGACGCGGAAAGCAATGACTACGAGGAATCTCGAAAATCCCTTGGACCTGTAACATTGCTAAAAAAAGTTCGGATTAAGCTAGGTTCTCAATACGAGAATTTTCATGATTGCCTGGCCAAAGCCCTGGCTGATATTCCTGCGGAATTCGTTAATAAATCGAAGGAACCGCCTGATCTAATTTACAAAAGCTACGATCTCTCGAATTACGAGGAAGTGGCATTTATTCGGTCGCTCATTTATCTCCAGATGCTCGATATTGGTGATGATAATCGCGAAGACTGGATGCGACGTTACATAGCAGAAGGTGATGCTAAAAAGCGAATGTTTCTCCTCAAAAACGCTCAATATCGGGCACTTTGGCTTGATCCCGCTATTATTCCCATCTGGAACTACGATGTCAGCGCCATCATCCGGAGGCCCTGGACCCTGAATTTCAGTCCACTAAGCTTTTATAATCTTTTTTATCAGGTTAGATATGGAACAGAAGGAAGAACGCCTTCCGGAATTTGATCTCAATCCGGCACTCTTGCGGCTCTTCAAACAAGGTGGCTGGGCTGCTTTGTTTTTTTTCGCTGCGGCAAACCTGGTGGGGATGAGCCAACAGTATGTGCTTAAAAAACAGATTGCAAGGCACCTCAGTATGAGCGTCCGTTCTGATTTACTCATAGGTAACAATTCACCTGCCCTTGGAATTTTCCAGCAAAATATCTCGGGAAATTTTATCAGTATTGAATACTTGGAAAATGGCAGAAGAAAAATCCTGCTGACGGAAAATTCCGATCCCCTTGACCGACCGTTGTTCAGACTGTCCCATAGGATGCCTATTTGTCTTGACCTTAAAGCCAAATTCTGTTCGTCAGCACTGCAGTTTTGGTTCAATCCTCTCGTATATTTGCCCTGGATACTTCTTGCCTCGATCTTGGGATACATTGTTTTCGGTCTGACGATTGCACTCCTGCAGAGGCGAATTGAAAAGCACTACTTTCAAGTGTTCAGAAATCAGAATGAAGCAGCCATGGGGCGCTTGAGCGCCCGCATCTGTCACGATTTGAAATTGCCATGTATTTTCTTGCAAAAGATATTCCACCTCGATGATCCAACTGAGTTTAAAGAGTTAAAACCACAGCTACAAAGCCATCTTCTGCGATTGTTTGGGATGATTGATAAATTGAAGCGCCTTGATCTGGAGGGTCTGGTTCGTCCTGAAAACATCGTCCTTAGGGAAACGGAAGTCCATGGCTTTCTTTCTAGCATTGCGCCTTCGGTGGATCGCCTGATGCTGACGATGCCCGACTTTCTGGAAGTCAAACTCGATCGTGATAAATTTGAACGAGGCATTGCGAACCTTGTCCTGAACGGTTTTCAGGCCGGCGCGACGCTGGTCATCGTCCGTATGCATGAAGAGGATCAGGACCTCCTGGTCGTGGTTGAAAACGATGGTCCTGAAATTCCGCAGAAATTTAAAGAAGCTTTTCTTTCAGCATCGGCGGGCCAATTTCATGGGCGGCTCGGTCTTCTGATGGTGAAAGAGACTGTACTGGCCCACGGTGGAAGCGTCGATCTGCAAAGTGTACCTGGATGCACTCGGTTTTTGCTGAAGTTTCCCGATGCTGCAATCAGGGTGCAGAATCCAGTTTTTATAGAGGAAGAAGTCAGTCAAGTTGAGCCCAAAGTTTTGTCCAAGCAGCAGTACATATGGATCGATGCTGATTTGATATCTTCAGCTGCGAGTCAACTTGCAGAGGACGATCACGATTTCATCCGCATCACCTCGAATCCTGAAGAACGAGAGCGTTCCCAACTCATGATCACACGCGATGAGGCGATTATGGATCAAGCTATGTGCCTGTCCATTCCTCTGCTAGCAGTGGCAAAAGAGCAGGATGACCATGCCTGGCTGGATCGATTCCGTTCTCGCTTGCGATTGATGCGAAGGATGCGGGACGTACGAGAGGATGCTTGAAAGTAAATACCCGACGTCCAACAAATAGGACGAGGGTTCCCTTGAAATTCATGACACCTCTATCAACTTGCTGTATTGATGGGATTCTTTCTGTGGTTTGAATCTTGCTGATACAAGGATTGCAACACGATTGACCCCATAGAAGGAACAAGTAGAATGAAAAAAGTTGTCATGTCCGTTTTTGCTATTCTCTGCACGTCTCCTGTATTCGCGCGGCCCCCGATCGACCCAAACTGTGGTATCGTCCCAACCTGGCAAACCTGCGTCTCGGAACCGGTTTTGCTAGGCGAGGGATGGAAATCTCTGACTGGTACCGGAACGGATTGCGCGGCAAACAATGCTTTGCCTGAGCTTGTTTCCAAGCTGAAACAGTCTGGTGTCGAACCAAAGGGCATCACTGTCACCTGTACCTATGAACAGCTGGGTCGCGAAATCCGCACCTGGGAGCTCACGCTGTAAATCAAAATTGGCATCGCTGGTTTATCAAACCCATAGAGTGAGTGACTTGAATGACCGACAATATGAACCGTCCACGGCTATTGATCGTTGAGGATCAAGCGAATGAACTCCAGACATACTTGCGATTCGCTGCTGAGATCGGTTATGAACCACGCGGTGCCTTGGATTTTGCAAGTGCGAATGAAATGCTTCAAAAAATGCCATTTGATATACTCCTGACCGACGTTCATTTGTCCAATCGCACGGACGTTTCCGAAGGTTTCGATCTTTTACGCCTGGTTCGTCGTGAATCACCGGCGATCCTGCCGATCATGACCTCCTCGGATCCCAGGTTGGAGGTTTATCAAATGGCTCTAAAGGAAGGAGCCCTGGGGTTTATCCGCAAGCCACTGGTGAGTAGTGAAGATCTGCACATTGCCATCGTCAACGCCATGCAATTGCGTCATCATCGATCCAACCTTATGGGTTTGCGCGACAACCCCTCAACCTCTACGATTCGGGCAGCCAAAGATGGGATTGTCCTGTCCCAGTCGCTGAGAACGATCGCTCAAAAAATAGCCCACAGTCGTAAGCTCCCGGCCGTGATCTATGGCGAAACTGGCACTGGCAAAGAAGAATTTGCTCGCCTGATCCACAGAAGACGCCGCGAAGTCGAGGGAGAAATACCGTTCGTCGCGGTCAACTGTGCGAATCTTAACAGCAGCGTGGCCATGTCGACGCTTTTTGGTCACCGTAAGGGGGCTTTTACTGGAGCGCTCAATAACACTGTTGGCTATATCGGGGAAGCAGACGGCGGAATTCTTTTCATGGACGAGATCCATACTCTGGAAAAAGACAGCCAGCAGCGTTTGCTGAGAACTTTGAATGATGGATCGTATGAGCCAGTCGGCAGCACCAAAACGCAATATTCCCGCTTCCAACTGCTTGCGGCCAGCACGAAAGATCTCGATGCCGCGACAGAAAAAGGTGAATTCCTGCTGGACCTTCGTATGAGAATCACAGGCGTCGATGTTCTGCTTCCTCCTCTTCGCGAACGCAAGGACGACATGGATGCGCTTGTGCGGCTCTTCTTTGCTAGAGAAGTTGTTAAGGTGCCGGAAAAGGAGCTGCAAAAAATTGTTGATGCCTGCCGCCAGTATTATTGGCAGGGCAATATTCGTCAGCTGTTTGGTGTTCTACAGGCTCTGGTCGTCATGAGCGCCTACGATTCTGAAGAATTGAGTGTTAAAAATCTGCCGGTATTTAAAACCATGTATGAGCCCGAGCGTAGTGGTTTCGAGAGCCTGAGGATCGAAAAAACCAGACTTTCCGATAGTGTCATGCAAGAGGTTGCGAAAGGACTTTGTGAGGATATGCCATTGGACCAGGTCCTCGAAACCTATGAAAAACTTGTGTTGAAATTCGCTCTGGCCAGGCATGCCAGCATCAGTGAGACGGCGGCAGCTCTTGATATTTCACGGAGTACGTTTGCTTTGAAAAGGCAAAAATACGGACTTCAAGATCGACCTTAGCCTAACCGCATAAAAAGAGCGCTGATGACGTCTCATGCCTGCAGGTATTCACTTGACTTGAAACCTGGACTGCCATACTTCATGTCGGGTATGGAAGATGGCTGAAGGGGAGACTACATGATAGATTGTGGAAAAAATCGCTTGTTTGGTTGGGTATTAATTGTAAGCGCTGTGAATAGCACCCGTCTGCTGGGAGCTCCGGTGCCTGAGTCTATTCCTCCCACCCCGAACTATGTATGTGTGACTTCTGATCTGAATTGTGTTGCTCAGGTGGCTGCTCAGCACCTCGTTCTGTATCAAAAGAAAGACGGTCCTATAGGCTGCACCAAAAACGATTTTCTTGCGACACCTGATGACGGTACGAATGTTGTCGATGACGCCACTGGCGTTCCTGAGCAACCCTGCAAGTAATCCAGTCGGGTAAAAGGAGTGCCTTACCGAGGGTACCCCTGATTTTCTGGTTGTGTTGCGCCTGGGTAAGCCCGTGGTATTCTCCGGGAAACCTTGGGAGGGCGGCTCATGCTTTTTGACACCAAAGGACATTGTTTTGAGCGCCAGATCATCATGCTTCATGTCCGCTGGTATCTTTCCTATAAGCTG
>NZ_DASQYZ010000474.1:0-1784 GCF_035638955.1 Oligoflexus sp. | reverse complement strand
GAATCCTCTGTTTCTGCAGGGCATGGGGATACTGCGATATGGGCAGGTACACCATTCGTGCCAGGTCCCAGTCACGACGCAGCATCATTGCTTTGCACGAAAAATATCCGGCCCTTGGTACCCCTTCCGCATTATAGCTTCAGCTGCCGGAGGCGGCGGTACCTGCAACCAAAATTATGCGAACCAGTTGGATGCCTTTGAATTGCTGGGCCATGACAGTAAGTTGGAACAATTAGGAGGATCTGCTACGACTGTCCAAAAGTTTAACACGCTGCAAGCAGGGTTTTTTAAGATTGTTTTGCTTTTGATGGGTCCGGGCCTTGGACGTGCCGTTAAAAGTTTGACGATTCCGGCAACCGAACTGCAGCCCTCCTCGGGCTGAAGGTCTTGAAGAGCCACACGAGTCAGCTTTTACTTATTCCGGAGTCATTTGAGTTTGTCGCCAGGATGCCAAAAGAATTAACGCGCTGTTCTGAGAAGCTGTGGAATACACTGAACAGATGTTACGCAAGTCCCTGAAGAAGAAGAATGCGTTTTGATCTGTGATTTTTCCTGCCTTAACAGCTCTATTGCATCTGTAAACGATGCTCGGAGCTTTGGCTGGAGAGTTTAAGTTTTACGCAACCAAGTCATGAAAGATCCGAGCGGAGTCTGACCTGCCGCGATTAAATGTGCTTTTTCGAATCATGCGCATGGATTCCATGCCGCCTATTGCAAACCTTTGCCACTGCAGTGATTTAAACCGCAAGGCTGCTCTACATCGTTGCTTGATAGGACGATGATCCTGCCCGATAGTATTGTTTAAATATTTATTCTGGTGGATTTTGATCGCGGTAGCTTTATCATTTATTGCAGTCATTGATGGCAGTGGAGTTGGGTCCACTGAAGTCAATATCTGTTTCTGTGGGGTCATCCTTGACCTGGTTGCCTTCCTTGTCGACTGCCCGGTAGAGGTATTTCCACTGACCATTGAGTTTGTGAACCGAAGTGGCATTCACAGCCGCAAGAATATGGTTCATTTTTCCTTTCGTGACCTTGCCGTGCAAAGGCTCATAATGGAGCTGCAATGGATCGCATGGCCTGCGTGCCATCCCAATGGGTTGGTTTAAACGGAATTGCGTTCAGCGTCACTGGATTCGACAGCATGTCGGCCTTCCGGCAATTCTATAAGCTTTTTCTACATGAATTTTGGCGACTTGCCTCTGGTCGTCGTTTTGCATTAGCCGCGGCAGTGAATCAGCTGTTTGAAAGGATTTCCATGAAACGACATTTCAAGCTTAACTTTCAGGTTGCGATCATCCTGGCCTTTGGCCTGCTCATGACTCATTGCGGACGACCAGCACCGGAGTCATCGGAACTGGATGCGGGGGCTCCCGCGCTCAGAATCAGCGGTGCATGGCGCATGGTGTCATACAAGGGAAGTTATGTGCAGAATCCTGGGACAGGAGCTGCCACCGATGTACCCGCCAGTCGGACTTTTTCGGCTGGAAGCCGCAACATCGTCTCCGCATTCAATATTGATTCAGCGGGAAATGGCTCGATTCAAGGCAAGGAAACCTGCAAGGTCGGCGTGAGCCAGGCCAAGGATACGGCGGCATCCATCCAGGGTTCTCGCGTTTTGAATGCTGCTGAAGGTGTGGTGGGACGGCTCTGTCGCAAAACTTTCAAAGGGTGAAGTATGGTTTCGAGGGCATCACCCCCCGGACGCAGTTATCCTGCGAGGGCGTAAAATTGCTCGAATGGGGTGGAGCCCGGGATATCGATCTGGCGTTTTTTGATCATGG
>NZ_DASQYZ010000473.1:0-31675 GCF_035638955.1 Oligoflexus sp. | reverse complement strand
TATGGGAAACCGATCTTTTGGAGCAGGACCTATTGCCTTTTGACTGTCGGAGGGGCGCCGCTTTCGGTGCTCAAGCAATACATTGAAAATCAGGCCGAAGCGGAATAGGCCGCTCACCTCGCTTGGCTCGGATCACGGCAGCCCTGTTTCACCACCAGCCAAACCCGTCTGGTTCCTCGCCGGCTCGGGACGGGCTATGGCTGGAGTACTTGCCGACAATCTGATAGAGCGAGGCGACCTCTTCATTGTAAAAGCGATTGAGCTCAACGCTCGCTGCATTCTTTTGCTTGAGTCTGATGAATGAGGCGGCCGTCAGGAAACTCAGGTAGCCCCGTTCGTAGCTTTCGAGGACGTAATCCGTGACAGATCCTTCCGCCAGGAAAAATTCCGCGGCTTCCTTGGTCACCGAATAATGCTTGTATCGAAACCTTTCGCGACCTTTGCTGGCTATTTTTATCGTTTCCTCGAAGCATTCGTTATGAAAGAGATCGCTGATGCGATTGAGCACGCTGATTTCCTGTTTCCAATCCATCGTCTCGGCGAGATACGCACAACGCAGGGCACCTTGGGGTGGCAAAGCCTCACTTTGATCTGAGGTTACGCAAGAGGCCAGCAGGCAGCTGACAGCCATGAGGAGTACGCGACATCGCTTCATCGTTGGTTTTTCCTTCAGGTTCCCGATCACTTCATGACTAACCTCTAAAATATCAAAGAGTTCGACAGTATTCAACGCGAGCCAAAATCCAGCGGCCCCACGCCATTACATACTTACACTAGCCATATTGCGAACTTACGATAAAGATGCCATGCTATCCTGTATATCCAATTCTAACGCCATGTTTCGAGGTTTGTGATGCGAGTCTGGTTGATGCTGTTCATGGGACTCTTTGGGGCCTCGTCCGGGTATGCTGATGTCATTTCTGTAAGAGCCGATCCCTATTGCCCCTACAACTGCGAACCGGGCTCAGAGAAAATGGGCTATATGATTGACATCGCCAAGGCAGTCTTTGAGCGTGCTGGTCACAAGATTGATTATCAAAGTCTCAACTGGGCCCGAGCTGTTGAAGAGACGCGGCAAGGCAAATTCATGGCCATCGTCGGCGGTCTGAAAACCGACGCTCCTGACTTTGTTTATCCTGATGTCGCGGTTGGATCCTCGCAATCATGCTTTTTTACAAAAGCCGACTCAAAATGGACCTATGAAGGTGTAAAATCGTTGGAGTCGATGAAATTAGGAGTGGTCAAGAGCTATTCCTTTGGCGACACGCTGGACCCTTATATCAAGGCCAATGCCAGGAATCCCAAAAGAATAGATTACGTGAGCGGTGATACGGCCCTTGATCTCAACATCAAGAAGCTTCTGAGCAATAGAATCGGAGTGGTCCTCGATGATTCGGCAGTCATCGGTTATGAGTTGAAAGGCCGAGGTCTCACAGATGGCGTGAAAGTGGCTGGATGCGACCAGGCCAAGGAAATCTTCATGGCCTTTTCGCCTCAACATCCCAAAGCCAAGGAGTATGCTGCCCTGTTGACAAGCGGTATAGCCAAACTGCGCGCATCAGGTGAGCTGAACACCATCATGGCCCGCTATGGTCTCAAAGACTGGAAATAGTCGGCAAATTGGGGAAAAAAGAAAACCGATTGACCATATATGATCCATCGGCAATGAGAAGATGCTACATTCTAATGTGCATAAAGCCTAACGGCTTTTGTCTTCGCTCTTTTTACGGGTACCTCACTTAAATTTCAAGTCACGCCCAAACCGTGAGGGAGTTTATCTCTCACGGTGAACAAACGTCTCTGATCAAGACGTTTGCTTTCTGGGTGTGATTACGAAGCCATTACGTGCTTTGCATGAGTTTCTGCTGGATTTCCAGATCGGTCAGGTTTCGAGCCGCACTGCGGGCCAGGATCGCGTTGATCTGCTCCCGCTCAAGAATGCCCGAGGCCATAACGGATTCCATGAGCTGAGTAGCCAGCTTGTCCTTCTGCATATAGACGATGAGGGCATCGAAGAGCCTGGCTTTGGGCAGCGTGCGCATCCAGCCAAGACCTTCCTTATAGATGACATAACTGGCGATCGACGACGAAATGATCGCAATCTTATGCGCATCAGGCAGTCGCTCCAGAATACGGTCCCGATACTTCTCCACCAGCACAGGTGGGCAGTGGCGAATCACGATATCCTGGAAAAAAGCATCATTCAGCACATTATCGATGTTTTCCGAGAGTTTTTCCAGCAGCACGTCGGTCAGATGATTGATTTCCTTCGAAATGAGCAGCGAGAGATCGACGAGATTGCGGTTCTCTTCCTGGGACAGTTCACGGAACAGAAGCTTGGCTTCCTGATCGGCTTTCTTGCGCAGGATCTGGATCACTTCCGAGACATAGACCGTCTTGATATCAAGGAATTCCTGAGCGCTCAGCGTCAGGGACGCAATAATCTCATACGACGAACAGATCACACCGGTCTTGTTCGCCGATGAATCCTTCACGATAATGATGCCCTTTTCCTGCAGACCGCGACGGGCTTCCTTGGTAAAGAAAATGTTGGCGCCTTCCACGATGGCCCGCACACTCGGCTGCCCGTTCTTGCCGAAGAAGTCCACCCAGTTCTTGTCGTTGACTGAATAGGGACGGCCACCGGCTGGGATAAAGATGTCCGCATAAACTTTGCGATAGACTTCGTTGCGGATACGAATGTTCTCGTTGTTGTTGGCGAGCACAACGAACGAGCTGGGATCACGGCTCAATTTTTCCTTATTGAACTCCATGATGGACTTGCCTTCATGGAAGAGACGCAAAAGCTCGGTCCAATCCAGACCCTGAGGATCATGCGCCGCACCGTAGCCATCCGACACCGCCACCACGCGCGCGTTCTCGCCATATTCGCGGTGCAGAATCTTGAGCTCGTTACCGGCTACGTCACCATCTGGACCGCCGGTGATTTTGACTGTGAATTTCTGGGTCGCGGGTTCAATGCCAAGGTAGGCGAGAACGTTATCGACATAGACGTTCAAACCTTCCGACGTGACACCGAATTCCTTGTGGTTGATCCCTTCGCCTGGCTTGGACGACATGAAGGCTGCCGCATAGCGATAGCCACGCCGCCGCGCCTGCTCCGGAATCCAAACGATGAGTTCGTTGGTGATGTTCTCGTCCGGTCCCAGATAGATGATATCCGGTTTGTTATAGAAGCTCACGACCTTGTGCTTGGCCGTCTCGTGCGATTCATCCTCTTCCACCAGAAGGTCAAGCAGGGCGTTGATGGACCCTTTGACCGCCTGATCGCGGTGACCACCTGGCTTGAGCACCAGAACAGCCTTGGATCCGCCTTCGGGAATATCCTTGTTTTTCAGCTGCTGCGCGTTGGAAAGACCGTAGACTTCGTCAAAGAGTCCGGCCAGCGCCATATCATAGTCCGCATCCGATCGCGGCATGACCACGCGTACGCCGCCACGAGCAATGTCTTTCCAGCGAACTTGGAAGAAGCGGAATTCCTTGCCGATGACATAGAAGATGCTGAAGGGCATCTGATCATAATACTTCTTGTCGAGCACTTCCGGGTTGATGCGGAACGCCAGACCGGTCTTGGTGGACAGGAAGTAGTTGGTCTTCTGGCAGTTGCTGATGAAGTTGATGCATTCGCGGAAGATGCTCCGGTCGACTTCCTCGATGATGTCATCGATCTTGTCGATGGCTTCTTCTTCCAGGCCGGCATAAACTTTTTCCCAGTCCTGACGTGACGCCGGATCGAATTTGGTGCGGAACATCTTCACCAGCGTCGACAGGAGTTCGCGATGCTGAAAGAAGGTGTTATTGATCTTATAGAGACTGAAAGCATAGGGATTCTGCTTGCTCAGGAAGATATGACACCAGTTGGCCCAGGAGCGGATCAGGTTGGTGGCGTTGATCGAGAATTCGAAAGGGCTTTCGCTGAACTTGCTGAAGTCATCGTAATCCACCCAACCGAGCGTTCGCAGCGCCTTGGTCAACTGAATCATCGGCACCATTTCCGAAGTCACCTTTTCACCCGTTCCATGCGACAGGATCAAATGCATGACGGTGATGGATTCGCTATAACCCTCGTCGAATTTGGCCAGGAACGCGCGACCCACATTGAAATCATAGCGGTGGATCAGATTCAAGACGGGTTCCAGCATATTGGCTGGTGAAATATTCTTGAAACCCAAAGTCAGTCGGGCACTGGTCGAATTATCGATCGTATCCAGGATGGTATGCGCACCCTGATGCTCGATCATGTGCTTCACCATGCGATAGGTGATCGACAGACGCGCGGTGGTCGCATAGGTCACCAGATCGTTATCCAGGATATCCAGATAGCGATTGACGTCCTTTTCGCTCCCGAACTCTTCCAGCATCATCTGGCGCGAGTATTCGATCTTGTCGGCAATATGCTTGTTGCTGCGATCCAAAGGCTTATGCTTGGAGCAGATAAAGGTCGAAAGGAACAGGAGCTTGTCGCGCGAGAAATAAACCGCACCCATCTTCAGGTCATTGCCTTTGATGCGGGTCGCCATATCGATCAAGATTTTGCGGTCGCCGCCTGGCCCGATATAGGTCACCTTGGAACGATCACGATCCCAAAGTTCAACAGTTTGTTTGGTTTCAAAGACGTGACCCGTAATGATCGCTGACAGATGCCGGACTTTTTCCTGCCGTGGCGTCGTCTGATAATAGATCGGCGGCATGGCATTGAAAAACCACGGGGTCAGGATCGAAATGCTGTGATCCAAACCGATCCGCACCGTTTCAGCGATATCCTCGATGTAGTGTTCCAGTTGCTCACCGGACATCTCCCGGGCATAGGTGGGCGACTCCACACTATCCTGGAAATCGAGACTCAACTCGCCGTCGGTCCGCTTCTTCACTTTTTCTGTTGATGATGTTTTCATGTAACGGGTCCCTAATGTTCACCATTATTTTCTATTTTCAGGCGGCGCTCCCTGTGCTGAACGCCGTCATCCTTCATTTGGAATCGAGAAATTTTTGCCACTGCTCGGCCAGTCGACCAAAGCTGGCTCCGGTCAGGCCGCCTTCCTGGGCATGCGCCTGCAAAAGGTCATCCGCCGGAGTGCGACCGCGTTCGGTATAAAAATCGGCGTAAGCTTCAAATATACGCGAAGTGTCGGCCCCTTGGAAACAAGGCGGCAAACCGCCAAATCCATTGCGTGCGATGCGCATGATGTCGCGCGACAGCCGGGCCATTTCCGGGTTTTGCAGACCTTTGGTGGAATATTGCCAGAACTCCCGCAGCCGATGCCGCAGAGGCAGCAGCAGATCGAGAGCCGCATGCATGGCCGCATCGTTGTAAAGAAGAGCCACATAAAATGCAGCCGGCGCCACCTGCCAGAATCGGGTTTGGCAATCCAGCGAACGCAGTTCCATAAAACCTCGGGCCCGCACTTCCGGAAATTGCAGCGAGAGATGCGTCTGCAAATCTTTTAAGGTGGGCTTCACACCATCGATGCCATGCTCGACCCAATCCTTGAACCGGATCTTGCCATCGATGACCTTATAATTCAGCGCTTCTGCGAAAACGACCCGACCATCCATGACGTAATCGTAATACGTTTGCACGCAGGCTTTGCGATTCATGGATTTCACGATGCCTTCCAAATACGGAAAGCCTGTGCGTGAATCATCCATATTCTGCCAGATGCGTGCGCGATTGCTCAGGTAGCCGTTGACCTTGCCATCCAGAAATGGGGAGTTGGCAAACGTCGCGGTTGCAAATGGAGCCAGAAGATTGGCCAGGAGGTAACGTTTGGCCAGCACTTCATCGTTGCCGCCAAAATCCAGGTTGACCTGAATCGTACAGGTCTGCCGCATCATGCGCCGACCAAACTCATTGTGATTGGTAAAGTAAGCGTCCATCGCCCGATACCGCGGCTTGGTCATCTGCAGACCGATTTCATCCACGGTCCGCCAGGGATTGAGTCCGACCTGGATAATGCTGATGTCCTGCTTATGCATGGCCTCGTCCAAAATGCCCTGAATGCTTTCCATGCGTTGAATCGCCTCGGAAAGACAGGGATAGGGCCGGGTCGAAAATTCCAATTGGCCACCGGGCTCAAAGCTGATCATGTCGGAGTCGTCGAGACTTATGGTCAGAAGATGCGTAGGATCATCAGGCTGGTAATTATATCGCCAGACTGACTGCGAGGCTTTCAGACCTTCCAGGGCCGACACCAGGCCGCCGTAGTCAAACAGTGGAACAGTCTCGGGCTTGCTCTGGCCCAAGGATTTCGTCCAGAGTGGCAGCATTTCCACTTCCAGGCCCACGAGGCCTGGCCACTTTGGATATTTCGTGCAGTAGTCCGCAGGACGCAGCGGAAAGATTTTATGATAAACGTGCTCGTAGCAGGCCTCAGCATTTAAGGTTTCCTGCTTCTGATCCGCCATGCTTGACCTCTTTCTCCAGTATGACCAGTCCACCTTCGTCGTAGGCCCGGTTATACCCCAGCAGTGTTAAGCTGCACAATAGTCCGCTCCCACGGGCCTGCCTTTTGTAACAAAAGCGCCGCCGGAACAGGTCCGTGGCGCTTTTTAGCTCAGCTGAAAGCTGTTACTGCGCTTCCACTTCAACATTGATCGCGAAATTCAAAATTCCGTTGCGCCGGACGGTGTCGATGAGCTTCACCACATCACCGTGTGGTGTCTTGACATCGGCCGAAATAAGGGCTTGCACATCGGGTTTTTCTTTTTTACGCGCCGCGATAATTTGCGGCAGTTCTTCATACGTGACCGGCTTGCCATCCAAAAACAGCTTGGCATCCTTGTCGATACTGAAGCCGAGGTTGGTCGCGCCTGTATCCTGGCCGGTCGCCGCCTTGGGCAGTTCCAGGTTGATGGCCTGGTTGGTAATGTAGTTGGCGGTGACCATAAAGATAATCAGGAGTACGAGCATCACGTCAACGAGTGGAGTCACGTTGATATCATTAATGCCTTCGTCGTCGTTATTGCTGACGCTGCTACCCATGGCGTTCCTTTATTTGTTGAAGTGGGCGACGACCAGACTTTTCATCGCCTCAGCATTGGAAAGCTTGCGACGAACCACGCGTTGAAAACCGTTGAAGGCGATCACAGCAGGTATCGCCACCATCAGGCCGACAGCGGTCGCAATCAGAGCTTCCGAGATACCGGCCATCACCACCGATGGACCACCGGCAGGATTCGAAGCGAGGTTGTCAAAAGCCTGGATAATACCGATAACCGTTCCGAAGAGACCGATAAAAGGTGCGTTGGAACCGAGGGTACCGAGGATGACCAGACCATGATCGAGCTTTTGTTTTTCACCAAACAGAAAGCCGGTCATGCTTTGTTCCATGGCGCCCACGCCTTTTTCCCTGTATTCGAGGCCGCGCAGGATCGTTTGCGACTCGATGGAGGCGCTGGTGCTGCACATGCCTTTGATGCCGTCGATATCATCTTCGAGCAGACGACGGGTGACCTCACGCGAAAAATGCACGAAATCGAGGCGGATGCGGGCGTAGTAAATCAATCGCTCCACGATGACTCCAAGCGAGGTGACGCTCAAAGCCAAGAGGAGCCACAGCACCCATTCGCTGCCGAGTGAAGTGATTGCCAGCAACTTTTCCACGATGTTAAATTCCATCTTACCGCTACTCCTTTCGCTGAGAGAACCCTGTTCTCTTCAAGATATGGCATAGGTCCATCAATCGTGTCATCAAGCTTCTGATCGAAATGCCTGGGACATAAAGTCTTCGTAAAGACGCAGACTCACAATTCCCTCGCCCATTTGCTCGGAGCTCACGCGCAAAAGGCCGGGCCGATCGGTCGCCTCGTGCAAAATCACGTGATCCCAAGCCAGTCGGTCCCGCATAAATTGCGACTGGGTCGCTATTTTCTCGGCGCGGGCTACCACCCAGCCTCGCGGGGTTTCTTCGAAGAGATAGCCTCGATCATTCCAGGGTTGCAGAAAGAAATACGCCCGATCACCGGCCAGTTTGCCGGCTTCCCACAGAGCGCGAGGTGTATCCCCGGCCTGATGCTTGGTGCGCCGGTTACACGAGTACATGAGTTCACGAAACTGGTTAAAGGTCCGACGCACAAGGCGGTTGTCCGCGACCGGTGTCCATTCCATTGGGCTACGGCGTTCAGGACGACCGAGAGTCAGACGATGACGTTTTTCAGCTGCGTGAACGGCTTGGGCCTGGCGCTTTTGAGCGCTACTGTTCGTCCCTTTTTCGCGTCGCAACCAAGTGCGCCAGCTGATCAGGGGTTTAAGCGTTTGAAACATTTCCTGAAAATTTCTCACAACATTCCTTGACAAGAAACGCCTGGTTCCGTAAACAAACACCTCACCTCGAGAGATCTTGGAATCTTTCAGAGAAAGCGGGTGTAGCTCAGTTGGCTAGAGCGGCGCGTTGCCATCGCGCAGGTCGAGGGTTCGAGTCCCTTCACCCGCTCCATGATCTTCAGATATTTCATAATCCACTCTATCGTGAATTGAGAAAACAGACGCGGGCAAAAGCTGCCTTTCGCGGTTTGTTGTCGTTTTGGGACGGTTTACGGGTCAAGGCACCCGCGGACTCCGCACCCCGACCGCCATCCTCTGGATGCAGGCAAAAAAAAATCCGCGGACTCAAAGAGTCCACGGCTTTTGCAGGCAAAGGATTGGGTATGGGATACATGCTTCAGTTGACATAGTCTATAATGCAAGGCGTGGGCCAGGGTTTGGCGGGTCGCGAGCCCACCAGATTCCGTATATTTAGCTTTTTCCTGCACATGCTTTGTCCAATCCTTGGGCGTCAACGACCAATCCTTGGGCACTCGCAGCCTGCTCAGACATCCGAATAACCTATTGAAATAATTCAATATCGTAAAATGCCTTCAACTCCTGCCTGGACTTCATGAACTCCTACGCCCCGGTAGTGGATGGGCTCATGGCTTCCATTTGTGAAAAATTTTGCACACGCCTGCCTTGTGTTTGGGGTTGACACCGAAGGGGCTGGGTGCTTTAAAAGCCACGCAATGCGCAAGGTTTCCTCCAGGAATGAAAAGGGAAGTCGGTGAAAATCCGACGCGGACCCGCCGCTGTAAGATGGGACTATGCTGGATCCAATCCACTCGATCAAGATCGGGGAAGGGGATCCAGAACCGGCCAAAAGGCTGGAACCCACAAGCCAGAAGACCTGCCTGCGCCATGAGATTCGACAGTCCCCGGGTGAATGGGAATGTTGAAGCGCATCGGCGTGAGCCGTGATGTCTTCTATTCCCCCCCGTTTGCCGTGATCTCCAACCATCAGGGGGAAGGAAGGTTCATGCCGACCATCTACACTCAGGCTCGTCGTCACCTGCGTATTACGCGTCGTCTGAAAATCAATGTCCTGCACAAATCCTTGATCACGCTGGCCATCGTCAGCATCGTTCTCTACACGATGTTTTTCACGACCACACCCTTGGTTCACGATTATTTTCACGAGCTGAGACACGGTCTCATGCTCATCCCTTGCCATTGAAAGGCGGTGACGCATGAAACACGCCCTGCTCTCATTTTTTCTTTTGATGATAACAGGCGGCATCCAGGCGGCAGCCCCGGCTGTCCTTAAAATGCAGACTGATCCTGATACAATGAATGTCCATCCCCAGCACGACACCTTGGATTTTCGAATTTCCGTCCATCAATCCAACGGAACCCCCATCCCGCGTGCTCGACTTCATGTGCAGTTGCAGGCGCCCGACACGCCGTGGCTGGCTTCCACAGATTTTCCGGTCGTCGAAGGCACCTCGCTCCTTGATACCGATGTTCAGCTGGATCAAGGGGAATACAAATTCCGATACGTGCCGCCCATTCGCGGCGTTTACACCTTGAAAGCTTCCGTCACCCCTTTACCAGGCGACACCAGCTTCGCGCCTGCTGAACAGCAATGGCAAACTGAAATCACTGAGAACCCGGATAAAAAACGCAATCTGGCCCTCCTGCTTTTCATCCTGGTCGTGGTGGGAAGCGTGACAGGTTATGTCCTGGGCCGCAGTCCCGTTCCTTCGACTCTCATCCTCCTCGTCCTTGTCTGCTGGCAAGCCGTGCCCCTCAAAGCCCATGGTCCCGATCACGGACCAGCGCACGCATCCAAACCAGCATCACAAACATCGATACCAGGTGAAAGCGGCAGTCTCGATGTGCAATTGCTCACGGAGCAGCCCCGTGTCGGCGAACTGTCCAGCCTCAACGCTCGTTATATCGATACACAGGGTCGACAGCAGCCCGCACGTTTCCGCTTGCAGGTCGTGCAGCTCGAACACGGGACGGAAGTTTTCAGCACCGAGATGATCGCACCTGATGGTTTTGTGCAGTGGCAAGGCCAGTTTTATGATGGCTCCGAACATCGCATCACAGTGGAAGCGATTCCTTTAGCCTCATCGTGGAGCGAAGGCAAGTCGGCCAACGCGCAACTGGATGTGAGCGTGGCAAGCGTCTCGCCTCCGACGCGATCCGTGCTGAAATCCTTTGGCTTCCTCACGGCCTGGACCACCCTGGCTCTGATCCTCGGCCTTGTGGTCGGCAGGTTTTTTGCTCGGAAAGAGAGAGGACTTATTTGAAAGAAGACGCGTCCACCGCCGACCTGGAGTTGCCGGCTCTGCTCATTGACCAGATCATAGGTCAGGAACGGGCCGTCGACGTCGTGCGCCTGGCAGCGCGGCAGAGGCGGTTTGTCCTTTTCATCGGTGAACCGGGAACTGGCAAAAGTCTTCTGGGACGCGCTATCGCTGAACTTCTTCCCCCCACCGCGGCCCATTGTGTGGCAAGCGTCGCCAATCCCGAAAATCCCATCTGTCCGCGCATCGTATGTCGCCCTCGGGCTGAGCTTGAAGCGGGGCAGCGCCGCCTTGTCCAAAAAAAGCGCCAGGAGCATTTCAGTCACAATTATCTTTTGGGCCTGACGGCTCTGGGCATCATTCTCGTTTGCGGCTGGCTGACGGCACGCGACAAGGCTTATGGTTTGGGACTTGCGGGGGGCTTGGCACTGATCTGGCTCTGGCGGCTCAAGAAAGGGCCAGCTGCCAGGCACCGCACCTTAAAAATTCTGGTCGAGCGCGGCGATCTGCATGCGCCTTTTATCGATGCGACGGCATGCAGCGAAGGAGCCCTGTTTGGCGATGTTCGGCATGATCCTTATCAATCCGGAGGCGTGGAAAGCCCTCCACATGAACTGGTGGAACCTGGTGCTGTGCATCGCGCTCACGGCGGTGTTCTGTATATTGACGAGATTGGCAGTTTGAGTGCGGACGCGCAAAAGCTTTTGCTCACTGCGATCCAGGATAAGGCGCTGCCTATCACGGGTCGACAAAGTGGATCCAGCGGCACGCTTATTCAAAGCGAACCCGTTCCCTGTGACTTTGTGCTGGTAGCAGCCGGCAATGTCGAGGATCTGGCGCAAATCACTCCAGCCCTGCGCTCTCGTATTTTGGGTTATGGATTTGAAGTGCTCACGGCCAGCACGATGTCCGACACTCTCCAGCATCGTCATGATCTGGAGCGTTTTGTGGCTCAGGAAGTGAAAAAGGATGGACGCATTCCCCATTTTACCGCCGAGGCGGTCGAAGCCATCATTCATGAAGCCCGACTTCGGGCCGGGGGCAAGGATCGTTTAACCACCCGACTGCGCGAGCTCGGTGGACTTGTGCGCACAGCTGGGGATCTGGCTGCACAGCAGGGTGAAACCATCGTGAAGGCGGCTCACGTCAACACAGCACTTCACTATGCCGCGTCCATTGAGGAGCAGCGTGCCATAGGACAGGCGAGCGACAGCCTTAACGAGCTGAAACCAAAGTTTCTGGCGCCGCGTTCTCGCATTTTTTCTGATCCAGCGAGGCCGACAGACTTGTTACATCAAAGCGTTGATCCACCGGACATGGGCAGGAGATGGCCGCGGCAGGACGCTCCACCACTCCATCACGGCTGAATAAACTCGACCAACACAGCGTGTGGAACGAAACCCCCAAAAACAAAACAAGTGCAATCGCTGAAAACTTCTTGAGAGGTCGGACGTGATCGTCTCCGTGCATGTAATGCCCCTTCGAAATCTGTAGCTTTAACTTATCGAGTCGGGAGAATTATTTCCACGAATGCGAAGGCAAATGGGTAAAAAAAGGGGGTTTGTTGCGGACACCCGACGGATAAAATCTTCCGTGAACGGCATAATCGATCATGAAAAATTTCTTAGGGCTTGCTCGGCGCGACATGCAAGGTTGATGTCGCGCTTCGGAGGGGCGTACAACGGGGGCTCCAAGGCCCCCGGCTTTTACATATGAGTCATGAGGTTGGCGATCTGACGGCTGAAGCGCATTGGATCTTCAATCGGTGAGCCTTCGGTCAGCAGGGCCTGGTTATAAAGGATTTCCGCCCATTCTTTCTGGGTATTTTCAGGCAGATCCTTCATACGGCCAAAGACCGGATGGTTCGGATTGATTTCCATGATACGTTTTTGCTGGGGCATCGACTGGCCCATCGATTCCATCATGCGCGCCATGCGAGCTGACGGATCGTAAGCTCCCGACACCAGGCAGCACGGGGAATCCACCAGCCTGGTGGAGATCTTCACTTCCCTGACCTTCTCAGCCACGGCACCCTGAATGGTGTTGATCAGGGTCTTGAATTCCTCCTCCTTGGCTTTCACTTCCTCGTCCGATTTCTTCTTTTCTTCCTCGGTATCAAGGTCAAGGCCTTCCTTGGTGATGGAACGCAGATGCTTGTCCTGGTACTTGGAAATCGACTGCATGACCCATTCATCGACAGGATCGATACAGTAAAGGACTTCAAAGCCTTTGGCCTTCAAGCGTTCCAGATAGGGGCTGTTTTGCAGCGTCTTGAGTGAGTCACCGGTGATGAAATAGATTTCTTTCTGCTCTTTTTTCATCCGGCCCACGTATTCCGCCAGGCTGGTCAGCTTTTCCGAATGCGTGCTATGGAAGAGGCTCAGCTCTTCGATTTTTTCCTTGTTGGAGAAATCGTTGGTGATGCCTTCCTTCAGCGTGGAGCCGAAGTTTTTCCAGAAGGTCTCATAACGATCCCGCTCGCCGTCCATCATGGCCTGCAAGTGCTTCAGCACCTTGGCTACCACAGCCTTTTTAATGGCCTGGACCTGGCGGTCCTTTTGCAGAATTTCACGCGACACGTTCAGGGACAGATCCGAGCTATCGATGACGCCGCGCATAAAGCGCAGATAGGCCGGTACGAGATCATCGCAATGATCCATGATGAACACGCGGTGCACATACAGGGAAAGGCCCCACTTGGTGTCCCGGTAGTTGTAATCCATCGGGACCACGCTGGGGATAAACATCAGGGCGGTAAATTCCTGGCTGCCTTCCGCACGATAGTGGATGCGATCAAAGGGATCACTCCAGTCATGCGCCACGTGCTTATAGAATTCCTTGTATTCGTCTTCGCTGACTTCGCTCGCAGACCGCAACCATATGGCTTTGCGGCTGTTCAGGACTTCATCCTCTTCCACTGTTTTGGTCTTGCCTTCGACCGGCTTGCCTTCGGCATCGACCTCGTCCTCTTCACGCGAGACCTTCATTTTAATAGGCCAGGCGATGAAGTCGGAATATTTTTTCACAATCCGGCGCAGCACCCATTCATCCGTGAAATCTTCCACAGAATTATCATCGTCTTCAAACTTTTTCATATGCAGGGTAATGGTGGTGCCGTGACCTTCCGAACGCGGGGCGCTGTCGACGGTAAAGGAGCCGTCCCCTGTGCTTTCCCAGAGTGTGCCTTCCTCAGTCCCTGCCTTGCAGGTATGAACGGTGACGCGATCGGCCACCATAAACGAGGAATAGAAGCCAACACCAAACTGACCAATCAGCTCGGGTCTGTCTTTGACTTCCTTTTGCTTTTTCAGGAATTCCTTGGTGCCGGAATGCGCGATCGTCCCGATGTTCTTGAGAACTTCATCGTGGGTCATCCCGATGCCGTTATCGATGACGGTGAGCGTCCGCTTTTCCTTGTCGGCAACAAGACGGATATGCTTTTCCTCGTCTGATCCTTTCCATTCCGAATGGGAAAGTTCTTCGAAACGAAGTTTATCCAGCGCGTCGGAAGCATTCGAAATCAACTCGCGCAGAAATATTTCCCGATGGGAATAGAGCGAGTGAACCATAAGGTCCAGGATTTGTTTGACTTCGGCTTGAAACGCACGTGTTTCTTTTGCCATGAACCGCTCCTCATGTTGAGTCAAAAAAGTCGTAAACTTCTCGTATAACACCATGAGCTTTGTTTTGCAGCTGTCAAGAGCGGGAAGGTAAAATGCAGGCAGGGGGTGACAGCCAGGGGCCTGACTGTCACAATAATGACATATCAGGTGGCCGCGGCGGCTCCGGTCAAGGTACGCGTGGGCTCCGGGAGGCTAAGCACCTCGGGGTCGACCTGCTCTTTTTCAATGGACTTCTGCAGGGCCTCTTCAGCCGCTTCCAGACTGACAATATTCAATAATGCTGATCGTTTACGGTACGGGTTGAAGGCACTTTTGGGCAGCGGCGTTGGGCTTGCCGGTCCGGTAATATAAGAGTGCAGGGCACTGCGAGAAAGCACGCTGGCGTGCGGGTTAAGATCGGCATTTTCCATTATCATCTCCAGAAGTTGAACAGCAGCAGGGAGGTCGATCGATTCACAAAATGTATGAACCGCCTCCCGGATCCTGCACAAAACAAGCCACTCTAACATACAATAACAGAGAGGCTGGCGCACCCAAGACGCCACAATACCTGATTAACTCATTGCCAGTGAGAAATCCATGAGTCCCAGCCCTGAAGCGGGGATCAGCCCCTTTCAAACCGTCCAGGCCCGCTGCGTCATTTGCGAAAAAGAAGCGCAGTTTAGCCGGCTTAAAGCGACGCTCTTTAGTGAGACGAAACGCGATATCGATATGCGTCCCGTCACCGTGCTTTGGTCAAAAAAAGTCGCGCCCCGCGTCGATCCCAAACTTTTTTACTTCTGGCAATGTCCCTACTGCTTTTTTACCGCTGACTATCTTTTTTTTCAGCATCCTTTTAAAGACGGCAATTTGAGTACAACCCGATACCGCAAGCAGTATCAAAAGGGTCAGGCTCTGCACCCGGCGTCCAAGGACGTCCATCAGCTGCTGATCTTTGATTCCACCCAGGAGAAATCGGTCTTTATCAGCGGTCTGAAGCTGAATCTTTTAGCCTGTTTTCAATGGGAGCAGGTCGAAGAGGTCGCCAAAGGCGAGTGCATTCAGCTGGCGTCCTACTATTTACGGCTCGGCTGGATGCTCCATGATCTAAAGCACGGCCTGACCAAGTCACCCCTGATCAAGCAGGAAGCCCAGAGCCTCCTATCGGCGTTACGCAAGCTTTGGCCGCAATTTGCACCGGGCGAATCCGCCACGCTGGAAAAGGCTCTGAGCTTTTATCAATTGGCGTTAACCAACTCCGGAGCGGTGAACACGATCCTGCAGGAAGTGAACGTTCGTTTGATCATAGCCCGCATCCATATGAAATTAAGCCAGTTGGCTGAAGCCAAAAAAGCTATCGTGGAATGCAAAGCGCGTGTGAAGTACTACGAAGGCTTGATTAAAAAGAAGCGCGGGGATGATAGTAATTTTTCATCCAGTGATGTGCAGGATATGGAAACGGCTCATGGCAAGGCTATGGCACTCCTGGGTCAGGTGGAACTGATTTACGACAAGATCGAGCTCACCATACTTGAACGCCAGGGTAAGGCCGCTCTGGATTTGCTCAGTCAGTATCCTGATCGGAGCTACGATGAAAAATTGCAGATTCTGAAAAAGGCCGGGTATTCCGACAAGGTCATCAACAAGGCATTACCCAAGGAGAAGAAAAAAGGCCTGCTGGGTATGCTGAAATCGGGATGATGAATTCCTGGCATGAGCATAGATCGCCACGACTTGAAAATATGAAGCATGGGTAGGCATAACCAAACAAGAGATTCTGGGTATGCGCCCACGTTCCAATTCAAGGATCCTGAAAAAACCCGGGCTGGTTGGAAACCCGGGTTGTCAATCACAGGGAAGTTCGCGTGAACAGTTCTCAGGAGTGTGCTATTAGAATACAAAGCCAAGCGAAGCTTGAGCTTCATTGTTGGTGATACCAATGTCTTTATACTTCAGACCGCTGTAAGACACGCCAGCACCTTCAACGTCGAGATCAACGTCACTGCGAGCAAAAGTATCGGTATATTTATATTCCAGACCCAGTGTGGTTGCGTAGTTCAGCTTCCAACGAGCGCCGACACCGGCATCGTAGTTACCGAGGTTAGCAGCGTCGCCTTCAACTTTAAGGGCGCCATTGTTAAAGTTCTCAAGCGTCAAGCGGTGATAGGAAAGACCAGCCTTTCCGTAGACGCCAGCCACGTCGTTGCTCCAGAAGTCCAGAGCGCCATAACCACTGGCGACAAGATCAGAATAACCGCCTTGCTCGTCTTCACCATCATAATTGATGTAACCGACTTGAGTCCCCAGGTACATCTGGTTGGCCAGACGCACTTCGAAAGCAACGCCGCCACCGATCGAGTTCAGTTTGTCGCCTTCTGCCTGATCAGCAGTAAAGTCGCCACCCGCAGTAACACTACCGCCACGTGCTTCCAAACCATCAATGTTCAGTTGCGACTGAGATGTGAAAATCAGAGCCTTAACCTGGCCGACATCGGCAAATACAGGAGCAGAGGTCAAAGCCACAAGTCCAACGAGAGAAAGCAGAGTTGTCTTCATAAATGTTCTACCTTTCATGATGCTAATTCGACCCATTTAAGCCCTGGGTTCACAATTGTCAATGCAAGCCGCAGGCCAGCTTTCACGGATCGCCGAATGGCGTAAAATGAGTCATTTGTGGGTAAAGAGTGTCTAATCTGAATAGTTTGACGTAGCAAACGCGCAGCATCATAGGTATGGGGTGAAGCAGATTTCATAACAGCTGTATCAGCCACGTTACGTTTCACGACTTAGTGAGTCGCACCGGATCCGTCACGAAAAATAAAATAGACGGCACCGATGAGGCAGAGTCCAGCCCAGAGAAGACTAAGCTGGGGTTTTTCCTTCATATAAAAAATCGAAAAGACTACGAAAACCACAAGCGTAATCACTTCTTGAATGATTTTCAGCTGGGCCAGACTAAAAAATTGAATGCCCGTGCGATTGGCAGGAACCTGCAGACAGTATTCAAAAAATGCAATCCCCCAACTCACCAGGATCGCCACATATAAGGGCTTGTGACCCATAGTCTTTAAATGACCGTACCAGGCAAAGGTCATAAAGATATTGGACAGAAGCAGCAGCCCCAAAGTCTTTAGCATCACGAGCTCCAGGTGACATAGGATATCTGGTATTGTGCCGAAAATTGTTGAGATGACCAAGGATTTTTATTTAAGGTTGACAGGTTTCCCGCACATCACGCTCATGAAGTGCGTTGTGATCATCATTATAGTTTGGATCCTTGCCGGATCCCTGGAGCAGGCATGCTGGATCTGTCTCATGGGAAAGATACACCCCCGCTTCTGATTCAAAGGCGATGAAGAACATCCAGAAACGCTGCCATATCAAAGTTTTCCGGGTTTCGACCCTGTCCTGATAGCTTCGCGCCAAAGCAGACTGAATGCAACGCGATCATCTCTGGCCAACTTCAATCTGTATGAAAGCCGGATCAGTCAGGAGCTTCAGCCGGGTTCTGTCCAGCAACTCGCCACACTCTGGGCCACAGAGTGAGATCCATTTGCAGTTGGAATGACACTCGAAACCTGTCGCTGCTTCTTCGCAACGGCGGTGAATTCAATGCTCAAAATCGCGAGATGAACACAAAATGAAAATTTTCCACAATAGGGAACCAAACCATTCGAATCAGGACATGACGAAATCCTCTCGCTTTCAGACATTCCAGAGTTCTCCCCGTTAACACTCTGTGTGACCAACTCGATAAGTTTCTTGCCGATATTCTAAGCAGGTCGCCATTGGCCTGTGATCGGAATAAAGCCACACCCCGTATTGAAATGGAGACAGTTGGTGGGAGCTCCTCCGTAATTCCATGGATCAATGAACGAATATCCTGATGAACGGAAAGCGCTGGGTAAAAAATTGAAGGCCCTCGCCAGGACGAGCTTATTTTTGCCTCCTTGCCTTTTCCATCACGCAACGTCTTGAATGCGCTCCCTCACCCATGCACGACACGAGTTAGGTGTCTTCAATCTCGGTTTTGCCTTGGACCTCATCAATCTCAGACTTCCTTCAATTTCTTTTCCATACTCTCACTCTGTTTCGAGGCGCTTTCGTTTTTTTTATTCGGCAAAACGACAAAGTGGAAGTATACCGGTTTGTAGATAGTCACATACAGCCGACAGATTTGGAATCGATTGAGGGGATCGCTATGACACGTTTCATGCTCTCTTTGGGGCTTTTTTGCGCCTTGTTCACGGCCCCAGGACCCAAGCTGTTCGCCACAGCGGAGTACGATGATGAAGAATACATTGAAGAAGAAAACCGCGAAGTCGACCCGGACATTGCTGATTATTCCGAGGCCGAGGATCTTCGCGCACGAGCCCGGCAAACCCAGTACCCTATCGTACTGCTTCACGGTTTTCTCGGCTGGGACCAGGTCTTCTATTTCGATTATTTCTACAAAGTCCGATCCACGCTCAACCCGCAAGGCCATAACATCTACTCCACAGCTGTCAATCCTGTTCAGACAGTGGCGGCTCGTGCCCGTGAACTCGCGCCGCAGCTCGATGCAATAATGCAGGCGACCGGCGCACCCAAAGTGAATATCATCGCGCATTCCATGGGTGGACTGGATGCCCGCTACCTGGTGGCCCATATGGGCTTTAATCGCAAGGTGGCTTCGATCACCACCATTGGCACGCCTCACTACGGTTCGCCTATCCCAGGGCTTATTTTTAAGTTTCTCGGCAAAGGTGACAACCTGCTCTACAAAGCTTTCGAATACCTGGTCTCTGGTTTTCTGGGCAAAGGCCAAATGAAACCGACCGATCTTGACGTCCGGGCTAGCCTCTATAACCTGTCGCCCGAGTTTTTGGAGGGGTCGTTCAATCCTGCGACGCCTGATAGCCCGGATGTCTACTATCAATCCTATGCCGGCGTGAGCAGCATTACCGGCTGGGGAACAGGCGATCGCATGGATCCCTTGCTGGCCGGATTTCAAATTGCCTTTGGCTTTGGCAAAAGAAATGACGGGCTGGTTTCAGAACGCTCCGCGCAATGGGGACGTTATCGCGGCGTTGTCAGCGCGGACCACATTGATCTGATCGGACAGCTCTTTGGCAGCACGTCGGATCGCTTTCGGCACCTGAGTTTCTATCAGGAACTCACGAACGAATTGGCTGACCTCGGGTATTAAGGGAAACTGTTCGTATTCATGCAGGCTGTGGTATGCTTGTGCCCTTCGCCGTTTACTTGGGGTTCGGACATGCGCAGTCTGCTTTCTTGGTTTTTGTTCAGTACTCTCCTTGTTTCCATCCGCCTTGAGGCTTCCGAAAAAAAAACTTACCAAATGGATACGGCGCCGCTTCGAGCGGAACCGGAATTGGCCCGTGACTTTCAAGCGTTGCAGGACAAATTCCAGGTGGAGGCGCTCTCCAATGCCGAACATGAGAAACGTCTCTTCATCCTGGAGCAGGTCATCCGCAAGAAACCGGACTGGCTCGATGGTTATTCCATGATGGCCGCCGAGGCCTTCTTTCTGGGTTCCAGTTTCACCGATCCCAAGGATCATCCGACTGCACGCAAGTATCTGGAAGACGGTGAAAAGAAAATCAACGAATGTTTGAAACGGGCGCCGTCCCACATGCTTTGCAAATTTTTCAAAGCCTCTCTGCGGGCCAAGATTGCGAGCATTGACGGCATCTTCGCCTCGCTGCGTTACGGTCAAGCGGTGCGCGACAGCTGGCTCGAGGTGGTGGCATCCGGTGTGGATATCCAGTTCCGTCCCAATGTCTCGCTGCAGGGTTCCGCGCATTATGGATTGGGGCTGTTCTATCGCCTCGTTCCCAATTTCTTTCTGATGGATTGGATCTTTCATATCCGCGGCAGCATTGATGAATCCATCAAGTATCATCGGGCCGCCTTGAAATTCGATGGCGAGAATCCCTGCTATACCTTGATGCTTTCGGTGTCCTTGCTATGTAAGGTCAAGGGCAAGCCCAATACTCCTGAATATACCGAAGCCATGCAGCTGCTCAATGCACCCCTTCCCAAACCGATTGATGTGGCCCAGGCTGTCTGTGTGCATGACGTGCCGAAGATTCGAAGCGAACCCAAAAAAACCTGTGGTTACACTCAGGCCAAGTATCAGGATGACGTGAAAGAGGAAGACCTCAAGAAGTAGTCCCGGCCCGGCCGTCGCCTGAACCAGACGGCCGTTCGCCTTTGGAACAATTCGAAAATTTCTGCCAAATATCCAGCGCCCGCTCCTGACTCCAGGACACCTCCTGCTATTCCCTCGTAAATATTTTAAGATAGTAAGAAACAGGTTACACACCCTATGCATACCCGCGTTCCACAGCCTTATGATGCCGTGCCCCGCTCGCTTCGCGCCAGCCTTTGGGACGTCGCGTTCTATTCCCTTATGGTAGGAATCGGCGAAACGTATCTCAGTGCTTTTGTGCTGACGATGGGTTTTAGTGAGCGAGCCTCCGGATTGCTCGTGACCCTGCCGACTTTAATCGGCTCGGTCCTCCAGCTGGCCGCCGGATTTTGCGCTCAATTTTTTCGTTCCCAAAAATCCTGGGTGATGGTCAGCGCCGCTATTCAAGGCACAGCCCTTGTGCTCCTGGGGCTATTGAGTTGGGGGCTGAATTTCAGCCCGCTCCCCCAGGATCAAACTGTGTTTTTTCTGATCTGCGGTTACTGGACCTTTGGCCTCGCCGCTGGTCCGAGCTGGAGCAGCTGGATTGGTTCCATCGTGCCGGACGATCGCCGCACTCATTTTTTTGCGTATCGGGCGCGCGTCGCTCAGCTCTTTACGGTGCTGGGTCTTCTCGTGGCAGGATTGGCCCTGGAAACGCAGGCTACGGCTTCCCACAAACTCCCGATTTTCGCCCTGCTCTTCTTTATCAGTGGGGTGTGCCGCTACGTGTCCGTAGGGTTTCTGGCCCGCCATCCGGAAAGCCTGGTCCGACCCACAGTGGATGTCCGGGCTTTGTTCAAACAGAGTTTCTGGTCCTGGCTTACGGAAAATCGCACGCTGACGATCATTGCGTTTCTCTTTTTGACGCAAATGGCGACCAATATCTCCGGACCCTTCTTCAATGCCTTTATGCTGAAGCAGCTGGCGCTCGATTATCACGATTATATGATACTCATCAGTACAGCCTTTATTGCTCGCGTGGCGGCGGGTGGTTTACTGCAAAGGATGGCCCATAGCTTGGGTTCCACCACCCTCACCCACCTCGGGGCGCTGCTCATCGTGCCTTTGCCCCTGCTGTGGACCACGACCGATAACTTTGCCTGCCTGATCCTCTTTCAGGTCATTACAGGTTTGGCCTGGGGTTGTCATGAGCTGGGCGTTACGCTCCTGATGATGGATAAGCAGTCCCATCGCGAACGTCTCAGTCTATTGACCCTCACGCAGCTGCTGAACGCGAGCGCCATGTTCCTGGGGTCCTGGGTTGGCTATTTGCTTTTGGGTTCGGGCACGCCGACCTCTGCGGATTACGGTCGCTTGTTTTTGCTGTCCAGCGTTCTGCGTCTCCTGCCGGTTCTGATCCTGGCCAAACTTGGAGATAGTCGCCTGCTCGACCTTCTGCAGCCTTCGCGCTTTTTTCCACGCCTGGGTCGTGTGATGTTCAAAGGACGATGAGGGAGGTTTCAGGCAGCAGGGAACCAGGTCCCCACCACCTGTCCTGTCAGCGATCGGCTGTGGCTTTGATCGGCCCACAGTTACGATTCAGCCAATCCAAACTTTCACTCTGGACGACTTCCACATTTTCCAAAGCCCGATAGGCATGCGATTCGTAAGGAAGCATGACGAGGCGGGCTGTGCCTCCCACGCCACGAATGGCCTGGAACATGCGTTCGGTTTGAATCGGCGAGGTACCCGGATTGTTGTCGTTCTTGCCATGAATCAGGAGCAAAGGTGTTTTGATCTTATCCGCTTCAGCGAAAGGCGAAACCATCATATAAAAGTCCTTCGCCTCCCAGAATGTCCGCCGTTCGGATTGAAAACCAAAGGGCGTCAGACTGCGATTATAGGCTCCACTCCGCGCCACACCCGCACAAAAAAGATGACTATGAGCTAAAAGGTTGGCGGTCATGAACGCGCCGTAACTATGCCCACCAATGGCCACCCGTTTGCGATCGACCACCCCGCGCTGATCGAGGGCATCGATGGCAGCTTCGGCATTCGAAACGATCTGCTGCACAAACGTATTGTTCACGGTTTCTTTGTCACCGACCACAGGCATAGCCGCGTTGGTAAGGACCGCATAGCCCTGCGTAACCAGCCACTCCACTCCGATAGGGGAAGGACGGCTGTAGCGTTTGTCCGAAACCCGGACCTGACCGGCGACATCCTTGGAACGAAACTCTTCTGGATACGCCCAGACCATGGCCGGCAGCTTGGTGCCGGCGACATAATCATGCGGCAGGTACAGCGTTCCAGAGAGCGTGATGCCATCCTTCCTTTGATACACCAACGGCTGTTTTTTAGCCTTGGTCATGGCTGGAACATTGTCCACAAACTGCGTAACAGCTTCACTTTGACCCGTGGCCAAATCATGAAATCGTAGGTTCGGCGGCATGTCGGCGGCCTGCCGTGTCAAGGCCAGGACACCCGGTTTACGACCGACCATAAAACTGAATTCCTCAACGTAGCTCGCATCGGCAGCGGATTCAAAGAGACGGGTGGTTTTGCCTGTATTCACATCTATCGCGTCAAGGAACGGTTGCTCACCTTTGGGATTGCGCCCTTCACCCGCCAGAAACAAGCGATCCTGGTCCATGACAAGGCGTTCGCGGCCGGCGGCATCGGGCGCCTGCACGAAGCGACCAGGGTTTCGATAAGCATCCGTGATTTCATAGTCGAGCAAGCGCCGGCGCGCGTCTGTTTTGAGATCGACGAAATCCACCCGGCTGCGATGCGTGTCAGGGTTGATGTCACGCACCAGGATCTGATCAGCACGCGGCAGAAAATTAACGCCCGCGGCGCGTTCTTCCGTCTTCAATCGCTCCTGCGCCTGACCTGTGAATGGCCAGTCCCAGGTCATCAGGCGATCGCGATGCGGAACTTTCTTGCGCGGATCACCCTCATCCAAAGCCTCCCACCAGAGCAGTCGAGCCGGATGATCGAGCTGCCAGCGCACATCCCGGGGCCCCTTGCGCTCACCTTCCGGGGGCACAGTCTCAGCCAGCGGCATCTGCATCACTTTTCGCAGGCTGTTATTCTTCAACGAAAGGACCTGAATATCGCGCGCAAAGAGTCCTGCGGGAACTGCCAGGGAATAAGGCGCGGCAAAGCTCTCGAGCAAAAGGCTATCACCTTGAGGCGCCAGCGAGAAGGACTGCAGAGGCAACGCGGCCCCGATTTTTTTAGCCTTTAACGTGCGGGCCTCAAGAGCGACGAGCTGAACCTGGGCCACTTTATGAAAGAGCTTTTGATCTTCGGCCGTTCTGAGCAGGTAGGCGTACGTGCGCGCTGGAACGCGCGTCCCTTCCGCTTCTTCAATGGTGACGCCATCCAGTTCCGATGCTTTCATGGCATCCTGAGATTTTTCCCTGGTGGCGACGTAAACGGTCTGACTATCGGCCGACCAATGAAAGGGAGTCTGCACGAAACTATCATTCAAATAATATTTTTCAAGACGGCGCGCGGATCCATTGTTGGCATCAGCCAACCAGATTTCAACACCATCGCTGGCATCCAGACTCAGGACCACCCAGCGACCATCAGGACTGAATCGGATGGATTCCACATGACGATCTTTGGGGACACGCAGAGGCAGGGTCTGCCTTGAGTCCAAAGTCAAAATCGAGGGGTTGGTGTGGATCGAGCGCCGTTTGGTGGCCCAAATCTTCGGATCAATCTGGGCACCCGCCAGACCCAAGGCAGGAGCTGCCAGAAACTCCAGGGAAACCACGGGCACGCGTTCCAGGTAGAGCACCTTCTGTCCCGTCGGATCGGGCGTCGAAATGGGCCAAAGCGGGGCTTTAATCATATCGCGTAACGTCGTGGGAATTGCCGGTGCCGGTTTCGGCCCTGCGAAAACAGCTGTCTGAGACAGGAGCAATCCCAGCATACAAAGCTTGCGGATCATGGCACATCCTTTTGGTTCAATCGTGTCATCGTTTCTGCTCTGTTGGTAACGCCTCGCTCGAATTTCGGCAAGCTCAACTCGATTTGGGATCGAGAATTCTGGATGCCCATGCTAGAGAACACCCGTATGAAACGAGAATCTTCCATTATTACCGGCCATGCCGTGGATGCAACACAGCCTTTTCTGCTGTGGACCTTTCCTGAGCCTATGAAGACTTTGAGCTGGGCCTTACAAGGCGGCGGTTTGCATACCACGCAAAATATAGCCTGGATTCAGGTGGGTCCTTATGATCTCACGATCCAGACCTGCCCACGGGAATTTTTGCAGCAGCGTCTCAAAAATATTGGGGCTGCGGATGCCCTGGGTTTTATGACCAGCGCCAGGATTGAACATTATAGCCGGGCCTCGGTGACGGTTGGCGAGGTCACGGCCCTGGCCGTGGCCACGGTGGGTTTGGGCAACGCTTTGCGGGCCGGCGATCCCAGTCGACCGTCGCGGCGTGTGGGCACGATCAATTGCGCCTGTCTTATCGATCAGGCTCTCACTTTGGAAGGCATGCTGGAAGCCATGGTCATCAGCGCCGAAGCCAAAACCGCTGCAGTTTTGGAAAGCGGTTTACGCAGTGCGATCAGTGGGGAACCGGCCACGGGCACGGGGACCGATTGTCATGCCATAGCCTGTCCTGATAGGGAACTGCAGGTGGCCTACGCGGGCAAACATACAGATGCCGGCGCCGCCATAGGTGCCGCCGTCTTCAATGCCGTGCAGAAGGGTGTGCAACGCTGGATGCAGCAGCATCCGGATCACCCGCTGACTCTTGACAGGCTCCAAGCCGCAATGAAATAACCTTAGCCACAGACGCCGAACACCAAGGAGAGGACTATGTTATCTGCAACCACATCGGCCTTTTTTTTGCCGACCCAGAGCTCTTTGAATTTGATAAGCGGCGGCGCGCGTTCCGGCAAAAGTCGCTTTGCCGAGCAAACAGCTCTGCGAGTCGGTGAAAATAGACTTTACATAGCAACAGCCCAGGCCTGGGATGCAGAAATGCGTGAACGCATTAAATCGCATCGCATTGAACGTGGTGACAGGTTTCGTACTTTGAATGCACCCTTCGCTCTCCATCATGCTCTGGCGGAGCAACCCAAATGCGATGTAATTGTGATTGACTGCCTCACGCTCTGGATCAGTAATCTCCTGCTCCAGGAAAAAACTGATGCGCAGATTCGCGAGGACGTGCACCTGGGCCTCCACGCTGCCATGATTCAAGCTCCCCGAGTTTTGGTCGTCAGCAACGAAGTAGGTTTGGGCATCGTTCCAGACAATGCGCTCGCGCGCCGGTTCCGTGATCTCAACGGTCGACTGCAGCAGGATATCTCCGGCGCAGCTGATGAAGTTTTCCTGGCGGCTTTCGGTGTGATCCTGCCCCTGAAAAAACTCGTTCGCCTCGCGGCCGAGGATAATCATGCCTAGTTTGACCATACTGGGTCTGGCCTGGATTCTGGCTCTCCTGATCGATCTGATGTTCGGAGAATATTCCAACCGCTGGCATCCCGTGGTCTGGATGGGTCGTACGATCAGCTGGGGTGAGACCCTATTTTTAGGCCATGGGCCTCGGCTGGAATTTATCGGGGGCCTGCTCCTCACTTTGTTCATTCCTGCAGCTTTCGCGGGTCTCTGCTGGTTCAGTATCGAAGCCCTGACCGCCATTCCCTGGCTTCAACTCGGCGTCACCACCTTTTGGTTGAAAGCCAGCTTCGCCTGGAAAGCCCTGGGCGGAGCCGCAGAAGACGTGCATCGACGTTTGGCCGAAGGTGATGTCGAGGGAGCCCGATGGGAATTACGCTCGCTTTGTAGCCGTAACGCCAGCCAGATGAACGAAGAGGAATTGACCGAAGCGGCCATCAGCTCTCTGGCGGAAAACCTGTCCGACAGTGTGATCGCACCATGGTTTTTTGCAATCCTCTTCGGTGTGCCGGGAGCCATTTTTTATCGTGCTGTGAACACCATGGATGCGATGATCGGCTACAAAAATCATTATAGAAATTTGGGTTGTGTTGCGGCTCGTACCGATGATGTTTTGAATTTCATTCCCGCGCGTTTAACCGTTTTCTTTCTGTTGCTGGCCCGCAGTATCCGTGGACTCGTCGCACGTCTGCCTAAACCCGATGCCCGTGCAGCCTGGGTGGTCGCGCGTCGTGATCATGCTCTGACACCCAGTCCGAACGGGGGCTGGCCCATGGCGGCTATGGCTGGCATGCTGGGTATCCAGCTGAGGAAAAGCGGGGTTTACACCTTGGGATATCCGCTGAGACCCAGTACCTTACCCTTGATTCATGAAGCCTGGCGTTATGCGGAACTTGCCGCGAGCATTGCCTGGCCCTTTTTTTTCGTAGCCTCATTGGGAGGAGCTGGATTTTGGGTATGAACGCGAACTTGCAGCACTCGGACTGGACCCATGGCGGGCTCACGCCCGAGGGCGGGGTGCCGGATGCATCTGTATTGGATTTAAGTGTCAATATCAACCCCTACGGCCCCGATCCCGATCTGTGCACATTCCTGAGTCGGCAGCCGTTCGATCAATATCCTGATCCGCAGCAAAAAATGTTGCGGGACGGGCTGGCGGCGATGGTCGGCCGCACCTCGGAAGAGATCCTGGTCGGTAATGGCTGCAATGAACTTTTCTGGGCCGTGGCGCGCGCCTATCTTAAACCCGGTCTGCGCTGGCTTGCCATTGAACCCAACTATTCAGAATTTTCCCGGGCTGCTGCCACCACAGGTGCGCAAAAAATTATTTATCGCACCTCGGCCCAGGACAATTTTCGTTGGACAATGGAAGGTCTCCGGGAACGTCTGGACCAGGAGCCTATAACCCTGGTAATGACCAGCAATCCGTGCAGTCCGACCGGTTTTTTTCACGATGTCCCGGGTCTGGCCCGGCTGGCCCTCGATTATCCTAAAACGCTTTTCTGTTTCGATCATTCATTTCTGAGCCTGAGCCCACATTGGCGAAGCGCTTCTCTCTTGGAGTGGCCTTCGAATGTTTTGCGTTTTCATTCCTTGACCAAGGATTTTGCGATTGCCGGCCTCAGACTCGGGTTTATGGAAGCTCATCCTTATCTGGTGCGTGAACTGACCCGGTTTATTCCCACGTGGTCGGTCAACAGTCTGGCTCAGGCGGCCGGTTTATGGATCACGCAGAATCATGAGCGCCTGACCCACAGCCGGGAGATGCTGCTCGATGACCGCAAACGTTTGGAGCAAGGTCTGCAGGAAAGAGCCATTCCGTTTATTCCATCCGCAACTATTTTTACCATGCTGCGTCCACCCGGTGGCGAAGATTTGATCCAGCGACTCTGGAACAATCATCGCATTTTGGTGCGCAGCTGCGCCTCGTATGATCTGCCCGACTGGATACGTATTGCGGCTCGTCCTCAACCTGCCCTGCAGCGTTTCTGGAAAGCCCTGGATGAGGAGTTGTCATGTCAAACCTGAGTCCTGTGCTCATGGTACAAGGAACAAGTTCCAATGTCGGCAAGAGTCTGATTGCCACAGCGCTCTGCCGCTGGTTCGCCCAGCGTGGCTTCAAAGTTGCGCCGTTTAAGGCTCAAAACATGGCTCTCAATGCAGGTGTCACACGAGACGGAGGAGAAATTGGTCGGGCGCAGATGATTCAGGCGGAAGCCGCCGGGGTGGAGGCGACTGTGCATATGAATCCCCTGCTTCTAAAGCCTGAAGGCGATCGTCATTCGCAACTGGTGATTCTGGGTCGTCCAGCGGGACGTTACCATTTCGGCAGCTACCATGAACAGAAGCCACGCCTGCGCGAAATCATTCTGAACAGCCTCGAAGAACTCCGGCGCACGCACGACATCGTGATTGTTGAAGGCGCCGGAAGTCCGGCCGAAGTGAATCTCAAAGCCAATGATATTGTGAATATGTTTGTGGCGAAAAGCGTCAAGGCTCCTGTCCTGCTCGTGGGCGATATCGATCGCGGCGGTGTGTTTGCTTCGCTGCTTGGAACACTGGATCTTTTGGATCCGGACGAGCGTGAGCTGGTGGCTGGTTTTGTGATTAATAAATTTCGCGGTGATCCAGCTTTGTTTGTGGATGGCATTCACTTTATCGAGGAACGCAGTGGCAAGCCTGTGTTTGGCGTCCTGCCCTATATGCGGCATCATGGGGTGGCTGAAGAGGATTCATTAGGTCTTGACTCCCGACCTGATCGTTTGCGACGCGATCCTGATGGCATTGATATTGCGGTCATTCGCCTGCCGCGTCTTTCCAATTACGATGAGTTCGCCAAACTGGAAGAAGAAAAAAATTGTCACGTGGCTTACATCACGGATCCGCGCGAAGCTCATGATGCGGATCTTCTGATCATACCAGGTTCCAAGGCTACGATCAGTGACCTGCAGTGGCTTCGGGAGCGCGGTTTTGCTGACGTCCTCCAGCAGCGTCTCGCAGCCAGACGGCCTGTATTGGCCATCTGTGGTGGCTATCAGATGATGGGTCTTGGCATTCATGATCCGGATCAGGTTGAGGCTCACGTGTCCAGTACACCAGGCCTGGGCCTTCTGCCCATCCAAACGCATTTTACTTCGGAAAAAGTAACGCGGCAAAGGCAGCTGCAGTTTCGTAAGGCTCCTGATTGGATGCCTGGGATGAACGGTACACCCCTGCAAGGTTATGAAATTCACATGGGCCGGGTGACATTTCCTGCAAGTGCGATTTCGGGCGAGGCTGCCATGCAGGATGCCGACGATGGGGCATGCGAAGGCTGGCTCCATAAAGATGGCCAGTTTCTGGGTACATTGATTCATGGACTCTTTGATAACACGCATCTGCGTCTGGCTACCATCAATGCGCTCAGACGTTCCAAAGGCCTGGCTCCCGTTCGGGTTACGCAGGCCCGACCCAAGTCCATGGCTTTCGACGCTTTGGCTGACAACTGGGATCAGCATATAAATATGGCCGCTATTTTAAAACTTCTTCAACTTCCCGCTAGGAAAACCCATGCAATTCCATATCAGCACACCTGATGCTTCTCTTATCCCTGTTTTGCAGGCTGAACTCGACAATAAGACTAAACCCCTGCATTCCCTGGGACGGCTGGAATCACTCGCCTTGCAAGTTGGGCTGATTCAAAAGACCCAGAAACCACGCATTGAAAAACCCAGTCTGCTCGTTTTTGCGGCCGATCACGGGATCGCTCGCGCCGGAGTCAGTCCTTATCCGCAGAGCGTAACCGGGGCCATGGTTCGCAATTTTTCACAGGGTGGTGCAGCGATCAATGTGCTGACTCGCGAGCTAGGCTGGGATCTGCATCTGATCAATGCGGGTACCCTCGAGCCTACGCCCTGGCCTGGGGTGGAGGATCGACGGCTGGGTCCGGGCAGTCGCAATATGCTGGACGAAGCAGCCATGACCGAAACGGATTTGCTCAAGGCCTTGACCACGGGTGCCGAGCTGGTGCAAAAGCTGAAGGCTGATGGTTGCAACACGGTCGCGTTCGGCGAAATGGGAATTGGCAATTCTTCTTCAGCGGCACTCCTTATTCACTGCCTCTGCGATATTCCACTCGATGAGGCGGTCAGTCGCGGGGCAGGTTGTGATGATGAGCAGTTGCAACATAAACGTCTCCGCCTGGAGGAGGTCCTCCAAAAACACGGCCGTATCACAGCTCCTTTTGAGGCTCTGCGCGTTTTTGGTGGATTGGAACTCGCCATGATCACCGGAGCGGCTCTGGCAGCTGCCGAGCAGCGTATGGTGATCCTGGTAGATGGTTTGATTGCGAGTGCCGCTGTGCTGGTTGCCGTAAAAGCCTATCCGCAGATAAAATCCTATCTGGTCTTCGCCCATCGTTCGGGTGCGGATGGTCATACAGCTCTCTTGAATCACCTGGAAGTGGAACCGCTTCTGGATCTCGGCATGCGCCTGGGTGAAGGCACGGGAGCAGCTTTGGCTTTGCCACTGGTGCGATCGGCAGCAGCGATCCTTTGTGATATGGCTACGTTTGCCAGCGCTGAAGTTGAAGGTCGCGTGACGCCATGAAAGTCCTGCAGAGCTTTCTGGCGGCCGTTGTCACGTTTACTCGTATCCCTATCCTGTGGCATCTTCCCGCCGAAGCTTTTTCTCGTGCCAGCCTCTACCTACCCGTGCTGGGTTGGTTGGTTGGTGGCGTGCAATTCGTGATCTTAATGGTGGCCTCACGCTGGATGGCCCAGGATGTGGCTCTGTTTTTGGCTTTGCTCTTTCCCTGTCTTTTATCAGCGGGCATGCACGAGGACGGTCTGGCTGATTTTGCCGATGGGATGCTGGGGGGTCACACGATTCCACGCCGCCTGGAGATTATGAAAGATCCGCGCGTGGGAAGCTACGGGGTTCTTGCTCTCTTGATTGTGTCAGGCGGTGGATTTTTAGCCCTGCGGAATACGGCCATGGATCTTCAAGGACGAACCTTGCTCATCAGCGCCGTCTTAAGCCGCAGCGTCTGCATCCCTCTGCTCGGGACGCTGCCTTACCTGAATCATGCAGGAAGTCGATCACAAGGTTTTATTCCGACTTCATTTCACGGCTGGCGAACTCTTTTACCTCTGTGGCCGATCATCCCTCTTTTCACTTTCCTGCCCTCGATACCAGCCATGATCGCGTTTCCTCTTGTATGGGGGCTGCTCATTCTATGGTTACGGAGGTATTTGCAGAAACAACTCGGGGGCCTCACGGGAGACTGTCTAGGCGCGGCTATCAAGATTTGTGAGTTCAGTTTATTCCTGCTCGCCTGCCTGTTATGGCCACAGTCGCCGCCTTAAGCAAAGGCGAATCTGCGGCCAACGCAGTCGTGAAAGGGTTCTGTCGCAAAGAAGGCTTTAAAGCCGAGCATGGGCCTTGTCCTTTGCCTCACTCGCCTGTGGTCCTGCTCGAAGCATATCAGGGACTACAGTAAACGTTGTTTCCTACGACATGACCGTATTGGAATTTCTGCATGTCATCAAACGAGGAGTGTGTTGTAGTGATAGGCATGCCGAGGCACGGATTGTTACGCCAGTGCAAAAAAACAGCCCTCGACACGAAGTAGAGCCACTTGGTGTCCACCTCGACAAATGCACCCTGAAGTGCTCTTATTTCGCCTTTATAGACCCTCTGAAGTGGGCAGAAGCGAGCCCAAGAACAAGGCAGTTTTCATTGATTCACCTATTTAAGTCGAGAATATCCCTGTCTATCGGATTGTCGGCAAGTACTCCAACCTGATTGGGGAACGACCAGGTTTCTGACTGGTGTAACCGAGCAAAAAGAAATCCTTGTTATCAAAAACCCCCGTCATTTAAAAAAACGGGAGAAGTCACTGAAATCGGCGCAGCATGATCTTTCACGTAAGAAGAAAGGTTC
>NZ_DASQYZ010000472.1:0-13026 GCF_035638955.1 Oligoflexus sp. | reverse complement strand
CGTCTTCCCTGGAGAGATCGGGAAAAAGGCCGAGTAAGCCTCAGCAAGAGCCCTGGTGCCCGACCGGCCAGGGAAGCGCTGAACGCCCGAAGGCCAGGAATCTCCATCCATAGCCCTTGGCTTGGGTGGAGAGGTTTAAGTGGAGTTACATTCTCAAAGACATGGATGCTCTGATTGATCTTTTGAAAGCCACCGATGTGGATGGTGATCCGGCCAAAGGCAAAATGTGAGATCGTTCGGTGATTTATATCGCCACCGAATTTGGTCGTGACAAGGTCGCCAGCGGCACCAGTGGTCGCCACCTGAACGCTGTGGTCAAGAAAGTTTAATCAGCGGATAAAGTAGTACGCATCATCGCAGACGTCATCGTCGCTTTCAACCTGCAGGGACTTGGGGCAATCCACGACCGCCCAATTCACCCGCAGGTTGCCCAGCGCCACGGGACCAAGCTGTTCAAAAGCCTGCCTCGACAAATCCAATTGATGGGTGCTGGGACTTTTCAAATCCCCGCCACAGCAAATATCTATGGCTCGCACCACGATCGTCTTCGTTGTCCCCTGTCTTTGTACCCGAATACAGCGCGCGGCATTCTCATAAGGCCCCTGACGGCGGCCGACCTTGCCCATCGCCGGAAATTGCCGTGCAATCTGCGAGGACGCTGCCGTCACCTGCATGGCGAACGCGCGTGGATCAAGACCGAAAGCCGTTCTACATTTGGCAACGCCATCATAATTATGATACTTCGCCACGCCCCGACCACTCAGATGGACCCGACCACCTTCGCCGCTGGACCAGTCTGTGGACTGACAACCCATCAGCGGGATCAGGAGCAGGAAGGGCAAGATTTTGAACGGCATCCTGAACATACGGAGCAGCCTCCTTTGGGCTTAAGAGCGGGAAGGTCATGCCGTGCCTAGGCTCCCGACGCTGACTTTCTTTTATCCCATGTTATTCAAGGTATACAGGATTTTCTTGAAATTCTCTGGATTTGGCCGATAAGATATGTAATAGGTTACGTATCTGCCTTCGTAAACGACTCGTAGAATAAGGATGCGCGGTATGATTAAAGGTAAACCCTTTCAATGCTTGGCATTTCTTGGAATCATGATGGTGTCGGGCGCGACAATCAGCCCATCGATCACCACGGCCAAAAGCCGCATCGACAAGGCCAAAGTGATCGAAGTGATCAGCAAGGAATTCAACGACAACTATGTGTTTCCGGAAACAGCCAAAAAAATGGAATCCGCGCTGAAGAAAAATATGGAAGACGGGCGCTATAACACCATCGATGATCCGCAAGTCTTTGCGCAGAAATTGAAAGAGGACCTCATCGAGGTCAGCAAAGACAAACACATCAATGTCTTCTATATGGAAAAGGAACCCAACCGTCCGGAGCAGGGGCCTGAGGCCTTGGCCAAGGAAGTCGCCTCGATGGAAGCCACTAATTATGACTTTAAAAAGCTGGAAATCCTCAACGGCAATATCGGATATATCGATCTGCGTGGTTTCCAGCCGGCTGAATTTGGAGGCGCCACGGCGATTGCGGCCATGAATTATATGGCCAATACCCGCGCCTTGATTTTTGACCTGCGCAATAACGGAGGCGGTTCACCCTCGATGATTCAATTGCTAACCAGCTATCTGCTGAAAGAGCCCACGCATTTGAATTCATTCTATGTCCGGAAAACCGATTCCTATGAACAGTTCTGGACCCCTGCTCATGTTGAAGGCAAACGCTACCTGGATAAGGAAGTTTATGTCCTGACCAGTGGCGGCACCTTCTCGGCGGCCGAGGAATTCACCTATAACCTCAAAAATTTGAAGCGGGCTACCATTGTCGGGGAAACGACCGGTGGCGGGGCGCATCCTGTGGACCTTCACTACTTCAAAGACATTAAGTTCGGGGCGATGATCCCCTATGGTCGCGCGATCAATCCCATCACCAAGACCAACTGGGAAGGGACGGGCATCGAGCCCGACGTCAAGGTCAGCGCGGAGCAGGCGCTATCGACGGCTCATGGCATGGCTCTGCAAAACCTCATCAAAAAGACCAAGGACGCGGATGACAAAAAACGCCTGACATGGTCGCTCGAATCCCTCAAGGCCGTCCATTCTCCCTTGACTTTAAATCCTGAAACGCTGAAATCCTATGTCGGCAGTTATGGGGAACGCGCCATCGCCCTGGACAAGGATCAGCTGATTTATAGCCGAGGCTCGCGCAAAAACCGCCTGATTCCTATCGATACCGATCGCTTTGCCGTGGAAGGGGTCGACTATTTCCGCCTGCAGTTCAATCGCGATGGCAAGGGCAATCTGGTCAGCGTCAGCGGTTTGTATGATGATGGCAAGGTCGACAAGAGCGAACGCTCCAAGTAAGTTCATAAGGAAGATGCGATGACCCTGCTCAACGAACTCGGTTTTCTCAGCCTCGCCACCCGCATCAAGACTTTGGGTGAAACGATGCTGGCCGATGGTTTGCAAATTTACACCGGACTCGGCATCAATTTCCAGCCCCGCTGGTTCAGTGTCTTTTATCTGCTCCAGGAGCACCCCGAGCTGCCGGTCACCGAAGTTGCCAGTCGCATCGGTCTTTCGCATCCCGCGATCATAAAAATCGTTGAGTCCATGGAAGAGGCGGGTTTGATTGATTCAGCCCGCAACAGTCGTGATGGGCGCAAGCGCATGATCACGCTTTCCGCCAAGGGCGAAGCTTTGATTCCCGAGCTGCAACCCGTATGGAAAGCATTGGAAGAGGAGATGAAGGAACTGTTTGCGGAACGAAATATCGATATCCTGGGAGTGCTGGAATCGTTCGAACGCATTCTGCAGGAAAAACCCATTTCCAAACGAGTTCAGGAACGGTACCGCCGCAATCGGCCTTTGGACATTCAAGTGAAGCCCTATTCCAAAATGTTGGCTCCCGCTTTTAAACACTTGAATGAAGAATGGCTGACGGAATATTTTACCATTGAAGACGAAGATCGACACATGCTTGATCAACCAGAGAAAATACTCAGTGAAGGCGGCGCGATTTATTTTGCCTGCCTGGGCGACGAGGTGGTGGGAACTTTTGCGTTGGTGGCGCTGCAAAAAGGTGTGTTTGAATTGGCAAAGATGGCCGTAGCGCGTCGTCATCGCAATCGCGGGATCGGCCAGATCCTGCTCCATCATGCCCTAACCGAAGCACAAGGACTGGGTGCACGATCCTTGATTCTGCACACCAGCGCTAAACTGGAAGCGGCTAATCATATCTATGGAAAAGTTGGATTTGTGGAAGATCGTCTGACGGCTCAAACCATGAAATACCTGCGTCCATCCCGACGATTTGTGTTGGATCTGGTTCGCAGTTCGTGACTCCATCCCCGATCCCAACGGCGGGATCGGGGATATTTGCTTAAAATGCGTGAGTCCACTTGGTAAGGGCCAGAACCAGCAGCCCCAGCGCTGCGGCACACGAAGCTGCCAGATAAAAAAGCACTCCGGATGCTGTTGCCGAGTGTCGAAAGCGTTTAATCGAAAGAGGCTCAGACTTCGTACTCAGAATCACATTAGCCAAGAGTTTTTGATGCAGTTCTGTACGCATGGTCTCCTCGCAATGAATGGACTATCCAAATTATATCCCTGACGCACCCCGTACCAAACAGGAAATATAACTCCAGAACCCTACATTAATCCAGTTTTTCCTGAAAAAAACCAGTAAAAATAATTTACTAGAGGACGGTTTTGATTGCGCAAATCATTCATTTTTTTCTGCATGAATCCCCGCACCAACACTCAAAAATGGCTTCCCTTACTATGCTGGATCCGGAATAAGAAGTCAAATCGGCCCGATACTAACACCAGACCGAACATTCCCACGCTCTTTGCAAGTTATTCTTGAATTGTTTGCGGTAACGGGAAATCTGGGCCGCAACGGTTCCCACGGATGAGTGTTCCTGTTCGGCAATCTGCTCAAGGGTGAGGCCCTGTCTGACCTGCAGTATGAAGGCACTGGCCCTGGGATCCCGTGATGCTTCTGATAATTTCTCCCAGAGCAGCTGCCTGGCTTCATGCGCCGGCTGTTCATCAGGAGCTGCTATTTCATAAGCGGTCTCATCCAGACAGCGCAGATAATTATTTTTCGCTTTCGTTCGGCGGAATTCATCGATAATAAGATTTTTGAGCATGCGATGCAGGTAGGCCATCTCCATGCCGTCTGGAATAAAACGTTGCTTGCTCCAGAGGTGCAGAAAAGCTTCCTGCAGAAAGTCTTCGCTATCGGCGTCACTGCAGCCTTGCTTTTTTAGAAAGGCTCGCGCTGCTGGCGCTAAATCTTTATAAATCTTTTGCAAGTGCCGGGACCGCATCTCGATAACGTTGTTCATGGGTATATCCTCGCCTCAGTGTGGTTGGCCATGGACCTACCTTATCAAGATGGATAACGGCTCACCGCTCACCTCCCATAGAATGATATGATGTGATTTGATGGGGATAAGTAAGCCATATTTGCTTAAGATTATTCTGTACAAACCGGGATGGGTAAAGGCTTCGCCACCCTCCTGACGAGGTCATGACAAGGAGTCGTCCATGAATCCCGTGCATTACAACAAAGCAGCCTGGGATCATCAGGTTTCCATAGGCAATCGCTGGACAGTCCCCGTCAGTCCAGAAGAGGTGGCTCGGGCGCGCCTGGGCGATGTGCACATGGTTTTAACCCCACAGAAACCTGTGCCGCGCGAATGGTTTCCGACCTGGCAAGGCTGTCGGGTTCTGGCCTTGGCCTCGGGTGGGGGCCAGCAGGGACCCTTGATGGCGGCGGCCGGCGCGGATGTTACGGTCCTGGACAACTCACCCAAGCAATTGGCGCGTGATCGGGAAGTGGCTGAGCGTGAGGGTTTGACGCTCAAGACAGTCGAAGGGGATATGGCTGATCTCAGTGCATTCGCGTCCGATAGCTTTGATTTTATTTTTCATCCCTGCTCGAACGTCTTTGCTCCGGACATCAACGCGGTTTGGCGAGAGGCCTATCGGGTTTTAAGAAAAGGTGGAACCATCATCGCCGGCTTCTGCAATCCGGTTCTCTTTACCCTGGATTTGGAGCTGGAAAAACAGGGCGTGGCCACCATGCGCTATCCGATTCCCTACAGCGACCTTACCAGCCTTACGGAGGAAGAACGCGGAGCATTTCTTCCAGCTGGCGAACCGCTCGCGTTTGGTCATACCCTCGAAGATCAGATCGGAGGCCAACTACGCGCTGGCCTGGTCCTGACCGGTTTTTATGAAGATGGCTGGGATGCCGATCAAAGTCCAATCCATCGTTTTCTGAAATGCTTTATTGCAACAAGGGCTTACAAACCAGTTTAACCGTCTTGCAGCGCCCGATTGAACCATAATGCGCGCGGGCTTTACGATTCCTTTCCTTATGGAAATCGGCTATATTCGCCCCTTCAATACGGTTTTGAGGGGATTATGACACCACGCCTGCTCTTGGGATTGCTTGCTGCCATTAGCTTATGCTTGAGCTGTCATCGATTTGAAAATCATTTTGATTCTGTAGGTTCCCTATGTGGCGTGGATCCTGCGACGATTCAAAAGGACGAGCTCGTCATTAAGCTCGAAAACCCACAGGGTCAGGACCTTTCCCCCGAAAATCTGCTCACGACTCGCAGTCGCTTTGTAAGCGCAACGCGTCGCTCCCAAATGCTCGCGATCAGTCCTCGCGGCTGTGTCCGGGTTCCGGCCGAGCCCGGTGTGATTCAGGCGTTCAGCAGCGCTCAGGGATGGAGTCTGGCCCATACGTTGACACCAGCGCCCGATTCTGGACTGGTTCGATTGCCGATGCAAACATCGCCTCAGGTCACAGCCGAGCTGCAGTGTCCTGACCAGGGTTTTTATGCTCATGAGTCCTTGCCTTTTCCCTTGCGCTGGACCAGTGACGGCGCACTGCAGACGGCGCGTTTTGAAATTATTGCTGAGAATGAAAGGGAACAACGCAAGTTTGTTCTCTTCGAAAAACCTTACGGTCTGCATCTGACCGAACTGCCGCAAAACATTCGGACTGATTCACTGCCGGAAGGCTCATACCAACTCCGTCTTTCGTTTCAGGTCAGTACCGAAGGCTGGGATGTGCCGGGCGTGGTACCCAATCGCATGGAATCCTGTCCCCTTCAGGTCTTGCACCGACGCCCTGAAGTGGGCGGGCTCGACGGTTACGCCCTGGACAATCGCGTCGCGGTTTTTGCCAAAGGTCAAATCCTGCCGTGGAAAACACCCTCCGCACAAAGCGATCTGCTTTTTTGTCGAGAAAAACGCGGCCAGGATATTGATGAAAGCGGTGTCGCAGCAGCCGCTGGCGTCTGCCTTCCCCAGGCCCTGTGCCAGGACATCAAAAACTTTCAGCGCACCGGCTCCATTATTGCGGATGAACTCGGTGTCTTTGATTACTATGCTTATGCGGAAGACAGGGCGGGCAATCGTTCCTCGATCAGCTGTCAAACTCTGGTCGTGACCGACCATAAGCCCAAAATCAATCTCGTCTGGGATGAAGCGGATTGGAATAAACCGGCGGCCCAGATGAAGGCGCCTCGCGCCGATGTTCGTCTGCGCGTCGTGGGAAGTCACCCCCAGCTGGAAGATGCCGCGTTATCCACGAGCTATCAATGCAAAGCTGAATTTGTTCGGGATGATCAATCGACCCTATCCGGACGGTCGATCCAATGCACCAAGGGTCGCTGCAAAAATAAATCCATGGAAACTTTTATTCCCTGTGATGCCGAGCTTTCTCTTTCGCTGGCCGACCTGTGGCCCAACATGAAACCTGAAGGCGGCGTTCTACGCATCCTGGTCAAGGCTGATGATCGTGCTGGACATGTGGCCGAGCAAACCGCTTCCCTTGGTATCCAGCCGAAGCGTTGGCAACCCACGCGTCGCAGTGCAACGACTCTGCTGGAAGATGCATTCCAACAGTTGATCCAGGATGGCCAGGGACGCATCTTCGGCGTGAAATTCAATGTGGTCATGCTATGGAACGAAGCCGAGCAGCGCTGGACAGATCAGGGCAATCCCCTGGATGTCAACACGTCGAACCTTGTCAAACTCTGGCTTTCAGGCGAAGGTGAACTGCACTCACAGTGGCAGAAGTTTGATAGCGAAACGCAGCAGTCCTATTATTATATCTTCCGCTGGGCAGAAGCGGGATGGCAAGCTGTTCCATCGTGGGATTCGCAAAATCTACAGGACTGCCGGCAGCCGCAATCGTTTCAACGCCGGGGATTTTGGTGTGGAACGCCGACCGGCGTCGCGATCCACGAGGCTGGCACATGGACCACCGTCAACTATCCGGATTCTGCAGTCGGGGCAGCCTGCAGCGATGCAAATCAGACGCTGACTCTCGTGCGCGATCAGCAGAAAACCCTTTGGCTGTCCTGCAAGACTGCGCTCTTCCAAAAGGCGGAAGGAAACTCCATATGGACGCCTGTGGATCATGCCTTACCCTTGGTGAAAGTGGCTGCCGATGCCCAGGATAGGGTCTGGGTTTTGCGCGGTCGGGGTCGCGATGATATGCAGGTCCAGGTGATGGAAGGTGGCCAGACGCGCACATTACCGAATCCGGCGTCTTTCACGTGGATTGATATCCGGCCTCAGGATCTGGCGATCGGTCCAAAGTCCGAGATTATTTTGGGTGATGCGTACTGGGATGAAAGCCAAAGCACCTGGACGATCTTTCCCTTTTTGGCGTCAAGACGTGTCGGACAGCGCGTGATGCCAAACTTTTCCGTGAAGGGCGAACTCTACTGGGAAACCGAGCAGGGACTTCTGCAGTGGGATGGACTCGGTCTGCGGCACTGGGATTTAACGGTCCATGGCTTAATAAGATTTTCGATCGGCACACCGCTTGTGCTCAGTGACAATGGGGCTCCTTGGCTGTTGGCCAGCCCGGGCGGCTCCTATCAATTCCCCTATCAATTCCATCTCCGTAATTGGGTCTATTTTCCCAAACCCGGTGTTGTGCCCAATACATCCATTGCCGGACTTTGGATCAATGAACAAAGCGTTCCTCAGGTATATGTCCCGGCGGATGGCCTTTATACGCTGGAGTCTGCAGGTTGGAATCGATCGCTGAAGAGTCCAGGCATGGCCGATGAATCGCCTTTGGATACCGCGGTATTTGAACCTATTGTGGTCAGTCCGAATGGGGTGTACCGCTGGAATCCCGAACAGGATTGGACCCGATTGATCCACTTCCCTAGCCCAACCTGGTACTGGGGCGGCACACGTGATGCTCAGGGACGGTTTTGGGTTTATGGTGAAGGCATGTCCGTCGGCGTCATCGACGGCCAGGCGTTTCGCAAGGAAACGTTTGCACCGGATGCAGGGACCGACATCAAGGGCATTTTCCGTCAGGGTGAAGGCATTCTGATTGCCACCGATGTGGGACTGCTGAGCCGCACGGGGGATCAGCCGTGGAAGAAGACCACCTGGCAGGATTGGGGTCTTGAATCGATGGATCGGATTCGCCAGATTGATGCCGATACCTACCTCGTTTCGGTGACCGAGGGTTCATTGATCACCCAATTTTGGATCCTTGATACGAAGACCCAAACGAAAACCTCGATGGCTGTTCCCGATCAGGCCTATTTCCTGCGCAATGTCCATAAAACGCCCGAAGGTGATTATATCATCGTGCTGAAATTCGATGTCCTCCGCACCGATGGGACGACCTATACCAAGGTTTTCAGCGAAAAGGACCTTTACAGTCTGCCCACTGTTACCGGCACCTTTCTCAACATCTCTCATATGCAGGTCGATGCCAATGGACGTATTTGGTTTCAAACGGGCTATGGTGTGGTCCGTATCGATCTTTGAGGAAAGGGATAGCCTATGACACGAACGGTCTGCCTCACCTGCCGCAAGGCGGATGTGATGTGCTATTGCGAGGATATTCGGCCCTTTGCCAGCAATCCTCAGTTTGTCATTCTCCTGCATCCCAAGGAATCGCGGAAAGCCATCAATACTGGCCGAATGGCTTTTCTCCATCTCAAGAATGCTTTGCTTCTGACCGACAGCTGTTTTGATGGTAACCAGCCCCTGAAGCGATTGATCCTTGACCCAGGGAAACGGTGCCATCTGCTGTTCCCTGGGCCAGACGCCCTGGATATCGCCCATTGGAAATCTGCTTCCACGCGTGATGACCGGCAGGATGTTTTCATTATTCTCGATGCCACCTGGGCTATGGCCAAGAAAATGTATCGGCAGAGCCGCTGTCTTCAGGTCCTGCCGCAGGTCATGTTCCGACCCGAACAGCCCTCGCAGTTTCTCATTCGCAAGCAGCCTCATCCTGATTGTTTCTCCACCATAGAAACCATTCATCACATCATCGAAGTGATGGGCACCCACCCCACCGGTGAGCATCATCATTTGCTACGGGTGTTCGGAACCATGGTGCAAAAACAGATCGATTATGAAATGACGAATTCCCCATCCTGAACTTCTTTGATCGTCATAAGTACTGATTCAAAAGAAATCACCGCCCGCGATTTCCTGCAACAGAACGCTCTCCTGCACGTTACCCTTTCTGCGAGAAATGCATCCAACAGAAAGGAAAGAAACATGCGAGCGATGATCTGCGTCCTGATTCTGATGGTCCACGGCTGCGGCTCTGTACCTCAAAAACCCCTGTCCCATCCCTTGGGTTATTTCGATAGCTATGATGCGAAATGGGACGAAAGAATCCTCAGCGTGTGCTGGGAATCCGACAGCTCAGCCCGTCAGGATCTCGCCTTCCATAAAACCATCGTCCAGGAAACGGTGGCGTCTCAATACCAAAGAGTGGGATTTTATTTCACGGGCTGGGAGTCGTGCGATGGAGTGGCAAGCGCCAACATTCGTATTTGGGTCGACGCCTATACCTGGCCCAAGGTCAACGCCTTCGGTCGCCATCTCGATAATCGTTCCCGCGGTGTGGAGCTGACCTTTGATTTTCTATCGGCTGGCACCGGCTGGGGAACCGAGTGTCAAAAATCGGCAAGCGTGGCCAACTGCATTCGCAACTATGCTCTGCATGAGTTCGGTCACGTTTTGGGTCTGAAACACGAAGCGGATCGTCACGACGCCACCTGCGAGCAGAAAACCTGGTCTCCGGGGATTGAGATAGGCGGCTACGATACCCTCTCGATCATGAATTACTGCAACAATGAAGTCGATGTTCGGGCCAATCGCGTCCCCATTCTTTCTTATAATGACGTGGCGACCCTCTTGGAGGTTTATCACAAGGGAGATGCCAGCAGCACCTTTGCAGCCATCGCCTGGTCGCCCAGCACCGGCGCCCATGGCACGAGCTGGCACTGGGTGAATCAAGGCGCTGCCGATGCCACCGCCCTGGGGCACTGCGAGCAGTATGGCAACCGTCCTGGTGATTGCCGGGTGATGGCCTGGGCGCAAAACGCCTGCGCGGCTTTTGCCGTGGGCGTGAATCAAGGCTACGGTTGGGCCTGGAATAACCACAAAGAGGAGGCGAAGGATTCGGCATTGACCTATTGCCAGCAAACCGATGCCGGTTGCGAAGTCCTGGCCGCAGTCTGTTCCCAGGACTAAATTTTTACCACCTCGGATGCATCAAAATCGGGCCTCGAACGTCTTTCCAACGATTTCATTCCATCGATAATCGAGGCTTGACCATGAAACATTTTGTTATATCATCTTCGTTAGTTGCAGCTATCTGCATCCCCCTTGCGGCCTGTGGCGATTCAAGCTCGGGTTCCAAGAAGCCCGCGTTGCTAGAGGTGAAAGAGGCGCCACGTCTTAAAGCCACGATACCAAGTCTCGGTCTGCGCTCAACCCAGACGGACCCTCGCATTCTGGGAGTCTGGACTTCGGAGTGCCTTCGCGACCCCACGCATGGAAACGGCGTGAAAGTCGAATTGTCAGTGGAAAAAGATCACTTCATTCAATCCATGAACGCCTATTCGGACACTGGGTGTTCATCACGGGACTTCGAACTCAAGGCTGTGGGTAGCTATAGCATGACGGACCGAGAGTTCACTATAGTCACAGAACTCGTCTCCACGACTATGTTCAATTCTCTCATGGCCAAAGCCGCTTCGGATGCAGGAAGCTGTGGCTTCAACAAGTGGATGACGGGCATTGAATACGATGTGACCAACCTGAAGTGCCCGGCCACAGGCAGCGGCCTCACCATCACAGGCAATCAGCGCGGCACCAAATCGGTAGCGTTGTATAAAATTTCGGTGACCGTCGACGGCTACGCGCTTGACCTGGAAGGCTCGAAGTTGACCCGCAGAAAGCGCAGCGATGAAGTCACCATCCCTGTGCTCGTGACACCGCCCGTCGAGACCGCTCTTTTTGCAGACGAATATTATAAAAAGACGGAAGCCATGCTTCGCCTTAAAGGCTGCGAAATCGGCCTGGACTTTGGCATTCGCGATTGTGATAGACCGGAAGATCTGGAAGAAGCGGCTGAAATGTATGCCTTGATCGGAAATTTTGGGATTGGGATCTTGAACGACTCCCGCTTTCGGAACAACAAGGAAGCTCAAAATCTTTTGCAAAAAGGCTACTACGGAGAGCGCGAAAAAGTAACAAGTTTTGAGCCGTACAGGAGCGCTCAGGAACATCATGACGCGCAAATCGCCGAGTTTAAAAAGTTGCAACCGGCATTGACGGTATATTCATCCAGCACAATCCATGTTATAGCGGCGCAAAAAGGTTTGGAGATGCTAAAGGAAGTTGTCAAACAGGCTAGGTTCAACGAGGAAATGGCTCGCCTCAAAGTCAAAACCATATATTTTAACGAACGCTTTTACTTTGGGTTAGGCACGGCCGAACAGGGCAACTATTTGTTTTTGAATGTCCACGATTTTGCGACTTCTGCATGGACCGGAGTCCTGGCCACTCCTACACCAACCACACCCGCTCCGATTGGGTCCATCACAGGACCCCTGAGCGCCATGAAGATCACTCTGTAAGTTGCTTCACGGGAATGCCCAGCCGGGCTTTCCCTATTTCTTCAAATTCTGCACATAGTGAAAATTCACCAGCTCTTCGAACTCTTTATTGTAATCTTGCTTTTGCGCCAGCTTCCGCAAATTCACCAGCGTCTTCCGCGGAATATCGCGTGACGCCATCTGCGAAATCCAGGCTGGAATCACGCCACCGGGATTGGTCGTCACCGAAAAATCAACCCAGGTTTTTTTCCCCTCCTGATCCTCGGGCGTCATGACAATCATGGATTCCATCACAGGCATGCGGACCCGACCTGGGACCTCAGGCTTTTTCGGATGTTCAATGCTGCGCATGGCAATGGTCACATTTTTGGGGAGCGAGCTATTCGGCAATTTTTCATAGCTGATCTGGGCCTTGAGCACATAGTCCCGGGGCGTCAACGGCCAGGGTACGGACGTCACCCCATAAAAGATCTGATAGTACGGCGAGGCATCCGGGGCCCGATCGGAGTCTTTGAAATTCCGCTCGACGAGTTGGCCTTCTTCACAGTTGAAAACCCACTCCGGCATGCGATGCGGATCCGACATCAACGCGATGAGCTTGGGAATACTGGATTCCACCAATCCTACACCGCGGAAGGTAAAAATATTATCCTGGGCCTTATCGCTACGGTAAACGGTCACGCCTTCTTCAGTATTCAGGACTTCCCAACCCTTATCCACGGCTGGCGCTTTGGCCACGGCCAGAGGACTTCCGACAAACCCACTCAGTGTGATGCTCAAAAGCAGTGTGAAACGTCTCAAAGTGTGTGCCCTCGCTCAAAGAAATGCCGTCATTGGCTTTGATTGGTTATGGGCTCAGACTTTAGCACAGGGTCCACACCATTCTCCAATTCAAATCGAGCACGGGCTGCCCTTCGGAAACCGCGGTACGACTGAGAGACGGAGGATACATGACGTGGGAAAAATCCTGAAAGCCCTGCGTCAGGGCTTCCGGTACCTGAAGATTTATTCAGAGGTGGGGACCCGCTGACGGGCGTTGGGCTTGAATTTGACCTGCTTGCGAAATCGTCCATCGGCCGAAATC
>NZ_DASQYZ010000471.1:0-23207 GCF_035638955.1 Oligoflexus sp. | reverse complement strand
CCCGGACCGTTTTTAAAGTCAAGGAAGACCGAAGTGCGGGAAGCTATACTTTCTGCCCTCGTGATTTTCAATACCTTGCTGGCTCTGAAAAGTCGCCACGCAGGCCGAAAAAACATAGTAGTTGGCCCAGAATGAAGGTCGCTGACACCTGCGGCAAACTAAGCTTGAAGCACTTTCCCTGCCTCGCTTTTATCGCAGAAAAGGGACCAATCTGTTCATAGCCAAAGCGTTCACCTGCTTGTATGGCAGTGACAGAAACCAGTGTTTTTGTCGCGCCCAACACCCATCGTGTTGGAAGCCAGCAAACCAGTTGTTTCGTCATGAGTCAAACCCTTAATAATAGGCTATCCACCTATGATAAGGGTTCGCTCAAGTTCAGGTCAATGCGCAGTCACACGAAAGCGGGTGATGCGTTTCTCAATCAAGGAAAATAGCATGGGAAGAATGAAAAGAGTCAGCACTGTTGACGACAGAATGCCGCCCGTGACCACGGTCGCCAAAGGCTTTTGGACTTCAGCGCCCATGCCTTGGGAAAACATCATCGGCAGAAATCCGAAGATGGCCACCAGCGCCGTCATCACCACTGGCCTCAGACGAGCCACCGTTGCGGACATAATCATTGGAATTCCGCTCTGGCCCTGCGCCTTATGAGTGTTATAAAAGCCAATGAGGACCACACCATTCAGCACCGCGATGCCCGACAACGCAATAAAGCCGACGCCTGCGGAAATGGAAAAGGGCAAATCATTCAGGATGAGATTTAAAATCCCACCCACCCAGGCCAAAGGAATTCCGATGAAGATCAGCAGGGTTTCCCAAACATTGCCAAAGGCCGCGTAAACCATGAAAAAGACCAGACAGAGTGCCAGCGGTGTCAGGATCAGAAGACGCAAACGTGCTTCCTGCAGATTCTGAAAATTCCCACCCCATTCGATAAACGTGTTTTCTGGCAACTTGATATTTTTGGCAATTCGCTCCTGGGCGTCCTGCACAAAACTTTCGGTATCCCGTCCCCGTAGGTTTACCAGAACTGCAGAACGCCGCATGCCGTTCTCTCGATTGATGGAACCATAGGTATCGGCAAACTTGAGATCGGCCAGATAATCAAGACGAGTGGAGATTCCACTGCTAATACCCACGGGCAGCGAACGAATCACATCCAGATCGGATCGCTCTGACTCGCCCAGCCGGATATAAATCGGCACCTTCTGTTCATTCTCATGGATGAACCCGGCTTCCTCACCGCCCAAAGCCGCGGCCACAGTTTCAAAGACCTCAGCTACCGACGTACCGTAGCGAATCATGGCGTCCGACTTCGGTTCGATTTTCAAGACCGGTGATGTACCCGCCAGGTCCAGCTCCACATCACCCGCTCCAGGAATCTCCTCGACAATTTCCTGGATCTCCCGCGCTATTTCCAGGTTCTTATCCAGGTCATTGCCAAACACTTTGATGGCCACATCCGCGCGGGTTCCCTCCATCAATTCATTGAAACGCATCTGAATCGGTTGCGAGGCTAAGTAGTTTTGCCCCGGGACCTCCCGTTCCAAGGTCTCCACGATGTGCTGCGCCAGGGTCTCAAAGCTATGCTTCCTGCCATTCTGCAAAGGCCACGCAGAGGGATCCTTGAGCATGATATAAGTATCGGACACATTCACGCCCATCGGATCCGTGGCGACTTCACTGGTTCCGATTCGGGAAAAGACATGCAGAACTTCCGGCTGCTCGCGCAAGACACGTTCCGCTGTTTTTTGAAAGGCCACGGACTGATCCAGACTGATATTCACCGGCCGGATCATATGAAAGGCATAGGACCCTTCACCCAATTGCGGCAGGAAAACAGCCCCCATGCGCGAAAAGAGAAAGAGTGAACCGCCAACGGCCAGCAGCGCGACCAGAATAAAAGCCCAACGCATGCGAAAGGAAAGACGCAGGATAGGCTCATAGATACGGGTCAGGGCCCGCATCATCCACGGCTCGCGTCTCTGACCCTTGCCACTGAGCACAAAGCTGGCCAAAGCCGGCACAGTGGTAAACGAGAGGAGCAGAGCTCCCAGCACAGCAATCGAAAAGGTGGCCGCCATTGGCTTAAACATCTTGCCTTCAACGCCAACCAGGGCGAAAATCGGCAGAAAGACCACCACAATAATCAGCTCACCGAAACCAGCAGCCGCTCGAATTTCCACAGTCGCATCATGGATGGCCTGTTTTTTCTCGGTGGAAGTCAGAGCCCGCCCGAGGTCCCGCGCCCGGGCTTGAATCATCCGCACACAGTTATCCAAAACGATCACGGTACCATCCACGATCATGCCGAAATCCAAGGCACCGAGACTCATCAGGTTGCCCGACAGGCCCAGCGGTCGCATCAAAAGAAAGGTGAGGCTCAACGTCAAGGGAATGGTCAAGGCCGTGATCAAAGCCGCTCGGATATTGCCAAGCAGAACAAAGAGCACCATGGTGACAAGCAGGGCTCCAAACAAAAGATTGTGCTGCACCGTTTGAATGGTGTGATCCACCAACTCCGAACGATCATAGACCGTGGTCAGAATCAGGTCAGGCGGCAACGTGCGACGAATCTCCTGAACCCGGGCATCGATGGCTTTGGCCACGGAGCGGCTGTTTTCTCCCATTAGCATCATGACCGTTCCGAGCACCACCTCCTCTCCGTTCATGGTGGCGGCACCTGTCCTTTGTTCCCGTCCCAGGGTAACCTTGGCCACCTCACCCAGCCGGATCATGCGCAGCGATTCCAGCTGTTTGACCGGCACGAGTTTGATATCCTCCGGGCTTTTGAAGAGCCCGATGCCCTGCACCAGAAACTGTTCCGCTGTCTGCTGAATCAGTCCGCCCCCAACATTACGATTGGCTCCTTCCAAAGCATTTTTCAAATCGGAAAAATGGATGCCATAGGCCTGAAGCTTGTTACGATCGGGCTCGACCTGATACTGCTTCTCATAACCCCCCGTCGTGTTCACCTCGGCCACACCTTTAACAGTCAGAAGGCGCGGTTTGATGGTCCAGTCCTGGAGCGTTCGCAGCTGAATGAGCTGTTCAAAGCGAGCCTTGGAATCCGTCGCCACGGTTTTAAAATCCAAGGTGTACTGATAAATTTCACCGAGACCCGTGGAGATAGGTCCCAGCCTTGTGGTGGCACCCGTCGGCAGATCGCTCAGAACATTCTGCAATCGTTCGGAGACCATCTGCCGTGCCCTGTAAACATCAAGCCCATCTTCAAAAATCACCGTGACCTGCGACAGACCAAAACGAGTAACGGACCGCACGCTGTCCACATGGGCTAAACCACGCATCGAGGATTCCAAAGGAAAGGTGATGCTGCGTTCGATCTCCTCTGGCGCCAGGCCGGCGATGGTTGTATTGATCTGGACCTGGTTATTAGTGATATCCGGCACAGCGTCGATCGGCAGTAAGCGAAAGCCGAAGACGAGTCCGCACACTACCAAAAGCAGCGTCAGAAACAGGGTCAAAACCCTATGAAAGACGGCAAAGTGAATCATACGATTTAACATGAAGTATCCTTGTCAGTGATCATGGCCTGCCGCAGCGGGTCCGAAGACACTCTGTTCAATAATTTTCAAAAATCCTGTCCCTTCGACGGCAATCTGATCCCCAGCGATCAAGTCCTTGCTCCGAACTTCCACCATCGTTCCAGCCTTGCGGATCACATCCACATCGGCTGTCTTCCAATGGCCTTCGCGCTGGCGAAAGACCTGAATCTCCAGACCGGAATAAATCAGGGCTCTCGCTGGTATGGTCCAAGGCGTCCCGGTTTTCAGCGGGAATTTTTGAATGGCAAAATTCTGTTCAGCGTTCGAGCGCAGGACAAATCCATCATGTTCATCCGCTTCCAGGATACCTTGATTCGGGCCTACACCGGACTTTGCCCCTTCATTCCCATGGGCAAACATTACGGACGCGGAACAGGATGCGACAAAGATGATCCTAAAAAGTATTTTCATAAATCCGCCTCCTGGATCTGACCGGTGAGATAGCGTAAATTCCAGTAGGCTTCCATGGCTTTCCATTCAATCTGATGGCGGGATACGAGATGCTCATACATCTGCCGGTGGGCCTCGATGATCAAGGACGCGCTCACCCGCCCAGCCAGGAAAAGTTGTTCCATTTTTTCGTGTTTGTCCTTCACCGCGGTTTCGGCAAAGCCCTGACGCAGAACTTCAACAGCAGTTCGATACTGGCTTAACCAGCGGGCATAGTCCGCCGCTCGCTTTCTATCCTCAAGACTGCTTTCCACTTCAGTCAGGGCAAAGGCGGCCTGCGCGACCTGCAGAGTCGCTTTCTGTTGCGACGCTCCGATCGGCAGACTCGCCGTGACGCCAAAGGCTGGCTTGCTGGATCCTTCGTCCAGACTCCAGCGCGCCACGGGACCGATGGCAAGATCCGCGATGGTCTGCACCGTCTCCTGATCCAAAAGCGCCCGGGCGTGGGCCAGATGCGCTTCCTGCTGACGTTTCAAAGCTGAAGTTTGCTGGCTAATTTGGTTGGAAAATTCAGGCCACGCGCTGCGTTCCTTGCTATGCTCCTGAGGGAGTTTGAACGAATCGCAGCCGGTAAGATAAGCCAGCTGACTGCGAAAGCCTTCACTTTCCACACGCAATTGTCCTGACTTCAAAAGGGTCTCATCACGGGCCAACTTAAAAACGGCGAGCGTCACATCCTGTTCCGGTGACAGCGCCGCTCGTTCTCCAAACTGACGAATCAGGGCGCGATAGGTGGCCACCGTCTCGTCCAGAATATCCTGTTCGTGGGCAATCTGCTGCCAACGATCCGCGGTAATGGCAAGGTTACGAAGCAGTTCGGACCGGCGCGTTTCGAGACCGGCCTGCGTAAGATGAAGCTGGGTTTGCGCCAGACGCTGACGGGCCTCACGCTTGCCACCGCGTTCCAGAGTCCATTCATAACGAACTTCAGCCTCACCTTCCCGCGTCAGCGGAGCTCCGGCGAGATATTGGGCCTCGGCCCGCGCAGCAGGACCAACGCCGGCGGCATCCAACTGGGAACGATCCAAATCCTGTTTTTTCTGAAGGCTGGTCCACTCAGGAGCGGATCGCAAAACCGCCGAAGCCACCCCGGACCAAGTGGACCAGACACAGGTTTCAGCGCCCCAGAGAGGCGCAGGCCATACCATGACAACACAGACGAGAAGAATGTATCTCATACCATACTCGAAAAAAATAATGGGAGGATCAGGAAGGCAGTCTCAAGACTGCCTGCTTTGATTCAGCTGCTGAGGGAATTCAAACGTCGAGGGGAGGACGCATCCGCCTGGTTATCGGTTCGGTGCGCAGGGTAAAGGCATAAGGCGTGGAATTTTTATCATGAGAACTGCCCGGCTCATCCATCGAAGCGGCCTGAAGTTGCGCATCGAGATGAGCGCAATGCCCGAAGTGACAGGAATTGGTATGGCAGGGGTGCGAGTCCTCTTCGGACCCGGACGTGTCAGGACTGATCCAGGTGGTCACCTCATGATCGGACTCATCACAGAGCAGATCCTCAGCCAGACTTGTGATCCAGCTGAGACTGATGAACAGCAGAATGATGAGACCAATTTTTTTCAAATTAACCACCCTTGACCTTGGTTTCGAGCTCCGCCCAGCGTGCATAGAGTCGATCCATGTTCTCCTGAGCCTTTTGCAATTTGGCGCTGGCCGCCATCAGCTTTTGCGTCTGGGAGGCTATGGAAGGATCCTCCGCCTCGGTCTGGGCCACAGCAAGGGCCTCCTCCGCGTGCATGATGGATTCCTCCATTTTCTCATACTCGCGCTGTTCATTATAGGAAAGCTTTCCAGCCTTGGCGCCTTTTCCTTTCGTGCCTGTCGTCGCCTTGTCTTTTTTGGCAGCCTTGCCTTCATCGAGGAGACTGCGCTCCCACTGGCTATAATCGGCAAACGCGGTAATTTTTCCGCCGGTTCCCAGGCCCAAAAAGTGGGTGCAGAGTCGATCCAGAAGATACCGGTCATGGGAAACCAGAACGATGGCTCCGGGAAAATCTTCCAGACTGTCTTCCAGTATTTCGAGCGTATCAATATCAAGGTCATTGTTCGGTTCGTCGAGCAGGAGCACATCCGCCTTGCGTTGCATCAGGCGCGAAATCATCACGCGGGCTTTTTCCCCACCCGACAGAAACGAAACCGGAGTATCGAGTTGCTCGGCTTTGAATTGAAAGCGCCGGGCCCATGAGGCGACATGAATCGATCGATCACGAAAGACCACGGCATCGTGTCCTTCAGACAGGGCGCGTTTTAAGGTCCAATCGGGCTGCAGCTGTTCCTTGGCCTGATCGAAATAAACGATCTCAAGGTTCTGGATCGTTTGCACGGTCCCGTCCGTGGCCGGTTCAATGCCGCCCATGATTTTAAGCAAAGTGGATTTGCCCGTACCGTTGTCCCCAAGGATACCTAGAGTCATGCGGGGTGCGATCACAAAATCCAAATCCTGAAACAGGACCCGATCACCATAGCTCTTGGTTACGCCCTTGAGCTGCAGGAGTTGCTTGCTCTTGCGCCCGGAAGCTTGAAAATCAAGGTTGGCGCTGGTTGTGTTGAGCCTCTGCTTGAGGTCCTGCATTTCACCCTTCATACGCATGGCTTCATCCACGCGATAGCGGGCCTTGGTACCACGCGCTTTGGGCTGACGCACCAGCCATTCCTCTTCACGCCGCAGCTTGTTGGCCAGCGTCGCCTCCTTCACCTGCAGATCGTAGAGGTAGGCTTCCTTCTTGACGATAAAATCGGAATACCCGCCCTCTTCCACATGCCAGCGGCCGGGATAAGCCGGGTGGATTTCCAAAATGCGTTCCGCGGTGCGATCCAAAAAATACCGGTCGTGACTGACAAGCACCCAGGCAAAACTTGCCTGCTTTAAAAATTCCTCGAGCCATATGACCGAACGTAAATCCAGATGGTTGGTCGGTTCATCGAACAGCACAAGGTCAGGGTTGCCGACCAAAGCCTCGGCAATGGCCAGACGCTTGCGCCAGCCTCCCGATAGGGTGCCCACGGTTTGCATGGGATCCAGGAAACCAAGTCGACTCAAGAGCTTATGCGATTCGATCAAAGCCGTATCGTGATCCAGGCCTTCCTTTTCACCCGCATCGGTCAGCACCTCGTCCAGCGTTTTCTGCATGGAAAATTGCGGTTCCTGCGTGATAAAGGCCAGCCGCAAGCCTTTACGGGCGGCAATGGTCCCGTTATCAGGAACTTCGAGGCCTTTCAGAATTTTAAGAAAGGTGGACTTACCCGCTCCGTTCGGCCCAATGATGCCGAGTTTTTCACCGTCCTCGATTGCCAGGTTGAGATCCTGAAATAGAATCTTGTGACTCATCGATTTCGCAAGGTTTTGACAGCCTATCAAAACGCCCATGGAGCACTCCTTCATAGCATAGCGCGCAGAAAGGCAGTTCTAGCACACAGCAGGACCAGGAAAAAAGGGCTCTTGCCGGCATACTGCCATTTTGATGCGTCATTTGCTAAAATAGGAGCAGTCCCGCGATGCACCCAACGCCTCTCAACAAGGACGCAAGCCATGAAAAATTTTGCCATTTACTCTGTTTACGCGATGCTGATGGGGAGCAGCATGGGACCCGCACTCGCCGAGGACAATGAGGGGACACCCGCAACATTTTCATTCCAGCTTTCCGGGCTCAAGTGGGCCCAGTCGGAAACCAAATACAGCGATGAACCCAGTTCGCGGGAAGCCACCAGTCTGATGACCGGAGACCTGGTCGATGCCTTTGTCTATGCCACGATCGGCAAGCTGAACCTTTATTTCTATCCCTTCCAGGATGTGAATTCCCTGGTTTCGGTCAGCTATATGGTGCGTGATGATTTGGAAGTGGGCGTGGACCTGGGATTGAATGCCAATAAAATCAAGGAGCCAAAGAGTGAATTGAGTTCCGATTTATTCGGCGCCTTCGTCACCTGGTATGTACCGGTGGGAAGTTATTCACTGGAGAACATGGCTTTAGTCGATTTCACACGCGTGGAATCAACCGATTTCAATAGCCTGACGAATGAAGAAGAAACCAGCAAGCACACCGGCAGCTATATGAAAATTTCCAGCACGATCGTCGTGCCGATCAGCAAAAACGCTTTTTATTTTGCAGGTATCTGGGTGGCCGCCGAGCGCGGTAAAGACCATACGAGCGACGTCACCAAGAAGAGTTCACAGTTTGGTTTAACGCTCGCCGGTCTTCGTCTGACAGTGGACTGAACATCAGAGACGGATCCAACTCCAATTGCGACCAGCCCTCTGATCATCGCGACGGAACGAATGCCAGATCATGGGATTCTTCCGGGTGCAGCTGCGAATCACACTCAGCTGTTCCGGTTGCAATCCAGCTCGCTTGAAGCGCAGCGCGGTCAATAGCCCGAGATCCAGATGCCAGCGATCCCCTTGCCCCTTGCTCGAACACCAGGCCAGAGTCTCGTCATCCATGCGATAAGGGCTGCGACGAAACTGTTCCATCACCTCAGGCCCCACTTCAAAACTATCGAGGCTAATGCACGGTCCAATCCCGATCCTGCAGTCCTTCAACGCCAGTCCCTGTCGATCCAGAACCTGGAGCGCGACGCCTATGATATCCTGAGCCATCCCCTTCCAGCCGGCGTGAATGGCCATCACCAGCTGGGGATGATGAATCAGAATGGGCACGCAGTCGGCGGTCTTTACGGCAATGATATGCCCCGGCTCGCGGGTCCAAAGCCCATCCGCTTCGGGAAATAGGCTGGCATCAGCGCCCGATTTCACCTCGATGAGGCGGGTCCCATGCACCTGCTTCAAACTGTAACCGGTCTTGGGCAACTCGTAGCCGAGCCCTTCGAATCCATGAGCGACACCATTTTCAACCCAGAGGGGCAGCTGATGTTCAGTGCCGGTCCAGGTCATGCGATTGATCCAGGATTCGATGGGATTCATGCGTGTCCCTTATGCTTCCGGCTGCGGGGCTCGACGGCTGCGTCCTTTGGATTTCACTTCCTGTCCCGCCTTGCCGCTATCGATGAGTTGATGAGCAAGTCCTGCAAACTCCAGACTCAATTTATGGCTTGGCCGGAAGAAAGGCAAGGGGACTCCTGCACTATGACTTTCCCGCATGACTACGGACGAACTCAGGAACGGTTCGAGTATGGTAAAGCCTTGCTGCTGCAGGCGATCGATGCCGGCCTTGGGAACTTTCGCTTGCGCCTGGTAGTGATTGACGATGATGCCTTCCACCTGAAGTTCCGGGCGATGATCGCTCGCCACTTCCTGAACAGCCTGCGTAACCTGATGAATGGCATCTTCACTGAACGCATCGCAATCAAAAGGAATCAAAACGCGATCGGCGGCCAGCAGCGAGCTCATGCTGTAAAAATTCAAAGCAGGTGGGGTATCGTAAAACACATCATCAAAGCCCATTTTTTCAATGGCGACGTCGATGGCTTCCCCGAGTTTGAAAATTTTATAACGACCTTCGAGCTTCGGTTGCATTTCCTTGAGCTGCTCGCTGGCCGGAATCACATAGAGTCCCGGGTATTCCGTCTCATAGATCGTGTCCATGAGTGACTCTTGAAACAGACGAAAGCTGAGTGTCGAATTAAAAAAATCGGCAACCGTATTGGTCACGCGCTCCAGACGGGGACCCAATAAATATTTCGAAGAGTTGGCCTGGGAATCGAGGTCAACGACCAGAACCTTACGCCCAGCTTTGGCAAAGGCAGCCGCCAAATTACAAGTAATGGAAGTTTTGCCGACCCCGCCCTTTTGATTAAAAACGGCACGTTTCATCGGTCCCCCTTTGGAAAGGTGTGCGCTTATATTCTTTGTGGCAAGAATGCAGGGGGATTGGAGCCCAGGTCAAGAGCGAAAAAGAACCCATGCGGGGAACGGGGTGGCCAAGAACCCACCATCAGGACTGTTTGGCAATCCAGGCATAGAGTCCAGACAGCCCACAAATGTAGGATGCGGACCCAAATCCGAAGCAAACCCCAACCGCAAAAGGGGCCGAGTAGGAATGCTGACGAAAAGCTTCGCGTTTGGCTATATTGGAGAGATGAACTTCCGCAAAGGGTAATTTTAAACCGGCCAGACGATCAGCAAGAGCGAGGGACGTATGCGTCCATGCTCCAGGATTGATCACAGCGCCATCCCACCCTTCAGAAATTTTGTCCAGGAACTGGCCTTCATGATTGGTCTGATAAAAATTCAATTCAGCCGGATCGAGGCCAAATGCTTTCGCCAACGCTGGATTGATTTTGCGCAATTCATCTTCGAGGCTGGCCAGCGTGGTAGTACCATAGATGTCCGGTTCCCTGCGGCCTAAGAGGTCCAAATTTACGCCATTGGCGATGAGGATACGTTTTTTGGTCATTCGGGTCATGGTTTCTTCCTAGGATGAAACATCATCTATTACACAGAAAGACTCGAAATGATCCAGCGTTTATGTTGCCCTGGCACCATTCCAACGTTTCAAACCTGTAGGACTTCTGCCAGGCGGCGCACGGAACCTCATGCCATGCTCTGCTTCTCGAGATTCTGCAGCAGGTGACTGAGGATTGCGATTTTCTTATCGATCGTCCGAACCTTGTCCATGGCGTCGGCCATTTTCGGGTCCATCTGGCGATCGATTTCCTTTTGAGCGTCACGCAATTCGCGAATTTCAGCAAATTCCCGGCGCAGAAGTTCATTCCCCGGAGCCGCATAAGCCAGTCGCTCATAGACCTCAAAAGCCACTTGATAAAGACCCTGACGTCGAGCGAGGCGAGCACGGGTGAGTTCATCCAGATCACCTGGCTTCAAGTCCGGTGCCGCCCGTTTGACAAAAATTTCCTGCACGGGGCTTGAAAAGAAGCCTTTTGCCACGCGCTCCTGGAAGTGTTCCTGAGCCAGCTCATCATCCTGGCTTTTGGATTTCAAGGCGACTTCGGTGACGCGCTGCGACTGCTGCTTTTGCTGCTGATTGACCCCGTCCCAGCCCAGGTATTCGGCATAATCACGGCGCAGGATGGGAAAACTTTTAATATTGATATGGTCGATCACAATGCGCGCTTCACCATCCTGAAAATCCTGCACAGCCAATTCCCGCGCGAGACTGCGGGCCTGCGATTCAAAATTCAGGACCACGCAAAGCTTCAGGCGCAGAACATGAGCGGTCAGGTTGGTGCGCAGCGAGGAAGGGCTGGCCTCCAGACAGTTCCACGACTCGCGAAAGAAATGTTTTTTGAAAAAAAGCTGGGCCAGAAACACCCGGGCTACAGAATAATTGGGATGTCTTTCCAGACCCTGCATCAGAACCTGGATGGCTTCCTCAATACGCAGATGCCGAACCAGAATCTCGCCGACCGCAAAAAAGCCGCGACCATCCGGCTTTTTTCGAAAATGATCCAGGGCCACCTGCTCGGATTTGGTGAGCTTGCCCGGATCAAGGGCTGCGAGATGATCAATGCTATTCATCACAGCCTCATTTTATCATTGGGGGGACAGCGTTGTGGCTGTAAAGGTCGCGATATCCGAATACAGCGCTCCACTGTGCATCTGAATGCTGATATCACTCGATGAACCTGCAGGAGGACAGACGGCGGCCACTTCAATCGTGACAACGCCGCAGGTATCCGAACACCAGTTATCCTTGGGTGTGATAATGCCCTTGTAACGCGCTGGAGTGAAGATGTCGCCATTGATTTCCACATTGGGATTATGCTCCGGCAGATCCGAGCGCAGGCCATTCACAATGGGTTCGATGCTGATAAAAGGCACAGGCCTTTGGCCAGGCGCCGCAGTTCCGGCCTCAAACGCCTCGGAGATCAGGAATTGTGCGAAAAAAGGATCGTTGATCACCTGACCTGCTGCGCCGGCATCGCAGGTCACCTGAGTGGTCGCGCTTTTCAAGGACATGGAGAGCGGAACATCGTTGCTGCCGATAATCGCACCGCTGCAGTTCAACTTGCAAAGACCTGGATCTTCGGGTTTATACGAGCAGTTCCAGGTGAACGGGATCACGGACATTATCAAAGCGTAGCGATTCATGGCGCTCTCCTTCACATCGGCTGGCGGGCTTGGCTGCCCTTGGCGGCGGACGTTTCCATTCGTTCTTCATTGCTGGTGCGTCCGGAAATGATCGTAGGTGTGACCATGATCAAAAGTTCTGTCTGATTTTCCACCGTCTGCGTGGAACGGAAGAGGGCTCCCAGAATCGGAATATCCGACAGCAGCGGCACGCCCGAGACCGTGGTTGTGCGGCTCGTATCGTAGATCCCACCGATGACACCGGTGTCGCCACTTTCACGAACCATTTGCGTGGTCAATTCCCGGGTATTTTTCGACGCCAGGGCTTCACCGGTCGAGTCACCCGGAGTATCGCTCTTGATCAGGAGATCCATGATCACGGAACCCAGGGCTGTGATCTGCGGTTTCACATCCAGCTGCAGGTTGAATTTCACTTCAGCAAGGCCAACAGCTTCGCCTGCACCTGCACCCCCACCGCCTGGAACCTGACCAGGAATCGTGGCCGCACCGGCAGCCGGGCGGAAGAAGCGGGAGTTACCGGCCAGGATGGAAGCTTTCTGTCCATCCAGGACGAGGACGCGGTTCGATTGCAAAACGTTGGTGGTTCCCTTCTTTTCTTCCATCTTCAGAAGCAGGTCGAGGTCCACAAACTTATTGAGCGAACCGAAGCGGAAACGACCAACACCGGCCGTATTCGCCGCCGCCACACCAGGATCAACCGCGAAGCTGGAGCCCACCGAGTTCGGGAAATTCAGAGTTCCAAAACCCAGCGCACGACCCGGATCAAAGTTAAAGCTGTTCCCCCAGGCCAATCCAAAAAAGTTGTTGATGGTTTTCTGCACCTCGACGATACGGGATGCAATTTCCACCTGCGGTGTTTCCAGATCCAGGCGTTCGATAATGGACTTGGCCTTGTTCAAGACCTGGACCGACGCTTCCATCACGATGGCATTGGTTCGGTCATCGGCCTGAATTTTCGTCCGCTGATCGACTTCAATATCACGGGCCAGCAACGCGGTCAGACGCGTGGCTATATCCCGGGCTACGGCATTATTCAAACGGAAGATCAAAACTTTGGTCGGAATGCGGCGTAGTTCAAAAAGTTTCGCCTGCTCGAGGTCCTGCATGTACTGTGTCAGTCGAGTCACCTGATCGATACGGACCACACTTTCCCCGATGCGAACCATGCCGAGGCTATACGTTTCGAGGATGCCTTTGAGCGCTTCATCCCAGGGCACGCCTTTGAAGTGCACGGTAACGGGCGTGCTGCCTATTTGACTCGAATAAACGAAGTTATTGCCGGTTTCTTCAGAAAAACTTTTGAGCACCAGAGACAGCGGTGCATCATAAAACTCCATGAAAATAGGCTTGCCGACATAGGCCTGACCGGCGTTGGGATTGGCCTGACCCGTCATTTCCATGGGCTGCTGCATGTTACCCATGGGCGCCTGGGCGGGTTCCATAGGCGCGGAAGCAGGAGCCGCGGCAGGTTCCGCCAGCGCTTCATCGGTAATGGAAATGTTGGACACAGGATCGGGCTCGGCCGCAGCCGGCATCGCTTCCGCGGGAGCAGGTGCTGCAGGGGCCGCGTTCATAGGCACCGGTGCTGCATTCGCGGCACCAGCACTATTCATCATGGCAGGATCCGGAGCCACGCTTTCTTCCATGGTTTCTGTTTCGGTCGGCACATTCTGAACCGCATTACCGGAAACTTCTTCGGCGGCTTTGGCTTCCTTGGAACGCTTCAGGGCATCGAAGGCGCCACTGCCTTCGTCTTCCTCTTCCTCTTCGGCATTCAAATCATCCTGGCCGACAGCACTCAAAGAAAATGATTCGATGTGATAGACAGCGCGTTGCAGCTTGGGTACTGGCTCGCGTTTGAAATCCTCGGGCAAGCCCTTGTCATCGGCCTGCTGCTCACGGAAGGAGCGGATCACATCTTTGATCGGGCGCAAAGCCGTGGGTTCGTCACGGAAAATCGCGCGACGGGATCCCAAATTCTCGGGACCTTGAGGTGACGTCTTGGGCTCCTGCTTCAACGGAGCTTCATTGCCGACCACAAGACTGATGGCGCGATCTTTCACCCGGCGCTGAGCCGCCGGACTGTTATTGAAATATTGCTCAGGTATTTTGTAAACCAAAAGCATGCGCCCATCGCGAGCATAAAACTCCGGCAATACGGGATCGCGGTGCGTAAGCACCACATCGACGACGCCTTTGTCCTTGTATTCCCGCATGCGGATATAGGCCACGGGTGAGCGGAATTCGCTGGAATTGATATCCCAATGGATCTTGCGGCGCAGACGGGTCTGATAAAAACGCAGCACCAGTTCCAGCTGCTGCGAGCGATTGGTTTCCTCGAATACATCAAAATCGGGATTGCCCTGGCTGACCAGTTCCACTTTAAGCTGACGCTCTTTTTCAGCAATGCGATAACCCACCCAGCTCAGAACACTGGAAACCGGTTCCACTTCCTCGGCCGGTGCAGGAGCAGGCTGTGTCGCCACAGGCGCGGCAACAGGAGCCGGGGCAGCCGCTGATGGAGCGGTCGGTGCGGACGCGTCGGCAAAACCAGGAGGAACCTGATCGGAACCTTCGCCGACGGGATTGATGTCGTTGGTGGCTCCGCTCATGGCAGCTGATTCCGCAGCGGCAGCGGCCGCGACCGGATCACCCTCATCACTCATCATGCCGTTCACAGCAGGATTGGAATTCATCATGGCCGAAGGATCCTGACCCATATTTTCCTGAGCCAGCTCGTTGCCGCTGATCATGCCCGCGGTGGGATCAATCGGAGCATCGGATGGTACTGAGTTGGCAAGGGCTGCTTCATCGGCTTCATTGGAAAACATATTTTCGCGATTCTCGGCCGATTCATCGACAAAGTTTTCCTTGCTGCCTTCGGCATTCAGAAAATCAGCTTCATCCCCGGAATCAATGGGAGCAGACCCGCCTGACGTCTCGGCGTTGATGGCGGCGTTGGCGTCCTCGTCGCTGACTTCCAGTTCGGCGACGCGCGCCCCCTCTGCATCCGCTGCAGGCTTGTCAGCCGTGCGGCAGCTCAGAAGCAAAAAGCAGCTGATGAGTGCCAGATTTCTACGCCATGATTCCCTGTATTTCATCCATCATCCTCCTGTTCACACACGTTCTTATTTCGGAGCGCGTGGAACGACTGGGTCGAGTCCTTTTTCAACGGGCTGAGCCACGGGCATACCTGCAGCTGGTGCTGGTGCTGCAGCTGCAGCTCCAACCGCGGCCGCTGGTGGAGCGCCTACGGGAGACGCGGGCGCCACGGGGGCTTCAAAAGCTTTGCCCAGGGGAGCCACGGGCATAGGCTTATTATTATTATCCGGATTCATAAAAACGGGATCCTTGCCTGGGTCCAGTTTGATCACACCCTGATTGGCTTCGGCGGAGGCACCAATTTTCATGGCCACATCTTCGTATTCGCGGACACCATCCGAACGCAATCGATAGAGGCGTACGGTCAGCTGCTCGCGTTTGATACTCAGAACTTTCCCCGACGAAATCGGATCGCCTTCTTTGACGACCACACCTTCGTTTTTTGGAGTCAGAATCACCGCACGGACTTCACCACTTGACAGCTGCCAGACACCTTTGACATTCAGATCAGACAGCGGATAGCGTTGCAAAGGGCTGATGATTTTAATTTCACGACCTTCAGGGGTGACCGACGCTCCGGCACTGGTTCCCGGATCCATAAGAGCGGCAGGCGCTGTAAAAGGATCAGGCCGACCAAAGGACGCGTAGCTGTATTCACCGGATGGTTCCACGATCTCGCGAATCTTCACCGAATTGCCGACATCGATATTGGCTTTGGTGGGCGTGCTGTCCCATTCCTCTTCCACCTGCTCCAAATCAATTTGATTCAGGTCCAGCCGTTCGGCCTGCCGTTTCTTTTTCACAGGTTTGGCATTGGCAGGTGCGCCCCCCGCAGAAGCCTTGCCAGCTTCCGGAACAGGATCAGCCGCCAGGATGCTCCCTGATGGCAACAGCAAGAGAAACATGAATGGGCGCATCCAACGCATCTTACATCCCCTTGAACAGAATCAAACGAGCACTGGTTTCCAGAACAGGAGTGTCACTCTTCTTGGCCATATCCTGTATGGAATTGCCGAACTGAATATTACGCACATGAGTCAGGTTCGGCATATGGACCAGACGATCCAAAAAGCGCATGGTCTGGGAAAAGGGCGCCTGCAGCACCAGGTCCACAGGCATTTCCTTATATTCCAGAGTCACGTTGGGCTGATATTCCTGACCCGGGGTGAACTTGACGATTTTCACGTCGAGTTCCTTTTCCAAATTACCCAGTGAGGCCAGGATGCCATCCATCTCGATGCGGTCCGGCAAAATCTGTTTGGCCCGATTCAACTCGTCTTCAATCTCGGAAAGCTTGGCCATCAGGGCCGGCAATTCCGCCACTTTTTGCTTCGCTGCTTCAAATTTTTGCCGCTCTTCATTGACATCAGCTTCCGCCTGCAACCGACGCGCTTCCAGAGCTTCGCCCTGGTTAAACCAGGTATTCAAAGCAGGCAAAAGGGCCAAAAGACCCACGAGGCTATAGCGCATTTGCCGCTTGGAGTTGCGATACTTATCTATGAGATCTTCGAGTTCCATGGCGCCCTCAGTTCATACTGGCTTGACCGTTGCGGCGGAAATCATCGATAAACTGGCTGAATTTTCCAGTATTATCGGTATCGCGGCCACTGCGTTCACGTGAATTCAACTGCAATTTGAAGTTAACGTAGTCCGTTGATTTTCCATCAGCCTTCTGAGTCGAGACCTGGGAAAAATTGATGGCCACATCGCTAAAGAATAACTGGGTTCGCAGATCGGATTTTTCATAGGCCTGATTCTGTGTCGTCTTCAGCGCCAGCATGAATTCGGCGATCTGGACGTTGCTCGTCGCGCTGCCGCTGATTTCTATGACAAAGGGATACTCGGCGCCTTGGCTATCGACAGGCACAATTGGTTTGGGCACGGCGGCCACAGCCGGTGGCTGTTGATTGGGATCCGGTGCCGGCGGTGGCGGAGGAGCGGCCTGCGGATCAGCTTTTTTGTCGATAAAGGCCAGAGCCGTCAGCCAAACACCGGATGGTTTGAGATTCTGAATGTTTTCCAAAAGGATAATCGGCAAAAAACGCACCAGTTTGGATTCGGTAATACGCTTGAGCGAGAACTTCTTCGATTCGAGCTGCTCGATTTTTTGATTCAGACTATTGAACCGTTCGACATCGGCGCTGAGCGCCTGGGTTTCTGCTGCCATGCGGGCTTTGTCAGCTTCCTGAAGGGCTATTTCAGCCTCGACGGAGCTAACGTAAATGTACACACCGCCGAGGCTGATCGCCAGGACCAGAAGCAGCACGGACAGATCCGGAATCCACCATGTGGGATTCTCGAGTTCTTCAACCGGTGTCAGGTTAATCTTAATCACGGATCGGCAACCTCTTAGGCAACATCAGTAAAGTCGCGTAAACCCAGACCGACGCTGATACCAAACAGCGAGCCTTGGGTCATGATATAGTCCATGTCGATGCCCGATGGCTTGATATCAATTCTTTGAAAGGGATTGATCACCTGCACGGGGGCTTTGAGAACGGACGAAATCGTCGAGCCCAGATCCAGGGTGCTCGCGGCGCCACCGGACAGGAAAATATGGTCAACCTTTTCAAAACGCCCGCTCATTTCCTCGCTCTGGAAATAAGCGAGGGTGGTGTTGATTTCGACCGCGATCTGCTCATTGATTTCCTGGATAGCCGGACGCACGCGATCCGCGATCGATTGGTCACCCATCGAGGCGGAGATTTTGAGCGACTCGGCATTATCGAAATCCACGCGCAGATTTTCAGCGATACGCGCACTGATATCGTTGCCACCGGTGAAAAATTCGCGGGAGAATAAAAACTCACCGTTATAGAGGAAAATCACCTGGGTGGCGCTGGCGCCGATATTGACGGCCATGGTCAGCGCGTCCGCGACCGGGTAGTTGTAGTCAAACATGTTGGCAAGACAGAAAACGTCGCAGTCGGTGATCCCGACTTTCAATCCCACACGATGGATGAGCTCAACGTACTGCTCGATCGTTTCGATTTTCGCAGCGACGAGAATAAAGGAGCGTTGCCCCTCATCCACGAATGCGGACGCGACTTCCTGATGCCGGAAGTACATCTCGTCCAGGTTGGAGGCGAATTGCTGCTTGGCTTCTTCATAGAGCGCTTCGTCCGTGTCTGATTCCTCATCGAGACTCACGGTGACTCGCTTGATCAACGTCGAAACCCCGGAGACCGAGATCGCCACGCGTCTATTTTTTGTGCTGATGCCGATGCGTTCCATCAGCTTCTTCAAAGCTTTGGAAACGACTTCGGATTCGCGAATGATGCCGGCTTCGATGGCCCCTCGCGGCAGAAGTTCGATACCGAGATTGTGCAGCTTTTTCTGCTGCCCTCCCGACATCTCGATAGCCTTGATCGAGGAAGAGCCGATGTCGATCGCCAGCAATGGTTTTTTAAATAGCATGCCATAGCCCGCATTAGTGGAATGTCTGGAAAACCGAGTTTTACGGCCAGTGTGACAAGCTTTTATGAGTCCGGGGACTCCGAAAAACCGGCCTGGTCAAGAGTATGAGCAGATATCATTCATTATTGTTTCACTGACACCCTTGCCTGTCAACGAATGCACGGCGTCAAGATTTTGTTACTGATCGACATGACCTCGAAATTCCTGTGTATTCCTGTTAATTATGGAAGGTGGATAAGAGTCAGTTCATACAGGGATTGACAACTTACTGGCAGCTTCAGGTACAACCGGGGGATTGGTTCTGTTTATCCCCAATTAAGAAGGATTAGTGCATGCTTTGCGAAACCATTCTCGATGCGATCGGCAATACGCCTTTGGTGAAACTCCATAGGGTCGGCAGTAATCTGGCCTGTAATCTCTACGCCAAATGCGAATTCATGAATCCGGGCGGTTCCGTCAAAGATCGCATCGGCTATCGGATGGTCCTGGATGCCGAGAAAGATGGGCGTATTAGGCCGGGCGACACTCTCATTGAGCCCACCAGCGGCAACACGGGGATTGGCATAGCCTTGGCGGGCGCCGTGCGCGGCTATCGCGTCATTATCACTATGCCTGAGAAAATGAGTCGGGAGAAACAGGTCGTGCTGGAAGCTCTGGGCGCAGAGATTATTCGAACCCCTACCGAAGCGGCTTGGGATGCTCCTGATAGTCATATAAGCGTGGCCAAGCGTTTGCAGAAAGAACTGCCCAACGCCCATATTTTGGATCAGTATGGCAACCCTTCGAATCCACAGGTTCATTATGATACGACCGCGGAAGAGATCCTGCGCGATCTCAATGGTCAGGTTGATATGGTCGTCATCGGCGCAGGCACAGGCGGTACGATCACCGGCGTGGCGCGTCGTCTGAAAGAAGCCTGTCCGGATTGCATTATCGTCGGTGCGGACCCGGAAGGTTCGATTCTGGGCGGTGGTACGGACGTCGCCTCGTACAAGGTTGAAGGCATCGGCTATGACTTCGTTCCCGACGTTTTGGACCAAAAAATAGTGAACACCTGGGTGAAGACCAACGATCGGCAGTCGTTTCTTCTGGCTCGTCGTTTGATTCGGGAAGAAGGCCTGCTGTGCGGGGGTTCTTCCGGATCAGCCTTGTTTGCAACCTTGAAAGAAGCCAAAAAGCTGAAAAAAGGCCAAAACTGTGTCGTACTGCTGGCTGATGGCGTTCGTAACTATATGACCAAGTTCGTCGACGACAAATGGATGGCGGACAACAGCTTCTCCGGTCCGTCGGCGCTGGAAGGGTCCGTGCAACGCCTCGTGGAAGCCAAGCCCAAGCGCGCTTTGATTACCGTGAGTGTCGACGAAACCGTGGGCAAAGCCATTGATCAGATGCGGACACAATGTATTTCGCAGCTGCCGGTCTTGAATGGTAACTACCTGGCGGGAATTCTGACCGAAGATCACCTTTTGCACTTTTTGAGTTCGACCGATGCTGTGGACGAAAAAGTCGGTTCCATCATGGAACGTTCCGTCCCCACCGTCGAGCTGAGCACACCCATCAGTTCTCTGCAGGGTGCGATCATGAAGTCGGGCCTTGCCATCGTGCTCGACAAGCACAACCATCCCTTGCACATCTTGACCAAGATCGATCTTGTAGAATGGATGTCGAAAAAAGTCTGAGCCGCCTGCGTTTCCGGTCGCCGACTCTTGCTATGCGGGGGTGGCGGCTGGGATGTTACCCCCATAGACTCTTCTGTCAGTTTCCGTGTCTCAAAGAACAAATTCCACAACTCGAGGCTTGAGCCTGGGCGCAGCCCCAGACTTCGTCTTGAGTCTGCTCGCTAATTTGTTAATGTGAGTCTGGAAATTGCTCTTCAAAGGAGAAGTATATGCGAATGCCTTTAATAGCCATAGGGAGCTGTCTGCTTAGTCTGACAGCCCCCATGCAAGGTGAGGAATTGGTTCCCAGTTATGTTGGAATTACCATGGTCTCAGTCAATGGTAGTGGCTGTCCCAAGGACAGCGTCCAGACAAACATTGCCAAAGATCGCCTGAGTTTCTCGCTCAATTTCTGGGACTACCTGGCGGAAGTGAAGCCTGGATCCACGCCTAGCTCTCAACGCAAGTTCTGCCAGATCTCTGTAGACCTGGATGTGCCAACAGGATGGCGCTTCGCTGTGGCCGGCTTTGATTACCGAGGGTACATTAAACTCGACGAGGGCATCGAGGCCGCGCATAACACGGAGTACTATATCCAAGGCACTGGAATGCAAGGGAACTCGGTCACCAACTCGAAAAAAGGCCCGCAGGACAATGCCTTCTTTTACCAGCAGCAGGTGAAGATCGCTGATCAAGTCTGGTCGTCGTGCGAGAAACAGCGCACCATGCAAATTAAATTGAAGATGCAGGTTACGAATACAGATCCTAACAGATTTCCAAATGCCGAAGGCACGATAGGTACAGACAGCGTCGAAGGCAGTTTCCAGAAGTGGAAACTAAGCTGGAGTCGCTGTCCTTGACCAGACCACAGGTAGGATGCTGAGCTGATAAAGCTGATCCTGGTCGCGTTCCTTGCTGGTGCGATCCAGAAGACCGTGGAGCCATTCCCAAATTCTTTTACGCACCGGCCGCAGGACGTGATCCTGGCCGAATTCTCAGCCTCGCTCTGAACAAAAAGCTCGACAAGCACGAGCGTATCAAGCGCTGCATCCTGATTCACGAAGGTTGGACCGTGGATGGAGGATGATGATGCCGACGCTGAACGTGAAGCGAAGCACCGCAATGTGATTTCGAAGGCGATGACAGCCGAACAGCCGATCGTCTACGAACACCATCTGCAACGACGAGGCAAGGACAGCGCCTCATTTAAGGTTCGAGCTAACGTCCCATCAGAACCCGATTCTGATGGGACAAAGGAAACGCCCTCCACGCCACATCAAATTGGTACACCACAAAGTTATTAATGCAGTTTGGAAAAAAATACCGTTCTCAGGCCTACCATCAAAAGTCGAAACCCTTGTACGTCCCGTTATATAAGCAGCTTGGATAAAAGGAGGCCATCGTGCTCATGCCAGCCCAGAAAAAAATGTTATCCCAGCTCAAACTTTTGCCCCTTCTTTTTCTTTTTGTATGGGTTGGCGGCTGCCACAGGCTCGGTAACGATCTATCCCCTCAGATCCTGGAATGTGGTGATGATGCCCCGGCAAACGCAGTCAAGATTCTGGATCCGAATGGCAAGGAACTCTCGGGCGACCAGCTCACAGCATTCGCCATTCATTCTGCCCAGGAGATCCAAAGGATGCCTGTCAGCAGTCGCGGCTGTGTGTCCGCAGAGAATGCGGAAAAAGCGCCTTTGGCGGTAAGCACCCGACAGGAGGAACTTCCCTGGGCGGCCTTTATCAAGGGTGATGTTCCGGATGCCACGATAAGACTCCAGAACAAAACGACTCTGCAACCTATGTTTCGCTGTCCGGACTTCAGCTCGGGAGTGGTAGCGAGTCCTCTGGTGAGCGATCCTTCCATCATCGTTCCTCATAGCATCAGCGTCGCGGGTCATGAGCTGATTCAGTCGCTTTCTCCCGCTGACATGACTCTTCCTACGGACCTACGGAACGGACCTGTCACACTTGAGATTTCCTATACCGATCTGTTCAACGAACAACTCCAGGTGCGTCCCATGACCTGCTCACTGGTTCTCGATCGAATGCCGCCCGAGGTCACAATGAGCCTGGCGACTTCCGATTCCGGTGAAGTTCAGCGGGTTTCTCCTTTTGAAAACACGACATTGCGCATCGACGATAGCAACCCCGAAGAAATTCTATATTGCGTACACCCCAAGGATGACAGCAGCCGGTGCCAGGATAGAGCTCAATTCATCCGAGGCGGACCCGAGACGAGCTTTCGGGCGCCCGGCGAAGGCTTCTGGTGCGTGATCGCGCAGGGCCGCGACAAAGCCGGGAATGTCAGCGATTCCAAACGCGTGTGCGCGCTCTCCTATCAGAAAGAAAAAATTGATGCTATTCGCAATCTCCTGGCGCGAAGCCGGCTCACGACGAAGATTGATCCGCTGGCCGCGGCTATTCTGGTCATGCGGGCCCAGAAAATTTACGATACGCTGCCGACGGCCGAGGAACGCGAGGGCCTTGAAGCCGCTATCGTGCAAGCCTACTGGCTCGTCACGCCGCAGCTTTCTGAGACGCAGTGGATGGCCTTCGAGAAGGGTGAAAGATTAAGCGATCTGCACGTGAACCTTGCGGAGCGTCAATGGCTCGCACTGGTTGGTACAGGCCGCCTGTCCAGGCTTGTCCTGGGTAACGAGAAGGGTCAGATCCTCGACCAGCTCCCGAAAGCGGAGACTTACCATACCATGGTCGCAAGGAACCATGCTGATGGTCGCACCACGTGGGTCGTCGCCACAGAGAATAACTTTTCCATCGTGGACGTCAGGGACGGCAGGATCAAGATCGGTCCGACCCGGAGCTGGCCTCACGATGAGATGACCCTTATAGATGGGCCGTCGAAACCTGCTACATCTAGCCGGACTTGAGACGGTCCCATTTTTGATCCAGTTTGTCTGATTCCAGCTGAGAAAAAATCCTCATCCTTTCCATCTTTCCCGTGACCCCGATTTCCTCTTTCTTCCAATTCGCC
>NZ_DASQYZ010000470.1:0-3432 GCF_035638955.1 Oligoflexus sp. | reverse complement strand
AAATGAACTTTCTGCGAAAAAGCGAAGGAATTAAACACTGGCTCTGCCCTCCAGCCCGAATTTCAACGGCATTACAATCAAATGAAGCCCACTCATAGCCGACTGGATCAATTCGTAGGCATTCTTTCCGGGGCCCTGGGACTATCTGCTCACGGCAAAGCGGAATGGAAAAGCTGCAAAGCGCTTCCTGTGCAAGGCAATCAAGTCAAACGGTGAACCGATAAAAATCACTATCGACAAAAGCGGAGCCAACACATCTGCCATCAATGACTATAATGGCGACGCTGGAGCCGATATCGAAATTCGTCAACAAATATTTGAACAACATTATCGAGCAGGACCATAGGCCCATCAAGCAGCTATGCAGAGCCACCTTGGGCTTTGGGAGATTTCGAACGGCAAGGATTACAATTGGTGGCTTTGAGTCGATGAGAATAATTAGAAAACGGCAGGTCAGAGCAGAGGGCAATACCTCTGCTGAGATCTTCCATTCCGTCGCGGCATGATCGTTCGCCAATCCGTGCTTCCCCGCGCTCAGCGTCTGCAAACGCAACACAACCGATATTTTCGTGAGAAGAGTATCGTGCCTTATCGTGTCAAAGTATGACTTCAAGTAGGGAAATTCACAGAATGACCGCAGGCGCCTTCAAAGAGCGGAGCATTCGAACCGAATAAGCGTCGAGGACCACCAGGACAATCGAAAATATTAACGATATTTGCCAAAATTTCCGATAGTGGACTTGAACCATGGGGACCATCATGAAACTTACCTCGAGTCACAACCTAGGGTTGGGCATAGCCACGGTCATTCTGCTGGCTTCATGCCAGGACAAGAAGGATTTGTCGGGAGAGGTCGTAAACAAGGGCAGCTTGAATTCAATCGACCGCCCCACAGGAGGCGATCCCGAGGATGAACGCGTCGATCCTCCGGCAAATATTGTTGGCACATATCTATACTGTAGTGAGGTCAACGTGCCTTTTGACGCCGATGGGGCCAGCACGATAGGATGCGCTTTGTATGATGAAACCACAAATGCTCGGGTCGAGGTCCGATCGATTGCTGCAAACATAGACTGGGCTTATGACGGTTCCAAAATTTCTATAGGGACCACCGTATCTCTGTTCAACGCAGCAAATAATCCGAGTCTGGACTACGATGTCTATTTCTCCTTCTCGGGCTTCTCCGTGAGCTTTGCCGATGTCCTTGCCGCATTCATCATAAAAATGAACGTCACAGACCTTAATGGCAAGTTCCAAAGCTACATCAACACGAGTTTTATGGAAAAAGGAGCCAAGAGCATCAACCCATCGGCCCCAACCGATGTCATTGCGAGCCCGTTAAAATGAAAAATCTCGGAAGTTTCATCGCAATCCTATTGGTGGCCGCCGCCGTCGGCTGCGTCGACGGCCTTCCCAAGCAAAACGTGTCCATCAGGGGCAAAGCGCGGCTGCCGTCGGCATCAAAGAATGTCGAAAGCGAAGCGGATCAAGTCAAAAGCGTACCGTCGCAGGCGATCGAACTTAAGTTCGCCTTTGATTCTTTGTGCCCTGAAAGCCTTCAGGGCAAAACCTCTGCCGACGTTCAGAAGACCGTCTTCGCAATGCTGGAGGCTGTTGATACCAAAGTCTGTGAAGAAGCCTCGCAACGCCTTAGGAAGGTCACTGAGCTCAGTCTCGCCTCTCGTGAATTGGTGGACTTGAGTCCACTGAAAGGGTTGCCGCCCAATGTCATCAGCCTGGATATTTTCGCCAATAAGGTGAGTGACCTTACGCCCCTGACGTTCAGCTATCTTCGGAAACTCGAAGCCAATAACAATCAGATTGTTGACATCGCCCCCCTCAAGAAACTCGACCTCGAGTCTCTGAGCCTTGGAAACAACCCCATTCTGGACTACGGAATCTTGAACACACTGAACAAGCTCAGTTATCTTGGTCTTCCATCCTCGGACTTGAGTAAGGGCATCAATCTTTCCTCAAGTCCAGTTCGCACGCTTGATCTGAGCGATTGCAAAATTCAAGATCTCAATACCATTTCGTTGCCCCAGAACATCATCACGCTTAATTTGAGCTACAACCCCCTGACCGATATCAACGTCCTGGCCCAACGCCAGTCCTTGCGGTCGATTAGCCTGGATTCGGTCCCTGTAATCAATCTTACACCTTTAGGCAATATCCCAGAATTACTTAATCTCGGCATGCTGCCCGTGGATGCGAGCGATCTGAGCCCGCTCAGGGGCCTGAAAAAGCTCGAGCAGCTGAGTTTTCGGTCGAATTCGGATGCGGCGTCCATCGACTTCTCACCGCTCAAGGGCATCACGACGCTAAAGCGGGTCTTCATCGACGAATTTCGATTCTCCGATCTGACCGTCCTGGGCGATTCGACTCAAATGGAGTTTCTGAATATTTTTAACGGCTCCATGTCCGATGTGTCGACCCTGGCTCGTTTCACCCAGCTCCGTGAACTGGATCTGGGGGGAGCCACTGCGCTGACCAATCTCAATGGTCTCGGCTCCTTGCCTAGCCTTAACGTGTTTCGATGCAATCGATGCAACCTTTCCGACTTCGCGTTCCTGGCGAATTCTCCAGAGATCACAAAGCTGACATTGGCATCAAATCCGATGGACTCCGTGGAGGTTCTCAGAAAACTGACGAAATTGACCGAAGTTGACCTCGGCGGTACATCGGTCACCGATCTAAGCCCTCTGAATAGCCTTCCGAACCTGAAAGTGATCGATCTCAGTGGTCTGCCACCTTCAATCCTTGGCCAGATCGCCGCGCCACAGCGCATCAAATACCTGCGGTTTTCGGCATCCGGTCTTCAGGACCTCAAGGGTATCGAACTTTTTACCGCCCTGGAAAGCCTGGACATATCCAGCAACCGCCTGGCCGACGTTACTGCGGTCGCCAGCCTTCCCCTGGTTGAACTGATCGCGAACAGCAACCCTCTGCTCGACATCAAACCCTTGGGAACCATGAAAAGCCTGCAAAAACTCGATATCACTGGGACTCAGGTTCAGGACCTCGCACCGCTGAAGGGGCTTCCTCTGCAAAGCCTTTTCGCGTTTCGTATCCCCTTGGGAACGACGGTTCAGAAAACGCCCAGCAACTGCCCCACGGACCGTGGGACCCCTTATCCCTTGGAGCGCATCTGCAGAAGTCCCTAGGGGTTGGGTGGGACGTTTACTCGTCCTCATCGACCACGGTTTCCTCGTAATAAGTCCCTATCACCAATCAAGGAATAAAGGCGCGTGAGATTTTTTAGTTGGGCTTTTTTGGGCTCTGTCGCAAACCTTTCCAAGGTCGAAGTGAGTTTCTGAAGGGATCATTCCCCGGACGCAATTATCCTGCGAGGGCGTAAAATTGCTCGAATGGAGTGGAGCCCGGGATATCAAGCTGGCCTTTTTTGATCATGGCCATCATCTCAATGCCGGC
>NZ_DASQYZ010000469.1:0-55605 GCF_035638955.1 Oligoflexus sp. | reverse complement strand
ATCGCGCTCAATAAAGTCACAACCAGCCATCGACGCATCGTCTTTCCCCTGTATAGATTGAACTAGATCCCAAACGTTAATGGCCGAATACAAGATTGGTGCCACCACAAAAATTCCCGGCAGCCGGATTGTGGGTTGAGGTGGCGGCAGGCTAGATCTGGAATTCATTAAAAAATTCGAAAAAATGATGTGAAGCACAGAGTAAAATTGTGAAGCGCATCCCGAGTGATCTATCAGGCCTTATACCGCTATTGTAGAGCCTCCATTTACCATATTTTCCTGTAATCACATTATTTTACAGCCAATCGTGGACACAAAATTCATTGCAGTCATCACAGGTTGATAGTCAGGAGCTATTTCTTCTGAAATTACGTTATGTTAGTGGCGTCGTTCCAAATTTGTGTTCCGGCCATCTGCAGTCTTCCCACTGACACGCCGTTCTCACTGGTATCGTTGCTGACGATGGATGCTGCAAAAATCACTTCAGTCTATGAAAAGTTCACAACGGATCTCGATTTGAGCCACGACCCATTCGATCACAACCTAAATCAAAGCGAAGCTCATGAAAGTCTGTAGAGCTGATCGAGTGAGTGTTGTTGATGAAGTTGTCGTAACTGAGTTGAAAGGTAAAGAATTCATGATCGTGAAGAAATCGAAAGCGCTGCCTATCCTGCTGAGCAGCGTGGCCTGCATCCATGTGATGAGTGCCTGCGGTAAAAGAACCCAAAAAAGCGACCTTGATATTGTCGGCGGACGCCTGGTCACGTCTCAGGATGCCGGTCCCGAAAAGGTGTCTACAGTCGGCCTGAACGGGTGTACAGGAACCATTATCGCCCGGGATTTGATATTGACGGCTGCCCACTGTTACCCGCAGACCGTGCAGGGTGGATATGTGCTCTTCGGCATTGATTTCGATGGCAGTGATCGCAAGATCATCAACATCGCAGGCGCCACGGTCAATGAATCCTATACAGGTTCTCATAATGATGTGGCCATGCTGAAGCTCGCCAAAGATATTCCTGCCGGGTATGCACCTGTGAAGCTCCTCCCACCCAGCTTACCATTGACTGCCGGAGACGGTGTTCGTCAAGCCGGCTACGGCACTGACAACGAGGATGCTTTCGGCACCTTGCGGACGGTGGAAAGCAATTATGTGGGCCAATCACCTGAGGGCACTCTGGTCATTAAGAGTGGTAGCAAGGCCGCCTGCAGTGGTGACTCCGGTGGACCTCTTTATGTGCAGAAGAACGGCGAATGGTACTCAGCGGGGATTGCTGCCACCGCGACTATGAACTTTCGGAGAGAATGTGTCGGCGGCAACGATTATACGAGCGTCATCCAAAACTTGAGTACAATCATTAATATGGCGCGCCAGCTTTCTGGTCGCGAGGATCCTTTAGGTTCCGGCAGCACCGAGCCCGTGCCTACGCCTGCACCAGAGGACTTGAATAATTCGCAAACACCCATTCGATTTGGGGTCATCGGTCACCTCGTAGAGCAAAACAATGTGCTCAGCAAAACATCACAGGTCGTGTGGTACGGAACTGTCAGTTCACAGTCACACCTGTACGTAAATTCCAGGACGGCTCTTCCGTATCGTATGATCTGACTTTCCTTGTCAAGGAGTCCGCGGTGGATCAAACGCATGTATTGACCTTCCAAGACGAGTTCGCCAGCGATAGTCGCCTCGGTGATATCCTAAATTACAGCATTAAAAAAAGCTGCCAGGAATAAATCGTGACAAAGACGCTGCTTAGCGAGCATCTCGCAGCAGCATCCCCTCAAGCTCCACAGCCCGCTCTTCGAGAATTCGATGATTAAAGCCCTTTGCCGCAAATGTGTACATCAGCGTATAGGTATTCTGGTCGAAGTCAAACCCTTGGATATCATTATTGCGATTTCTTGCCGTGACAAAGCGGAACGAAAAGCTCGAGCGTTCGGACCATTTGTAATGAGTCGAGGCGCCAAAGCTATATCGGTTATCGAGTCGGGAACAAAGTTTCACGTCCGCATCCGAGCTATCTTCTATAACTCCAGCCCGGCAGTCCCCGATCTTCGCGCTTGGCAGCACAAAATCATCGGACCAAAAGGCTCCGTAGAGACCGAATGACAGGCCATTGGAGAAAGGTTGCCAATCCAGCTTCAGGCTTGATCCCGTTCTCACAAAATCGCTACTCTCATCATTAAATAAAATTTCATAGCGGAAAGCATGCGCCGCCAGCTCAAAACCCTGTTCTGTAAAGGTCCGCAGGTACTTCACTCCCAAGCTGGGCTTGCCAGGCGCATATGATTTGTAACTGTTCAAGTCCGAGATAGAGTCAATGTTCTTGTAGAAGATGCTATAGACTCTGATCCGATCAGCCTGAGTGATGACCGCATCGGTGTAGGGCATCATATAATAGCTGAGCCCGGTTTTGAGAGGGCTGGTTTCAAGATCGCTGTCTTCTCTGAAGAGTGAGGAACCGCGGATCGTCTGGTCATAACTCGTATCGACACCCAACCGCACAGCTTCCGTGAGATGATACTGCGTCAGCACACGCCCCCGGAAGGTATGCCACGCCCTGTGCGGCGCAAGAGGAAAATTATCGTAGCTCGTCTCTCGAGAAAATGTTTCCCATGCGTTCCTTTGAATATTCGCATTGCCAACGTATTCCAGTCGCCCCTGGACATCGAGGCCTTTCCAGGGCTTCAATTCGTGCAGCAGACCAAGCTGGAGTCGCGCCATGGTCTCCTCGAACTTCTGCGTCGTGAGCTGTAAACCGTTCGCTGTATCATCCGGGGCCGAACTCGTTTTTGCATCACTCATCAGACCGCTGTGTATATACCATTGAGTACTGGGGCTTTCTGAAGCTTTTTCTAAAGGCATTTGCGCAAGCGCGACCCGATAGCTCGAACTCAATCCCAATCCTATCAACAATGTGATCCTGGACGTTCTCATGATTTGCCCCACATGCTTTTACGCCTGATTAGAAATTTCCCAATAAAAAGAAGGAGAGGAAAGAAAAGCAGCATGGAGCTGAAAGAACGGCTGCCGGCAGCCCCTAAAGTCCCACAGCTGGCCTTGACTCGCTTCTTCGGTTCGGCAGGCAAAGTGCTCGCTGGCTTCTGTTGCACGGCGTTGTTTGCATTCAAGAGGCCCGTGCCGAGGAGGGGATGCATTTTCCCAGCGCGCTCATGGATGTATTCAGGGTTCGCCGCATAAAGGGCGCGGGAATCGGCGGTTGCCAGAATAAGACGCTTAAGATCCACAGCCTTTAGACCAGGTTGCACGGACAGCATCAGGCCCGCGACTCCTGTTACCAGAGGAGCAGACATCGAGGTTCCGTTGAGACATTGGCTGCTACCACCGGGAACAGCCGAAATGATGCCGTAGCCATGGACTAAGGCATCGCAGCTCCCGACCGGTGCCGCAATATCAACAGCGGAACCATAATTGGAGCGACCATCTTTTTTCAGATTCGAGCTATTGACGTTGGCAACCGAGATGACGTTTGGCAGAGATGCTGGAAAGGTGGCCTGCGATGAGTTTTCATTTCCAGCAGCCGATATCACAAGGATATCGTCATCAAATTCACCGAGCTGCTTCAGAGCTCGATTGACCCTGTCAGAGCTCTGATACTTCCCAAAGGAGATGTTTATCAAACGAACGGGCAGGCCTTGCTGTTTGAGTTCTGCAATATATTCAAAGGCTGCGTAGATCGCATCGTCTGTGATGGAGCCTTCACGGTTCGTAACCTTGATGGGCAGGATTTTGCAGGTCGGGCACACACCGAAAATGCTCGACTCTGGTTGATAACCAGCGATGATCCCGGCGACATGGGTCCCATGTTGACAATTGCCGATCTCGATTCCGCCGCTGGTGCCACAGGCCGTGCCGGGCCCTTGGGTTCCAAGCGGAACGATTTGTCCTTGCCCCCATTTCTCTTGAGGATACTGATAATCGGACGTATCACAGCCAAACTGATCGGACTCGCAGCGCGTTTGAAATACGGACGTGTCGACGATGCGCTCCTCGAAGGCGGGATGGAGATAATCAATCCCCGAATCCAGCACAGCAATCACAGGCTGAGCCTCAACCTTGCTGGCCAGGAACGCCAAAGCCGAACTGAGTTCTACGCGCTCGATCCACGCCAGCTGGGGATTCTGTTCAAGGAGTCCGATCTCCAGGGGATAATTCTGCGACGCTGTCGCGAGCATCGCCCTTAGTTCTTCGCTGGATTTTTCAGGCGTCCGCTGTGGTGCCGCGTCGAAATCAGAAGAACCGCATGCTGTGAGCTGCGCAACCAAAAGTAATGTCTTAATGATTCGATACTTCTCTCGCATTTTCTCTCTCATCCGAGGTTTAGCCCACTTCTGCTAGCTGTCGCGTCACGCGTTCACCGCCAAATCCTTGATCAGGGCTAAGTCTATCGATTTTCTAAGGGCAGAACGATGAGAGAGGAATGAGGATCTTCAGGATTAAAACCACTGTGGACTCTGCTGATAAAAAAAAGTAGTCGGCATGGTTTCAGTGCGCCATATTCGTTTAGACCGGCGAGGTTCAGAAGTGATTGATGGAACAGGCAGATTCCAGACCTTCGGTTCTGATCCCTATGGCAATTATGTTGATGGAAAAAGCTTTAAGCTAAACGCCCTGCTGCACTGATTATTTCGCTGGTTGTCAAGTTTTCCCCAAAACTCTCCGATATAAACGTACCCATTTCTGTATTGGATATGTCTGACGCAAAGCCGAGTGCGGCGCCTGACGTTGTCGAGAGTCCTGTGAACCGATTGCGCCAGTGAGAAGCGGGGGAACATTTTACTTTAAACGGAGGTACCCATGAGGCTGATGTCCGGATCCATGAGTCAAATCCTCAGGATTGTTTCCTTCGCATCCCTTATGGCTTCCTGCAGTGGCAATTCGTTCTTTGGCAAATCATACAGCAGTCAGAACTTCAATTCGCTCGTTACCCGGACCTCTGTCGTGGAAACAGGTCTAGCCGGGTGTTCATCCTTCTACATCTCCGAATGCTATCTGAGTCCCGATGCGGTCGATGCGCTGAACAGCCTGACAAATGATAGATCTGCGGTTGACTCCGCCGATGCAGGCGCGGCGAGAGGGTCCAATACCCAGGATTCTGCTGTTTCCGGCCCTACGAAAAACAACTCTGATACAGGTGATGGCGCAGCTAACAAAGAGGTTATCGTTGAAGACGTGATCCTTGCCGGCGAGACCATGAAAACCGTGAGCTTCTGCTCACGAAACGGCAGCGCCAATGCCGGTACCAACATACTGCAGACGCAGGAAGTTGTTCTGAAGGCGTTTCCTTTGGGCACGCATTACAACAAGGTTCTTGAGACCAATATCGATATGGCCAAGGTCCTGCGAGACGATGTCGTTAATCTCAGCATGATCAATGGCAAGGTGCTGGGTGAGGTTCTTAACACCCTTCCGACTGGCCCTTATGTGTTTCAGCTGTGCGACGTTGCTCTTAGAGATAGCTGCACACTCAACGCAAATTGGCTGGAAGAAATTTTGGGCGACTGGGAAGAATTGGAACAATCACCGAAAGGGACTGTCGGCGTCGCTGCATTGGTTGAAATCGAGGACAAAAAGATCGTCGCTCATTCCGCCTTTGGCGTGCTTTATCCACGAACTGGAGCTGGGTCGACTCATCAGTGCGATGAGGTGAACTCACCGCTGGTGCTGGACCTTACTGGCAGTGGAATCCATCTTTCGGCACCTCTGGACGGACCCAGGTTTGACCTCCTCGGTTACGGTTCTCGCCAGCAGATATCGTGGCCTTTGGGATCCAATGCGGCTTTCCTGGTTTTGGATCGCAACAAAAATGGATCGATCGACGATATCCACGAGCTTTTCGGCAGCAGCACGATTGGTCCTGATATGAAGACCAGCAAAAATGGATTTGAGGCTCTTCGCAAGTACGATGGCAACCAGGATGGCCTGATCAACGCCAAGGATCCTGTCTTTGCCGAGCTCAAAGTCTGGCTGGATAAGAACGGCGACGGAAAGTCAAATGATACAGAACTCCGCTCCTTATCCCAGGCAGCGATCAGCTGGATTCAGGTGAATTACCTGTTGACCGAGCAGAAAGACCAGTATGGCAATCTTCTGCGAGAGCGCAGCGAGTTTGCGACGAAAGACGGGACGACAGGGAAAGAGAAAACGTTCTCAGTTATAGACGTCTGGTTCCGTACCCTGCCGCTCTATAGTGCGCGCTAAAGACAAGAAAAGCGGCCACCCCTCGGGGGTGGCGCCTTCGCAGCTCGCCTCTCCTTATGTGTCACGGATTAATTCGGCAGCAACATCAACTCATCCGTCGATCGCCTTGGCAGCAGGAATACCTTTTGGTGGACCTCAGCTTCCAAGGTTTCGCTTTTTCCAGACGCATAAACCGCTTCGATCATAACTCTAACCTGATCATTGACCAGGTATGAACAGATGGCCATTCCCGGATATACACTCGGAGAATACGATGCGGAGCCAGTCCCCGTGACAACAATCGACACCTCCGGCCAGGTCCCGGCCGGGCAATTCATGGCCATCAGACAACTGTTCGGGTTCTGATAAATCCGGCTGCGGTTGCTATCGGAGTATACCTTGCCCAAAAACTCCTGCTCCTTGGTCGGAAAGGGCTGACAGCTGGTCTGATACCTGGCCTGATAATGCAGCTTTGCATCATTGGCGGTTTGAGGGAGACGCAGGATATCCAATCCTGGCGGACTTAGGAGCGGTGTCAGGCCACCATCCATCTGCACCGCTGCATCTCGTCTTATGAGATTAAAAAGATTTCCTACCATCTTATGGCTGCTTATGCGGTTCTGATCATATCGGGCCGTTTTCTGCAAACCCAGTATCCAGTTGCTGCCGATGCTGATCATCAGGGAAAACACCGCACCACCGACCATCAGTTCAATCAAGCTCATACCGCTCTGATTTTGATTATTTGGTGACATGAAAGAAACTGTTCCTCCGTGTGTATTGCAAGGCTGACGATGTTCCTTTGGACCAATAGGCGGTATAAAACACCTGCATGGATCCATGCTTCAATGTTCGGAAATCATCGCATGAAATAGGATTACCGTTATGAGCATCGACCAACTGCACCTTCACTTCAGCGAACGCATGGGGTGAGCCGCTGATGCTCGAGGATTTGTGCTGGGAATCCCGATTGAACCGAAAGCAGAAATACAGCGTGCCGTCCGACCTGCTCGTCGGATCATTGATATAGCGTGGGAGTTTGCAGCGCTCCACGGCTTCATTTGCAAACGCATGCTGTGGGGATTGGAGTGCCGCACGCTGCGCTTCAGAGAGATCGGCAGAGAGTTGATGACTCATGTTGATGAAGGAATACGCGGATAGTTTATTGGCCAAGTACGACCCGGTGTAGCACGACGCGGGTGAAGCTTTGGCCATGTTTTTCAGGATCTTTAAAACAGCCTGGTCGACCTCCTCAAAGTTGAGCTTTGCCGAAAGAGTTGAACGCGCCTTCCTGGAATTCAAAAATGCCTGGTTTGCCGTAAGCGCTATGAGAGAGAGCAATGCCAAAGCCACGAGGACAGAAACGAGCGAGAATCCGTTTTCATGATCACCGTTCATAGATTCACCATGTTGGAGTTATGCTTGGCTATCGGTTGAAATGAACCCTCGCTTGAAACCATGACGTTCAGAATCTTTCACGGCGCTCAATACCATCGCCGTCTTTAACTTACTGACGGATTCAACCGAAACGTTTTCAAGGAGGATCAATATGCTAAAACTAAATTGTGAACGGGGAAATGCAAGTCTGTTGGGTATGTTTGCTTTCGTGGGTGTACTTGGACTTTACGTGACCCACGACCAAAAGAAAACTCAGAACCTGCGCTCGGAAGTTCTTGGCTCGACGATGAGTTCGATGGCGAAACAGGCTAATGAAGCCGCGCTTTCCCGAACGAAGAACCTTTTGCAAAAGAATTCCAATGGGCAGCCGGGTGTGAACATTCAAAATAACGTGTTTGCGGCTGGTGCAGGCAGTAATATTCAAATCGAGCAAGGGAAGCTTGTGATTAAAACCCCTGATCCTCGCTCTGCACAATGGATGAGCAACTCCCTGTCGGCGGGGCCTCAGCTCATCACCCGCGTGGCTTTGGAGAAAATTGAAAGAGATCCAGCGCTTGATTCTACGGCGGCGATTGCCGTGGCCGAGACCACAATAACCAACGACGGCGTGAGCAAGACACACCGAACCCGGGCTCGTTATGATCTACTGGCTTTGAATCCCTCGCCAAATCCGGCACCTTCTCCTGGCGCTAACACCACCTCCCCTTCCAACCAAGGTTCCCCTTCCAACCAAGGTTCCCCTACCAACCAAGGCTCGCCAGCCAACCCAGGTAACTCGGGGACGCCGGCGACAACGGCTACCGATATCGCAAGCCAATCACCCTCTGCTGGTGGCGGTCCTTGTGGAGCGGGGGCCATGTCGCCAGGCAACTCAGCAGCAAGCAGTCAGACAGGTTCGAACACGGCGAACTCCACGGCTCAGGGTGAGAATACGGCCGCCAGTGCTCATACAACCAGCAATTCATCGTCTGCCTGTGCGATGTCACAAAGCGGCGGAAATACGGCGTCCGCGAATGCCCATGTATCGGGTGCCAGTCACTCCGAGGTGAATGTCAATACGAGTACGACTCCCAACGGAAGCTCTTCGAGCATTTCGGTGTCAGCCGGGCGCTACTAATAATTTCTGCAACTTTTTGCCGCATACCAGCGTAAGAAACTGCCGTTAGAGATGAAATCGAGGTGAGTCGGCCCTGAAGGGTCGCTCACCTCTCTTATCGTTCGGAATAAGGCGAACCCACTTCCCCACTAGCCAGCCACGTAATTGGGAAGTTCGCTAAGTCCTTGATTGCGACCCAACCCTCCAACCCCATAATTTGAGACAAAATCATCCAGGTACTAGGCACTTCACCGTGATGCAAAGTACAATCATAATCCATGGTGATTTTCCGGCAAATCACCGTGCAACTCGGGAGACGCCGTCGTTGTCGAGTCAGTCCTCGAAGGTTAAATTTTCGGGACGGAGCGGTTGCATCTGCATGACGAAACCATTCGACGCCGTTCGTCATCGTGAATCATGCCTTTTGCACAGTGACTAACAATTTCCGATCCTGGCTGCGTGACGACGCCTCTCCGCACGGAAATTCTGGGTAGCAACCAAATCCTATTTTGCTTACGGCGCTGCAAGGACGTCACATGTTAGGTCGTAATTGAGGGATTGGGATCATCGTCAATTTTTCGAAGGTCACGGATGAAATAGCTGCAAAAATCCGCAGCGATGGTATCGCCATTTTGCGTTATAGATCATTGTCCAAGTCACTCACCGATAATCTCCATACACGTAAAAACGCAGGAGCCCATGCGTTTATAAAGCGAGGGAATTGTTTGAAATCTCGAGAGGATACTGCTAAAATTTTAGAATTGACGTAGAGCTCTGTTCCCAAGGCGATCCTCAACTAGGCTGGAATGTTCACTCCGGATGAGTTTGAAGTGATGAAAACCCACGTTGTGTTCGGGCATAAAGAGGCGATGAATGCCATTTCCAAGGGCGTGCCCGTTGATGAGATCGGAGCCCGAGGGTCGCTCGGAGCCTCTTCCGCGCCTTTCTCCTCGCAGCAGCACGTGGCTGTGGCCGTGAAGAAATTGAGCCGACGCATGGTTTGGCTCTTTTTGCTATGGCTGACGCCCGCTTCATCGATTTGGGGCGCTAGCATCGATCTGAATACCGTCGAGCCTCTGGAACGTCAGATGCTCGATGATCCCTTCCAGTTCCCAAGCTGGATCAAGCAGCATTATCATCAGATCAATCGGGACAACGAGCCAACAGCATGGGTTCGAGCTGTTTGGATCTATGGCTGGGTCAATGGCTACGATGATTTTATTCCGATAGAAACGGCTCATGAGGCCGCCGACCAGGCTTTGAAACTAGGGCTTTATGTCGAGTGGGCAGAAATCCGTTCAAGCCTCATTCGCATGGCAGACGCTGGCGAAAACACCTACGATCAAACCACAAAAGCTTACGCAAATCTGGCAACCGAAGCTCGTGCTCTGGACCATGATCAAGCGCTCGCCTATGTGCTCGCCGGTTACGCTGGTTACATGGTGAACTACAAAAGACTTGATTCGAGCATGGCCATTCTCAGCGAGGCTCAAAAGCTTCTGGATCGAAACGCTCACCCTTCACTTATCACCTTTGATCTCGTGACCAATATCCTGGCTCTGGCGCTCCGTTATCAAGGGCAGCTGGATGCTGCCATTGGCGTCCATCAAAGGGTGGAAGAGACCTATGATCGTCACCAGATTCGCTTCGCACGAGCTTTGAACCTATACAACCTGGGCCTCACCGTCTTCGATGCGGAAACGGAGCAGGGGGGCGTCAGCTCGGAAAAATATTTTCGAGAGGCCCTCCAACTGGCTACAGAGGTCAATTCTCAGGAATATAGGGCCATGAGTTTCTATGGACTGAGCGTCTTAAAGCTCCGGGAGAAGAAAACGGACGAAGCCCGGACATTCGGCCGGCAGTCCTTGGCCATTTTTGAAGAACTGAAACACCAGGGTTGGACTGCGGCCCTACAGAGGCAGCTTGCCGAAACCGAGCTCCAAACAGGCCACTATACGGAAGCTTTGAAGCATGTCGCCCTCGGTCGCAATCAAAAAGCTGAAGCTGATAAAAAACATCAGAACACCTTAAATGAGATCCAGTACCGATCCTATCTAGGTCTTGGGGATAAGACCCAGGCCCTGCACTACCTTCAGAAATATATGGAAGGCTACAAGGAAGTCGCTCTGGAAAAAGAGAAAAAGGAATATAACCGGGCTGCGGTGCAGCTGGGGCTCCAGTTTGAAACCGAGCGCAATGCCGGGCTAGCCCAGCAGGTTTCACTGCTCAAGAAGTTCAGGCTCGTTTCCATCGTCGCGGTTTCCCTAATGCTCGTTGTTCTTGCTGTTCTGCTGGTGGTCAAGCGTCAAGCGCGAGCCCTCCGGGTCAGCCGCAAGCGCATGAAGGAGGTCCTGGATAACATCGATGAGGGGATCCTGACTCTCGACGGCCAACTGAAAATCCTGCAGGGCTACTCACCCTACCTGGACCAGATCTTTTCCGGCTTCGGCACGTCTCTGGTTGGAGTTTCCATCCAGCAGCTTTTTAAAGAGGCCAAGTCGGTTGAAAGCATCATGATGACCGCGGCCCTTGAGGCCTGCGTGGGTCAGGATGAAATCAGCTGGGAGATGAATGCGAGTCACCTTCCCGTGGAAATCTACATTGGCACGAGCATACTCCAACTGCATTGGCAGGCTTTAACGGGTGACACTCACCTCATTCACAGTTTTCTTCTTTCAATACGAGATATTACCAGTCAGCGAGCGACCGAAAGCGCGTTGAAGGAAGAGAACGAAAAGGTTCGACGCCTGCAGGTGAAACTGCAGGAAGTTCTCGCCCACGATATCGCTTCCAATAGGCGGCTGATCGACAAAATCCGAGAAGGCTGGGTAGAAATTGAGGCTTGGCTCTTTCAGACGAACAGGATTGCACCGGCCTTTCAAAAGCTGCACGGTTGGAAAGGTGCCGCGCGTACTCTAGGCCTCAAGGAGTTGGCAACATCTCTCCATAAGCTGGAATCATGCCTGGACCCGGTCCGAGGGCAGATCAAAAATAGCGAAGACGCGATCCAATGCTGGTCCGAGCTGCAGGCTGCCCTTCATGATTATGAAAGCTTGCTGGGAAACCTTGTGGCTCGCACGGACGAGTCGCATCCGCAAACTCTCTTCGACTATGCCGCGCTTTACACGTCCGAGTTTTTCAGCCGTCTTCAAGCTGAAGGCCTGCAGCCTGAGAGATTGACGGTTCACGATAGTGTACGGAGTTTGAAACCTGAAGCGCTTGAGGCCGTGCACGAGATGCTTCTTCATGCTCTGACCAATGCCCTCGATCATGGTTTTATCCGCCCTGGCAGGTCGGTCCCTGCATTCATTCAAGTCAGTTCCGTAAAAATTGGTGATACGGTTGTGATTACTTTGCAAGACAATGGGGCAGGCATTGATTGGAAACGCCTCCAGGCCAGGGCGAAAGAACTGGGATTACCTGCTTCGGATAGGGGTGAGCCGAGCCAGCTGCTTTTCCATGACGGCCTTTCGACGGCTACCTCCACCACGGAAACCAGCGGACGTGGCGTCGGTTTGAGTGCCATCCGCAGCCTCGCGCTCGCTTGGGGTGGCGAAGTCGCTATGGAAAACGCACCAGATCAGGGAAGTATCTTGACCATAAAGCTGCCTGCCAAACGCGTTATCATACAAAGCCTGCTTGCTGCAGCTTGAGTCGTAGCTCACTCTTTATGGAATAACCTCGACTCTTGCATCTGCAACGGATGCGAAGCGCTTTGCACGGAGTCATTCAGTTTCACACCAGCGTATGCCCTTCGGAGAAGTCCGCGCCCCATAATTCGCGGCTTTTACGCTTGAACCGTTATTGCTATTGATATAGAAAATGTTCAACGAATCGGAATTCATCTTTTGCACAGTGAGCACTTTACTGTTACACCGGATCAAATTTCTTTTGACCTCAATACAACCTGGGAAGCGAAATTGAAAACCAGTCTTGTGGCTTAACCAAAGCTATAAGAAGGCTGCGGCATCTCTTTTTGGGAAGGACATTTCATGAAAATCCTGCTGACCATCCCACTCTTATCTCTTCTGCTGTCTTGCTCCAAGGATCTTCAAAAATCGCATAGGCATCGAACTGAATCCGAGAATTCGCTATTTGGGCAGAATTCATCTGATCAGAATGCAGGCACTGGGACCGTTCTCACCCCAGGAGGCAATGACCCCTTTCTGACAGATGCGACGAATTCGGAAAATAACGGTGCTGGGCGCGTTATGATGGAGCAGTGGGATGGAATTCCAGGAAATGATATCGCAGCTTTGAAAAGCTCGAAAGATTTCCCCCACCGTCCTTCTTCCCGGATGTTCCTGAACAGATTGGAAACCCCGGCAAACCTCGGCGATAACCACGGAAAGCGTATCCGCGGCTACCTTCACGTCACCAAGTCGGGTGGTTATGTTTTCTACATCACTGGCGACAACCAGTCGCAATTCTTCCTCAGCACGACGGAAAAGCCCGATCAGCTTTCGAATCAGCCTTTGGCTGGCATCTCCGATGCTCAATGGACCGGTCTCGCCGAATGGGAAAAGTATCCAGGTCAGACGTCGGCAGAGGTTCGCCTCGAAGCTGGGAAGCGCTATTACTTTGAAGTTCTCAATAAGGACGGAACCGGAAACGATGGAGTGGCAGTTGGCTGGAAAATGCCAGACGGCCAAATCGAACGCCCGATCTCGGGGAGCCATCTGTCTCCTTTTGAAATCCATCCAGAATACGCAGCGACCATTCCCGCTGCAGCTGATTTGTTCAAGACCCTAAGCCGCACCCACCCGCGGTTGGTAGGATCAGCTTTGGATTTCACGCATCTGAAACGGAAAATATCGACCGATGCGGACTATCAGCGATTCTTCGCAGTGATCAAGGGAACGGGAAGCACGAGCGCCGCTCGGAATCCAGGTCCGCGTGAACGCTGTGATATCGAAGCCTCTGGTCGGAAATCTGCGGATCAACTCTTAACCACCCTTCCCTGTACAAGAATTCTAACAGAAGGAAAGCCCGCAAGGTTGCTGCACACCAGCCGTGAAGTTCTTCGCCGAGTTGAGATTTTAGCCATGGCTTATCGGGTGACTGGTGATCAGAAATACGCGGATCGAGCGATTTTGGAAATGACAGCGGTGGCTGATGACGCGTGGGGAGATTGGCACGAAAAGCACTTCCTGGATACCGCGGAGATGACCCATGCTTTGGCACTTGGCTATGACTGGCTGTATGATGCCATGAGCGTTTCTGATCGCGACCTTGTTGTAGCTGGAATCAAGAAAAAAGGGTTGGCGAAGGGAAAATTGGAATATGAAAACAAAACTTTCTGGACCAACGCCCACCACAACTGGAATGTGGTCTGCAATTCAGGATTAGCATTAGGCGCGCTGGCCATCGCAGATGTTGAACCCGAGATTTCAAAAGATATCCTTCATAAGGCCTTAACTTCAGTCAAAGAGTCTGGTTCCTTCCTTCAATACGGACCAGATGGAGCTTATCCGGAAGGAATCGGATATTGGGGCTATGCAACTAAATATTTGGCCGCATACACGTCAGCACTTGAAAGCGCTCTAGGGACTGATTTTGGGCTTGGCAAAGCAGCTGGTTTGTCGGAAGCGGGAAGATTCCCTATGGCCATGTATGCGCCTAATTCAAAGGTATTTAATTATGCTGACTTTGGCAACGACTGGAGAGTGGACCCTGCCCAGGAAATGCATTTCCTGGCTCAGAAGTACGGTCGACCCGAGTACGCTGCATTTGCAAAAAACCATGCGAGCGTATACGGAATGCTCTGGTTTAATCCAGAGTATGCCAATGCAGTCCTCAAAGGAAGTCTCGACCAAAAATTCAGAAAAGCCGACATTGCCATTTTGAGAACTGGAACATCCAATGACGATGCCTACGTAGGGGTTAAGGGTGGAGACAACAAGGCTGGGCACAGTCACCTTGATTTAGGAAGTTTTGTATACGATGCAAAGGGCGTACGCTGGGCATTCGACCTTGGAGCCGAACCTTACGAAAAAACCACTCAATATTTCGACATGAAAGGAGGACGTTGGAAATACTACCGCACTCGTGCTGAAGGTCAAAACACTCTTGTCATCAATCCATCTCAAAATCCAGATCAAGATCCCAATGCCAGTGCAGGCATTGAAAAGTTTCAGTCCAGCACGACAGAGGCATTTGCCATTCTAAACTTAACCGATGCCTATAAGCCCTCGAAAACTTCATCTGTTCGCCGCGGACTTAAGCTCCTTAAAGACAGTCAGTCCCTGGTTATTCAGGATGAGATTGTAGCCTCACAATCCTCAGACATTTGGTGGTTTATGCATACTGACCGGTCAACCACAATCACTGTCAAGGGATCGGGAACAACGGCTGAATTGAAGAACGGCAATAAAACTCTTGTAGCACGTATCCTGTCACCCTCGACGGCTCGGTTTTCAGAGCCGAAAGACGCCAAATCACTACCGTCATCACCCGAGATCCCCAAATGGACCGAAGAGGATGCGCCAGACGGCGTGGAACCCGGCACCCCGCAAGGAGACTCCAATCGTGGCTTCAAGAAGCTCGCTATTCATCTGGAAGGATTCTCTGGTGGAACGATTACCGTTCTGCTCACTCCTCTTAACAACGGGGAAAGCCAACCTGCAATCATTCCAACAGTAGCCGAGTTGAAAGATTGGTAAACCAAAACGGGCGCGGGTTGCCCCCGCGCTAGCGTCAATCTTGCGTTCTCAAACAATCTGTAACTGGGTACGGAGAATCCTATGAAGTTATCCAGCATTTTACTTGCATCGACCCTGACAGTGCTTGCTGGCTGCGGCAAATCCCCGGCGACCGCAACCCTCGCGGATACGAACTCTGCTTCTGATACGGCTCACGGCAACTACCAGACAGCGTTGCAGTTGTGGCGAAACGACCTTCCCTCCAAGCATGCAAAGGGCTCATGCGCCGGATGCCACGGGGCGAGTTTTTTCGATCTGGCTCGCTCGGGCAGCGCAGAATCAGACATCGTGCGACGAGCGTTGATCGACGGCGCAACTGCTGAAGAAGCTGAAGCGCTACGTGCAGCAGTACTTGAGATGCGGCAAGCATTGAAATTGCCGACCGCAAATGCGCGCACGTTTCGCCCCTTCCAACCGGGGGGACAGCAACTGTTGCCCGACCTGGAAGAAGCGCAGTGGAACATAGCCGCAGTCAAGCGCGACGTGGCATTCGCAGAAAATCTCTCGAAACTCATACCTACGCTCTATGGAAAGCGCGTTTCCACCCTTGCTCAGGCCGTGAAAGCACGTGATGAAATGCTCGACATTGCCAGGGGTACGAACACCGCGGGTGCCAATTCACAGAAGATTCAACTGCGAGACCTGCCAGTGGGGATCGAGTACCCGCTTTGGTCTTCAGACCAGTTCCATTCGTCTTCAGAGGGTACCTTCAACGACTGGTTGTCTGATGTGGCCTTTATTCCGAAGCCTGGATCGAAGGCTGCATGGGAAGCTCTGCAAAACGCTTATTTGGACAATCCCAACAACGACACATTTTGGGCGATGTATTCGGCAGTTGATAGCATGCTGCAATTGGCCACGCCGTCGGCGACTTGTACTGCGAAGTTTAAGAGTGCAGACGGAGTCAATCAGGATCTGTGTAAATCCGCGCCAAGCGCTTTCAAACATAAATTCAAGTCTTCGCTCATCGCTCAACACATGATGCAGCTGGACGCCTTAGGGCGTCGAGGCGAGTTCATGCAGGGACCTATCGCATTCTCGTATCTTGACCTCGATGCCAAGTACAAGTCCATACCGAAGGCCAATTGGGGGGGACGTTCTATGCTGCCTTCGCCAATGTGGGAGATTGGTGATCATCTTGGACGATCCGTGTTCGGCGCCCTGGGTGGGACTAACTTAGCGGAAGGTACGAGCTCCCTTGGCCTCCCCAAGTTCGTAGTCGACAGTATTGACCCTTCCAAGAGTCTCAATCGTGAGGCCCATGATCTGCGACTTCCTTGGATGTGGATCGGCTTCACGTTCGATCCCACCTGTCAACGCATCGGTCCAACATCCTCCACTAGGGTGGCGGAGTATCTCGTCGGTTCGTTGAACGAGGCATTGCTCTTTAATCATAATGCTTTTATGACTCACATGCGCATGATTTCGGGCGCTTATCTCGAAGAATCCTGGGTAAACTCGGCTCATACAAGTACCGGTGTGCAGCGACTGGCAACGAATGACCGTATGCAGACCGTGCTCGATTACTCTTATTTCCTTGGATATGGACGTAATCTTGGCAATTTTGGCTATGATCAGTGGAAAGAATCGGTTTTGCATGGCGGCGTAGGAAAGATTCCTGACGAGCTGAAGGCTCGTTCACTTGAGTTGTGGAGTACTCAAGTGTCCAACGGATCACGTGCAGTCTTATTGCTGTTTCTGGACGAGCTGCAAAATCGACCAGCAGGATTGGACAAGAAATGGCTAAGTAAAGCAGCCTTGGGAATAGAGACAGCGGGCGGTCTCGATAAGTGGAAGCAAGATTTTAGAGATCACTGGAAAAAATTTCAACCTGAATACGTCGCCGAAGATGATGCCCTGCTTAAGAAAGTTGGTCAGGCAATTCTTACTGCGGCATCGGCGAATCGTTGACGGTTCCTATTTAAAATCGTCACGTAGGCTCAGCTAAAACGGCAACGGGAACACATCCCGTTGCCGCACGCTTCAGTGCAGGTGCATCACAATCTTCGTACAGGACTGCTGCTTATCACGGAACATCCTGTAACCCTCGGGTGCTTCATCCAAAGTCAAACGGTGGCTGATGACAAACGAGGGATCAATCTGTCCGGATTGGATACGCTCCAGGAGTGGCCGCATATACTTATGCGTATGCGTTTGCCCCATCTTGAACGTCACGCCCTTGTTAAAGGCCATACCGAAATTAAATTTATCGATTAATCCAACATAGACACCTGGGACTGAAACCACACCACCCTTGCGGCAGCTGCGAATGGCCTGCCGTAGCGCGTGCGCACGATCCGGCTGGACGCGAAAAATCGCTTTGGCCTGGTCCATGAATGCATCGATCGTATGGCCTTCGGCCTCCATGCCGACCGCATCGATACAAGCATCTGGACCTTGTCCACCCGTAGCTTCCTGCAGGTATTCATAGACGTCTTCGCTTTCATAGTTAATGACCTCCGCTCCAGACTCTCGCGCGAGGGCAAGGCGCTCAGGAAAACGGTCGATCGCAAACACGCGTTCAGCCCCCAGCATAAACGCGCTGCGGATAGCAAACTGTCCCACGGGGCCAGCACCCCAGATGGCCACGGCGTGGCCTTGTTCGATGTCACAGTTTTCTGCTGCCATATAACCAGTTGGAAAAATATCCGACAAGAATAAAACCTGCTCGTCATTCAAATCATCAGACACGACCAAGGGCCCGACATCCGCAAAGGGCACGCGCACATATTCGGCTTGACCACCCGCGTAGCCTCCACACATGTGGGTATAACCAAACAGCCCGGAACACGCCTGGCCCATGCCCAGCTCGGAAATCGCCGGATTGGGATTGGAATTGTCACAGGCGGAAAACATTTTGCGCTCGCAAAAATAACAGTTGCCGCAGGCGATATTGAACGGCACCACGACCCGATCCCCGACCTGCAGATTCTTGACAGCTGGGCCGACTTCGACCACGTCCCCCATGAATTCGTGGCCCAGGATATCACCCTTCATCAGCGTGGGCACCTTGCCTCCATAGAGGTGCAGATCCGATCCACAGATCGCAGTGCTGGTCACGCGCACGATCGCATCACGAGGATTCAAGATCTTGGGATCGGGCACGCGTTCGACGGCAACGCTATTGGTTCCTTGCCAGCACAAAGCTTTCATAGTCTCGCCTCCATGGAAGGCGTGGAGACAGGAATATCCCTTTGCATTTTTTCCTGCACACTTTCGGTAAAATTTTCAACGGTCTGACCGATCGCACTGCGGCGACCATGGGGCTGACCCTCGATGGTGGGAACTTCGCCCGTTTCAAGCAAGGCTTTGAGGCGGCGAAGTTCCACGTCGAGAGCCTGCTTCAAGGCTGCGATACGGACGGGTCCACCTTTGATCCCAGCGCTCTCTTGATTATTGAGGGACGCATAAAGAAATGTTCGCTTGGCGTCATGCGATTCCTTCAGGCGCAGATCCCATAGCTGATCACCGGCCTGGATGGGAAAGAGCGTGCTGTCTGAATTCTGCCAGACCGGATCATTTTCACCCAGTATGGAGCGGACCTCATCCAGGGATTTATGAATCACAATGGACTTTTCGAAATCCAGTGGCGGACGGCATGAAGTCGGGAGAGTCGCCTTGCCCATTTTTTCATACAGGGGACAATGACCAGTCAGACCTCGGTAGAGCAATCCAGCGCCACTGACGCCTTGAGTCAAACGGCTGAAAACGCCTCTTTTTTTACCAAAGAGACTGCGGGCCAGAGCCGTCGAGCCGAGGGCGATCGAAACCATACGTTCCGTATTCGAAACATTGTGCTGCATGTGGTCACTCCATGTGATGTTAAAAAATTTGGCTTGGATGGACTGGTTCGCGGCGGAACCAGGTTTGTTGTAGTGGGCCTGCATACCAGCCCCTACGGGTTCAGGCAGCAGGCGTCCCAGGGTGCCTTGGACTTTATTTTTAAAAGCGCCAGGAATCACCGCGTCGCGGCCAGCCATGAGCGCTTCAAATCCCGCGCGCGCGACGTCACGAGCGTTGTCCTTGGGCTCGGAGCCGGCCTTGGTGTCTTGCATGCCAGCGCGGGCAAAGAATTGCGTCTCGGTCGCACCAGGCTGGAGCGAGGTTACAGTCACGCCGGTGTCTTTCAATTCGAAACGGATAGCCTCAGCAAACGACTGAAGGAAGGCTTTTGAAGCCGCATAGACGGCCAGATAGGGGCCAGGACTGGACGCGGCGACCGATGACGTGAAAAGGATACGGCCTTGGCCACGAGCCTTCATGCCTGGAATCAATCGCTTCGCCAGGTGAACTGCAGAGACAACATTCAAATGGATGAGTTCAATTTCTGAACGAAGATCAGTTTGGCTGAAATCACCAGACACGCCTACGCCTGCATTAATCGCAGCGGCGTCCACGGGTCGTTGCAACTCTTCCATCGCCTGAACCAGGGTTTCCACCCCTTCAAAGTTGGCAAGATCAACCTGCAAACCTTTCACGAAACGAAGTTCCGAGTTGAAGCTACGTTCGGCTTCGAAAATCCCGGGATCTTCAGCGGCCAGAAGCAAATCAAACCCATGCTGATAAAACTCCCGAGCCAATTCAAGGCCGATGCCGCTGGATGCACCGGTAATCAACGCCAACGGTCTCTGCGTATTTTTTTCCAAAATATTGCCCTCCTGCCTGACGGGATCGCCAGCAGAAAGTTGCATAAATCTTGCCAAATTGTCGGGAGTTATTCAGGTCGCTTGCGACAGCGCACGATACCGCTATCGATAAAACCTCGTGTGGCGGGCGAGCGGAAGATGAGACCTTCCACATGCGGCGTGGGATCCGCGAGCACGGCAAGACATTGATCCAAGGTCTTCAGCGGCGGCAGAGTTATGATCTTTGGTGAAGCGTACACGCGGGGGAGCAAGGCATAGCGTTCGCCATAGGTCACAGCATCAAGGATGTGATCCTCGCGCTTCAGAAAATCAAACACGAACAGGCGATCATCCGCTTTGAGCCATTCGGCGTCAATGACGTTCCAGCCGCTTTTAGGCCGAAAGATACGGCTCACTTCACGCAGCGCATCAGGCGGCAGAACCTTGCGATGCGGCTGGCCTTGCCGATTAAAGATCACGACGTTGTCATGGTCGTCACTGGGAATATGAATCTGCGCGCGGTGGCCATGGATTTTAACCTGACCCCACCAGCCGAGTTCCAGTATCCTGCTGATCGCATCCCGGGTGGGTGAGATTTCGCTTTTAGGGTGTATGGGACGTATATGTTTGGGGCCAATCAAAATGCACCTGCCACCACTGAATATCGTCGAATCAAAAATACCAGGCAACATCCGCGTCCCGCTTCTTCACAACTTGCACCAAGTAGAGGGATAATCTCTACACGGGTTGCGCGGGCCTGACAACTGCTCTAGCGTATGTAATTTCTTAATTTCAGATGTCTAATGATCTCACGAAGTTCCTCGGCTTTCTTTACATGACGACGCGCCAGGTCCGCTGCACCCGGACGAGCTTTCATGGCCATCGGCTTAAAAAGATTCTCCAAAACTTCGGGTGGCAGAGTTTGCAGAGCTGCGACGACAGCGTCGTAATTCGCTTCGAGCACAGCCTCATTGAAGCGAATGCTGGCAAAATCGCGAACGATCAAGTCTTCAGCGGCTTTTTTGCCCCAGCGATCGGTGAACTCTTCCACGTCCTCTTCACTTATGCCCGCGCTGGCATCCTGCACAACATACATGGCCATCGTTTCGACGCCTTGTATTTTGAAACCACTGCCTTCGCCGGTAAAAAGGCGCCGCGCATATTCTTCCGAGGCGTAATTGATTATGGTGTTTTTATGAACGGTGGCTTCACCTTCATGAAACTTGGCTTGATCCTGCGCCGCGCGAAACGCATCCACCGCTTCGGCTACGTCCTCGGGCGGAGTCAGAACATTCTCCGCCTGCCGGGCCGGGGCTCGGGATTTTTTCGTCTTAAAAGGATCCTTCGAAGCACTGGCCTTGGGCGCGGCTTTGGCCGGTGCGGATGCTACAGTCTTACGCTTGCTCGGAGCCATGAAACACCTCCAAAGCGCTTATCGACCGATCATCGGGCGGGTTTAGGCATTTTTTTCCGACCTTGGGTCAGGGCATCCAGCTCTTTCTGTTTCTCAGGTAACGAGACCGCAGCGGCGGCCATGTCTGCCCAGAGGTCCCCTAACCTTGCGAGGCGCTTTGGCAATGTCGCGATGGTAAAGATTCCGGGGTCGAGCCCTGGCTTGACCTCGGACCAACGCAGCGGCGTGGACACGGTGGCGTTGGGTTTTGGGCGTACGGAATAAACGGCCGCCATGGTCTGACCAATGCGATTCTGGAGGTAGTCCAGATAAATTTTGTGGGTCCGGCGATCCGGGGAACGTTCCAGGCTGGTCGTATCCGGTAACAGCCGGTGCACTTCCTGAGAAAGCTGCTGAGCGAAGATGCGGGCTTCATCAAAGCTCGTCGCATCCTTGATCGGCACATAGATATGCAGGCCGCGCGAGCCAGACGTCTTGCAATAGGCCGGCGCCTTGAGCTTATCCAGAATTTTCTTGACGGCGCGAGCCACTTCAATGACAGCATCAAACTCTATTTTTCCAGGGTCCAGGTCAAACACAATGAAATCAGGCGAGTTAATGGCACCAACGCGGGAGAGCCAGGTATTGATTTCAATGCAACCCATATTAGCCAGGAAAAGCAGATCCGATTCCGTTTGGCAAAGCGCATGGGTGACCGTTTTACCCGAACGCCCCGAACCGATGGTCGCGGTTTCCATCCACCCTGGAACCGCACCGGAAACTTCTTTTTGAAAAAAGTTGGTGCCGGTAATCCCATTCGGATGACGATTCAGGGATTGGGGCCGATCCCGCAGATGAGGCAGCATAAAGGGTGCCACGTGTTGATAGAATTCGAGCAGCTGGCCTTTGGTGATTTTTTCCTTGGGCCAGTATATTTTCGTCAGGTTGGTGAGCGCCACCTGCTGACGGGCCCCAGGTTGGGCGGTCCGATTCAAAACTTCATGACGCGAACCGGGTACGCGACTCGGTTCCGCCGAAGACTCCCCGGGTTCAGACGGCTCGCGATGATGTTGACCGCGGGACGTTCTGGGTAAAGCTCTGCCCTGATAGGGGTCCTTGTTTGAACGTTGCAAAATACCAATGGCTATCCCTTGATCGTCCTGTTCACCCACCATGCGCAGATGTTCAAAATCCATTTCAAGGGCCTTGGCTGCGGCCAGGCGATCCTTCAGCGGCAGAGCCGACAGATCATATCCATCCGCATGCAAAAGGTCATAAATCAAAAATGTATGCTGCAGATCCGTTTGTGCGGCCGCACGACCGCGACGGCGGAGCTGGCCATTGCTATCCAGTGGCGCAATAACGCCGTCCACAATCAAGGGGCCTTGGAGGCCCTGCAATGCGGTCAGGAGCCTTGGAAAGCGCTTGTTCAGGGACAGGCCAGTTTTGGCGGTCAGACTTACCTTCCCTTCAGCATCGATGCGGAGCAGGGCACGATAACCATCAAACAGTGGATGGAGACAGGAGTCTTTCACCTCAAGTAAAGATGCGGCGGGCTTCCAAAGAACAGGCTTCAGAGGGCGCACATCCGGATCCGAGGTGGCCTTCTTTTTATAGACGGCTGATAACACAGCCCGAGGGGATGTCGAATTCGAAGTTTTTTTCTTTTTGACCACTTTTTTCTGAGGCGCGGGCTTGTCCTTACGCGATGACCAGATCCGACCTTCCTTGGGAGCATTCGAGGCGATTTCACCCAGCGTGCGACCGCTGCGTACCGAGCGATCGGCATGCGTGATGTCTTCACGGCTGGCGTGATTATCATGCTTTTTAACCAATAGCCAATTAGGGCCATCACTCCGAGCCAAACGGATCAGAGCAAACTCACCCTGGAGTTTGCTGCCTTCCATAATAAACGTGATATGACCCTTCTCAAAACCTCGACGCAGGGCGTCCTCTTCATCTTTCGCCGGAAAATCCACGGCGCGAGCGCGATAGGTGCCTTCGTCCCAGATCATGACCACGCCGGCTCCATAGTTGCCAGGGGGTATCACACCTTCGAATTCGTTATATTCCATCGGGTGATCTTCCACCTGAACCGCCAGACGCCGTTCCATGGGATCCAGGCTTGGCCCTTTGGGAACCGCCCAGCTTTTCATGGTCCCATCGAGTTCCAGACGCAAATCGTAGTGACGTCGCGTGGCTTCATGCAGCTGCACCACAAAACGCAGGCCCGGACGCGCCTTTTTTTTAGGCTTCGAGCCATCCGGCTCGGGCGTGCTTTTGAAATTTCGTTTATTGCGGTACTGCTGAAGACCCATGTTTGACTTTCAAGCGCTTTTCTTGCGAGTCTTGGCTTTGGCCTTCTTCGCGGGTTTGGCTTTTTTAACGGCCTTGGCCTTCTTCGCGACTTTGGCTTTTTTTACCGTTTTTGGTTTTGGATCCGCCTTCTTTTTGGTCTTCTTCGCCGTTTTCACCTGAGCGATAAATTTTTCCCTGGCTCCGAGTTCGGCTTCGATCGGTTGGCGTTCCATCACCACTCCGCCTTGCGTCAGCCACGTGATCATGCTGAGAGCATTCAGGGGCGCGGTCTCTTTCACAGCATTATCGAAATAAGCAAAGATGGAGCGCGGCATCACGGGGGGCACGCCAGGCACCACCACGGCGGCGTCTTCAGGCTGCATGCCCTGCGACCAGGTTTGAATACGATGCCCCCAGGACTCTAAACTCTCCTTGGTATAACCGTCAGGGTATTTGACTTCATCCGCATGCAAACGCAGGTAAAGAAAATCCGTCGTCACGTCTTCAATCAAGGGCCAGCGGCCGGCCGTATCACCAACCACTATCGCCACACCATATTTCCGAGCCAGTTCCACAAAAGCCGGATCACGGAAACTGGGATGCCGGCCTTCCACAGCGTGGCGGATGCGATGGTTCCCCTGCACTTCCAGATAGGTCCGACCTTCCATCCAGGGTGAATGCCCCGTGCCCAAATTCGCCGCAGTCTGCATATCATGAGGTAAGGCAGCAAGAAAAGGTTCAAAGCGTTCGACGGTAAAGGGCATGTTGGGTGGAAACTGCCAGAGGATGCAGCCCAGTTTTTCACGAAGAGCCAGGATTCCCGATGCCAGGAAATTACTGAGGGGTGTTTGAAAATCTTTCAAACGCCGCTCATGGGTGATGTACTTAGGACCTTTGATCGAGAAATTGAAATCGGGTGGCGTCTGCTCGTACCAACTCAGATAGGAATTAGGCCGAAATAAGGAATAGAACGTTCCGTTGATCTCGATGCTATGCACGCGACGACTCGCATGCGCAAGCTCATCCTTCTGTTTCAATCCCTCGGGATAAAAACTTCCGCGCCAGCCATCGTAAGCCCACCCTGCCATGCCTATAAAAATCGCACCCATAGCCTGCTGCCCTCCCCTTCCTTTATCGGGGCTTGGGGCTAAAGCATGAGGCTGGGAAACAACCCCAGCCAAGCCTTACCATTGCGAAAATATCGAGGTTTTGGATCATACAGACCCCGGACGCTCCGATACCAGTTTCAGCAGATTGGGAGGAAATCTATGCGCGCGGTTCTTCAGGTTATTTTGTTTCTGATGGCGGGACTGGGATCCCCGGTTTGGGCCCAGAGTGCAGCATCGCTGGATCTGCGCCAGGAAACTTTTGATGATAGTAAAGTCCATCGCATCGCGGCGAACTGGGAAGTTTACTGGGGCCAATTACTCATGCCCCAGGACTTCAACGCCGAGGCCCGGACCCCTTCCGAGCTGCGCCCCTATAATGTCGCGATCAGCGCCGACAAGGGCCTGCATCAGGGTCAATCCAACGAGTTCCGGCATGGAACCTGGCGTCTGCGTCTGACGCTTCCCAACCATGAGGCTCCATTTGCTCTCTTTGTTCCGGAAATCCGAGGTGCGTCCCGCATATGGTTGAACGGGCAGGAAGTGGCTAAAAACGGTAAAGTCGGTACGGATTTGGATTCTGAAACCATAAAGATGCGCATCCAGACGATCAACATACCAAGCGGCGTCAACGATGTGGAACTGGTCGTCCAATCCTCGAGTTATGGTTTTGGGAAAATTGGTCCCTTTACACCTTTCCTGGTCGGGCCTCGCGTTAATATTGACGCCAGCCGCTGGTATGCGATGCTGCGCGATACCTTCACACTCAGCGCCATTCTCATCATGGCCTTCTATCATTTCGCGCTCTACATCGTACGCGGTAAGGGTATTGAGCCGGTGCTGTTTGGTGGGTTTTGCCTGGCCATGAGTGGCATTACGCTGACCCGGTCTGAAGGACTTTTGATCTTTCATCTCTTTAAGGACCCCAGCACCTACCTCATCTATAAATATGAGTTTTTATCCTTTGCCGTATCTGTGGGTATGATGGGCTATTATACGCGTCGTCTTTATCCTCAGTATCTGCCTCTCTGGCTTTTCCGCACTGTGGCAACCGGCACAACCATTTTTGCTACGATCTGCCTCCTGGGACCATTGCGGGCGATTGACTTTAGTCTGATCTACTTCCAACTCTTTATGCTCAGCACCAGTTTTCTTTATATCGGCTGTCTGGTTCGAGCCGCATGGAATAAGGCTGATGGGGCCAAGCTGTTTGTCTCAGGCTTTGTCATTATCATCATGGGCGCGATCAATGATATTCTTAAAACCAACAGCGTCATCGATACGATCTCTGTTTCGCACATGACCTTGTTCTGCTTTATTCTGATTCAATCCATCATTCTTTCCAAGCGTTTCTCCAAAGCCTTCGACATGCTTGAAGTCGCCGAAGGCGAGATTCGCGGCCTGAACGCTGATCTCGAGAAGAAAGTGCAGGACCGCACGGCTACGATTCGCATGATCCTGGATAACGTCAAGTCCGGCTTTTTGCTGATTGATAGCGACTTTAAAGTACGGCCCGGATTTACCAAGTCCTGTGAAGAGATTCTGGAGCACGCCCTGGTGCCTGGTGATAGCTTCGGTCATCTCTTTAGCATTTCCGACCGCCAGCGTGGGGACCTGGAAGTTGCCCTGATGCAGGTTTTTGATGATATTATGCCTGAGTCTGTCACCCTTTCGATGATCAAAAGCCGCCTGCCGGTCAAGAATCGTCAGGTCATGATCCAAAGCGCGGTCATCCGAGATGAACAGCAAAAAATCCAGTCCATCCTGATTACCCTTACGGATGCCACTCACGTGGCGCAGATGGAAAAGGAAGCCAAGCTCAGCCAGACTCTGGTCAAGATTCTGCAGGCACAGGTCAACTTCAAATCCCTCTTGGGCGAATCGTTTATGGATCTGGAACGCGCCAAAGGTCTTTTGAAGGAAGACGGCCAGAAAGCCGTGAAGATGGTGCTGCACACCATCAAAGGGAACTTTGCGAGCTTTGGTTTGGAAGAGATTGCGCATTCGATTCACGAGCTGGAAGATAAAGGTGCCGTCAATGCCAACGAAATCGATGAGCTGGTCCAGACCATCCATCAGTTCCTGGAATCCTATAAGGATATCCTGAAAATCGATCCGGCTTCGCTGAATGAGAAATCCTACCGCTTGCATGATGCCCATCTCTTGCGCCTGAGTGAACGCTTGAAAAACAAGGGTGCGACGCGTGAGCTTTTGGATACCTTCGCGACCTGGATGGATGAAATCAAGCAGATTTCCTTTGACGAGTTGATCGGTCCGATTGGCAAGAAAGCTCGCCGTATTGCAGAAAGTATAGGTAAAAAAGTGAATCTGACTATCGATGGCGGCAACATAGCTGTTGATGCCGATCGCTTACAGTCGGTGATTCATAGTTTGATTCACCTGGTCAGGAATAGTATTGACCATGGTCTGGAATTTCCGGACGAGCGTGGTGATAAGGGTGAAGAAGGTACGATCTTTATTCGGGTTCGGCGTGATGAGCGGGCGTTTCATATCGAAGCTGGTGATGATGGTCGTGGGATTAACGCTGAAATCATCCGTAAAGTGGCATTAAATAAGGGTTTGATCAAACCCGAGGAAGCAGCGCAGCTGAACGATCAGGATTCTCTCGCTTTGATTTTCCGTTCGGGCTTCTCGACCCGTGATGAAGTCACCTCGTTGTCGGGCCGTGGTGTGGGGATGTCCGCCATTGAATCTGCGGTTCTGGAATTGGGTGGCAAGATAGCGATTGATACCAAGCTTGGTCAGGGTACGTGCTTCAGGATTGAAATACCGGAAGTCAGCGCACCGGTCATGGAACATCGTAAGTCGGCTTGAGTCCAAGCGGTGCTTTCGGCACACGTCCGGAAGTTAGCACTGCGAGCGCAAAGGATCGGGAACGGCGGCTCACGTTACCATTCCGGATGCTGAAACACCAAGGGATGGTTTCTTGCTGAGGACAAGGCCGAAGATTCGGCCACGCAAGGCAGAATTGGGTTGGGTGGGATGAGTGACGATTTCGTGAGGCAGCTGGAGGATAGGTCAGTCAGATTTAAGGCAGTTCTAAATCGAAAGGTTCATGAACGCAGGAGAGGTCTCTCTGATGAAAGTTCTCGCCGTTGCTGCAGGCGATCGCCTTCAGTTGCTCCTCAGGCTCACAGTTGACGCCCGATGCCCTGCGTCCTTTGGTATCCTGGCAGATGTAGTTTTCCAAATCACCCGAGCACACGATGGGCCGTTTACAGCCGGATGGCTCCGGTGCCTCGAGCCAGATGGGGCCGACTTCCTTGACGAAGCCTTCGCCCCATGCCTGCTGTGCGAAGCAGGCGGAAATGAAACTGAACGAAAGCAGACTTTTCCTGAACATCAAGTGTTCCTCCTTATTCATGTGCAATAGCCAGGAATCAGGGCTCAAGCGTGCCTAGGCTCCCTATGTTGAGTTTTAGAGGGTGCTGGCTGGAAAGCCAAGGACGGGTGAGGGACACAGCGGGACATAAAGGCCCGAAATACCTGTCCAGGGTCACCCCTCTCCTGCTCTCAAAATGTAATAAAATTTTTTATTTCAACAGGTTAGGTTTGCAAATGGAGGGCGGTCCAGAGTTATTCGATCCTTGCTACCAGCACAAGCGGACAGCGGGGGCCATGGCCGCGCCGCGGCATGAGCCAATCATCATCGAGGCCGGCGCGAAACGGTTTCCAATTCGGACAGGGTTGACAGCACTTCGAGTTTCGGAGTTTTCGGATAGGCTTTTAGTCCATTTCGCTTAGAAAGGGACAAAGGCCGTATCCTGTTAAGGCGCTAATTTCACCGGAATAAAATCCAAACGACTACGAACCCAAACAACGGGCCAGCAATTAATTTTAGGTTTACAGGCAACTTATCTCTCTCTCGCAGGGGATATCCGGACAAGTTCAAACACTTGCCTCATCATTAAAAATCCTTGGTTTCCTGCCCTTAAGGCCTCCAGTGGCATACCGAAATTTCCATAGTAGGGTGGCAGCTGAATCAACGCCACAGTTCAAACCTGACCCGTGGTAATGGAATAGTACAGGACACATTGCAACCATAACCCTGCTCAGGAATGCGTTCAGTCGACGACGTTAACTCCTTATCGTTAGAGGAATGCATCATGAAAAAAAAATCGACTCGTGTCCTCGTCGTGGATGATTCGAGCTTTGTGCGCGAGCTAATGACTCAGGCACTGAAGCAGGTTGATTCCATCGAAGTGGTCGGTTCCGCAAGTGATCCCTATGAAGCCAGAGATCTTTTGATGCGTTTACAGCCTGATGTGATGACGCTCGACATGGAAATGCCGCGGATGCACGGTACTGAATTCTTACGGCAACTTATACCGCAGTGGCCTATCCCCGTAATCATCGTCAGTGCCCATGCCGCTCGCGGCACTTCACAGGCCAAGGATGCGCTGTCAGCTGGAGCGTTCGAGATCGTCTCCAAGCCTGGACATTTGAGCAGGACAGGTTTTCAAGATATGATGAATGAACTGGTCCGCAAGATCAAAAGAGCTTCGCCTACAGAAGAGACGGACCCGGCCTTGTTCAATGCGGAAAAAAGGGCAATGGCCACAGCGCAAAACTGCAACTCTTTCGGAAACAAATATCGGTTGATTGCTATCGGTGCATCGCTCGGCGGTCCCCAGGCGATCAAGACGCTTCTCAAGCATCTGCCACAGTTGATGCCACCCATCATTATCAGCCAGCATTTCCCCGCTGGCTTTAGCCGTTTTTTCGCAGATTGTTTACAGCAGGACACGCCCTTGACCACCAAGGAAGCCGAGGACGGCGAGATCCTGCGATGGGGGCATATCTATATCGCTCCCTGCGGTTTACAGACCGAGGTGAAAGCCCTGGGTCAGGAGCTGCAGTTGCGAGTTTACAAACCCTCGGAAAGCCATGTTTTTAATCCGTCCGTGGATGTGCTCTTTCATTCTGTGTCCAAACATGTAGGCGCACATGCGATCGGCATACTCTTGACCGGTATGGGCGAAGATGGGGCTCAAGGATTGAAGAGTATGCTTGACGCTGGTGCCCATACGATTGGCCAGGATGAGCAAAGCTCCGTGGTCTACGGCATGCCGGGTGCCGCGCGGCGGATGGGAGGGGTGCAGACCGAGCTGCCTTTGCAGGCGATTGCCAAGCAAGTCTTGAAAATGCTGGGGCGTCCCGCTTAACCTCTCACTTCATGCGACCTGAGCGCTGGATGAATTGCGGTGGCTGACATTCATGCAAAGCCACTTTAAGATACGTTCACGATCACACCCGAAAACCTATTGAAATCATAAGAGGAAATGCTTAAGCTTGGCACGCGGTGTCCAGGCAAGGTGTCTGCATAGATTTTCGTGAAATGCTGGGATGATGGATGGAAACTATTTACGCTTATCAGCCTCTTTCGATGTTTTCGAATGATATCTACACAGTCGATGGCAGCTTTGGCAAGTCGCCGCTCGGTCGGCGTATGACGGTTGTGAAAGTAGGACAAGAGCTAATCATTCACAGCGCCATACGCATGGAAGACAAGGATCTGCTGGCGCTGAATCAACTTGGGCGGGTATCCACCATCCTCGTACCCAATACCTTCCACACGGCTGATGCGAACTTCTATAAACAGAAGTATCCCGCAGCCCGCCTCCTGGTACCGGATCATCTGACGGCCAAAGAATTGAAAAATCTAAAAGTGGATGGCGTCATCACCAAGGATGGTGGCGCCTGGCAGAAAGAACTGGCGCCTCTCGCCATGGCGGGCACCAAATCCAAAGAAGTGATCTTCTTCCATAAACTTAGCAAATCATTGATTCTGACCGACTTGGCATTCAATTTTGTCAAAAGCGATTTCCGCGGCGTGGCTTCGGTTCTTATGAGCCTCAATAAGGCTGACCGAGGCTTGGCTCCTACGCGCCTTTCCAATTACTTATTTTTTCAAGATAAAAGTGCGCTCGCAAAGTCGCTGCGGGAAGCTCTGCTCTGGCCATTTGAAAATATCATCGTTGCACACGGACACAATCTTAAAGGCAATGGCAAAGCCGAGTTCAAAAAAGCTTTTGATTGTCTTTTGAACCCCTAGGGTTCGTGACACAATCAAAGGTTTAACAATTCGGCTTACTAACAGTCATCACTTAGCTAGAATGCTGTTCCAAATTGTGGCCGGGTCGATTCAAGACTGTGTCCTCTTCTCGGACCGAGCCTTCCAGGGCACGTGAACCGCGAAGATAGACGGCTTCAAAACTTTGTCGAACCGACTGAGTTTCTTCCATATCACGCCGCAAGCGGTCGACATCCGATTTCTTCTGGATGATCATTTCTTCCAGCTCACGAATCTCTGACCGTAGTTTATCATTTTTACTCTGCAGGCCTTCAATCTTGCGCGCGGCTTTTTCCAGGATCGTTTTGATATCGATTTTGGCGGAAACCAGCGTTTTCTGGACGATCAGGATAACCATTTCTTTTTTGTTATCCGGAAGGTCGCGCATAAGCTGAATGACATCTTCGATGCCATAGTTGAGTTTGGGGGCTTCCACTTGGGGTACGCTCACTTCCTTCTTCGCAGGCGCAGGAGATGCGGCCGACGGTGGCTTGGGCGCACTCGCGGACGGCGCGGGGGCTGCGGCGTTCGTATGGGAACGCTCCCGACGGCGTTGCTGCGCTTCTTCGAGTTCCATGGCCGCGGCTTCATAGCCATTTTTCTTGTTAAAGAGCCCCATAGCATAGTCTCCGTGTCCAGGTGGTCGAGACTCTATCGGAAATTTTGGGGGTGGACTTCAGAGAATTTGGTAGGGTTTTGATAAAATTGCGGTTTTTGGTTATGATTTAGCCCCTCTGCAGGGGCTCTAAGGCTAAATTAATACTTTACGTGACAGCCGTAAGGCTCAGTGCTGAGCTCCATGCCATCCGGCATGGGTTTGTTGGCCATCGCCAGCGTCAAAACTTCCTGCACATAGTTGGTCGATGTTTTGATATCGGCCTGATCCGCACTCTTTTTGTTATCGATCGCGCCCATGTAAATGAGCTTGCCCGTGGGATCAATAATAAACATATGCGGCGTGGTTTTGGCTCCATACGCACGCCCGATCTCACCTTTCGAATCCAACAGAACGGTCGTCGGCTTGCCTTCCACGGCGACCATGTGCTTAGTGATGTCCGCCGCAGGCATGAAACCTTGTTTGCCTTCCGCTGACGACAACACCGTTAGCCATACTACACCGGCTTTGGTGAACTTATTTTGCAGCGCTTGCATGTTGCCCGACCCGTAATGTTTTTTCACATACGGACAGTCTTTATTCCACCATTCCAGCACCACAAACTTATTTTTGTAATCACTCAGTTTATGAAGCTCCCCATCACTGCCTTTGGCCGAAAAATCTGGTGCAGGCTGCTTCAACACAGGCGAAGCCCAACCCGTAGCACTCATTAAAATCAGCGAAGCACTTAGCAGAAATTTCTTCATCATCTGTCACTCCTTGATAGCGTTTGAAGACACTCGCCCAATCTCCTTGAACAGAAGGTCGGGCGTTAAAACTTCCGGTAATAGGACGGGTTCACTGGTCGCATCGCGGTATAAGACATAAACGGGAACACCCTGTCTGCCTAGACTGGCGAGCATGCGCGTGATCTCTGGATTATAGTCCGTCCAGTCAGCTCGCATCAATTGGATGCCTTGATCCTTAAAAGCTTTTTGTACATCATCGCGATTGAGAACCAAAGTTTTGTTCACTTGGCAGGTTACACACCATGCAGCCGTGAAGTCAATGAAGACCGGGCCCTTCTGCCTGGCTGAAACCAGACTGTCTGCAGAAAAGGGCTGCCAAACATCGGCCACGACCTTGCCTACCTGCCCCGACGAGGTTGCGACCGCGTGCTTCTGCTGTTGGATAGCCACGCCGCACAGCAACAGAATGATAAAGGTCATCACCATCCAGGCACGCGGTGCCTTGCTTTTGACCTGGAGCCATAGCCATGCGCAGAAACCCAGGCCCACAAAAGCAGTCAGCACCCAGAGTACACCGTCCATACCGCTTTGCTTTTCCAAAACCCAGAGCAGCCAAAGGATAGTGAGCAGCAGGGGAAACGCCATAAGCTGCCGGAACGTCTCCATCCACATTCCAGGCTTTGGCAATAAGCGTCGACTCCCAGGAATCCACGCCAAAGCTATAAACGGGCTTAAAAAACCAAGACCGATAAAGAGGAAAATCAGGCAGGATTCGAGCGGAGATCGGGTCAACGCCGACCCTACTGCGATGCCCATGAATGGACCTGTGCACGGGCTGGCGACGATGACGGCAAGCACCCCGGATAAAAATTGTCCTCCAGAACCTGTCCTTGAAGTTCCCACATTCCCAAGTCGAGTGAAGGCATTCCAGGGTTGGATAAGATCCAGAAAGTTAAGTGCCATCAGAAAAAAGAGCAGAGCCAGTGCCGCGATAAATGCAGGCGACTGCAATTGAAAGCCCCAGCCTACTGCCTCGCCACCGGCTTTGATGACCAAAAGCAGCCCAGCCAATCCCAGGAATGAAAGCACAACACCCAGTCCATACGCGAGACTGCCCAGCCGCACCTTACGTTGATTCTCGCCAGTCTCCCGCACCAGGCTTAAAATTTTGATGGCAAGAACAGGCAAAACACAGGGCATGATATTCAGAATAAGGCCGCCCAGAAAAGCGAGACAAAGCAAAGTCCAAAGGTTTTCCGGGGATGCCGTCGGCTCGGCCAGAGACATTACATAACTCAACCTCTGACCAGCCTTATCTTCAAAGATCACAAGGCCGCTTAGCGGTTGGCTGGATGGTACGGAGCTTTTAGGTACACTCAGGGTCAGATCCGTAAGCAAAGGGGGAACGTTTTGCATTCCCGTGCCTTGCAGCGGAAAAAACTCCACCAGGCGAAGTTCCGCAGGGAGGTTCGCTGGATCCAATTTAAAGCTTAATGTATCGGGAGTCGACGGAGTGGCCAATTCAGCCCGCACATGACCTTGCGGGGCCTGTTCAAGAGACTTTTGAATCACAGCCTGCCACGGCCCAGGTTCGGGTTTTTTTCCCTGTTGGATCGGCATCGACCACGAAAAAAGATTTTGCCCCGGGATGCATTCTTCTTCACAAACCAGCCACTTCACGAGGACTTCGAGATCCAGACTTGTTCCCGTCACTGAATTCGGAACGGTCACTGAAAATGGCAGAAGAACTTCACCTTCGTAACCAAAATTATAAAAAGGGCCGACCTGGATACGCTGGGGCATGGGCCAGCTGAATTCGCTTGCCTTCAAGCCTGATGGCTTGCTCCATTGCATTTCCGGAGCCTGCCCCGAGTCACCGGCGTTCTGCCAGTACACATGCCAGTGCGGATCTAGCACAAAGCGGATAGCAAAGGTTTGGGTCTGCCCAGGCCTCAAGCTTAGTTCGCTGGATAGGACCTGAACCTGAACATGAGCGCCGCGATAGGTTGCCGTCGCTCCTGTGAAACCCTGCGCCTTCCATGAGAAGACGATAAGAATAAAGCTGATCCACAAAACTGGTTTCACAAGCCCTCCTTGAATCCTTCATAACAACCGATTTTGCCTGGAATGACAAGGCCGTCAATGACTTATAAAAAAGGTGAAGCTTGGCCCTTGATTTTCCTGCCAGTGATCTTAAATTCAAACTCAGGAGGTTTCATGTCTGGCATACGCTTACTCATTGCAATCATCTTCCTCTTCGCAGGTTGGGAAGCTGAGTTGCGAGCGGATGCATCCCAAGTCGTACCTGCAAGCTGCTTGAATTCCCCAGACATTCTTACCAACCTCAACAGCAAAACCTCCGTCGATAAGATGACGCAAACCGTTCCTGAGAGGATTCTCTGGATCCTCCCAGGACGGGTCATTGACCCGGCTCTCATCCTGATGAGCACGGCGTCCGATATTTCCCGTCTCGAAACTCCCCTCTATCACGCACCCTACGATCCACTCCGCACGTCCGGCTCCAGTCCGCCCGCATCCTCAGGTCTGGTCTAAAGTTTTAAACACCAATTATGAGGATTTATTATGTCGCGATCTATTTGCGGAGCGTTAGCGTTGTCGTTTTTTGTCTCGGCCCAGACTCTCTTTGCAGGCATTTTGCCGCTGACCTTCCAGGTCCCCGGTGCCTCCCCCTCAAAACCCCTGATTGTCAGCGATTATAAAGTAACAGAAGGCCAGGACCTTCAGATCAACATCCATCTGAATCAGGATCAGGCTCAGGAATTGAACAAGCTGACAGCTGCGAATGTTGGCCGGAAGCTGGTCGTCAAACAAGGCGAACGCGAGCTGGCGTCACCGACGATTCGCACGGCGACTTGGGGTCAGGATTTTATGGTGAGCTTTAAGAATTCGAAAGACCTGCAGGACTTTCGCGCCAACATGAATTGACGGTCTAAGGTAGGAAGGCCAGCGTCTGTTGCCATCCGGTCAACAGACGCAGTCGATTCCAAAAGTCGATCAGTGCGCGTACTGACGAACGAAGTGTGGCATGGGATCCATCGACTTGTTGGCCAAAGTTTTATACTCAAAATGCAAGTGGGTGCCTTCCGCGTTGCCGCTGGCGCCCACTTGTGCGATCTCTTCGCCTCTCTTGATCGTCTGATCCTTCTTCACGTAAAGCTTGGAGCAGTGCGCGTACAGAGTCTTATAGGACTTTTGTCGCAGAACCACAGTCCAGCCATATCCACGTTTCCATCCGGCATATTCCACAGTCCCGCCGTGCGCCGCATAAATCTTGCGACCGCGAGGAGCCATGATATCGATGCCTTCATGGGAACGACCACTGCGAGGACCGAATCCGGAACTCAAACGGCCTTCCAGCGGCCAGAGCAGTTCACGAAGTTCCGTGTAGAGCGTCGCACGCTCACCTTTGCCAAGGTTTTGATCATCCGATTCTTTGCCCGTGGATACTGGAAGCACGCTGTTGACCAGCCTGCTCCTTCCCCGCAAGTCAGGAGACATGAGAGCCTTCTCACTAACGGGGATATATATAACTTGTCCAGGTTTAAGTTCGGCCGAGGTTTCGAGGCCATTGATGTGCTGAATCATGCTGTGAGGAACGGCGTATTGAGCGCCCATGTTCACCAGAGTGTCACCCTTCTTTACTTTTACTTCGTAGTAATTTCGAGCTTGGGCGTCCTGGCCAGGCGGAGCTGCACGGTGCGCACACGATCCAAACAAAAAGGTACCGAGCAGCAGACAGGCCTTGAGCTCTGGTTTCTTCATGTAAATTGTCCCCTATACAATCAACCTTACGAAAAAAAAGAATGCGACGCCCACCGAGAGTGACTCGGTGGGCGTAAGCAGACGGCGCTGCCCGATTAGGATAACATCAAAGCGGGTTGAACACGAAGGGATAATTTACATTTACATTCTGACCGCCTCGCGGCGTCGGGAACTTCCAACGAACAATCTTTCCAGTCACACATCCGGCCATTACAGCGTCGCCAACTGTGTCCGATCCGATGTTAGAAGAAGTCACTCGTCCATCAGCTCCTATGATGAAATTCACTTTAATTTTGCCGTTTGCGTTCGGTGAACGCTGCAAGAGCTGCTCGTAACAGTGACGAATCTGATTCAGGTTCGCACGTATGACTGCCTGTACTTCTTGCGTCGTCAAACCGCCTGCTACGACAGGATCACCTGGCGGGACTTCAACGTTGGCGCGGCCTGCTCCGCCCTCACCTTTGCCGAATCCCTTGCCGATTCCTGCGCCACCAAGACCACCTGAACCGCCTTCACCCGATCCGGTTCCACCGAATCCACCAAAGTTGTTGGCTGCTCCACCGGTCCCGGCGACTCCAAGAGTCTTACCTGTTCCTGGTCCACCAAGTCCTAGCGTTTTCGCTCCCGACCCGGCGCCTCCACCAGCACCGCCAGCGGAATCTTTAAAGTCTGTTTTAATCGCGCCGGCTCCAACCTGACTCAAAACTTTACCGGCACCTAAACCAAGTTTTGCAAGGTTCACGCCAGATGCTTTTTCTGGAGCTCCACCTTCGGCACCTGCGAGATCGAGTTTCGATTCACCTTTGCGTTGTCCGCCAGCATCAGGGCGTAGCTTGTCACCACCTTGTGCACCACCTGATGGGCCGACCTTTGCGGCTGTCGCTGCACCAGGGGCCTTGAAGTCAGGCTTTTTCCCGGTATTCGCCATACCCTTATCAGCTGGCTTCTCCTGCGGCGGTGTTGGCGTCGGAGGAGTTGGCTTCTTCGGTTCAGCCAATTGCTGCGTAGGTTTTTCAACCGGCGGCGCGGGCTGAACCTGTTTGGGCTGTTCCACAGGCTTCGGTTTCGCTTCAGGCGGAACCGGTGTGGGCGGCTTGGGTGGTGGCTTAGGAGGAGTTGGCTTGGGCGGCGGCTCCTGCTTCACTTCGGCCACTTCAACTTTAGGCTTCGGAATAGGCTTCGGCGCCTCTTTCTTTTCCGGAGCATTGACGATCGACCAGATGTCGTCATCATTCTTGTCATCTTTTGGATTTTTGCTGAGGTAAATCGCTGGGACCACAGCGATGTAAAACAGCAGCGAAGCCACCATGATCGCCATGAAAATGGGATCGCGCGCACTGGTTCGCGGCAATTCCAAAACTGGCGGCTTGATAAACATCAGGAAATATTTCAATGGTCCTTGCGCGATATGAGCCATATCGTGCTTGCTCATATTGATGGTTTTCGCCCCGGATTCCTCCAGGACTTTGCCACCTTTCCTGAGGCGCGCATGCATGTCCGGCATCAGGTGAAGGGTGTAGCCCTCTTCATTCACTGTAGCAAGTTCGTGCGCACGAACATCGTTTTCGCTTCCCGACAGAAAGTGCGCCTTCGGTGGTTCACCGATGGTCACTCTTTCATAATTCTTGAACTTGGAATGGAATAAATCCACGTCAAGAATAGTGTCGTCCCAATAGCTCACGACCTCCAGAACGTTACCGCTGGGTTTGGCATTTCTGGGGGAAAAGAGCATGTCCCCATCATCCGACCCGCGGTCACCGTCGCTTTTGGGCGCCGCTCGCACTGTTGTTTTTACGTCATCGCCTGCAGCCATATCGTCCGCCTCATCCGCGTCCTCGTGATCCGACTCCATGTCATGGTCAGATGCCGCTTCATAAACTGATGCCGGTGGAGGCGCGGCCGCCACACCTGCTCGTCCGTTCATGACGGTGGCTTCCCCACCGACCTTGGTTCCTTCATTCTGGGCTGCTTTAAACTCGGAGCTTGCAGCAGCCACAGCTTGATGATTGTAAACTTCGATCACGACATCACCGATGGTGATGCGATCGCCGACACTTAAGGGTGATTCGACTTCAATGCGTTTCCCGTTCAGAAACACACCGGAGTGCGAACCCAGGTCGGTGAGCATGTGCACGCCATTTTCCAAAACTTCGATCATGGCGTGAATGGGTTCCACCGCCGTCGCTCGAATCACGACTTCGTTGGATAACAAGGAACCGATCATCAACCGATCACGGACCGGGACGACCTGCTGCGATTGATTAGGCGGAGAGTAGCGGATCTCAAGGTTCATTCAACTCAACCCAAATGAAGCCAGCCCTTGATCGGGAGGATCTGGCGGAAGCACCAGTGACCTGATAAACGCCGTTACTATTATTATTGCGTGGATCAGCTCAAATGGGAAGGCCCGCTTTCAGTTAGCGGGCCTTTAAAAATTTTATGGCTGTTACGGAATTAAGAAACCGACAGGTTACTGCTTCGGAGGCGTGCCTGGAGCGGGGGCTCCCTGCTGAGGAGCGGGTTGGCCTTGCTGAGGTGCTTTGTTCCCTGCGCCGGCTGGAGCCTGGCCTGCAGGTTGGGCTTGCTGAGCTTTCGCAGCGGCAGCAGCGCGTTCCTTGGCCTGCTGTTCGCGCTGTTCTTTTTCTATCTTGCCAATAATCAGGTAGGCTCGTTCATCCAAAGACGATGGCCCACCATCCGTCTTCGCGATCTCCTCGAGTTCGGCACGAGCCTTCTGCAGATTGCCAAGACCTTGGTATTCATTCAAGGCACAGCTAAAGAGAGCGGGTTTATAATTTTTCTTTTTCTCAAGGACGGACGCGCAGTACTGAGCCGCTTCCTTGGGGTTGTCCGCCAGGCGTTCGCTTTGAACGAGGCCCGTGCCGACGAAGAAATCTTCGGGCAGACCGGCCAGCATCGCTTTCGCGGTTTTATGATCACCGTAGCGGAGAGCCGTAAAACCAATATTCAATCGCGCTGGTTCATAATCTTTACGCAGGTTGAGCGCTTCGTTCCACAGCGCCACAGCTTCGGGCAAACGGCCGTCAGTCATGGCTATCATGCCGCGCGCGGTCAGCGCCGCCGCCTTGGTCTTCTCATTCTTGCTGTTCATGAGTTTTTCAATCCAATGCTCGGCCATGGGGAATTGCCGGGAGTGGATCGAAGCGAGAGCCAGTTCAAGCTGGGCGACTTCCGGCATTTCGTGCCGAATGTCTTCCTTCATTTCGACAACCATGAGCTTCTTGGCCACCAGGAAAACTGGGCCCACACCTTCTCCGGCCAGGCGCTTGGCGGCCATCAGCGCGATCAGATCCTTGCGATCCTTGATCGTCGGCGAGGCCAGTTTGCCTTCCAGATCACTGGCGAGATCCTTGGCCTTGCCAAGATTGATGGTTTTCGAAGTCAAAGAGTTGTTGGAAAGACTATAGGTCAACGTCTGATAATTCGAGGACACATAAAGGTCGTCGTTGCCACTCTGGGCCTTCTTCGAATCACCCGAGTCTTCATCACCCTCTTCCTTGAGGCTTGCCGCACCCTTGTCGTCGCCACCACCAACATTTTTCAGCGTGGCGCAGGATCCCAGCATCAAACCCAGAACAATCAATGGAGAGGATATTCGCAACATCGCTTATTTCCCATTCTTCACAGAGCCAGCCATGCTGCTGGCAAGCTCGGAACCCAAAAAGTCCGGCTGGACCACGAAGTCATCGAACTGCACACGCTTGCCGGCCAGACGATTGATGCCACCGATCACACGCAACGACCAATCGTTGTAGACGCGGAACTGGGTTACCGTATCCTGGGCGATTTTATACCAGTTGGCCGCGGCCTTGCGGCGCTCTGCAATCTGCGGGGCCAGTTCTTTCACAACATCTTCTTTACTTGCGCCCTGAATCGCGGGCGGATTGGCCAGAGCTTCCGCATACTGTTCGTTAGCAAAGCCCATCTGATAGAGAGCGGCGACACCCCAGTACGCATCCTTGGTTCCAACGACGCGCTGATAGGTTTGTTCCACCTGAGCTAGGCCCGTGGCTTTGTTTTCCAGCGACTTGGCCAGAGCATCCACAGTGCCACCAACCAGGGGAATCTTCAGGTAACGAGGCAAGATGCCATCGGCTTCCCGGAAGGCAATCTCACCGATATAACGCAGAGCCTCACCATTCACATTGCCGGGACTCGAACCAAAGATCTGTTTGATCTGAGCCACAGCCTGACCAGCATCATTGCCGCCAGCGCGAGCGATACGGTAATAAGCTACGATCTGCTGGTTAGGACTCAGCTTGAAGCGATTCAGATACTGAGTACGAATGATTTCGACCATCTGGTCGTAACGCTTGGCGCGTTCGGCACCCACAATCAGATCTTCCACCACCCCAAGGGCGTTGTCCGGGAATCGCGAGGCAAATGCGATACAAACCGGGAGAGCTTTCGGGGTGTTCAAGGCGATCTGGAGAGTACAGGCCGTAGCCAGGGCTCCGCCGGCTTCCTTTTCCTTGGGATACTTCTTGGTGAACTCCAGGAAGTAATCCGAAGCCTTGTCATACTCCAACTGCTTTTCGTGAATCTTGCCAACCTGCAGCAAGGATTCCTTGGCCTGGGGCTTGTCCGGGAAATTCTGCACGATGAAGAGATAAGCTTCAATCGCCGGGCCAATCGCTCCACCTTTGATATAGTCAACGGCTGCGTTGTACCACAGCTTGTCAACATCCGGATCTTTGGGATACTTGCGGGCCTGAGCTTCGAAACGCTGCGCGCGCTTCAAAGTATCCTTTTCCTTGGCAATATCTTCTTTTTCGGCTGCGCGCTGAATATTGCGGAGGTCGGTTCCGACCTTGCTGTTCCGATATTCAGGTATTTTCAAGAGACTGTCGGCCGTTGCCAAAAGGTCCTTGCGATCATCCTTGACGATCGGGATCAAAAGGTCGACAGCGCCCTGCCCTTCCTTGTCCTTCGGATACTTGACCGCGATATTCTTCAGGTAGCGGACCGCATTATCCTTCTGACCCGAATGATAGAAGATGGTGGCGATACCCACATCGCAACTCTTCACGCGGACCTGATCTTCAGGATACCAACCGGTGTACTTTTCGCAGGCCTTGATATAGTTGCGGGCCCGGGCCGAGATGGGCTTGGGATCCTTGAAATCCGGCTTGCGCTTTTTCAGCACTTTGAATTCGGGTTCGAAATCCTTCACGAAAGCGTTGACCATGTAGATCGACACTTCCTTGTGCATGTTCTCGGGCTTCTCGCCTTTGTTATAGCGAATCGCCTTGTCCTTGCCGAGCGAAGCGATTTCCAGATAGTAACGGCCTGCTGCGCGATAATCCTTGAGGTAGTATTCAATATCCGCCAGGTAATACATGACGCCTGGAACTTCGCGGGCCTTCTGGTGGTACTTGATAAAGAGCAGGTACCCTTCCTTGGCCGCAAGGTTCAACTCGCGGTTATCATCCTTGATCGCGTTCTGGTGAGTCAGGGTCGCGTAATAGAGCATTTGATCTTTAATCTCGGCTTGCGTGTCGAGCACCAGATCCTTCTTATTCGCCTTGGCCCAGTCTGAACCCGCGGAATACATTTGGGCGAAACGCTCCAGTTCCACCCAGACGCGTTTCAGATCGCCTAATGCGGCTGAGAGACTGACGATTTCCTTTTGCGCCTTGGGGCCATCCGGATCGTTCGGTGCAATCTGCTGGAACCGCTTCAGCACGTTGATGGCCTGCGCGTAGTTACCCTGATCGGACAGGATCTGAGCGAGGAGTTGCAGGAAAGGACCGATGTAGTTCGCCCCGTTGTTGGCGCGATAGTAGGCAATCGCCTCTTCGATCATTTTGAGTTCCGCGAAGGCAAAGACCATGTCGCGCAGGGCTTCTTCACGCAGCTGAGCGTCCTGGTTCGTCGTACCGCCTTTGGCCAGACTCACCAGCTGCTTCCAATAGCTCAAGCTCTTGCGGTAATCACCCAGGTTATAGGCACACCAGCCAAGCTTAAAGACCGACCAAAGATAACGCTTGCTGCGCTTATACTTCAGAGCCTTGCCAAAGTTGGTCTGGGCGTTGGTGAAGTCGTTTCGATCAAAGTAAAAATCACCCAGGGATGCGTAGGCATCGCCCGAGATCGCGGAGTTCGGATACTTTTGAATCAGCTGGGTATAGATGCGGGCCGCATCCTTTTCCTTGCCCAGGAACTGCAGGGCCACAGCTTTGTTATAGGTGATCTGGTCGGCGTTCTCACTGCGCGGGTACTCGGTGATGATGTCGGACGATTCCGTCACGACCGCTTTCCAGTGACCCATGGACTTATTGGTATTCAGACGGGGCTCAGGGGTTTTCTTGCCACCTTTTTCCCAGGCTGTATATTTTTTATCGTAATCACGTTCCTCTTCCGAACGCACGTACGTCGCCTGCTCCATGTGCAGGTTCAGGATACGCTCCAGAATCTGCAGACGTTGCGGCGACCGAGGGGGCAAACTCTTGGCTGTTTTTTCCAGATAACGGACGGTCTTATCGATACCCTTGACGAGCTTGCGTTCGACTTGCATGGAAAAGACCGCGGAGCGCTTCAGCGTGGGACCGGCTTTATCTTTCTTGGCCTCGCGCTTGCGTTCGGTCACTTCAAGAGTCGCGCGCTTTTGCTCCTGGGCAGCGAGATGCTCCGGCAAATGCCAGAGTAGCACGTATCCTAGCAGAATCTGTTGGAACAAAAGACGCATATTTCACCCTTATTCATCGCCTGCAGTCGGAAACTCATTCGTCCTGCAGCCGGACTCATCCGAAAACTTACTCTCCGCCCTTGTCGCCGTTGTCCCCATCGTCTTTGTTGGCCACACAGCGGCTGGCCAAATTGTAGACATAGAAGCCCAGCTCATCCTCCCAGTACTCGCCTTCAAAGGGCCAGTATTCCAGGGTTTGGTTGATATTGAGCTTTTGCATACCACCGATGAACTGAGTTTTCTTGTCCTCGCCGGTCACCTTGATAAGGGCTCGCAGACTGGCAAGCTTGCCGAGCTGCATTTCCGCGACGATCAGCTTGGTCTGATTGGACAGTTCGAGGAGCTCTGTATAGTACGTCGTGCCTTCCTTATACATACGCTGGCCGGCATCAAGGACAGCGGCCGATTTCTTCGATTCCAGGAACTGGTTCAGGCTTTCCAAAAGACCCGACGACTGCCATTCGCGATAATTGCGCAGGGCATTCAGCTCGCGGTCGGTAAAGCGGATGGTATCCATGGCTTCCTTGAAGCTATCCACCTGCGAAAGCTTTTTCACGATCTCTTCGGCGCGACGGTAACTCGAAAGCTGACTATTGCGATAATCGTAAACGAATTTGAAGAAGCCCTTGGGATCACCCTTGAAGCGATTCAACATCCCTTTCACGTCACCAAAGACCGGCTGGTAGCGGTCCTTGAAGCGGCGCATCGATTCCTTTACCTGATCGTAGCGGCACATTCTCAGGAATGTGATCGACTGCAGGATATAGGCTTCGGGATAGAACCGATTCTCAAAGAATGGGGAGTGAATCGTATGGATATTCCCCAGACTGTTATTGAATTTTTCCATAAAGAAGAATGCCCAGGACGCTTCCCAGATGGCATCCAGCCAGTTCTCGGAATCACGGGGCACCTGACCGTAGTAGGAAATCGCTTCAGGGAAGCGTTTGATCTCGTAGTTCACGCGCGCGATGTTCATCAGCGACATTTCCTGGAGTTCTTTCATGTCGCTGCGTTCGCGGGTACCTGCCAGGACTTTTTCAAACAGTGCGATAGCCCGGGAATGCCGCCCCTTGAGGTTGTTGATCACGCCCTCGTGGAACTGGGCGCCGAGCTGATAAGGACTGCCGGCTGGGACCATGGAAAAATATTTCTCCGCGGTTTCCAGACTGCGATCGCCAAAGGCTTCAACACCCTTGTAATAGAAGTAGAAGCCGCGGGCAGGACCAGGCACATCCGACAGGCGAATTTCGGTCTTGAACAGCTGGACGATATGGGACTGACCGAGACTGAGCTTGCTGTTGATGTTGCCGAGTTCTTCCAGGGCGGAGCGGAAGAAAGGATTATCTTCGGTCCGGCCACGACGGACGATCAAACTGTAATGCTTGGAAGCAGAATAAAGCAGGCCGGTTTTCTGCAAACTTTGCGCAAGGCCCCATTCAGCCTTACGCTTTTCGCCTTTATTGTCGGATTTCTCATAGACTTCATGGTAGGCCGCAGCGGCCTTCACATAGTCTTTCTTGGCAAAATAAACTTTGGCCTGCTTATAGTCAGCCAACGCTTCGCCACATGCGAGCGCGAGGGTCGCGACACAAATCAGGATGCCTGGTTTTCGCAGACGGTCAAACATGGGCCCTCGAAGCGCTAAAGGTAATACGCCACCCCAATCAGCAAAGTAATCGTGTCGTGCGGAGCCGTACCACTGAGTCCTTGCAGGGTTTTTGCTTTAATCGGACTGCATTCGCCGTCCAGGATCGTGTAATTGAAACGATTGGCTCGCAAATCCCATTTGTAAGCCATCTTTCTTGATACAAAATAACGTTGTCCTACGCCCGCCATCAAAGTGGGATAGGATTTGGTCGCATTCTTGGGAATATCTTCGGCGGTCGGGTCGAGTTTTTTATCGGGTGGCTCGCAGAAATCATCATAGCGCCACTCGACCCCGGTTTGACCAACGCCGGCCTGCAGATAGGTATCGAAATAAACGAGCTTGCCCGAAGGCAGCTGCCATTTGCCATAGATTGGGGTGTATTGCACCGCAAGCTGGGTCATGAATGAGGTGCGGAAGATTTGAGTCTTGATATCAAATTCATCGAAGAGGATACGCTTATCCTCGCGATCGATACTGATGCCATAGGCAGCCATACCTTCAATCGACCACGATTCGTTGAAATGATAGGTCAAGAGACCTGTACCCAGGAAGGTATAGATGAAGCTCTCGTTCATGATGGTGTTGATCGCCGCCCCCAGCTCGAGGCGACCGGCCTTGGTGAAATAGCGGGGACGAATCACCCGGATTTCAACGTCCTTAAAACGCTCCGATTCGTCGCTGGCACCGGATAGCGGTACGGCGCTTACAAGACTGGCCGCTACGGCCATTGCTTTTCCCCACTTGCTCAGCATCAGCCCATACCCCATCAGATGTGCTCTTTGGCCACCAGCAGCTTGTAAGTCACGAATTCAGCCTGTTGTCCCGCTAGCATGATGCGGCGAAGCAGCTCAAAATCGTGTTTTCTATCCATCTCGATCGTAATCTCGCCGGGCTTCAACTTCTTGGTGTCATCACCGCGGAGCATTTCAGCCGCGGCTTTGTTCACCTTGGCGATTTCAACCAGTTCCTGATAGACCGGATAGGCAGCACCCTGCTGGATATCGTCTTTCGGAACCTTGCCGCCCTGCAAAGTCACGACCTTCTTGTTATTCACCAGAATTTCGTTCTTGTTGACAACAATACTCGGCACTTCGTCCATGCTCACCAGCGTGACCGAATCCGGCAACTCCAGGTTCTGGTCCACGTCGTGGTTCGTAGGATCCGTCGAGTAACTCATCAGAAGAAAAGTTACGAGGATACTAAAAATGTCGAGCATGGGCGTAAGGTTCAGCGAGAGTGTTTCTCCGCCTTCTCCACCGGCTGATGACATGGTCCGTCTCCGTGCGTGTCGTTACAAAGTCACAAAATTACACTACCAATCACCACTTTTTCGAACAGGTACATGTCTTTTCCCGTCTTGCGCAGCTCATCCGCGTTGGGAAGCGCTGGCCGGGGCTCATTCTCTTTCATAGTCTTGATGGCATCGATCGCCTTGACCAATATTTCATACTTGACCGAGTCGTCCGAGAAAATCGTAACTTTGTCATTCTCGGGAGCCTTCACACGGAGCGCGATCATTTCCTGATGGAACCGGGCAAAATCTGCATCGTCCACCTTGAATGTCTTCACGTCCTTGTCAAAAGGCTGCTCGGTCCATTCCGAAGTCACCTTGATTTCCGCATCGGCAACATCCACACGAATATTAAAGGAGCGCGAGGGCGGCTCCTTCACTTCGGAGGAATTTGACAGGAACGGAACCTGGACTTCAAGAATACCAAGACCGATAAACGCGGCCGACACCAGGAGGAAGGTGTTGAGCATCGAGAAAATATCGATGAAGGGCATAATGTTCAGTTCAGGGGCGTCCGGACCGGCTCCGCCTGAACTGCGACGTTTGTGTTTCTTGCTCACAGGCCTCTCCGGTTAGGCTTTTTTCGCGCCTTTGAGTTTCATTTTTCTGGTATAGAGCAGGTCGTTCAGTTTGGACGCGTTCTTGTTGATGTCATCAACCACGGTCTTCTGCTTGGCGGAGAGCACACCGTAAGCAAACAGACAGAAGAGAGCCACCGACAGACCGAACGACGTGGCGTTCAGAGCTTCCGAGATACCTTCGGCAAGCAGGGTTTGCTTTTGCGCACCCGTGGCCTTGGCAACCGCCGCGAAAGAGCGCATCAGACCGAAGATGGTACCGAGGAGTCCGAGCAGCGTCGCGACGTTGGCAGTCGTTGCCAGGAAGGACACAGCCTTGTTCACCTTGGGAACCACGGTCAAGACCGCGTAATCAATCGCGTTGTTGATTTCCTGTGTGGAATCATTCGAACGCTTCAGACCTTCAGCCAGAACGTAGGGAAGCAACTTGGGACGCGCCTTCTTGCAAAGACGGATGGCGTTCTCGATGGAGTTGTTCATCACCATCTTCTGCACCATAGCCATGAAACCATCACTGTTGATCAGATCGTATTCCATCCACAGTCGGTAACTGCGCTCGATCACAAGACCCAGGGAAATCACCAGGGTCGCCAGAATCGAGAACATGACTTCGTAGCCACCGTGTTGGAAGTAGAGATGAATAGACTCCATATCCTGTCATTTCCTCCTTGAAAGGTGCGATCCGCTGGCCTTGGTCGGCCTTGTAAAAACCAGGACGCTTTTTTAGCTTTAATAAAATTCTACGTAGCCGGACGGCCTGCTGTCAACCTCTGGAGCCATCTTTGCCCCACCGGCTCTGGATTCCACGCGCACCTTGCGATATAGTGAAAGAGTGCAACCTTTGCCTATCCCCTATCCTTGAGGATGCCATGAACGGATCGCTCTTGTTTGTCGATTGCAGTGGCTACAAATCGCTGCCATCCATAGAAGCTCTGCGACTTATCAGTGGCGGGCAAAACCTGGAAAGCGTGACGAATATCAATGCTGCTTTGGAAGTTTTACAGAATAACAGCAACATCGATATACTTGTCAGCAACATACCGGATTTAAAACTCCTCACTCGGTTTCGACAGACGAACCCGAAAGGTGAAGCGATCCTCGTAACTGAGTTGCCGATGAAAGAGTATAGCGCGCTTTTGCAAAATACCGAAGAAAAGCTTTTGGACCATGTGATTGCCAACAAAGGCCGCGAAGGTTGGACGATTCATCAATTGCGGGTTACCATCACCAAGATTCGAAGCCGCGATCTGTTCGGCATCGAAAAGTATCTGGCTCCGCACACCATCATTCACCGCGCCCAGGTCCGCGGCTCCGCCGAGCGCGAGGAACTGAACAGCAATGTCATGCGCTTCGCCGAGGCCTGTCACCTGGGGCAGCATGCGGCGCGCATGGCCTTCGGCATTACCGAAGAGCTTCTGATGAATACCGTTTATGATGCCCCAGCCGCTGCCGGGATCGCTCGCTTTAAAAATGTGGAGCAGACCCAGGCGATCGTGCTGGAGCCCGCTGAGTACGGCGAGCTGAGCTTTGGCTGCGATGGTCAAATTTTAGCCATTTCCACCGCCGACCCCTTTGGAGCCTTGCGCAAAGAGACTTTGCTCACCTATTTGAAAAAAGTTTTGAAGCGGGATGAAACCGATGGCCTCATCGATGAAAAAAAGGGTGGCGCCGGCCTGGGTCTTTTCAAAATTCTGTATTCGAGTCATGGCATCGTCTGCAACGTGAAGCCAGGCACTCGAACCGAGATTATGGCTTTGATTGATGTCAACGATCAGCTCCGCGACTTTGCTTCGATGGCTCGCTCCATTCATTACTTCCGCACGTAAGTCACAACGGCAAGACGAGAGCGTTGGGCAGCGCGCGATATGGGCTGGACAAGCGCGCCTGAAGTCCCTAGACTTTCTCCCTCGCTCCCTTGGTCCCAAGGGCCGTACGAAAGCCTTATAGGAGTCAGTATAAATGAAGGTAAAGGTCAAAAATCCGATCGTGGAGCTTGATGGCGATGAAATGACCCGGATCATCTGGGCTCGCATCAAGGAAAAGCTGGTACTTCCCTTCCTCGATATCGACATTAAATACTATGATCTGGGTATCGAAACCCGCGATAAGACCGAAGACAAAGTGACTCTGGATGCGGCCGCCGCGATCAAAGAATATGATGTGGGGATCAAGTGCGCGACCATTACGCCGGATGAAGAGCGGGTCAAGGAGTTCCATCTGAAAAAAATGTGGAAGAGCCCCAATGGCACGATCCGCAACTACTTGGGCGGCACTGTTTTCCGTGAGCCTATTATCTGCAAAAATATTCCCCGACTCGTCCCCAACTGGAAACGTCCGATCGTGGTGGGCCGTCACGCTCACGCGGATCAATACAAATGTGTGGATATCGATGTCCCGAAAGCCGGCAAGGTCAAGCTCGTGTATGAGCCTGCCGATGGCTCCGCGCCGCAGTCCTGGGAAATCCATGATTTCAAGAGCGCCGGTATCAGCATGGGCATGTACAATACCGACGAATCGATTGAAGGCTTTGCCCGTAGCTGCTTCCAGTACGGTCTGCAAAAAAACTTCCCTGTCTATCTGTCGACCAAAAACACGATTCTGAAAGTCTACGACGGACACTTTAAAGATATCTTCCAGAAGATTTTTGAGACTGAATTCAAGAGCAAATTCGAAGCGGCGAAGCTGACCTATGAGCATCGCTTGATCGATGACATGGTCGCCCAGGTTTTGAAGTGGGACGGCGGTATCGTCTGGGCCTGTAAAAACTATGATGGGGACGTGCAGTCGGACACCGTCGCGCAAGGTTTTGGCTCGCTCGGACTGATGACCTCGGTTCTGATGTGCCCGAACGGCCGCACGATTGAAACCGAAGCGGCTCACGGGACGGTCACCCGTCACTACCGCGAACATCAAAAAGGCAAGCCGACCAGCACCAACCCGATCGCCAGCATCTTTGCCTGGACGCAGGGACTGGCGCACCGCGGCCGCCTCGACAATACGCCGGACGTTGTGCGTTGGGCGGAAACATTGGAGAAGATCTGCGTGGCCACGATCGAAGGCGGCGCCATGACCAAGGACCTTGCTGTTTGTATTCATGGCAATAAGGTTCCTGAAGGCAGCTACCTTTATACCGACGCTTTCCTCGACAAAATCGGCGAGAACTTCCGCAAAGCCTGGACGTAATCCGCACTAAGGCTGGCGGTCCCCTCGGGCTGCCGGCTTAAACTTCTGCAGAAACCCTTCCAAGCCGCCTATTTTTTCCAAAACGACGTCCAGCTCCACCACCTGATCGCCGATGGTCACAGCGTACTTCACGTTGCGATAGAACGTGCCGCCACTAACCTCAACCCAGTACGTACCGGGAGGGGTCAGTCGCAATGCCAGCTGATCCTGCAGCTCGGGGAGGCGTTTCACGATCTGAAAATCAGCATCGCGAATGATCAGACTCGCCTGCACCGGCCCAGGCTCCAGACCCTTGACGTGCAGGAGCAGATTATCCCAAGCCTCCGCCATTCTATTACGCCCCTCCACCGCACTTTTGCCGTCGGAGTAGGGGGTAAAGCCGAACAGTGAAAACGAAGCGAGTCCCGCGATCAGTACGGAACGACTATTCTTGGGCCGTTCCACCCAACACGCCGCCGTGCCCAGAAGAAATGCAGGCACAAACACCCAGAGCGGATGGACGTCGGTCCTGAGGATCATAATGAGAATTTCACGGACCCGAAAAAAGATGCCTGTATCACCCTGGACGGCGGATAGAAAACAGGCAATCACCGCCGTCACGCCGGTGGCGACGTAGTATTTCCACGGAACCGGTTCGTCATCCACGGTCGACAGCCCCTCTTGCGTTAAAAGGACCCACTCAGCGGCATCGAATCGCGACGGAAATTATCACTCAGCATGCGATGCACCAAAGCCATGCTCGCAATCGCCTCGATCAAATACTTCTGTTCCACAGGTTTCGGAAAGAATCCTTGATAGCCATACTCGAAACTTCTCTGCATGGCCCCTTCACTGCCGTCCGCCGAGACAGCGATGGCCGGCACGAACCCGCCCTCATCCAATCGATGAGCCAGACGGAACTTCCGGATCAGGTCGAAGCCATCTTCCTGGGGCATGGAAAGATCGCTGACGATGATACTCGGATGGAAGCTATCGATGACTTCGAACGCTTCAGCTACGGACGTCACCCATCGGGCATCAGCACCTTCGTTTTTCAAAATGAGAGCTAGAAGCTTCGCGCTTTCCTTCTGATCATCCACCACAAGGATGCGAAGCCCATGAATGTTACGTAACTGCATCTCTTCCGCTGAAAGCATGTCCATGGTGTTGTCGAAAGTCCCGCTAGACACTTTGCTTTTCGAAATCTTCATCATACTTAACTCTCGCTTGAACGTAGGTTAACGATGACTCGACCCCCCTCTCCTTCACACATAGCGCCTTTGCACGGCCGTGTCCAACGATTGGCTCGATTTATGTACAAAATACTGCACGGGTGAACAGTTGTTTTCGCAAAAATCGTTCACCTTCATGTTAAAATAAATTTTTTCTTATTCTTTCCGGAGGTCGTTCATGCGGTGGTTGCCCACTCTGCTGCTCACTCTTGTCGGTTTCCCGTTGAACGCTTTTGGCCAGGATCAAGGGTTTGATGATTCCATCCTGCTCAGCAATACGATCATCGCCAGCTCGCAGAGTTATCAAATCAAGAAACTCGGCTGTGAGTTCGCCGGCATCTTCTCGCGCGGAAATATGGAATCGAAAAATGGGCACCTCACGATTGAAGCGAAGTCCGAGGGTGGAGGGTTTCACTGCGGGCATGCACTCGATCAAAACTCTCTGATCCTAGGCGTCTCAGGCAACATCCAGCAGTTCACCATGGACGCCATTGTCTTTCGCCGGGAAGAACTGACCACCAACTATCAGCCTTATTTGGCCTTCCAACTCTCCCCTTCCTTCAGCCTGGGCATCAGTCAGGAAATGGAAACAGGCGAATATAAAACGCAGACAGGGAGCTATTCAGCGAGCTCACATCGCCTGCTGCTGAGTGGAACGTGGCATCAGGATCAATGGGAAGCAACTGTCGCTTATGCCGACCGTTACCGGGACACTATGGTCCCGACCATCGATATCCCTCGCAGCATGGACCTCTCCGTCCGCTATCAATTCTCACCCCTGCTCACAACAGCTGTGACTTATACCCGGTATGATTTTCCTGGAATCGCTAACGGCTCTCCGCTGACCGTGGAAACCAGTACCACGCTGGTGCTGGCGTCCCGCATCACAGATGAGCTCGCCACCGAACTCGCTCTGATTCAAACCAAAAACGTGGAAGGTGACCCGAAGGCCAAATCCCAAACGATCGGTTTCATGGGTCGATACGCATTGAATCAGCAGTTTAAGGTCGGCGGTTTCGTTCATCAGTATAAAGGTGATAGCCCCGACTTCGATACGAACATGAGCGTTTACGGTTTCAGTCTTTCCATGGATCGTTAGTCAGCTTTTCTACAGCCTGGAATCACCCGCTCGGGGTCATCCAAGCCAGTAAATTCCCTGGACATAAAAATTCCCTTATGCCAGGGAACTGCCAGCTCCCTGTTCACCGCAATTCCAGAAAAGCCTTTTCTTCCATAGCTTTCAAACCCTTAAAAACACCTGTCAAACGCTTGGTGGGTGTCAGATCTTTGGCCGGATTTCCGCCATCTGCTGACCTTAAGATATCGGGAACTTGTACCGATATTGTTGATGGAACGCCGCTTGCTTTGGATACATGCGCAGGAATTTAAAATTCGACGAAAGGGATGGTACATGGCTTACAGGAACACCATTATATCTTTTGCATCTTTGATCGCTCTGGGAACAGCTTGTTCCAAAGCTCCTAGTTACAACACTGGCGTTCAGTCGGCTGGTACCGATCAGGTAGCCGCTATCAACGCGAACGGCGACCATGGCCCCATGCCACAAGACGACGTTGTTACCGAAAACAATACTGCTGACGCTGGCAAGACCGAGACTCCAGCGCCTGCTAAGCCAGCTGAAACACCAGCGGCGACCCCTGCTGCACCAGCTGCAGCGGTAGCTGATACAGCGAAAAAAATTGCTAACAAAGCCATGTTCAACATGGTCAACATCACCGCTGCCAAAGCCTGGGGCACAACAGCAGCCGCCCGCTTGAAAGTTCAAGTGGCCGTTGACGCCGCTGGCGCTGTGATCCCTCCTCAAGCAGGTCTGGGCGCGCAGTTGGTGGCCAAGATTGACCCAACCGATCCTAACAAGATTGCGTTGACCGATCGTCAGGGAGCCGCCGTGGTTCTCAACACGCTGACTTCTTTCATGGTTGCGTGTAACAATTCCGGTGCAAATATCTATCTGCACTCCGGAACTGGTGGCGCTCCATTCTCTCATGGTAGCGGAGCCATCGCTACCGGTACTTGCGCTGCTTTCCCTGCGCAAAACCTGAGAGCGACCGACGGCGCAACCTATGACCATATTGCTGGTCAGGCTGCTGAGAACAACGTCTTCATCGCGATCGAAAAAATCGGTCCAGATGGCAAAGTTGTTCCCTGATTTTTGATGAAAAAAAAGAAAGCTGAGGGTTGACCTCAGCTTTTTTTTATTTCTTAGGGGTAGGCTTTGCCTTGGCTAAAGGTGCTACGTTGCCTGCCTTTATGGAATATTCCTTCTTGAAGAGCATCCACTTGCCAGCCCCGTTTTCTTCACAAATCTTTTTATCCGGAGCATCTGTCCAACCTATCGGATGACCGAGAGTTTTCGCGCATTTATTATTCGACCCACAAGCGTCGTTGCCAGCACCCATACAGACAGAGTTTCCTGCGCACTTCGCGTTCGCGCAAAAATACTCTTTGCCGGTTTTCTTGTCTTTGACAATCTGCACATCCATGCTGAACCCGTCACGCGCTGCCAAAGCGCAAACCATAGCCGCAGCTATCTGCCCTAAATTCTTCTTCATACGCTCCCTTTCGTAAGACACTATACACGCACATTATAGCACTTCGAAAAAATACATCCAGCGTCTGACCCCTCGCCACCACGTTGAAATCGGCAAGGCCACAAGGGCGGCTCCTTAGCTTTTGCAAGGAATTCCCGATAACGGCGCTTGATGTTTCAACCATTCACAGAGCCTGGGCAGATATTGGGTTTGGTCCAGCGTTATAGGCACCAAACCTATGTCCTTGAAAAGCAAGTAAATGTAATTGTTGTCGGACCCAACCCCAACCATATCGTAAGGCGACACCGTCCGTCCAACACTCTCACCTGTTGGCCGCAGGATCTCAAGCATCTGTTCGCTGCTGTAGTTCATAAACCATCCGCTTCGTTGAATATAGCGTCCGCGGGAAAGGGGCTGTACCGTTGGCAGATAGGTTGGGTTGCTCCCATCCAGGGCATGAAGAGCAACAGTCCCATCCCAGCTCATATGATACGCACTCCGATCCCCTGGAAAAAAATCTGTAGTAAATACAGTGTCTTGTGGGTCGCCAAGCTTAACAATTGCCGGCTTATCAAGCGTGGAATTTTGCAAGTCCAATAGAATTATGGCGTTGATATGAAAACCAATAAGCAGTTTCTGGGCATCTTTCGAAAATGCCATCGTTTGAACACTCGCAACTGCCGGCGAGAAGCCGACTCGTTTGGAATGAAACTCATAAAAGGGTTTGGGATCCTGGGTTTTGAAAATCAAAATGATGACATTTTCAGAATCACCCGCGCTGCCCGCCAGGGCGAACACTTCTTTCTCCAGCTGAGCCACAACTTGCAAGGGCCCGACAGAGAGAAAACCTTCAGGCAAGGTGATGCTCAATACACGCTGAAGCTTTTCATTGAGAACTGCTAACACACCATCCTTGGTCACCACTGCGATTCGATCCGCGGCAATCCATTGAAATAGCTCTATTTCAGCCGACATCTTGGCCTCGAGAGGATCCTTAACCCCTGCATTCAGAGAGAAAACTTTCAAGATTTGACCTTCGCCAACCAGCAGCAGGGGCAAGCCAGTTGGATTCAGATCAATAGCCCGATACTTATTAGAGGTCATCTCAAGAATACGACCCGGATCTATTCCAGGAATCCTGCGCTGGCTTTTGATGATGTGCACATTCAGGGAATCAGGCACGGCCTGGATCCAGCTCGTGTCGGAAGCAAACAAGAAGGAATTGATGTCGTTAGACTTTCCTGGAAAAGCAGGCGTCCATCGTTTACTGGCTATGACTTCAAGGCGACCGTCCTGAGTGCGGATAAATACATCTTTCTTTTGGCCATCAATGGCAAGGATGTGCTGACTCAGCGACAAACGCGAAAAAGCTTCCTGACGTGTTGAGCAATCGACAAGATCCTGACCGTATCTCCCCTTGCTCGCACAAACCTGGGAGCTTCCTATGCGTCCCGTCCAACAACGTTCGTCTGTTGCACCTGCTACAGGAGTAAGATTGATGGGATCAAAGACCTTAGCGATTGAATGCTCACAAATCACAGACGAACCATCTGGCTTGAAAAATAACTGCGTCCCAGGCCGAACTTCTCCCAGACTTCTTTTAGTTTGGCTCGACCAATCGTAGATCATCGCTGATCCGTTTTCCTCATAAATAAGGCGTTTTCGATCAACATCCCATCCGAAGACGGACCCGGACCTTTTAGCGAACGTTCTTTCTTCACTGGCCGAACGGCATTTGATGACATCATTATGATCGAAGCATAGGAGCGACCCATTACGGTCACCCTCGACATTTAAGATGGACTGCTGATCATTGAATTCAGATAGGCGCCGCCCATCAACATTATAGATAGTGACTTTGAATTCTTGACTCGGATCGATACTCCAAAAAAGTGTATCCGAACTGTTTTTCCCTATCGAAGCCGCACTGCTATCAGCAAGCTTATTCAGAGTTATCTTGCCTGCCGATGTCGTCAGACGACCGAGATAGCCAGGGCAACTGAGGAAACCATTGTATCCGTCATCCGTAAAAAGCAAAGTGCTGCAATATTGCAGTGACGATTCCAATTCCACCTGGGACAGAACTTTCAAATTTCGGTCACGCAGCACCAGCATATTTCCTGACTCACAGTTCAGCATTACTTCCCTCTGAGCCCAATAGAAATTACGCTGGAAAGTATGGCGGCAAGGGCCTATGTTGACCGTTTCCAGCAGCTTCCCAAGGTTGGTCCGGAGCTCGATACGAGACGGATTACCAAAGCGGCCTTCAAGCCATATAATGAAGTTATTATTTTTCAGTGGGAAAACTTTTTCCAACGGTATGTTGGGAAACGATATACCGAGTCTTGGCAGCATGAGAGTCTGCAAAATGGTGAGGTAAGGAATGAGCTGTT
>NZ_DASQYZ010000468.1:0-5786 GCF_035638955.1 Oligoflexus sp. | reverse complement strand
ATAGGACCGTGTTTTTCTATAGACTTCGATCTGTTCTTTAACCGTTGCGATGGATGGTGTCTGCATTTCGGATCTCCTTTCGTTTCGGAGATCTTCGTGGATGGCTCAGCTCAAGTCACGAATCGTTGCGGAAAGGACACGGATTGCTGTGTATACGGCCTTTCCGAAGCCTCTTACAAGCTTTTGACCTTGACCGCGTGGTGGGTCGATCTCGTCTATCCTGACTTTGACCTCTCGAGATTCATCGAGCAAAACTGAGAGTGTGCGGTGAAATGCATTTAGATCTATTGTGATATTTGAGTTGTGTCGGTGGATGCCGGTCCAATGCTGGTTTTCTGAGAATGACGTGAATGCGGCCAGTTGATCTGCCGTGATGTTTGATATATTCGATGGAGCAAAGATTGCAGACCATTTTTTTAAGAAGCATTCGTTGAACGCTTTCCGATCCGGAGTAATCTTATGCTGAACTTCTTTAAGAGTCTCGACTGCTGCTGCAAAATCCTCTGTAGGATATCTCTCCAGTGCGCCCTCTTTTATTTGGTTCGGTTTGAATTCTTCGTCTAACCATCTTTTCACTTTGTCATGGGTGGTCTCGCTTTTTCCTGCTAATACTCGGACGGCACGAATAACTTCATATATCCACGTTTTTTTGTGTTCTAGAGAATAGGGTTTGTTGGTGAAGGGATTGATTCCAAAGGCGTGTTGACTCAGAAAAGAATCCCAAAGCTGTCTGTCGCTCTGTGTTTGGGACTCCTTTATGGCAAGATCATAGATGAGCTTCTGTGTTTCCTTCTCAGGAAATGCCTCGCGGATAGCAGTAGGAATTTGCATTGATTCAAAGCTCAAAAAATCACTCCATTGTTGTGGGGAGTCCAAAGAATTCGTGAATATAGGCGTCTATTCGTTTCTATTATGCCCGTTTCATCAAATTAACCGAGACGGGTCCTGGTATCTATTTTGCGACTTTCACTTTGTTAACAGGCATACCAAGCACAAATGATCAGTCGATGCGAGCAGCCTTCCTAATTTTAGAGTTTATTGAATAGGAAAGTGCTGCAGTAGCCGTGTTGATTAAACTAATCCCGAGGAAGTTGTTTCTCCTCCCAGCATGAATGTCGAACCCTTAAGGGATACGCAATGCAGCGAATTCAGTAATACAATGCTTCACTTCTTAAGTGGGTTTTAAACCTGTGGTGGAGGTGGGGCAAATTGAGATCGCGTTTGCCAAAATCCAAAGGCCTCAATGTTTAATCTAAGGTTCTAAGGTTCTAGTAAACGATCGCTTACTTCGAAAACCACTAGTAAACGATCGTTTACTAGTGGACAATAGTAGTAAGCGATCGCTTACTAGAGGAAAGCATGAGAATTACAGGTAAATATGTAAAAATAACTACGGTTGGCTCCGAAATCCAAGCCTATATACCGGATCCGCTAAGTCCAAAAGACCTGAGCCTAACCGGCGCCCGTACCATTCTATTGAATGATGCTATCCAGGCTTTGCAGAAGCTCGATATTGCGACAAATCTAGTTTCAGGCCAAGAATGGCTTTTATATGGATTTGTGAGAAAAGAAGCAGTCGTGACCTCTCAAATTGAAGGCACACAAGCAACCCTAATAGACCTATTGAATAACGAGGATGATGGACAACAAACCGGGGATCTTGAGGAAGTGTGTAATTACCTCGCTGCCCTCAATTATGCCTGGGGCGAGTTAACTAGCCCTAAAGGTTTGCCGCTTTCATTGAGACTCATCAAAGAAGCACACAGTCGATTAATGAGAGGAGTTCGCGGCCAGAATAAAACTCCAGGTGAGTTTAGGATATCTCAAAACTGGATAGGAGGTATGCGTCCAAGCGACGCCACTTTTATCCCCCCACCCCCGAATGAAATGAACATATGCCTTAGTCAGCTTGAAGCATATTTTCACACGGACGACGCTGTCCCACCATTGATTCGGGTGGCAATGATTCATGTGCAGTTTGAAACTATTCATCCCTTTCTTGATGGCAATGGAAGGATTGGTCGTCTGCTCATAGCTCTGCTATTGCGGCAATATGGGTTAATGAGGTCTCCTCTCTTATATGTAAGTCTGTACTTCAAGAAGCATCGCCACGAATATTACGAACTTCTTAACCGAGTTCGAACACATGGAGATTGGGAAGCCTGGATCGATTATTTCTTAAAGGCTATTAAAACTGTTGCAGATGATGTTGTGGACACTTCAACTAGACTGCATCAGATAGCAACTCAGGATCGCGAGAAGCTTCTTAAACATCCAAAAATTACAGTTGCAAGTATGCGCCTTTTTGAAGAACTCCCCAAGAAACCAATTATAACTCTGACTGAAGCAGTCCAGCGACTTGAGTTGACAAAACCACCCGTTTCAAAAGCGGTTAGTATTCTTGTCGCTATGGGTATTCTGGTCGAGGCGACTGGAAAAAAGAGAGATAGGGCTTATCGATATAAAAGTTATCTGGATATTCTTGCTGAGGGCACCGAGCTTTGAATCTATTCTCGATATGAATTGAAGCTAGGCGATTTCAACCTACCCCGTCTACAAATCAATCGAGCGCTATATCTGCGATCCGTCTCGCGATGAATTCAAGAACGTAAGAGGCCTCGAAGATCATGTGATTGGACATCCCGCAAAGGCTACCCTCACGTGGATGTTCTGGTCACCTATCAAGGTCTTTTCCGCTTTGTTCGGATAGCAGTTAGCAAGTCGAGTTCTTTAAATTCCGAGTCTTGCTCACCTGCCCAGCCTTTCTGTATAAAACCTTGACGATCTTCCTTGATGTAGACCATGAAATAAGCAGCCGCTAATTGGCCAATCGTGTTTTTGCGAATTGAGTCTGGAGTATCCAGCAGATGTCTTCCCTTGTACTCGACAAATACGTAATTCTCTGTCGAGAAAACGATAAAATCTGGATAATGACCTCTAAACAATTTCACATCAGATGGCTCATTACGAGTCCAGTTAAGATCGTGCTTTTTGCAGAAAGTATCTAAAAAGTGCGCGAACTCTCGCTCTTGGCTGCTTGAGTACGTCGATAGTGATGAAATCTTCTCTAGCAATGCGTCGCGGACTGTTGGCTCCCAGATTCGCTGCGAGTTCGATATCAAGCCAGGATTCAACGAGAAAAACTTCATTCTCATCATCGACGAAATCAATCGAGGCAAAGTTTCGTCTATCCTGGGTGAACTCCTCTTCGCCATTGCGGACCGAGACGACATCGACGAGGCCGGTGTATCCCATCGCATGCCGGTTTCCCTTCAATATTCCGGCGACTCCTTCCTGCTGTCGGACCGCTTGCATATCATAGGTACGATGAATAACGCCGATCGCAGCACCGATGACATCGACCAAGCCCTGAAACGCCGTTTTGCCTTTCACTTTTTCATGCCCAAAGCAGAGGTTCTCTCAGACGTAACGATGGCCTTCGCCACCCGGGATACAAAAATCACAAACCTGACCTGTGATAAAGTCTGGGAAATTTTCAGCGGCATTAAAGCAACCCATATAATGAGCATACTGAACACAGCGATCCTGAACAAAAAAGCGATCACGCGTCCGAAGGAAAGACAAATTGCGCATGGTCTCTTCATTACGCAAGCCCGCAAATGGACCGCGGAACTGACCAAGGAAGAACTCGAAAAGATCACATCTGCGGCAGATGGTAGCCAGATACAGCGCATCGAGATCTTCTTCGAGGAAGTCCTCTATCCAGCATTGCTCAGCGCCTGCGCGAACAATGAATTTTTGCTGCATGAGGTCGTGACGTCAAAGCATGCGGAATCAAATCCGCCCAATACATCGTATGGCGAGCTCGTTCGGCCAGCGCGGATTCCGGGACTCAAGATCGCATCATGAGCGAACATCGCTTCACATTCATGTTCAAAGGCTTCGATGAGGAGGACAAGGTGATCGAAGTCGAAGGCGTTCCCTTTGAGGATCGCCTTTATGGTCACTTTCGTTTTCTGAGACCTACTAATCGAATCTCCACTGAATCCTGCGGTTTCGCCATCTCTCTGGAAGAAGACGCAGCGATCATCAACTTGCTCGTACCCAAGTCGCTCTGGAAAAAAGTCAAAGATACGGTCGACCAGAATGTGCTTGCCGAACAATACGAGGAAGTCGCCGATAGCATTATCCAGTTCTTCAACAGCCTGTCCTATTTTACTGACTATCCCGGTTGCAAACCGAAAGAACAGTATTTCCCTCCAGGCGAAAACGTCGAGGCTAACTTTTCTGAATACTCAGATGAAGTTTCCGATATCTTCGACTTGCTAATCGGCCTACGCCTGGAGAATCTCCATTTAGCCCTGACTCGCAGTGCACGCACACTCTTCTGCCGGAGGGAAGGCGTCTCGAACAGCGCCAAGGGGAGTATCGACTATGCGAAAACCGCGAGTCTAAACTCAGGCTTGGCCCATCGCTTCTTTACGCGATCGGTAGCCCTCGACTACTCTCATCCTTGTTTGAGTGCCATTGCTCTCTTCGTCGATGAAATTCGTGCCAAGATAAGGCTCAACAAGAGAAACGCAAGTAACCTTAGCAAGTGCCAGGAGATATGTGACAGCTGGTTATCGGATTCCCGCCCCTCCTACCAGGACATCGTGAGGGTTGCGAATCAAGATGTCGTGCTACCGCCGGACCTTGAAGAAATTCAAAAATTTGCCCCCTGGTGCGCATCCATGATACTCGACATCAACGAGGCCTTTAGCCGCAAATCGAACGATGCCCCCAGGCTGAGCGGCAAGCTCTTCAACCTCAACAAGGTCTTGGAAAGAATCCTAATCTTCTCTCGCCTTTCCGCTGGAGCTGAACTTCTCGCAAATGCTGGCAGTCGAAACGCGCTTTTCAGTGGCATGGACCATGCATCTTCCATCACGGAAGCGAAGTTCACCTATCTCAGCTACGACAACCTACCTGACTGTGTGGAGCTCATCCGAGAAAGCAAGGAAATCGTCGTCTATGATGCCAAGCACTTCGACGATCCCGGACGTGATGAATTCTATAAACTCACGCAGAACTGCAATCAGATCGACCTTTTGTTTGATGAAACCATGGATGGCAACGTACTTGAAAACCCGTCTTTCTACCGGGTTTCCCGAGCTGTCCTCTTTGTCCTCGCGCGGGAGGCAGACTGTGAACTACTCGCGCAGACCGAGTTGTTTGGGGCATCAGAAGGAACCCTCGTGCAGTACGGAGGCCATTTTCCTAACGTCGTCGTGATTCGTTTCAATTTCCCAAAATTCCTCGACCTTTATCGCGATCATGTCTTTAGCAACAACACGGACAGCCTGTTCCATAAACTAGGGACGGAGATTTCGAAAGAAGTCTCAATAAATACGGGCGGCCAACCCAATTATCCCAGCAAGAAGGTAAGGGAATTGCTAGATAGCATACAGGCGACACTGATTGAGCTTAAAGCTCTGACCGATGAGACGGAAGAATTCGAATTCCCCAGTTCCGCACAGGAACTCAACCGAATACTCAAAACCTTCAAGAAGTCATCCTAGGCAAAAGCTTCCCATAAATGTCGCAATTCGGCTTTCGATGAGCGGCCTAGAAATAGAAGGGGAGTGCAGAATGAGCCGGACACCATGAAATCAAGGCACGATTGACCCCTACTGAGCCCGTCCTATAGTGACCCCAATTTGATTGAGACCACCCTTAAGCTGCTGTAGAAAGGAAATCTATGGCTTACAGCGAAGGTGCAGTTGTGTCAGAAAATCAGCGTTGGACAGGCAAGAGGAAGGCAGAGGCGGTCCTGGATATGATCA